>CAYRTE010000030.1:0-52308 GCA_964427205.1 uncultured Caulobacter sp.
GGAGGGACTCGAACCCCCAACCAGACCGTTATGAGCGGTCGGCTCTAACCATTGAGCTACAGGCCCCCAGGACCGCGCGTCGCGTTCGGAGGAAGGGCGCATTAGCATGGGCCGAACGCGGCTTAAAGCTCCCGTTCAGGTTCAATCTTCCATCAGGGAACCATACCGGGTCGGCCAAGCTTCCATGACCACCCGATAGGAGACTTCAGTCATGACTTCGTTTGCCGCTCGCATCGCCTCCGCCACCCTGATCCCCGCCGCCCTCCCCGTGATCTTGGGCGGCGTCTTCGCCCTCGCCTCGGCGCCCGCCATGGCCCAAAGCGCCGATGCGGCCTTCCGCGCCAGCACCTTCAGCCTGTCCGCCTCGGGCGAGACCAATGTCGCGCCCGACATGGCCACCATCACCCTGGGCGTGCAGACCGACGACATGACCGCCGCCGGAGCCTTGAAGGCCAATGGCGCCCGGATGAACCAGGTGATGGCCGCCCTCCGCAAGGCCGGGATCGCCGATCGCGACATCCAGACCTCGAACCTGAACGTGAACCCGCAATATGTTTACGAGCAGAACCAGCCGCCGAAGTTCAACGGTTATCAGGTGACCAACCAGGTGACGGTGACGGTCCGTGATCTGAGCAAGCTGGGCCAGGCGGTGGACGCCACGGTCGGCGCCGGCGCCAACACCGTGGGCGGCATCAGCTTTGGCCTGCAGAACCCGCAGGTCGCCGAGGACGCGGCGCGTATGGACGCCGTCAAGGCGCTGCAGGCCAAGGCCGACCTCTATGCCAGGGCCACGGGCTACAAGATCGTGCGGCTGGTCAATCTGGGCGAAGGCGGCGGCTATGCGCCCGCCCCGCCGATGCCGGTGTTCGCCATGGCCAAGCGCGAGATGGCCGACTCCACCCAGATCGCCGGCGGCGAGCTGAAGGTGCGGATCGACGTCACGGCCACCTATGAGGTGGCCCGCTAGGGAGCCCTAGAAGCCCGCCTTCTCGAAGGCGCGCTCGACGCGCTCCTGAATCTCGCGCCCCGGCAGGGCCCGCTCGCCTTCCATGACCGCCACATAGGTCAGGTTGCGGGCGGGCTTGCCCTCGCCGGTCGGCACCGGGCCCATGGCCCAGCCGACGGTGTTGACGCCGCCCGTGCCCGTGGGACAGCTGGCGAAGCGGGCCGGCTTGCCGATGGCGCTCTTGAGCACCACCTCGGCGATCACCGGCTGGCCGCCGGCGCAGGTCGGCAGATTGCGGGCGCAGGTGATGTAGCCGCCGGCCCGCCAGACCGTCCGGCCAGACGCATCGGCCATCATCACGCAGGTCGATCCCGAGCCGATGGCGCGGCCCACGCCCTCGGTCAGCCTGGCCTCGTCGACGCCCTCGGGCAGCTTGGGCGAGCAACCGGCCAGCAGGCCGGCGATCAGGATCAGTCCGGCCAGGGCGCGCATCCTAGGCGGCCTTCTTGATCAGGTTGCCTTCGTCCAGCAGCACCACGGTCGGCGCGTAGTTGCGGGCCTCCTCGGCCGGCAGCTGGCAATAGGTGACGATGATCACGGTGTCGTTCTTCTGCACCAGACGGGCGGCGGCGCCATTGACCCCGATCACCTTGGAGCCGCGCGGGGCCTCGATGGCGTAGGTGGTGAAGCGCGCGCCGTTGGTGATGTTCAGCACATCGACCTGCTCGTTGGGCAGGATGCCCGAGGCGTCCAGCAGGTCGCGGTCGATGGCGATCGAGCCCTCATAGTCCAGGTCGGCCTGGGTGACGGTGGCGCGGTGAAGCTTGGCCTTGAGCATGGTGAGCAGCATGGCGGAACCTGTATCCCCTTGAGTAAGCTGGGCTTTGTTGGGGCCGCCACACACATGGGCCCAAGGCAGTGCGGCCATATAGCCACGAAGCCGCGCCGGTTCAATCGCCGGACCCGAGTCGAAAGGGTTAACAAGACCCTGGATCCGCGCTAGGGTTGAAAGAACGGGGTTATGCGGTGGGGGCCATGCGTAACGGACAACTGATCGTCGCGGCGGCCATTGTCGTCGCGACAGTGGGCGTTGGCGCGACGATCGCCTCTCGCGTCACGGCGCAGACACGGGTGGATCCAGCGACGGGCGCGCCGATCGGCGCCACCCGCCCGCCCGTTGTGACCCGGGCTCCTTCAGCGACGACGGCTCAGCCTCGCGGAGGCGGCCGGGTCGACTGGCAAGGCGCGGTCGGCGGCCTGAGGCAGAGCGGCGGCGCGTCCGACACCCTGGGGGCCAATCTGGACAAGGCGCAGGTGGACGCCACCCGCGTGCCGATCCTGCTGCCCAACGATCCCAAGCTGACGGCCGGGGCGCGGATCTACAGCTTTGGCGACTATTACACGATCACCGCCGACGCCCCCGGGGCGGGCGTCTCGCTCAGCGGCACGACCGCCATCGTTCCCCTGCCCGCCTCAAAGCCCCTCAAGATCGATCCCGTCGGTCCGGAAGGCCTGACGGTGCAGCGCACGGTCGATGGCCAGCTGGCCAGCTTCATCCGCTACGGCGTGCTCTACACCGTCGAGATCCGCTGCGAAAAGGCGGGTGACCTGCGCTGCGCCGACGACAATTACGTGCTGGGTCTGGTGAGCAAGACCACGACCGTGGTGCTGGGCGCCGCCGCCCGCGCCGAAGCCGGCCTGGGGGGCTGAGCCGATGAGCAATCTGACCGCGCCCCTGGCCCTGGCGGTTCTGGCCCTGGCCCTGACCGCCTGTGATCCCAAGACGCCCGCGCCCGACGCGCCGCCCAAGCCGCCCTCGGCCGATCCCGGCCCGCCTCAGGCCGATGACGAACCCGTCGATGGCGGCGCCGAGCAGGAGGCCTCCGAGCCCCTGCCGCCCAGCCCCGGCGATCCGGTGCAGCCGGCAGAGCCGCCCGCCCCCTCGCCGGCCACCTTCGACCACGGCCCCGCCGGCCAGCTGCCCAGCGGACAGGGCTCGGGCTATCTGGACCGCACCGTCTGGGCGCCGGCCATGTGCTGGCCGCTGCAGGAAGCCGGCTTCGCCAATTCCCAGGTCTATGGCCCCGGCGGCGGCATGGGTCCGCCCGGCAAGCCCAGCCAGTGCGACAGCCTGAACTACACCCTGCCCTGGCGGGACAATTTCTGCGAGGCCCGCTCGCGAACCAGCCCGCTGTGCGCCTCGGGAACCGGCCACCAGGGCCAGGATATCCGCCCGGCCACCTGCAAGAAGAACGAGCACTGGGCGGTAGCGACCGAGGCCGGCACGATCACCGACATCGGGACCTATACCGTAACCCTGGTGGGCAAGGCGTCGCCGCACTACACGTATCGCTACCTGCACATGCAGATGTCGACCCTGGCGGTGGCGGAAGGCGCGAAGGTCACGGCCGGCCAGAAGCTGGGCAAGGTGTCCAACGACTTTGGCGGCACGCCCACCACCATTCACCTGCACTTCGAGATGCGGGCGGGTCTGGCGGGGATGACGACCGACGGCAAGCCGGTGGCGATCCAGACCTTCATCCCGCCCTATCTGAGCCTGGCCGAGGCCTATCAGCGAAAGCTGAACGGCGGGACCTGCGGCTAGCGGCCCTCGACCAGCTTGCCGATGGCGTCGAGATAGACACCAAAGGCCGTGCGGCCGATCTCGGTCAGGCTGACGCGCGTCAAAGGTTTGCGACCGACGAAGCTCTTGTCGATGGCCACATAGCCGGCGTCCTCAAGCTTGCGCAGATGGACCGACAAATTGCCGTCGGTCACGGAGAGCTTGGCCTTCAGGGCGTTGAAGTCGGCGATCTCGGCGCCCGACAGATAGGCCATGATCCCCAGACGCACGCGTCCGTGGATGACCTCGTCGATGTGATCGATCTGGAAATCGTCCATGGCGACCTAGACGATGTCCGAGGGTTCTTGCCGCATCAGGATCAGGCCCGGGACCATCGCCAGCAGATACAGGGCGGCGGCGTAGCCCAGCCAGGCCCCATTCGTGCCCATCAGCAACGCCATTGCGATAGCGCTCGCGAACGAGGCCACCGCGACGACCTTCAACCAGGTCGCCCGGGACATCGCCGCGGCCACCGACCATGCGCCGCCATAGAGCGCCAGCACGATCGACGGCGAGAAGTTGATCAGATTGAGGTCCCGGGTTTTCCAGCTGGCCAGGGCCAGGGCGGTGAAGATCACGAAACACCCCCAGCCCACGCCCATCCAGGCGTTGCGCATGGCGCGATTTCCCGACGAGCCGGCCCCGGGCTTAGCGCCGATCCCTCGCCTGAGCACGACGACCATCACCAGATGAAGAATGACCGCGGCGATCCAGACCACCGCCAGCGCCGAGGAAGGGGCCCGCAGCAGCTTCGACAGGATCGCCCACTGGATCAGGCTGGCCGTGCCGAAGATCGCGCCCGCCGAAACCAGCATCGAACCGCCCAGCAAAGGGGCCTGACGCCCCTCCTCGGCCAAGGCGCGCATAAACGCGATGTCGTCGCGAATGGCCTTCATCTCTTCAGTCACGCCGCAGCTCCCGATCGTTCCACCGGACGACGGGTAGCGAATTCACTTTGCGATGTAAAGTTCTTCTTAGAGCTTGAAACCGCCCGCCATGATCTTGGCGTGAACCGCCTTGGTGATCTTCACATAGCCCTTGGCCGGATCGCGGAAGTAGAGCGGATCCTTGGTCCTCGTCGGATCGAAACCCTCGGTGACCAGATCGATCTTGCGATACTTGAAGGTGCCGGTCGTCTCGATCTCGCGCTGCAGGCGCACGAAGATCGGCCGGGCATAGGCTGGCAGTTCGCGGTCAACATATTCGGCCAGGGTGGTGATATCGAACTCGGGTCCGACCACCAGAGACGCCATGCCACCCTTACCGTCCAGGTTGCCGATCTGGACGCCATAGACATTGACCTCCAGCACGCCGGGCACCCCGGCCAGACGTTCGGAGACTTCGCTGGTGGCGACGTTTTCGCCCTTCCAGCGGAAGGTGTCGCCAATCCGGTCGACGAAATAGATGTAGTCGTCGCTGTCGATGCGCATCAGGTCGCCGGTGCGGAACCAGGCGTCGCCCTTGGCGAAGACATCGTGCAGCATCTTCTTCTCGGTCGCGGCCTTGTCGGCATAGCCAGTGAAGTTAGAGCGGGCGTCGTTGGCGATATGGCCGACACATTCGCCGACCTCGCCCGGCGCCACCTCGATGCAGCAACCGTCGGGGCCGCGGATCGGCATCTCGGTCTCGACGTCGAACTTGACGATCTTGATGTTGAACTTCTTCTTCAGATAGCCGGGGATGCGGCCAATGGCCCCGCGCCGTCCGTCGAAGTTGAAGAGCGAGACATTCCCCTCGGTCGCGCCATAGAACTCCAGCACGCCACCGACCTTGAAGCGGTCCATCATGTCGTCCCAGACATCGGGGCGCAGGCCGTTGCCGAAGATCAGCCGAATCTTGTGGTTGCGGTCATCTTCGCTCTCCGGCTGGTTGGCCAGATAGCGGCACAGCTCGCCGATATAGACGAACATGGTGCAGCCGCCGGTGCGGATGTCGCTCCAGAAGTGGGTGGCCGAGAACTTCTTGCGCAGCAGGATGGACCCGCCATTCAACAGCCCCGCCCCCATGGCGCAAAGACCACCGGTGGCGTGATAAAGCGGCAGGGTGACGTAGATGCGGTCTGTCTGGCGCGCGTCGGTCGAGCCGGCAAAGCCGCGCATGTAGAGCTGGGCCCGCATGTGGGTGATGCGCGCGGCCTTGGGCAGGCCGGTGGTCCCGCTGGTGAAGATGTAGAGGGCGGTGTCCTTGGCCGTCAGGCCGCCGCGGGCGGCTTCGCGGTCGGGGCGCAGTTGGCTGCAGCTCTTCAGGGCGTTGACCAGATCGCGCTGGTCGCCGTGAGCGGGGCCCAGCACCCATTGCTGAACGTGCCGGCCGAGGCCGTCCTTGACCTGCTCGAAGCAGGGCGAGGTCTCGGGATCGACGATGCAGTGCAAGGCCTGCGAGATGTTCAGGCAGTGAGCCAGGGCCGGCCCGGTCAGCTGGTTGTTGATCAGGGCGGTGGCGACGCCGACCTTGGACAGACCGTACCAGATCGCCAGATATTCCAGACGGTTGGGCATGAACAGCGCCACCGTCTGCCCGCGCGTGATGCTCTGCCCCTTGGCCCAGTGGGCGTAGCGGTTGGCGATCGCATCCATCTCGGCATAGGTGATCGTCTTGCCTTCAAAGGTGATCGCGGGTTGAGCCGACCAGCGATCAACCGCCGCTTCGAGATCGTCGCAGATCAGGTTGGCGCTGTCGGGAGCGATGGATTTCACGCGCTTGAGCGTGCGCATCAGCCCTTTGAGGAATACCCACTCACGCTTCAACCTAGCCTGCAAACGCATAAGCACCCTCCATTCAAACAACCATTGGAGAGCGCCGCGCGGCGGGTCAAGCCGCGCCGTGGCGCATCGCGCGGGTTTCAGCCAGACGGGCCTCAGCCCCGACCGGCGATCTTGAAGCGCACCTCGCGACGCCTGAAATCCAGGGCCACGGTTTCGAACTTCTGCAGGATATCGGAGCCAATCAGGATCGCAGGCTGCTGGGCCAGTCCCCAGTAGTCGAACGTATGCACGGCGGCCATGACCACGGGCACGTTCACCAGGGTCATCCTGCCCAGGGTCAGCCTGTTGAGCACCGCCAGGCGCCCCGGCAGGGTCTGGCCCGTGGCTCCGCGCAGTTGGATATCGAAGGTTTCCCCGATGATCGCCTTGCGCTTCTGGGCCGCCCGGAACAGCGCCAGATTGCCGATCGTCGCCATCGACCCGCTATCGAGCAGGGCGACCAAGGTCTGGCCAGGCATGGACGCGTCAATCAGGCTCAGCCCGCTGCGTATGCGAGTCTTGACGATCACCGTCTGGTCGTCGGCCGAAGGCAGACGCTCGCCAACGGCCATGCGGCGCTGGCCATAGTTCAGCGTCAGGTTGTTGGCGCCCAGCCAATCCAGACCCAGCAGACCGGCCGCGCCGAGATAGCGTTCGGCGACGATCGACACCTTCATCTGGCGGCGGACCCGATGGCCCATCTGCAGGGTGTCGATCACCACGGTGTCGACGGTCTGCAAACCGGCTATGCCGTGCACGTTGACCGGCTCGCCGCGCGCCAGACCCAGCCTGTCAGCTGTCTCGATGGAAATCATCGAGCTGTTAGCGCCGGTGTCGATCATCATGTGAAACGGCCCCTGACCGTTCAGCATGACCTGCACCGTCAGGCGACGGGCCACGTCCAGATATTTCAGCGGCTCGTGGCTGGAGGCCTGAGACGTGTTGGGATCCCGAGCGAAAGCCGGCGCGGCGACAAACGTCGCGGCCAGCCCCGCCAGACCTCTGCGAGAGATGGTTGAACCCACCATGTCGCCTCGCCTCCTCCATTGAAGGAGGAGGCTATACCCGCGCCTGAAGCGGCGCCAGTCAGGACAACCGGCGCGTCAGGCGGTGGCGAGCTTGCGCTGATCTTCCCGCGCCGACTTCAGCTTCTCGGCCACCAGGAAGGCTAGTTCCAGGGCCTGCTCGCCGTTCAGGCGCGGATCGCAGTGGGTGTGGTAGCGGTCCGCGAGATCGCCTTCCCCCACCGCCCGCGCGCCGCCCAGGCATTCAGTGACGTTCTGGCCGGTCATTTCCAGATGCACGCCGCCGGGGTGGACGCCCTCGGTATTGGCGATCTCGACGAAGGATTTCACCTCCGACAGGATGCGGTCGAACGGCCGGGTCTTGTAGCCGGTCGAGGCCTTCAGCGTGTTGCCGTGCATCGGATCGGTGGCCCAGACCACCGAACGACCGGCAGCCTTGGTGGCCTTCATCAGGCGCGGCAGACGGTCGGCGATCTTGTCCGAGCCAAAGCGGCCGTACAGGGTCAGGCGGCCCGGCTCGTTGTGCGGGTTGAGCACATCGATCAGGCGCAGCAGGTCGTCGCCTTCCATGGTCGGACCGCACTTGAGGCCGATCGGATTCTTGACGCCGCGCATGAACTCGATGTGCGCGCCATCCAGCTGGCGGGTGCGCTCGCCGATCCACAGCAGGTGGGCGCTGGTGTCGTACCAGTCGCCCGAAGTGCTATCGACGCGGGTCATGGCTTCCTCGAAGCCCAGCAACAGGGCTTCGTGGCTGGTGAAGAACTCCACCTGATGCATCCCCGGATGGCTTTGCGGGGTCACACCGATGGCGGCCATGAAGGCCAGGCTTTCGCTGATCTTGTCGGACAGCTCGCGGTATCGCGCGCCCTGCGGGCTGTCGCCGACAAAGCCCAGGGTCCAGCGGTGGATGTTGTGCAGGTCGGCATAGCCGCCACTGGCGAAGGCCCGCAGCAGGTTCAGGGTCGCGGCCGACTGGCCATAGGCCTTCAGCAGGCGATCCGGATCGGGGATACGTTCCTCGGCCGTGAAGTCCATGCCGTTGATGTTATCGCCACGGTAGGACGGCAGCGTCACGCCATCGATCGTCTCGATCGGCTCGGAGCGTGGCTTGGCGAACTGGCCGGCGATGCGGCCCACCTTCACCACCGGCTTGCCGCCGGCGAAGGTCAGCACCACCGCCATCTGCAGGATCAGGCGGAAGGTGTCGCGGATGTTGTCGGCGTGGAATTCCTTGAAGCTTTCGGCGCAGTCGCCGCCCTGCAACAGGAATGCGCGGCCTTCGGCCACATCGCCCAGCAGGGTCTTCAGACGGCGCGCCTCGCCCGCAAAAACCAGCGGCGGCATCTGGCGAAGCGTCTGCTCGACCCGTTCCACAGCGCCCGCGTCCGGATAGTCGGACGGGATGTGCTTGGCGGGTTTTGCTCTCCAGGTGGCGGGGGTCCAACGCGTGGTCATGGCAGGCTCAATAACTTCAAAGGGAGCGGCTTTTACCGTAGCCGCGTGGAAAAGGCAAAATCATGCGGCCGATCACCGCTTTTTGACGGGCTCGAGGAAAGTTCATCCTAACCCCCAGCGCCCCGACTTCAATCCTTGCGCGAGATATCGCAGGCGATGACGGTTAGAGCGCCCAGCGCCAGCCACCACTCCTGCCAGACGCCAAAGCTGAGCGCGCCGATGGTCAGATAGGTGACCAGGGCTCCGGCCGCTATGGCGCCCTCCTCCTGCGACTCGCCGGTCAGGGCCACGATCCGATAGGCGACCCAGCTGAAGAAGATGCCGCCCAGGGCGGCTCCCACGGCGCCAAGCTCCAGCCACAACTGCATGGCCGCGTTGTGGGTGTGCAGCGGGATGGCCGGGCCAAAGGTGCGGCTGGCGTCCAGGCCCCAGCCACGAATGGCGTGGGCCTGCACATGGTCGGCGGTGAAGGCCCAGATATCCAGGCGCGCGTCCCACGACCTTGGCACGTGCCGGTGCAGCCAGGCGACCAGCCCGGAGTGCACGCCCCACAGCAGCATGACCGGACCCAGCACAAAGGGCGCCGCGACGACCGCGACCAGCAGGCGCGCGGCCGCCTTGCCAAACAGGCGCACCGCGCCAAAGGCCATGAAGCCAAATGCAAGGGCCGCCCAGCTGGCGTCAGCGCTCAGCGCCACGGCCCCGACGATCACCGCCCCCAGCAGGACGAAGGCCGCGGGTGTCCAGCCGCGCCCGCTCATGATCCGCGCCGTCGGCCAAAACAGCAGCGCCAGGGCGTAGGTGGCGATCGACACCTTGACCACCGCCAGATCGGGGCGGATCGGATCGTTGATCGCGGTCCTGAGCCATTGATAGAAAGCCGCCCCGCTAACCCCGTCGAGGGCGACCAGGAGGGCGAGGGCCAGAACGCTGATCGCCAGCACCGTGGCTGCCCGGCGCGCTGACCGATCGGAAAGGCCGCCAAGCGCCGCGATCGCCGAACCATACAGCGCCAGCTGGAACAGCAGCTTGAGCCCGGTAAAGGACTCCATGTCGCCACTGTCCTTCAGATCGGCCACGTGCGGCGCGCCGGGGCTCCAGGACAGGCTGATCAGGGCCCAGACCACCAGCACGAACAGCGCCAGGGCCGGAGGCGACGCCGGCCTCGACCGCGCCAGTCCGGGCGTCGCCAGCAAGCCGCACAGAGCCAGAAGCGGCGCGAAGCCGAGTGGCGCGAGATAGCCCACGAACGGAACCAGCGCGATGGTGAACACCGCGACGGCCCCTAGCCATTTCGTGGAACGCTCCGCGCCGGCGACAGATCTCATCCGGCGCCCATGGGAACGTACTTTTCCTTCATCGTCACCAGTTCCTCGGCCAGGGTCGGGTGAACCGCGCAGGTCGAATCCCACTGGGTCTTGGTGACGCCCATCTTCACGGCGATGGCGGCCATCTGGATGATCTCGGGCGAGTCAGGGCCCACCATGTGGACGCCGACGATCTTCTCGTCGTCCTGCTTGACGACCAACTTGATCAGGCAGCGCTCCTGGCCGCCATAGAAGGTCAGCTTCATCGGCCGGAAGACCGAACGATAGATGTCGACCTTGCCGAATGCATGCCGCGCTTCGGCCTCGCTCATGCCCACCACCCCGACCGGCGGCTGCGAGAACACCGCCGAAGCGACCATCTCATGATCGAAGCTGGTCGGATTGTTGTAGAATTCGGTCTGGGCGAAGGCCGCGCCCTCGCGGATCGCCACCGGCGTCAGGTTGATGCGGTCAGTGACGTCGCCGACCGCCCAGATGCTGTCGACATTGGTCTTTGAGTGCTTGTCCACGGCGATCGCGCCGCGCTCATTCAGCTTCACGCCGACCTTGTCCAGGCCTAGGCCATCGACATAGGGCTCGCGCCCCGTGGCGAACATCACCGCGTCGGTCTCGAAGGTCAGGTCGTTGCTGAGCGTGCTGACCAGACCGGCGTCGGTCTGCTCGATGCTCTTGTGCGAACAGCCCAGCACCACCTTGACGCCACGCTTTTCCAGCTCGTCGGCTAGGTGCGCACGCACGTCGTCGTCGAAGCCGCGCAGGATATTGGCCCCGCGATAGAGCAGCGTCGTCTCCACACCCAGGCCATTGAAGATGCCGGCGAACTCCACGGCGATGTAACCGCCGCCCACCACCAGCACCCGCTTGGGCAAGGTGGGCATGTGGAAGGCCTCGTCCGAGGTAACGCCCAGCTCGGCGCCCGGGAAGTCCGGGCGCACCGGACGGCCGCCAGTGGCGATCAGGATCTTGCGGGCGGTATAGCGACCGGCGTCCTGGCTGCCTTCCTTGGGCAGGACCTCGACGGTGTGGGCGTCGATCACCCGCGCCTTGCCGTGCAACAGGTGCGCGCCGGCCTTCTGCAGGTTGGTGACATAGATCCCTGACAGCCGGGCGATCTCGACGTCCTTGTCGTGCAGGAAGCGCTTCCAGTCGAACGACCGCTCGCCAATGGTCCAGCCATAACCCTCGGCGGTCTTCAGCTGGCTCGAGACTTCGCTGGCATAGACCATGAACTTCTTGGGCACGCAGCCGCGGATCACGCAGGTGCCGCCGACGCGGTATTCCTCGGCCACGGCGACCTTGGCGCCCGAGAGCGAGGCCAGGCGCGCGGCGCGCACGCCGCCGGAGCCGGCGCCGATGACGAAGAGGTCGAAGTCATAGTCAGCCATTGAAGGCTCCAGTGAAGCTAGGGAACGTCGGTGCTGTATCTAGGAACTCAGGGGACCAGGCGCACCACGCCATTGTCGGTTCCCAGCAGCGCCTCGTCCGCCAGATCCAGGAACAGGCCATGATCCACGACGCCTGTCACGGCCTTCAGTGCGGCGGCCAGGGCCGCCGGCTCCTCGATCTTGCCGGAGGCCATGTCGTAGATCAGGTTGCCGCCGTCGGTGACCACCACCCCGCGATCGGCCATCCGCAGGCGCGGCGGCGGCAGCTCGAATTCGGCGGCGATGTCGGCCAGACGCTGGCCGGTATGGACATGGCCAAAGCGCACCACCTCGATCGGCAGCGGGAACTTGCCCAGCACCTTCACATGCTTGGCGGCGTCGGCGATGACCACGCAGCGCTTGGAGGCCTCCCAGACCAGCTTCTCGCGCAGCAGGGCCGCGCCGCCGCCCTTGATGAGGGAAAGGCCCGGGCCGATCTCGTCGGCGCCGTCCACGGTCAGGTCGATCAGCTTGACGTCGTCCAGAGCGGCCAGCGCGATGCCCAGCTCGCGGGCCAGATTGGCGGTGGCGTCAGAGGTTGGCACGCCCCGGACATCCAGCTTCCGCGCGGCCAAGGCCTTCACGAACCAGGCGGCGGTGGAGCCGGTGCCCAGGCCCACGACCATTCCGTTCTCGACCAGTTCGGCGGCGGCCTCGCCTGACAGGCGCTTTTGATCGTCGGCGGTCATTTCTTGTCCTGCTCCTTGGCCTTCTTGGCTTGCTTGAGGGCGCGGAACTTCGTCGCCCAGCCCGGCTTGTCCTGTTGCGGCGCGCGCGACAGCGCCAGGGCGCCGTCTTCCACGTCCTTGGTGATCACCGAGCCCGAGCCCGTCATCGCCCCGTCGCCGACTCGCACGGGCGCGACCAGGGCGCTGTTGGAGCCGATGAAGGCGCCCTTGCCGACATGGGTCTCGAACTTCTCGAAGCCGTCATAGTTACAGAAGATCGTTCCGGCTCCGATATTGGCCTTAGCGCCTATCGAGCCGTCGCCCAGATAGCTGAGATGATTGGCCTTGGCGCCGGCCCCGACCTTGACCTTCTTGACCTCGACGAAATTGCCGATGTGAGCCTCGGCTCCGATCTCGGCCCCCGGCCGCAGGCGGGCATAGGGACCAATCAGGGCGCCCTCGCCCACGGTCGCGCCTTCCAGATGGCTGAAGGCCTTGATCACCGCGCCGCTCGCGACGCTGACGCCGGGGCCGAAGACCACGAACTGTTCCACCGTCACGCCTGCGGCGAGCTTGGTGTCCCAGGCCAGGTGGACGGTGTCTGGCGCCGGCATGGTGACGCCCTCGACCATCAGGGCGTCGCGGCGGCGCTTCTGCCAGACCGCCTCGGCCGAGGCCAGTTCGGCCTGGGAATTGACGCCCTGCACCGAGGCTTCGGCGGCGAAGGTCGCGCGCGTCGAGAGTTCGCGGCCATGGGCGATGCCCACCACGTCGGTGAGATAGTATTCCTTGTTGGCGTTGTCGTTGCCGACCTGGCCAAGAATGTCGAACAGCAGGGCCCGATCAGCGGCCAGCACGCCGGAATTGCAGTGCTTGACCTGCTTGACGCTGTCATCAGCGTCCTTGGCCTCGACGATGCGCAGCAGCACGTGACCCGGCGCCAGGATCAGGCGGCCATAGGCCCCTGGGTCGTGGGCCTCGAAGCCCAGCACCGCCACGTCAGCGCCCGAAGCGCGCAGGTCGAACAGCGGCGCGATCACCGGGGCGGTCAGCAGCGGACAGTCGGCGAAGGTCACCACCACATCGCCGTCGAAATCGGCCAGGGCCTCCTTGGCCGCCAGCACGGCGTGGCCGGTGCCCATCGGCGGGTCCTGGATGACCACCGCCGTCTCGCCCAGGCGTTTTCGGGCGTGGACGCCCACGGCGGGGCTGTGGGTTCCGACCACCACGATGATCCGCTCGCAGCCCAGCGCCTCGGCGGCGTCGATGGCGTGGTCCAGCAGCGCCCGGCCGGCGATCCTGTGCAGCACCTTGGGAGTCGGCGACTTCATCCGCGTGCCCTGGCCAGCGGCAAGGATCACGGCGGCCCGGGGGCGACTCGAGGCGGAGCTGGTCATGGTCCTGGCGACTCTCTAGGGACGAACCAAAGTTGCATTAGCCGGCCGTTTAGCGGAAAGGCCAGATCAATGCATGACCTTCAAGCCCTGAACGGCGCAACGATCGCCTTCGACCTCGACGGAACCCTCGTCGACACCGCGCCCGATCTGGTCGGCGCGCTCAACGAAATCCTGTCGCAGGAAGACCTTCCGCCCCTCCCCTTCGACGACGTTCGCCTGATGGTCGGTCGCGGGGCCCGCGCCCTGCTGGAGCGCGGCTTCGCCGCCGCCGGCCATCCGCTGGACGCCCTGACCGCGCCCAGGCTCGTCGAGCGCTTCATCGCCGTCTATCTGGACCGCATCGCTCACGAGAGCGCGCCCTTCCCCGGCGTGGTCGAGGTTCTGGCCGACCTGCGCGGCGCGGGGGCGAGGCTGGTGGTCTGCACCAACAAGCTGACCAATCTGTCGGTCGCCCTGCTCGACGCCCTTGAGTTATCCACAGCCTTCGACGCCATCATCGGCGCCGACCTGTCGCCCGCCGCCAAGCCTGATCCGATCCATGTGCTGACCGCGATCAGGGCCGTGGGCGGCGATCCGCGCCGGGCGGTGATGGTCGGCGACAGCATCAACGACGCCCTGGCCGCCGTACGCGCCAACGTCCCGGCCTTGCTGGTCAGCTTCGGCTATACAGAGGAGCCGGTGGAGACCCTGGGCGGCGATCTGGTCATCCACAGCTTTTTAGATGTGCCTCAGGCGTGTATCGGCCTTCTGGCCTCTTGCCCCCGGCCAAACACCGGGCTATAGGCCCGTCCCTCTCGCGGAGCGGTCCTGTGAAGGCCCGGTCCAACAGCGAGAACGGTTCATCCGAACCGCCCGAAACGGTTAGGTCGCGTAGCTCAGCGGGAGAGCGCCTGCTTCACACGCAGGATGTCACAGGTTCAATCCCTGTCGCGACCACCACTCCCCTTCCTTCCTGATCCAGATGGTTCGCGGCTGCCGCCGTGGCTCGCGGGCGCCCCGCCTCCCGCGTTCCGGTCAAAAAGAAGGCCCGGCCTTTGCGGGCCGGGCCAGTCATTAGGGAGGAAACGCCCAGGAAGGGCAGAGGCGCTCGCGCCTCACACCTTGTCAGGTAGCGTTACCAACAAAACAATCAAGGCCCAGACGCGGAAATTCTACGGATCGGGACATTATGGCGCAGCTTTGGGCAGCCAGCCCAGCGGCCATTCCTACGCGGAGCCGGAAGACGAGGCGCAAGGTTATCCACAGCGCTTGTGCATAACTTCAGAGCCGAACGCCGCGACTCAAACATCAACGGCGGGTCGCGATGGGCTTCCCTCCCCATGCTTTCGCGGCGACACTCGGGTCCTGCTCAATTCCATCGCGAGGATCGGCCATGTGTGACGACGATATCCACCAGGGCCTCACCCACGACCCCACCGTTTCCCGCCGCGCCTTCGGTCTGATGACCGTGCTGGCCGCCGGACTCGGCGGCGCGGCCCATGCGGGCGCGCCGGTCGTGGAGAAGGACGTCGAGATCAAGACGCCAGACGGCGTGGCGGACGCCGCGCTCCACTATCCCGAAGGCAAGGGTTCCTGGCCGGCCGTGGTCGTCTGGCCCGACGTGATCAGCCTGCGCCCGGCCTTCCGCGAGATGGGCCGCCGCCTGGCCGCCTCGGGCTATGTCGTGCTGGTTCCCAATCTCTATTACCGGGTCAAGAAGGCGCCGGTGGTCGAGAGCGGCTTCAATTTCGCCAGCCCCGAGGATCGCGCCAAGATCGCGCCGATGCGGGCCACGGTGACCCCGGAGGGCACGGACAGGGACGCGACCGCCTATATCGCCTTCCTCGACGCCTTGCCCCAGACCGACAAGAAGAAGAAGGTCGGCGTGCAGGGCTATTGCATGGGCGGTCCGCTGGCCTTCCGCACGGCGGGCGTCTCTCCGTCGCGCGTGGCCGCCGTGGCCAGCTTCCATGGCGGCGGTCTGATCACCGACGCCCCGACCAGCCCGCACCTGACCCTGCCGGTCAGCAAGGCCGAATACCTGATCTGCGTCGCCGACAACGACGACCAGAAGGACCCCGCGGACAAGGAAAAGCTGAAAGTCGCCCTCGACGCGGCCAAGCGGCCGAACAAGATCGAGGTCTATGCCGGCGCGGCCCACGGCTGGACCGTCAAGGGCAGCCAGGTCTATGACGAGCCTGCTGCCGAAAAGGCCTGGGCCGAGCTCTTGGCGCTTTACAAGCGCACCCTGGGCTGAGGTCGTGGCCGCGCCGGCGACGGCGCGGCCAGACTTTTCTACTTCAGAGCCACCTCGGCGACCTTGTCGCTGTAGTCCTTCTTGGGATCGACCCCGAGCAGCATCTTGACGCCCGCCAGCAGGCTGGAGCCGTTCAGCCAGATCTGGGCGCGCTCGGTGTCAAAGCGCAGCAGCTGCAGGTTGGGATCGTCCTTGCCACCCGGAAACCAGGCGGCCACGAACGGATTCCACAGCTTGTCGATCATGGCGCGATCATTGTCTGGCGTCAGTTCGCCGTGAACCGCCGCAAACAGTTCATGGCCTTTCGAGGCGAAGTCTAGGACGCCCCGGTGGCTTTCGTGCAGCGCCCTGACCAGGTCACTGTCGCGAGCGGCGAAGAACCAGATCGGACCGCGATCTTCCTTGTCGGCGAACTGGGCGGTCATCGGCTGGCCGTGGCCTTCGTCGACGCCGGCCAGTCCCAGCATCACGGTCATGTCGGATCGCAGGGCCTTCCAGAACTTGGCTTCGATTTCGGTGGTGTCGGTCATTGTGTTCTCCATGGCTGCTTTGGCAACGACAGGAGGAGCGCCCTTGTTCCGCCTCGCGGACACCGTCGAGGTGATCTGACCTCTATTTTTTGTGGTCTGACCTAGACAGCACTACGACCACGCGCCACCTTGCGCGCGTCGAGATGGGACCGGTAACGTCCAAACAAAACCATCCGCCCTGGGGAGACCGACGTCTAGATGACCGCACGCACGATCAAGGCCCTGCGCTGGTGGATGATCGGCCTGATCATGCTGGGCGCGATCATCAACTATCTGACGCGCTCCACCCTGGGCGTCGCCGCGCCCACCGTGCTGGCCGATCTGGACATCACCGAAAAACAGTATGGCTGGATCACCGGCGCCTTTCAGTTGGGCGTGATGATGCAGCCCGTCTGCGGCTATGTGCTGGACGTCATCGGGCTGAAGACGGGTTTCGCGATTTTCGCCACGGCCTGGTCGCTGATCACCATGGCCCATGGTCTGGCGTCCAGTTGGCCGATGCTGGCGGGCCTGCGCGGTCTGCTGGGCCTGGCCGAAGGCTCGGCCAACCCGGCCGGCATGAAGGCGGTGTCGGAGTGGTTCCCGGCCAAGGAGCGCGGCCATGCCGGCGGCGTCTACAATATCGGCGCCTCATTCGGCTCGATGCTGGCCCCGCCGCTGGTCGCCTGGGCGATCATCTCGTGGAACTGGCGCGCGGCTTTCGTGATCGCCGGGGCGCTGGGACTGGTCTGGGTGGCGCTGTGGCTGAAGTTCTATCAGTCGCCCGACAAGCATCCGGCCCTGTCGGACGCCGAGCGCGACTACATCGCCGCCGGCCAGGAAACCCACCTGACCAGCGACGGCGCCAAGCCCTCGATCTTCAAGGTTCTTCAGCAGCGCAATTTCTGGGGCATCGCCTTGCCCCGCTTTCTGGCCGACCCCACCTGGGGCACCCTGGCCTTCTGGGTGCCGCTGTATCTGACCAGCGTTCGGGGCTTCGACCTCAAACAGATCGCGATGTTCGCCTGGCTGCCGTTCGTGGCCGCCGACCTGGGCTGCATGTTCGGCCCGACGGTCGCCACCTTCCTGCAGAGGCGCGGCGTCAGCCTGATCAACGCCCGACGCTGGGCCTTCACGGTCGGCGCGCTGATGATGACCGGCATGGCCTTCGTCGGACGGGTCGAGAGCCCCTATGCCGCCATCGCCCTGCTGTGCCTGGGGGGCTTTGCGCACCAGACCCTGTCGGTGACGGTGATTACCCTGTCGTCCGACCTCTTCAAGCGCAACGAGGTCGCGACCGTCGCGGGCATGGCCGGGACCATGGGCAATCTGGGCGTGCTGATCTTTTCGCTGATGATCGGCGGACTGGTCGCCACGGTGGGCTATGATCCGTTCTTCATCGCCCTGGGCGTGCTCGACCTGCTGGGCGCGGTGCTGCTGTGGACCCTGGTCCGCGACCGCCCGGCTCCGACGCCCGCCGCCGCCGCTCCGCCCATTTCGGTCTAGACGATGATCCGCAATCCGATCCTGCCGGGCTTCAATCCCGATCCGTCCATCGTTCGGGTGGGCGAGGACTATTACATCGCCACCTCGACCTTCGAGTGGTTCCCGGGCGTGCAGATCCACCATTCGCGCGACCTAGTGAACTGGCGGCTGATCACCCGCCCCCTGAGCCGGCCCAGCCAGCTGAACATGCTGGGCGCGCCGGACTCCTGTGGTGTCTGGGCGCCGTGTCTGACCTATGCCGACGGCCTGTTCCACCTGATCTACACTGACGTGAAGCGCTACGGCCGCACCACGGTCGGGGGAGCCTCGGGCGCGTCCCTGCGCGACTTCCACAACTATCTGGTCACCTGCGAGACCATCGACGGCGACTGGTCCGACCCGGTGTTCCTCAACAGCAGCGGCTTTGATCCGTCACTGTTCCACGACGATGATGGCCGCAAGTGGCTAGTCAATATGCTGTGGGACCACCGCCCCGGCCGCAACCGCTTCGCCGGCATCGTGCTGCAGGAATACTCCCACAACGCGCGCGCCCTGACCGGCGAGCGACAGGTGATCTTCGAAGGCACGCCCCTGGGCCTGACCGAGGCGCCGCATATCTACAAGCGCGATGGCTGGTACTATCTGATCACCGCCGAGGGCGGCACGGGCTGGAACCACGCGGTGACCATGGCCCGGTCAAGGAACCTCGCCGGTCCTTACGAGCTGCACCCCGACACCTACATTCTGAGTTCCCGCAGCCGTCCGGACGCGCCGCTGCAACGCGCCGGCCACGCCGATCTGGTCGAGACGCCGGACGGCCAGACCTGGGCCGTCTATCTGTGCGGCCGCCCCCTGCCCCACCGGGGTCGCTGCGTGATGGGTCGCGAGACGGCGATCCAGCCGATGGTCTGGGGCAAGGACGGCTGGCTGCGCACCGTGGACGGCCAGGGCCTGCCCAGCCTGACCGCGCCTGAGCCTGATCTGCCGCCGCATCCCTTCCCGGCGACGCCCGCGCGGGCCGACTTCGACGGCCCTAACCTGCCCATCGACTTCCAGTGGCTGCGCTCGCCGTATCCCGATGAGCTGTTCAGCCTGACCGCCCGCCCCGGCTGGCTGCGCCTGCACGGTCGCGAAGCGATCGGGAGCCAGTTCCGCCAGGCGCTGGTCGCCCGTCGCCAGCAGGCCTTCTGCTACAGCGCCTCGACGCTGATGAACTTCGAGCCCGCCCACTTCCAGCAGGCGGCGGGGCTGGTCTGCTACTATGGCGGCTGCAAGTTCCACTATCTGCACGTCACCCATGACGAAGAGCATGGCCGACACCTGCGGGTGATGTCGGCCCTGCCGGATTCGCCCCAGGCCGACGCCTTCACCGATCCCGTCCCCTTGCCGGCCGGTCCGATCCATCTGCGCGTCGAGGTCGACTATGAGCGCCTGCGCTTCGCCTGGAGCCTGGACGGCCGCGACTGGATCTGGCTACCCCAGGTCTTCGACGCCAGCATCCTGTCGGACGAGGCGACCAGCCCCGGCGCTCCCAACTTCACCGGCGCCTTCGTCGGCATGGCCTGCCAGGACATGTCGGGCGCGCTGAAGCCGGCTGATTTCGACGGGTTCGACTATCGCGAGCGCGACTATCGCCCCGACCCGACCGTGACGGAGCAACCTTGATGCTGATGACCCGCCGCGCTGTTGGCCTAGCGGTCGCGCTAGCCCTTTCGCTGGGCGTCGCCCTCGGCGCCCAGGCCGAAGGCCGCTGGATCGGAACGTGGGCCAGCGCCCAGCAGGTTCCCGAAGAGCGCAACGCCCTGCCCGCCGACGCCCTGAACGACGCCACCCTGCGCCAGATTGTGCGGCTGACAGCTGGCGGCGAGCGCCTGC
This sequence comes from uncultured Caulobacter sp., assembly GCA_964427205.1. Taxonomy (GTDB): domain Bacteria; phylum Pseudomonadota; class Alphaproteobacteria; order Caulobacterales; family Caulobacteraceae; genus Caulobacter. Next base: position 19,719 of record CAYRTE010000030.1, read on the forward strand.
GGGTGCGGATCTCCAACACCTTCGGCACGACACCCCTGCGCGTCACCGCCGCCCGGGTGGCCCGCCCGCTGAAGAACGACGCCCCGGCCATCGACCCCGCCACCGATCGCATCGTCACCTTCGCCGGCAAGGCCGAGGTCACCGTGCCGCCAGGCGCGGAGTACCTGTCAGACCCCATAGCCCTCGAGGCCGAGGCGCTGTCGGACCTCGCCATCACGTTGCACATCGACAGGGCTCCGGCCGTCCAGACCAGCCACCCGGGCTCTCGGGCCACCTCCTATCTCGTCAAGGGCGACAGGGTCTCGGCCACCGATCTGCCGGACGCCCAGAAGACAGACCACTGGTTCCAGCTGTCGGGCGTCGAGGTCGAAGCAGACAAGCGCGCGGGCGCCGTCGCCCTGATCGGCGACTCGATCACCGACGGCTATGGCGTCAAACCCAACACCAACCAGCGGTGGCCGGACGCCTTCGCGGCAAGGCTCCAGGCCAATCCCAAGACCCGCAAGCTGGGCGTCCTGAACCTGGGCATCGGCGGCAACCGCGTCCTGCTGGACGGGCTGGGCCCCAACGCCGCCGCCCGCTTCGACCGCGACGTGCTGATGCAAGGCGGCGTGAGCCACGTATTGATCCTTGAAGGCGTCAACGATCTGGGCACGCTGACCCGCGACCAGCCGGTTGGGACGGACAGACATGCGGCGCTGGTCGCCGAGGTCACCACCGCCTACGCCCAGATGGTTCACAAGGCCCGGGCCCGGGGCGTCAAGGCCATCGGCGCGACGATCATGCCCTATGGAACGTCGGCCTATTATCATCCTGACGCCCTGAACGAGCAGGACCGCGCGGCCATCAACGCCTGGATTCGCGCACCCGGAAACTTCGACGCCGTCGTCGACATGGACGCGATCATGCGCGATCCGGCCAATCCCAACCGTCTGGCGCCGGCTTACGATTCCGGCGACGGTCTGCATCCCTCGATGGACGGCTATCTTTTCATGGCCCAGTCCATTCCGCTGGAGCTGTTCACTCGATGATCCTGCGCGCCCTGCTCGCCGCCTGCCTGATCGCGACGCCCGTCGCCGCCCAAGCGTCGGACATCAAGATGGCGATCACGGTCGACGATCTGCCGGCTCACAGCGCCCTGCCCACCGGCGAGACCCGCGTCAGCATCGCCCGGAACTTCCTGGCCGCCCTGAAGGACGCCGGGACCGCGCCGGCCTATGGCTTCATCAACGGCGTCCAGACCGAGCGCGAACCGGACTCGGCCGAGGTGCTGAAGATCTGGCGCGACGCCGGCCACCCGCTGGGCAACCACGGCTGGGCGCATCTGAACCTGGCCCAGATCGACGTCGCGACCTTCGAAGCCGAACTTACCCGCAACGAGTCGTTGCTGAAGAGCCTTGCCGCTGGTTCGGAGTGGCGATGGTTCCGCTTCCCCTTCCTCAGCGAGGGCGACACTCCCGAGAAGCGCGCCGCTGTCCGCGAACTGCTGAAGGCGCGCGGCTATCATATCGCCAGCGTGACCATGAGCTTTGGCGACTATGCCTGGAACGAGCCTTATGCCCGCTGCCTGGCCAGAGGCGACCAGAAGGCCATCGCCGATCTGGAGATCAGCTTCCTGAAGGCCGCCGAGTTAAGCCTGGCCCATTCGCGCGCCCTGTCAGCGACGCTCTACGGCCAGGACATTCCCTATGTGCTGCTGATGCATCTGGGCGCCTTCGACGCTCGCATGGCTCCGCGTCTGCTGGCGCTCTACCGATCGCGGGGCGTGAGCTTCGTCTCGCTGGAGGAGGCGCAGGCGCATCCGTTCTACGCCGCCGATCTGACCGCCTCGCCCGCCCCGGCCCCCGTCACCTTGGAGACCGCCATGAGGACGAGGGATCTGCCCATTGCGCCGCTGTCGCTCAACCTCCCGGCCCTCGACGGCGTCTGCCGATAGCAAACTAGTGGCGCGGGGCGTGACAAGATCCCTCGCCGCGCTCTAATACAGCGGCAATGAACCAAGCTTCCTTCGACGGCATGATCGCCCTGCCCGGCGGTGTCTTCCAGATGGGTTCCAACGAACACTATCCGGAAGAAGCTCCGGCCCATCCCGTGGTCGTCGACCCGTTCTGGATCGACGAGACGCCTGTCACCAACGCTCAGTTCGCCCGGTTCGTCGAAGCAACGGGCCATGTGACCCTGGCCGAGATCCCGCCGGATCCGAAGCTCTATCCCGGGATGGACCCGGCCTTCGCCTTTCCAGCCTCAGCGGTGTTCGTGCGCCCGGACCACCGGGTTGATCCGCGCCTTGGCGGCGGGGAATGGTGGCGGCTGATCCTCGACGCGCGCTGGAACCAGCCCTTCGGCGAAGGCAGCTCCCTCGCCGGCATCGAGGACCATCCGGTCATCCATGTCAGCTATGATGACGCCGCCGCCTATGCCGCCTGGGCCGGCAAGGCCCTGCCAACCGAGGCGGAGTGGGAATATGCCGCGCGGGGTGGCCTGGAGGGGGCCGCCTATGCCTGGGGCGAAGCGCTGGCGCCCAACGGCGTCATGCTGGCCAACTACTGGCAGGGGGCGTTTCCGAGCGAGAACCTGCTGACCGACGGCTATGAGCGCACATCCCCGGTTCGGACCTTTCCGGCCAATGGCTACGGCCTCTACGACATGATCGGCAATGTCTGGGAGTGGACCTCGGACTGGTGGGCCGACCGCCACCCGGACAATCCCACCAAGCCCTGCTGCGCGCCGCGCAATCCGCGCGGTGCGGCCCGCAGCGGCAGTCATGACCGAACCCAGCCGGGTCCGGTCATCCCGCGCCGAGTGCTGAAGGGCGGCTCGCACCTGTGCGCCGAGAACTACTGTCGGCGATATCGACCAGCGGCGCGCCACCCACAACCGATCGACACCACCACCAGCCACATCGGCTTTCGCTGCGTGGTGCGGAAGGCTTAGGCCGCCTCGCGCAAACGCCAGGGGTGGCCAGTATAGAACCGGTCCATCATCCGGTCGACATAGGCCACCAGATTGTCGTGACGCTCGGCCTCGCGGCGCAGGGGCGAGTCGAAGAACGAGGTGAGGATCCCGGCCAGCACGCCGAACGCTATGGCGTCGACGCCGGTTGGATGGTCGGCCATCAGGAAAGCCTTCTCGCCCAGAATCTCGTCCAAAGCCCGCAGCGACAGCGTGCCCAGCCAGACGATCTCCTCCTGGCTATGCCGCCCTACGCCGACGGCGCGGACATTGGCCGAGACGGCGTCCAGCAGACCCTGCCGCAGGGTCTCGCGCATCTCCTCGGGCGCGCCATCGAACCAGTGAGCGGGCCCCTTGGCGAAATTGGCTGGGTCGAGGAAACGAAAATAGCCCGACGTCCAGCCCAGATGGTTTTCGATCATCCGCTCAATGGCCCAGGCCTCGGCGCGGTCGCGGGACGACAGGCCGGTGTCAAGGTCGATGTCGTACTTCCGCTCGATGTGGACGCGGATGAAGGTGGAGTCGCCGATCTTCTGGCCGTCGTCGTCGATCCATGGAAGCTGGCCTTTCGGCGCGTCCTCGCGGCGTCCGGCTTCCTTGCGGTAAGGCAGCCCCGCCATCATCAACTGGATCTCGGTCTTGGTGACGTAAGGGCTCAATTCCGGCAGGCCAAAGCCCGCGCCCGTGGCGTACAGGGTGATCATCTCGCATCTCCGTCCAACAGCGTTCGATGCAGTCTTGCTACCGCCACCCTACTGCCAGCATGCTGTCAGCATAGCTCTGCCATGGTGTCCTCATGAGACGCGCCGAACGCCTATTCCAGATCATCCAGATCCTGCGCCGTAGCCATTCGCCGGTCACCGCCGACGCGATCGCTGTCGAACTCGAGACTTCAAAGCGCAGCGTCTATCGCGACATCGCCGCCCTGGTCGGGCAGCGAGCCCCGATCCGGGGCGAAGCGGGTGTCGGTTACGTGCTGGAGGCGGGCTTCGACATGCCGCCGCTGATGCTGACCCCCGACGAGATCGAAGCCGCCGTGCTGGGCGCCCAATGGGTGGCCGGCCGCGGCGACCCCGTGCTGGCCAAGGCCGCCCGCGACCTGATCAGCAAGATCGCCGCCGCCGTGCCCGAGCGATTGCGGCCCTATGTGCTGGAGCCCGCCACCGGGGCATCGCCGGCCTGGAACGCCGCGCCGGACGGCCTCGACATCGCCCAGGCCCGAGCCTGGATCCATGCCGGCCGCAAGATCCGGCTCGACTACCGCGACGAGCACGGCGCGGTCAGCCGGCGCGTCATCTGGCCGGTCACGGTGGGTTACCGAGAAACCGTCCGCATGCTGATCGGCTGGTGCGAACTGCGCCAGGGCTTCCGCACCTTCCGCACCGATCGCGTGGTCGACGCCCAGTTCCTGGAAGATCGCCATGGGCAACGGCCGGGTCAGCTGCGGGTGCGCTGGCAAAAGCATATCGAGGCGGAACACGCCGCCTGGAAGCGAAAGAACCCCGACTAGAGCCCATGCCGCTTGGCGAAGGTCTCGAACAGGCCTGGCCAGGCGGCGACCGGCTTGCCAGTGACGAAGCGCAGACCAAAACCGTGGCCGCCCTCCTCGAAGATGTGCATCTCGGTCGGGATAGCCCTGGCCTTCAGCGCTGAAAACATCATCAGCGAGTTTTCGACCGGCACGGCCTTGTCGTCGGCGGCGTGCAGCAGGAACACCGGCGGCAGGTCGGGGCCGATCTGTCGTTCCGGCGAATAGAGCGCGATCTGTTCCGGCGTCGGACTAGCCCCCAGAAGCTGCTTGCGCGAGCCGCCATGCATCGAGGCCGGATCCATGGTGATCACCGGATAGATCAAGGCCGAAAGGTCAGGCCGGGCCGAAAGGTCGTCAGCCGCGTCGATGCGGTCATAGACCCTGGCGGCGAAGCGCGTGGTCAGGCTGGCGGCGACGTGACCGCCGGCCGAGAAGCCCATGATGGCGACACGATCAGGGCTGAAGCCCATGGCGGCGGCGCGAGACCGGACCAGGCGCAGGCCCCGCTGGGCGTCCTGCAAGGGCGCATCTGGACCAGCGGCCCAGCCGTCGCCTGGCAGACGGTAGAGAAGCACGAAGCAGGTATAGCCGCGCTCGGCCAGCCAGCGCGCGGTTTCATAGCCTTCCTTGTCCAGCACCACCCGTTCATAGCCGCCGCCGGGCGTCAGCATGACGGCGGCGCCGTTGGGGGTCCTGGGGCGGAGCACGACCAGGGTCGGCTTGCGGGTGTGGGTCAGCGCGCGGTCGCGCAGACCCTTGGGATCCCCGCGCTCGACGATGGTCTCGACGGCCGTAACCTGCTCGCCCCCGGGCGGACCGGCTGGCCACAGTTCGATGATCTCGGTCGGATCGGTCATGGGCAGGGTCTCCGCAGTCGCGCCCCGCGCCAGGCCCGAGGCCAGCAGGCCGGTGACGAAGGTCGCCAGAGCGCCGCGACGATTGAACATGAACCAAGACCTTTCGGCGAACGGACTGACGTTTGGCAGCCGACCTTAAGACCCGACCCGGTTTGAGGAAACCGGTTTCCTAACGCTCGGCGAACCGCAGATGGTGCAGCACGACGCCGCTGGTGGTGGCGACGTTGAGAGAGTCGAAGCCGCCGGCCATCGGGATGCCGATGGGCCTGGCCCGAGCCATCAGCGCCTCCGACAGGCCGGGTCCTTCGGCGCCCAGCAGCACGGCCGAGCGCTCCGGCGGCTTCAGGCGAGCCAGGATTTCGGGGGCGGCCGGCGACAGGGCCAGGGCCTCGAACCCATGGCGCTCCAGCAGGTTGGCGGCGTCCTCGCCGCGCGCCAACCAGGCGGTGGGCACGCTAAGCGTCGCTCCAACCGAGACCCGGATCGCCTTGCGGTACAGGGGATCGCAGCAGTCACTGTCGAGGATCACGCCATCCACGCCAAAGGCGGCGGCGTTGCGGAAGATGCCGCCGATATTGTCGTGATTGGCGATGCCGCACAGCACCAGCACCACCGCCCTGCCCTCCAGCGACGCCAGCAGCGAATCGGCCGGCATGGGCTCGGCCTTGCGACCCACGGCCAGCACGCCGCGATGCAGGTGAAAACCGGCGACGGCGTCGAGCACCGCCTGCTGGACCAGATAGACCGGCGTTTCGTCTGGCAGTCCGGCGAACACCTCGTCCAGCTTGTCACGGCGCTTGGGATCGATCAGCAGCGACACCACCCGATCAGGCGCGTCACGGACAAAGGCCCTTAGCACTGTCTCGCCCTCGGCGATGAACAGGCCCTGGCGACCAACCAGATCGCGCTCGCGGATGTCGCGATAGGCCGCGACGCGCGGATCGTCCGGATCGGTGATGGTGATGAACTGCGGCAAGGCGGCGGTCTTCCGAAAGGCTTACCGCACGCCTCGTATCGGCAGGATGGCCAGACCGCCAGCCATGGCGAGCGCGGCGGCGACAAGGAAGAAGGCGCGGAAGTCCATCTGGCTAGGCCCCAGCGACACGAAGGCCAGCATCGGGGCAAGGGCCTGCGGCAAGGTATTGGCGAGGTTCAGCACGCCAAGATCCTTGCCCGCGTCACGCTGCGAGGGCAGCACCTGGGTCACCAGGGCGATGTCGACGGCATAGAAACAGCCCGCTCCGCAACCGAGCAGCACATAGGCGCCCAGCATCATCGGCCAGCTGGGGGTCAGGGAAAAGATCAGCATGGCCACGCCCATGGTCACGGCGGCGCCGGCGGCGAACAGTTTCCGGCGCTTCAGGCGGTCCGACAGGATGCCGCCAAGCAGGGCGAAGGTGACGTTGGAGACCGTCGAGACGGTCGTCAGTATGGCCAGTCCCTCCTCGGCCCGGCGGCCGGGAAACAGACGCGAATAGCCGATGGCGTCCTGCAGGAAGTAGAGCATGTAGCCCTGCACCAGGCTCAGGGCGACCAGCACCATGAACCGCCCCAGCCAGGCGAAGGCGAAGTCGGGGTGCTTGCGAGGGTTGACCCAGAGGGCGGCGATGAACGCGCCCAGCTTGAACGGTGGACGTGCGTCGCGCGCCAGCGGCTTGTCATCCAGCTTGAGCACGAACGGGGCCAGGGTGATCAGCAGCACCAGGGCGATGGCGAGATAGCGGGTAAACTCGGTCACCAGCAGCCCGCCAATCAGCACCGCCCCGGCCATGGTCCCGATCGGGTTGCCAAGGCTGAGGAAGGCGGCCACCCGCCCCTTCTCGTTGTCCGGCACGCGGTCAGGCAGCACCGCCACCAGGGCCGAGAACATCAGATTGAAGGTCAGCTGAAACAGAACCACGCCACCGATCAGAGCCATCGGTGTCTTGGCCGCCATGATCAGCAGATAGGCCCCAGCCGCGCCCAGCGAGCCGACCACCATCCAGGGCCGACGCCGGCCAAAGCGCGAAGTGGTGCGATCGCTGATCGCCCCTGCCAGCAGGTTGGCGACACTGGCCACCAGGGCGCCATAGAACGCCACCTGACTGAGCAGCAGCGCCTTGTTCGCCGGGTCTATCGCCTCGGCCTTCAGGGGCAGCAGCACCTGGAACAGCGGCATGAAGCTGACGAAGGCGCCGATCTGGGCCAGGGTATAGGCGGCGATGAAACTGGTCCTGACCGGCGTGGTCGGCCGGGCTTCGTCGCTTGGCGACATCGTCTCTCCCCTCGCGCGGTCTGCGCCGCGTCCGGGGTCAGACTGGCCTTCCGGGTCGGCGGACACAAGGCCGCCGGCGCCGCATTCGCCGATGCTCCGGCGCCCATGGGAATTTTTCTCGCCGCAAGCGTCGCTAGGGCCAGGACAAATGCTCTAGGCTGTCTTCATGGGTTTGAGTCTCATGCGACAGGACTTGGCGGTTCAATGGCTTCGGTGACGATCTACGACGTCGCCGCGCGGGCTGGCGTCTCCATCAAGACCGTTTCCCGGGTCATGAACAAAGAGCCCAATGTGCGGCCCGCCATGCGCGACCGCGTGCTCGAAGCGGCCAGCGCCCTGGACTACAGCCCCAATCTGTCGGCGCGCAGCCTGGCCGGGTCGCGCTCGTTCGTGATCGCGGTGTTCGTCGACGCGGCCTTGACCATCGACCATTGGAAAAGCGAGCGCGGGGCCGACTATCTCAGCCGCATCCAGCTCGGCGCGACACTGCAATGTCGCGACGCTGGCTATCACCTCCTGATCGAGCTGATCGACCACGACGCGCCCCGGGTCCGTCAAGAGGTCGCCGCCCTGCTGGCGGCCCTCAAGCCCGATGGCGTCATCCTGACCCCGCCCAGCTCCGACAACGAGACCGTTCTGGAACTGCTGGACAAGGCGGGCACGCCCTATGTGCGCCTGGGTCCAGAGCGGCCGGACGGCGTGGGTCCGCGCGTGCACATGGACGACTTCGCCGCCGCCCGCGAGATGACCCAGCACCTGGCCGGCCTGGGCCATCGCCGGATCGGCTTCATCGTCGGCGAGCCGCGCTATGGCGCCAGTCAGGCGCGGCGCGGCGGCTATCTGGACGCCATGAACCAGCTGAACCTGCCGGTCTCCGACAGCTGGGTTCGCCAGGGGGACTTCACCTTCCAGTCGGGCCTTGAACAGGCCAAGGCCCTGCTGAGCCTGCCCGACCGTCCGACCGCGATCTTCGCCAGCAACGACGACATGGCGCTGGGCTGTCTGGCCGCCGCGGCCGAGGCCGGTCTGATGGTCCCGGGCGAAGTTTCGGTGGCAGGCTTCGACGACAGCCCCAGCGCCCGCTTCAGCCGCCCGCAACTGACCACGGTGCGCCAGCCGGTCGTCGAAATGGCCTCCCTGGCCACCCGGCTGCTGATTTCCGGCGTCATCAAGGGTTCGTCGTCGATGGGCGCGCCCCTGGACGAGTTGTTGCCCTTCGAACTGATCCACAGGGCCTCGACGGCCCCACCGCCCGCGCCTTAGGGCGAAGCCCGATCAAGGTCCGGGTTGGGCCGAGTTTACCGTCCCGGGCGAGCAAAGGCCGCGACGCGGGCGCGCGCCGCGTGGACCGGGTTTTGATCCGGGGCCGGTTCAGCCTGAACGTGTCCGCCCGTTCGGAACGCGCCGACGCGGTTGGCTAGATCGGCCGCCTCCACCCGCAACGTCTGGGTCGACTGACTGGATTGCTGCACCATGGCCGCGTTGCGTTGGGTGACCTGATCCAGCTGATTGACCGCAGTATTGACCTGGCTGAGGGCGGAAGCCTGTTCGTTGGCGGACGCCGCGATCTGGTTGATCAGGCTATCGATGCCGCCGACCTTCTCGACGATGCCCCGCAGGGCCACGCCCGTCTGGCTAACCAGATCGACGCCTTCGCCGACCTGCCGACTGGATTCAGCGATCAGCGACTTGATCTCCTTGGCCGCGTCGGCGGAACGCTGGGCCAGGGCCCGCACCTCTTGCGCCACAACCGCGAAGCCTCGACCGGCCTCGCCCGCTCGCGCGGCTTCAACGCCGGCATTGAGCGCCAGGAGATTGGTCTGGAAGGCGATCTCGTCGATGACGCCCAGGATCTGCGAGACCTGGTTGGACGAGCCTTCGATCTTGGTCATGGCCTCGGCGGCGCGGGTGACCACCGCGCCGGAGCGTTCGGCCTCGGCGCTGGCCTCGCCGACCCGAACCGACACTTCGCGGGCGCTCTGAGCGGTCCTGCCGACAGTGGCGGTGAGTTGATCCACGGCGGCGGCGGTCTGCTCAAGGGTCGCGGCCTGATGCTCGGTGCGTTGGGCCAGATCGTCGGCGTTGCGAGCGATATCATCAGCGCCAGAGCGGATGCCCGAAGTGGCGCGTTCAACCGCCTTCATGGCCTCGCCCAGCGCGGAGGCCGCATGGTCGAAGTCGTTCTTGAGCGACTGGAACTCGGGCGAAATCGCGCCATCGACCCGCGCCGACAGATCGCCAGACGCCAGACGCGACAGCGCATCGCCGATGGCCTTCACCGCCTGGGCATGCGCCTGGTCGGCGACCGCACGTTCAGCCTCCAGTTCGGCGCGATCTTCCTCGATCACGGTCAGATAGCTGGAGATCGCCAGTTCCATGTCCAGGAACACGGCCTTGTTCAGCGCCACCAGATTGTCGGCCAGCTCGGCGTCGGACTTGGCGCTGGCGAACAGGCCCTTGGCGCGTTTGGCCACAATGGCGCGCACCAGTTCCTCGGAAACGACGGCGTAGCCGCCCATGTACCAGCGGGGCTCGATGCCCGAGTCCACATGGGCCCGACCGATGCGTTCGACATCGCGAACATAGTCGGGTCCATAGTCGGCCGTGGTCAGGCGACGCCAGTGGTTGGCCTGGGCGCGTTCAGCGGCCGCGATGTGGCCCTCGTCGCGAAACTTGACGCGCGTTTCGGGGAAGGCGCGAACCTGACTGTAGAACTTGCCCAGAGCGCTCGGGATTTCGGAATCAATCAGCGGCTTGAGAGCGCGAAGCGCGACGCGGTCGCGGTCGTCGAAGCGCATGAATGACATACGCTCATCTAGTTTGGGGTTCGCGCTCATGTCGTTGGCTCCGACTCGAAAGTTACTGCATCAGACCTGAACCCAATTTGTTAACCATGGTTGAAGCCTGACGCGAAAGACGCCCATGCCGCAGGTGCAAGGCTATGGCGCAGGCATTTGCGGAAACCTATGTACGATCGCAACAAGCTGCGCTTTGGCGCGTTTGGGGCTATTCAGGTCATTTGCTAGGCTTGAGTTCACCGACAAGGATCTGTTCGATTCCATGGCCGTTCCAGCGGACTTCACCTTTGATGAGACGGACGGCAGCAGAACCGTCGTGTTGTCGGGGGACTGGACCGCACGCGGCCTGTTCGACGCCGCTGGCCGGCTGGCCGCCGCCTTGATCGGCTCCGAAGGCGTTAGCCTCGACCTGAGTAAACTTGATCGCTGCGACACGGCCGGCGCCTACGCCATCATCCGGGCGGCCGACGGCCGCAAGTCGGCTGGCGTGATCAAGGCGCGGAAGGAAACCCTTCGGCTACTTGAGCTGGTCGGCAACGCGGTTCAGGTCGAGACAGAGGTCACGCCGCGCCCCCCCGGCGTCCAGGCCCTCCTCGAACGCATCGGGCGCGGCATGTTCGGCCTGGCCCGGGATGGCTATGGCACACTCATTTTCCTGGGCCACCTGCTGACGGCGATCGGCCGCTGCGCGGTGGACCCGCGCCGCATACGCTGGGCGCCGATCGTATCCCTGGCCGAGCGCGCTGGCCTCGACGCCATGCCGATCGTGGCGACCACAACCTTCTTCATCGGCGCGGTCGTGGCCCTGCTGGGCGCCAACATGCTCATCGACTTCGGCGCCCAGGTCTATTCGGTCGAACTGATCGGCGTTTCGGTGCTGCGCGAGTTCAACATCCTGATCACCGCCATCCTGCTGGCCGGGCGCTCGGCCTCCAGTTTCGCGGCCGAGATCGGTTCGATGAAGATGAACCAGGAGATCGACGCCATGCAGGTCATGGGCGTTGATCCCTACGAGGCCCTGGTTCTGCCCCGCTTCGCCGCCTTGTTGCTGACCATACCGCTGCTGACCTTCATCGCCACGCTGGCGGGCTTGGCGGGCGGGATGATGGTGGTGTGGGTGGTGCTGGACCTGTCGCCCGGCTTCTTCCTGCAACGCATTGTCGAGAACGTAGGGGCCACTCATTTCTGGATCGGCATGTCCAAGGCGCCCGTGATGGCCGCTGTCATCGCCGCCATCGGCTGTCGGCAGGGCATGGAGGTCGGCAACGACGTTGAATCCCTGGGCCGGCGCGTCACCGCCGCCGTGGTCCACGCCATCTTCGCGATCATCCTGATCGATGCGGTTTTCGCCCTGATCTATATGAAGCTCGACATATGACGGTCGTTGGCAATCCGCGGGCCGAACCCGAAGCAGACGTCGATGACGACGCCCACCCCATACAGATCACGGGCCTGGTCTCGCGGTTCGGTGAGACGGTCGTTCACGACGGCCTGGACCTGACGATGGAACGCGGGGAAGTGCTGGGGGTCGTCGGCGGTTCCGGGTCGGGCAAGTCGGTTCTGCTCAACAGCATCATCGGCCTGAAGGTGCCTGACGGCGGCACGGTCAAGCTGTTCGGCCATGACATGCGCACCGCCAATCGCAGCCGCTGGAGCTCGCTTGAGCGCCGCTGGGGCGTGCTGTTCCAGCAGGGCGCGCTGTTCTCGAACCTGACCGTGCGGGAGAACGTCGCCGCGCCGCTGTTCGAGCACACAAGATTGCCCAAACGCGAAATCGAGGAACTGGCCGATCTGAAGATCGCCCTCTCGGGCCTGCCCGCTCGCGCTGCGGGTCTGAAGCCGGCGGAACTGTCAGGCGGCATGCGCAAGCGGGCCGGTCTGGCGCGGGCCCTGGCAATGGACCCTGAATTGCTGTTCCTCGACGAACCGACCGCGGGCCTGGATCCAATCGGCGCGGCGGCATTCGACGAACTGATCAAGGACCTGTCCGACAGCCTTGACCTCACGGTGTTCATGATCACCCACGATCTGGACAGCCTCTACGCGATCACAGACCGCGTCGCCGTCATCGCCGACAAGAAGGTGGTGGCCCTGGCGCCGGTGCGGGAGCTCGAACACTCCGACCATCCGTGGATCAAAGAATACTTCCTGGGACCGCGCGGCCGCGCGGCGGGCGGCAAGAAGGCTTCGGCCCAGACCACTGCGACGAGGACCAGCTGATGGAAAGAAACGCCAACTACGCCCTGGTCGGCGCGGTGACCCTGTTCCTGTTCATGGGACTGGTGATCTTCGTGGTCTGGCTGGCCAAGCTCAGCTTCAATCAGGAATACGACCAGTACGACATCCTGTTCGTGGGGCCGGTGCGCGGCCTTTCCGAAGGCGGCGAGGTGCATTTCAACGGCATCAAGGTCGGCGAAGTCTCCAAGATCGCCCTCGACAAGAGCGATCCCAACCGCGTCATCGCCCGGGCGCGCGTCACGTCGGACGTGCCGATCAAGACCGACAGCTACGCCACCCTGGAACCGCAGGGCATCACCGGCGTCAACTACGTCCAGATCACCGCCGGCACGCCCGACAAGAAGCTGCTGAAGGACACCGTCGAGAACGGCCGGGTTCCCGTCATCCGCAGTCAGCGCAGCGCCCTGTCCGACCTCTTGGAAGGCGGCGGCACCGTGCTGACCCGCACCATCGAGGCGCTGGACCGGGTGAACCGTGTTCTGTCGGACGACAATATCAAGACCTTTAGCGCCGCGCTCAGCGACGTCCAGGCCGTCACCGCGGAAGTTCGCGAGCGCAAGGCGATCATCGCCGACGCCCAGAAGGCGCTGCAGAGCATCGACGCCACGGCGCAGTCGATCGCCGATCTCTCCAGATCGACAGAGAACATCGTCAATGGTGACGCCAAGCGCTCGCTGGCCGAACTGGCCGACGCGGCGAGCGAGTTGAAGGGCGCCGCCAAGGACGCCCGCGGCATGATCTCGAAGCTGGAAGGCCCGACCAGCGACTTCGCCGCCACCGGCCTGCCCCAGCTCTCCGCGGCTATCGTCACCCTGCAGTCGGCGGCAGAGTCGCTTGATCGGTTGGTCGGTGACGTCGAACAAAACCCGCGTGGCCTAGTCAGCAAGGCGCCCGCCAAGGAACTGGAGGTCAAGCCGTGAACCCGATCCGCTTCATCCCGCGGACGCTCGCCATCGCGGCGGCCGCCATGGCTCTCACCGGGTGCATCACCCTGCTCCCCAAGGCCGAGCCCGTTGGCCTCTATCGGTTTGGCGTCGAGCCTGTCGCGGCCGCCAAGGGACCGCCTGGCACGCTGTTTGGCGTCTTCAAGACGCCAACGGTCTTCACGCGCGCCTCGGCGGGCGATCGCTTGCTGACCATCACCAACGGCGAAGCGGCCTATATCGCCGGCGCGCGGTGGGTGTCCCCGGCCATCACACTGTTTGACGAGGCCGTCGCCCGCGCCTTCGAGGCCGACCCAGGCCGCGCGCGGCTGATCGGTCGCGGCGAGGTAGCCAAGGCCGATCTCGTGCTGCGCCTGGAAGTGCGGTCGTTCGAGGTGGTCTATGTCAACGGCCCGAAGGCGGCGCCCGAAGTGCTGGTGCAGGTGCGCGGCGTGATCAATCGCAACAACGACCGCGCCCTGGTCGGTGATCAGGTGTTCGAGGCGCGGGTGAAAGCCTCGAACAACCGCGTGGGCTCCATCGTCGAGGCCTACGATAGCGCCACGGCCAAGGTGCTGACTGACGTCACCAGCTGGGTCAGCGCGTCAGGCGCGGGCATCAAGTAGGTCGCTTTCCAGCGCATCTCCCCACGAAACTGGAGCCCCTCCGCACGGAGGGGCTCTACAGCGCCGATAGAGGCTCGACCACGTCGCCATAGCCGGCGTCGGCCGGGATCCTTAAACCCTGCCCCTCGACCCAGGGCTCGACCGCAATCAGCGGACGGGTCAATGACCGAGCGATCGCTTCGGTTGGACTGGCGCTCTCGGCCAACAGTTGCAGGTTCATGCGGGTGGGAAAGATCACCTTGCGGGTTCCGGCGGCGGCCATTTCCAGCGCCTGGGCCGGGCCGATCCACTCGGCGTCAACCGCCTCGTGGCCGTCGCAGATCGCCTGCTGGGCGCCCGGCGCATGGGCCGCGTAGAACCAGGTGTCGAACCGCTTGGGCATCAGCTTGGGCGTGATCCAGCGGGCGAAAATGGTCAGTGCGGCGAGATCGAGCTTCAGGCCCAGCTCGCCCACCACATCGATGAACGGCATGCGATCCTCGGCCACCGCCGCGCGAACCTCCACCGCCGCCTCGCCTTCGTAGAAGGCCCCGCCACGGTCGCGGGCCAACAGCACGCCGGCCTCTTCATAGGCTTCGCGGACGGCGGCGATGCGCAGGGCCGAGCCATCTTCGCCGACAGCGTCCCAGCCCGTGGCCAGGTCCCGCCAGCGAGGATCGTCATCGCCCGCATGGCTCTTGCCGCCCGGAAAGACGAGAGCGCCCCCGGCGAAGTCGATCTGGTGGTGGCGCTTGACCATCAGCACCTCGAAGGCGGGCGCGTCTCGAAGCAGCAGTACGGTAGCGGCCGGGCGGATCAAATCATGCGAAGGGTCTGACATCGCGTGAGATTGACGCGGTTCAGGCGACTTGCACAGTCAAGATTGGAACAAGTGTTCGGTTGCCGACCGTTTGTCGGCTCAGCCCGTCGCGGCGTGGTTCTGGCGCGCGAAGCGGTCCATGCGTTCCAGCAGGTAGTCGGAGTCCTCGCGCGAGATCGACTGCGGCGAGGTCAGGAAGCGCTGGATCATGTGTTCCTGGAAGCGCTCGCGGTCCTGAGCGCGACCGTCAAACTCCATGGCGTGGAAGGCGTCGACCCCCGCCCGGAAAGCCGCATAGAGGCGCGACGGCAGACCCGCGCGCTCGCAGATCGCCTTCAGGCCGAGTTGGCCGGCGTCGTGGATCATCAGCCAGGTGCGATGATGGGGCACCCCGGCCAGTTCGGCGACAGCCCATTCGAAAAAGGTCATGTGGCCGTGCGCCAGGGCGCGCAGCAGCAAGGACGGCGTCAGGCGTTCGACACGATTCAGGTGCTGAACGAAGGCCTTGGGATCGGCGGCGCGACCGGCCTGGTCGACCAGATCGATCGTCGCCCGCTCCTTGGCGCCGACCACCAGCTCCAGCACCCGTTCGGGCGACAGGGCGTGGTGGCTGAGAATATGGTCGCGCAGTTGGTCGCCGACCATGTCGATCAGCCGCTCGCTGACCGCCAGTGGCAGGGTCGCGCGGTAGGCGACAGCCTGCAGGACCTGCTCGGACTTAGAGAACCGGTCGAGCGCCTTCTGCAGGGCGACGTCAGAGAAGCGGGCATTGTCGTTGGCGCAAATGACCGCCACGGCCTCTTCCGTGCCGGACTCGACCAGAACCGCAGTGACGCGGGTCGAAAGCTTGGGCCTCCGAGCCACGGCCATCTGCCGGGCGGCGCCGCCCATGCGGACGATCTCGGCCAGGTCATTGTCCGTAAAGACTGGCGAGAAGGTGATGATCGGCAGCGAGATGCTCTCGACGTCGCGCGCCAGGCGGTTGGCGACATCCGGCGGCAGGCTGGGCGAGTTCTTCAGCGTCACGGCCATGGCGCGACGAACCAGCTCGGCGGCGTCGGTGGCCATCACGCGCAGGATGTCATGAGCGATCTGGCGCTCGTCGTCGGCCAGCTCGGCGCGGTCGATTGTCCGGCACAGCTTGTGGGCCGCGAGGGCGCGCTCGTCGGCCGTCGCGCCCTTCACGAGCATCCGGATGTCGTTGTCTGTAAGCGCCGCGCGGGTGGTGGCCATGGGAGGTTCGCCGAACCAGAGGAATGCAAGTGACCCCTATCATCTCCTGTTAGGCTTAATGATTGTTTGAACCTGAAACCTGTGGATTAACGATACCCCGTAACCTGGCGCAAACCGTGATGACCTAGGCTCCGCGTTCAACAGCCGAGGAATTCGATCCTTGTTCGCCGAGCGCCGCCCTTCTGAGCCCCTGACGCGCGGCGCGAACCTCGCCATGGCTCTCGACGCCCAAACCGCGCTGTTGCCTTATGCGCTTGCGGTTTTCGCGATCAGCCTGCCAATTTTCGTCTGGGTCGGATCGTTCGCCGACGACGCGCTCTGGATGGTCGCAAGCTTCGTGGCCTTCGCCATCAACTGGGGCGCCTTCTACGCGGTCGTCAGTTGGCTGCGCGGCGATGCGTCGCAAGATCTTAAGCGGCGCGCGCGGGTCCAACTCCTGGGGGGCCTGCTCTGGGCCGTCACCGTCGTACAGCTTTCAGCCTTCGCCAACGGGGCGGGGCCCGTGCGGGAGACCCTGTTGCTGCTGGCCACCGCGGCTGGCGTGATGTGCATCTTCTTCTCGGCCACCTCGCTGCCGGCCCTGCTCCTGACAGCGCCCATCGCCGCCGCCGGCCCTTTGATCGCGCTGTTCTCGACCCCTGAGACCCGCCACGCCGGCGTCATGGCCTGGGGCGCGATCGCCCTCACCCTGGCCCTGGCCCTGGTGCTCAACCGCATGATCCGCCGCCAGCACGCCCTGGCAGAGGCTCACGAGCACCTGATCCAGGAGCGCCTGGCCGTGCTCGACGCCGCCGAGCGTACGGCGCGCTCAAAGTCCGACATCGTCGCCACGCTCAGCCACGAGATCCGCAACGGCCTGACCGGCGTCACCCACGTCCTGGCCGCCGCCGCAGGCAAGGGCGGTCGCGCCGCCCCGTCCCGCGAGCAACTGAACGCCGCCCTCGACGCCGCCCACGACCTGATCGCGGTGCTGAACGCCACGCTCGACTCCGAGACCGCCGAATCTGGCCGCCTGGCCGTTGAAGCCCTGCCCTTCGAGCCGGTCCGCCTGCTGCGCGATCTGGCCCTCCTGGAGCGTCCTCACGCCATGGCCAAGGGCCTGGAGTTGGCCGTCCACGTCGATCCCCTGCTGGAGCGCCGCGCCCAGGGCGCCGTGCTGGCCGACGCCATGCGAACCCGCCAGATCATGGCCAATCTGCTTGGCAACGCCGTGAAATACACCGTGCGCGGTCGTATCGAGGTTCGCATCGAGCGGCGCGGCGACGTCGTGGCGATCGAGGTGGCTGACACGGGCCCGGGCCTGTCGGCCGAAGAACTGGAACAGGCCTTTGAGCCCTTCCGCCGCGTCGAGCGCACCGGCGCGGGCGTCAACGGCGCGGGCCTTGGCCTGTCGCTATCGCGCCAGCTGGCGCGCCTGATGGGCGGCGCGCTGGAGGCGAGCAGCGCCGTGGGCGTTGGCAGCTGCTTCACCCTGACCCTGCCTTTCGACAACACCGCGATCTGTGAAACCGAAACGGACGAGGAAGCCGCCCAGGCGGCGGAGGCGCCCGGCTCGCCGCGCAGCCTGCGCGTGCTGATCGCCGAGGACGACGCGCTCAACGCCGCCATGCTGCGCGCCATCCTCGAGCAACTGGGCCACCAGGTGGTCCACGCCCAGAACGGTCGGCGCGCCGCTGATCTGGCCCGGATCGCCGAGTTCGACCTTTTGATTCTCGACGGTCGCATGCCCGTTATGGACGGTCCTGGCGCAGCCGCCGCCGTGCGCGCCCTGGACGGCAAGAACCGCGACATGCCGATCATCGCCGTGATCGACGGCGACGCCGACGAGGCCAGGGACTGCATGGACGCCGGCGCCGATATCGTCCTGCGCAAGCCGGTCACCGTGGCTGGCGTCGCCCGCGCGGTGGCCGACGCCTCGGCCCTGGAGCGCCTGACGGTCGCCGGCCGCGCCGCCGCCTAGAGCCTTCAGTATTTGACAAGGCGCCCCGGCCAGTGGATCAATGATCCCCATGTTCGTGCGATCGACATTCCGGCGTTTTCGCCACCACGGCGGTAGCCTGCAAGCAGGCCTCTAGCCCCGGACAATCCGCGCCGACGGCGCAGGGGTTCGGGGCGACACTTCCATTTCATTTCTATTGACGCCTCGCCGATCAGTCGGCGTGTCTTTTCATGTAAAATCCAGGAGTCTTCCATGCCTTTATCGGCAGAAGCTTTCGCGCGCCCGCACATCATCATCGCTGATACTGAAGCCGAACAGCTTTCGGCCCTCGCCCTGCAAATGGAGCATGCCGCGCCCCTCGCCGCCGGTCTGCTTCTCGAGGAGATCGACCGCGCGGAAATCCGGCCCGACGGCGACATGCCCGACAACGTCGTCCGCATGCGATCCATCGTGCAGTTCGAGGACGACGCTCACGGAGCCCGACGCACCGTGCTGCTGGTGTATCCCTCGGAGGCCGATATTGCCGCGGGCAAGATCTCGGTTCTTACGCCGGTGGGCGCGGGATTGATCGGTCTGTCCACCGACCAGGAGATCCAGTGGCCAGACCGCGATGGCCATGAGCGGGCCCTGCGCATCCTGAAGGTCAGGCAGCCTGCCCGCCTTGCCTTCTGACGTCTGGCGCTCTGAAGCCTGCCGTTAGGTAAGCCTTCCAACCCTCGCGTCCCTCGCCCACACTCGCCGCAACGAGAAGAAAAGCGGGAGGATGCGATGCTGGAAGGACTCCGGGTCGTCGAGTTGGCCACCTACATCGCCGCGCCGGGTGCGGCGGGGATCATGGCCGACTGGGGCGCCGATGTGATCAAGGTCGAGTCGCCCGAGGGCGACCCCATGCGGCGCTTCTTCGACACCATCGCCTCGCAACAGGACGCCAATCCCGTCTTCGAGCTGGACAACCGGGGCAAGCGGGCCGTGGTGCTCGACATCCGCTCCGATGCCGGTCGCGAGGCGATGAAGGCCCTGGTTGCGACCGCCGACGTCTTCCTGACCAATGTCCGCCCCGGCGCCCTGACGCGGGCGGGCCTCGACCACGAAGCGTTGAGGTCGCTCAATCCCCGCCTCATCTATTGCAGCCTGACGGGCTACGGCCTGGAAGGTCCGGATGCGGACAAGGCCGGTATGGACGTCGCGGCCTTCTGGTCGCGGGCCGGTGTCGGTTCGATCACCGCCCCAAAGGGCGCTGAGCCCTTTCCGATCAGAACGGGCATGGGCGACCATGTGACGTCGCTGGCCACGGTGTCGGCGATCCTCGCGGCTGTATTCGAGCGTCAGACCACGGGGGTGGGGCGCCTGGTCGAGACATCCCTGCTCCGGACGGGCGTCTATGCGATCGGCTCGGACATGGCGATCCAGCTGCGATTTGGAAAACTGGCCTCGACGCGCGGACGGCGTGAAGCGATCCAGCCCCTCGCCAATTTCTTCAAGACCCGGGACGGGCGCTGGATTTGCCTGCTGCCTCGCCAGGGCGCCACGGACTGGGCGCGCATCGCCCAGGCGGCTGGCCAGCCAGAACTGGTCGACGACCCGCGCTTTGCCTCGGCCAAGTCGCGCCGCGAGAACACAGCCGCCCTGGTCGACCTGCTGGACGCGGCCTTTGGCGCGATGGACTACGAGGACGTCGCCGCCGCCCTCGATGAGGGCGATCTGACCTGGGCGCCTTACCAGACGCCGCGCGAGCTGATCGGCGATCCCCAGGCCGAGGCAGCCGGCTGCTTCGTGGACACCCCCGACGGCGCCGGCGGGACGTTCAAGGCGCCCGCCTCCCCGGCCCGCTTTCCGGGAGCCCAGGATGGCCCGCGCGGACCCGCGCCCAAGCTTGGCGCGGACACGGCGGCGGTCTTCAGGGAACTGGGATGGACCGAGGACCGCATCGCGATCCTGACGGGGGCCTAGCGGTTGATCTTGCCGTCCTTGGCCTCGGCCAGGACGCGCAGCATTTCGCTGGAGAACATCGAGCTGGCCAGACGCTGACCAGAGCCCGCGCCAGAGCCCAGGCCGCCGAACGTCGTGTCGGCGCCCTGGGAGCCGCGCAGGATCAGTTCGACCACCGCTTCCTGCTGATGCAGGCGCTCCAGGCGACGACCGCTGGCATATTGAACAAAGCCCTGGTCGGCGCCGCTGTCCCTGGAGGGGTCGACCGCGCGGCTGGCGCCGCCTGTCTTGGTGAGGTTGGCGTAGACTTCTCCGACCGTGGCCGCGCGACCGTCGCGATAGAAGATCGCGCGATTGGCCTGGGCGGCGTCGGGGAACAGCGAGGCGGCGCTGGCGCCGGGCGTCTTGTTGGCGGCCTCGATCAGGCGCGCCGAACCTTGGGGGCCCAAGAAGTGGGCGGCGTAGAGCTCGCCCGCGGTTGGCGTGCGCCCCACCCGGCCCCGCAGATAGGAGGCGTGATCCGAGGCCAGTTCGCCGGCCATCAGGGATGCGGCATGGGGATCCATCTTGAGCGCGAGAACCGCCTTGCGGGCCTCGTCTCCGGCGACCTTGAAGCGACCGTCCGAGCCTTGCGAGATCAGGTCTGCGTAGCGGGCGTAGCCATATTTCGCGCCATGCTTCTTCAGCGTGCCCAGCCAGGTCTGGTCGACGAACTGGAACAGGCCAGAGGCCGACGACGTCCGCGCCCTGGCGGCGGGATTGTAGCCGCTCTCGCGCTTGGCCGTGCCCATCAGGAACGTGAAATCGACCCCGGTCGCGCTGGACGCGCGCTGGATCGCCGATTCTACGACACTGCGGATGGATTGGACGGCCATGACCTCATGCCTGAACGATCATGGTTAATCAGCTCTTAACCACGTCAGCCGGGCGGCCGCCTAGCGCAACATGCCGCACCCCTTCACGTGTCAAATTTACAGGCGTACAAATTATCGATGATAGATTACGATTGTCAATTTACGGCGCCCACGATCCGTGATGATCTGAATTTACAAATGTAATATTCAAAAGGGAGATCATCATGGCCATCGCGCTCAATCCCCGGGGCTCGGGCATTCCAGGCCTGGATCGAGGCCCGAGCAAGCCCTCTCGCGTGCTCGCCGTGGCGCTCGGGGCGTCCGCGGCCATCCACATCG
This sequence comes from uncultured Caulobacter sp., assembly GCA_964427205.1. GTDB lineage: Bacteria > Pseudomonadota > Alphaproteobacteria > Caulobacterales > Caulobacteraceae > Caulobacter. Next base: position 40,991 of record CAYRTE010000030.1, read on the forward strand.
GACTCATCGCCTATCTGGCCTACCAGAGGTACGTGACGCCCTTGCCGACGGTGCCCGAGGACAGAGGTATCATTATCCTGCCGCCCTGGATCGAGCCGCCGCCTCCGCCGCCCCCCAGATCGGCGGAACGGCCGCCGTCGAATCCGATCCCCCTGCATACGCCGCTGGTGACGCCCTTCACGCCGCCCGTCATCCTGCCCATCGCGCCACCGGACATCATCGCGCCGCCCAGCCTCGCGGGCCCGCCAAGCCTGACATCCGATCCGCCATTCGTGAGCCCGCCCGTTCCACCGGCCGGCAAGGTGATCACCCGCGCCAACTGGCTGCGCAAGCCATCAGCAGGTGATCTTGCCCGCTATTATCCTGACGGCGCGGCTCGCCGCGAGATTTCCGGCAGCGCCACCCTGAACTGCGCCGTGGCGGCCAATGGCTCAGTGCGCAACTGCATGATCGTGTCGGAGACGCCGGTGGGCGCCGGGTTCGGCGACGCGGCCCTCAAGCTGTCGCGCTTTTTCCGCATGAGTCCGCAGACCGAGGACGGTCAGGCCGTCGACGGCGCGACGGTGCGTATTCCCATCCGCTTCAGCCTGTAGGCCGATCCCGTTCCGGCCTCCTCCCAGATTGAAGCGGTGGCCGGGCCTCCCCCTCGAGGTCCGGCCTTTCCTGCTAATAGCTCTTGGGCAAGCCCAGCACGCGCTCGGCGATGAAGTTCAGGATCATCTCGCGGCTGATCGGCGCAATGCGGGCGATCATCGCCTCGCGGAAATAGCGCTCGACGTCGTATTCCTTGGCGTAGCCCATGCCGCCGTGCGCCAGGACGGCGTTCTCGCAGGCCGTGAAGCCAGCTTCGGCGCCCAGATACTTGGAGGCGTTGGCCTCGGCTCCGCAATCCTTGCCCATGTCGTAGAGCGCAGCGGCCTTGAAGGCGAGCAGATTGGCCGATTCCAGTTCGGCCCAGGACCGGGCCAGAGGATGGGCGACGCCTTGGTTCTGGCCGATTGGCCGGCCGAATACCACGCGCTCCTTGGCGTAGGTCGTGGCCTTGGCCAGAGCCGCCCGTCCCAGGCCGATGGCCTCGACGGCGAACAGCACCCGCTCGGGGTTCAGGCCATGCAGCAGATAGGCAAAACCCTTCCCTTCCTCGCCCACAAGATCCTCCTGGGGCACGAACAGGTCCTCGATGAAGAGCATGTTACATTCGACGGCCTTTCGACCCATCTTGGGGATCGGCTTGGCCTCGATCTTCTCGCGGTCGGTATAGAACAGGCTCAAACCCTGGGTCGGCTTGGCGCACTGATCCTTGGGCGTGGTGCGGGCGATAATCAGGATCTTGTTGGCGCGCTGGGCGCCGGTCGTCCAGATCTTCCTGCCATTCAGGCGATAGCCGCCGTCGACCTTCTCGGCCCGGGTTTCCAGGCTGGAGGTGTCCAGGCCCGAATTGGGCTCGGTGACGGCGAAGCACATCTTGTCCTCGCCGGAGATCAGGCGTGGCAGATGCCTGGCCCGCTGCTCGTCGCTGCCGAACTTCACGATCGGCATTGGACCGAAGATGTTCAGGTGGATGGCCGAGGCGCCTGAAAAGCCAGCCCCGGACTGGGCCACGGCCTGCATCATCACGGCGGCTTCGGTCAGGCCCAGGCCCGCGCCGCCGACGCTCTCTGGCATGGCCACGCCCAGCCATCCGCCCTGGGCGATGGCGGCGACGAAATCTTCCGGAAAAGCGCCGGTCTCGTCGGTGCGACGCCAATAGTCGTCGTCGAACCCGGCGCACAGCTTGGCCACGCCCTCGCGGATCGCTTCCTGTTCTTCGGTCAGCCAGAATCCGGACATCTATCCCCCTGCTTGCCTATGCCTCGGGCTCTCGATCGAAACGGCGTGCGTCGAACTGCGCCGCTTCCGGACCCGGGTCCTTGCCCGTCAGATACGCCGCGACCAGACCCGCCACAAGCGGCGCCAGCAACCAGCCGTTACGCCGCGCGCCGACCGCCAGCATGACACCGGGTCTGTCGCTCCAGCCCACCAGCGGCAGGCCATCGACCGTCGAGGCGCGCACGCCCACCTGCGTCGTCGCGGTCGCCCCCGCCAGTTCGGGCCGCACCGCCATCGCGGCCTTCAGTAGCGGAGCCGTCTTCGCAGGATCTGGAGCCAGATCGTCTCGTCCAAACTCCATCGTCGCCCCCACGACCATGGGCGCGCCGGGACACAGATACACGCCGGCCCCGCGCACCACCGAACCAGCGCCAAGGTCGTGATCCAGACGAAGAATCTGCCCCTTGATCGGCGCGAGGGCCGCCGTTTCCGGGGCCAGGGCGCCATCGCGCGCGGACGCGCCCGTCGCCAACACCACGGCGTCAAATCGCTCGATCCGCCCATCCGACAGACTCAGCGCGCCGTCATGCCAACCCGTGACGGCGGCGCTGTCGAAACTGGCTCCCGACGCACGCGCGGCGGCTCTGAAGGCCGCCAGAGCCGCGAGAGCGTCCAGCCGCCATTCCCCGGCGAGACGCAGCGCGCCATCCGCCTCGTGGTCTTCGGGCAGTCCGAGGGCACGGCGTCGCGCGGCGATCCCGGCGAGCCAGGCGGCGTCACCTTCGATGCGGACACCATCCTTCAGGATGTCGATATCCAGCCCCTCGACAAAGGCCGGCCAAAGATCGCGCGCGCGCCGCAACAAGGCCAGATGCGGCGCCGAGGCCTCATCGAACAGGGCCTCGCTGGCCGGGGCGAGCATGCCCGCCGCGACCCCCGAGGCGTTGTCGCCCGGCGCGGCCGGATCGAAGACCGTCACGGCCAATCCGGCTCGCGCCAGAGCCAGGGCCGTCGCCGAGCCAAACGCTCCGGCGCCGGCCACCGCGATACGCGCGCCTGACACAGTTCCCATGTGGCGCAAACACCTCCCGAGGCTCCAAAGGTCAAGCCCCCTGCTGCTCAGAAGTTTCGCGCGCGCCGATCAAAAAGCTCGACCCTGACGCGCATTGACGCAGCGTGGGCGCGCGCGCGTGACTATGGCGGTCGGGTTGGGGTATCTTGCGGTGTCCAGCGACGCCGCTCTCCCCAGTGAAGCTTTGGTCCGCGCCGTTGGAGGGAATGGATTGGCATGAACGACAAGCCCGCCACCGACCTGGCTCACCCCGTCGATCTCTATGTCGGCGCCCGGCTCAGAATACGGCGCAAGGTCATGGGTCTGAGCCAGACGCAAGTCGCGGACGCCCTGGGCATCACCTTCCAGCAGATTCAGAAATATGAGCGCGGCTCCAATCGGATCAGCGCCTCCAAGCTGTACGACGCCGCCCGCCTCCTGCAGACTCCGGTATCCTACTTCTTCGAGGGCCTGAGCGAGACCGACGGCGGCAATGACGACGGCTTCGCCCAGCGCATGACCGAATTCGTTTCGACGCCCGAAGGTCTGGAACTGGCCGCCCTGTTCCCCCGTCTCGATGATCGGCGGCTACGCCGGCGCGTGGTCGATCTGGTCCGGGCCATGGTCGAAGACGAACCCGGCTGATCCCGATGCGGCCCGTGGACCCTGGCCGCGCCGTCAGCGCCCGTCAGGATCGCCGGGTAGACGGCCATGCTCGAACGGCCATGCGCGCCCAGGCCACACTGACCACTCAGGCCGTGATCGAGGCGCTGAGGCCCTGGCCTTAGTCGAACGCCACCCGCAGCCCGACCCGGGCCATGCGGGGATTGGCGTAGCCCGCGACGCCGTCAGCCGTGCGCGACACCTCGATCTCGTCGTCCAGCAGGTTGTCGGCGGCCACATAGGCCGTGACGCCCCGAGCCAGCCGCCACTCGCCCCGAGCGTCGATACGAAGGCCCGCGTCAAGGACCCGGCTGTTCAGATCATCGTCGAACCGTTTGCCTTCCCAGATCAGGTCGGTCTCGAGGTTCAGGCGATCTGAGACCCGCCATTTCACGCCCGTGGTCGCGCTCCAGATCGGCGCCTGGGCAGGCCGCTTACCCGTCAACTGAGGCGCGGCGGCCCCGCCATCAACCCGGGCGTCGGTAACCGACAGGGCCGCCTGAATATCGACCGCCGCGCCCAGCTTGCGGGTGGCGCGCGCCTCCAGCCCGAAGGCGGAGATCTGGCCGGTGTTGCGCCGCCCGCGCAGCACTCCGCCAGCCGGTACGAAGCCCGCGCGCGGGAACGTCGCCGGACCGGCGCCGAGGGTGACATTGGCGATGGGGTCCTTGATCCGGTTCCAGAACGCCGTCGCCTCGATCAGGTGGCGCTCGCCCCGGCTGGACACCCCGGCCTCGGCCCCGAACAGCCGCTCTGGCAGCAAGGCGGCATTGGCCTCGGTAATGTCATTGCCCACCCGGAAGGGGCGGTGCAGTTCATTCAGGGTGGGCGGGCGAAATCCACTATAGGCCGCCACCCGCAGGGCTCGCCCCTCGCCAAGCTCTCGACGCGCGCCAAGCCGGGCGGTGGCGACCTGACCATCGCGGTCCACGGGCCTGTCATCCAGCAGCACAGCGCCGGTGGCGGCGTCGCGCTCGATCCGCAGGCCGTTGCTGGACGTCCAGCGATCCAGACGCAAGCCGCCGGCCAGCAGCCACCGATCCTGTGTCCAGGCCCCCTCGACATAGGCCCCGGCCACGGAGGTCTCGCCGCCAGCGCGGCGGTTCCGGGTGAAGGCGCCCGCCAGATAGCGGAAGCGCTCCCGCACCTCGCCCTCAGCCCCGCGCGCATCCAGACCGACCTCGCCTTCGAACCGGGGGGAACTCCAGCGCAGGGCGGCATTGACACCCTGCCCCGTCGCCGGCGTGGCGTACTGGTCGTTGGCCGGGGTCGTGGCGGCGCGATTGGCCGCCACGGCGACGGAGCTGTTGGCCAGGTCGCTTTCGCGTCGCCAGGCCTGCAGCCGCCAGCCCCAGCCGGCGTCGGCCGGCCTATTGGCCAGGGTGGCGCTGACCGAGGAGCCCGTGGCCTTGGCCCGGGCGCCGGCCAGCCCCGCCCCACGCTCCTCGCTATAGCCGCCAAGACGGACGGACAGCTCCGCGCCGCCCAGCGGAGCATCGAGGCGGAGAGCGCCGCTGCGGGCGTCCAGATCGACGGGCGTGTCGGCCGCACCCCGCGCCGGACCGCGCACCGGCGTATAGCCCTCGCCATGGTCGTAGGCGGCGCTGGCGAACAGCTGGACACCGCCGATCCGCGTCGCCGTCGCCGCCGAGGCGCGCGTGACGCCAAGAGATCCTGTCGAGAGATCGGCAACCGCCCCGGCGTCGCGTTCACGCAGGGAAATGACGCCCGTCAGCGCCCCCGCGCCGTAGGGGCCCGCCCCGGCGCCACGCACGATATCGGCTCCAGCCAGGGCCTCGGGCGCCAGTTGCGACCAGATCACCCAGCCGCCGAACGGATCGTTCAGCGGCGCGCCGTCGAGCAGAACCAGCGTTCGCCCGGCGCCGGAGGGCGCGATGGCCCGCAGGCTGATCCCCTGCGTCGTCGGATTGGCCGAAAGACTTGAGGTTCTTCGAAACAGTGACACGCCGGGCGTCCGGCCAAGCGCTTCATCGACCCGCACCGCGGCTGCCAGATCCGCCTGATCGATCCGCACGACCGAGAAGGCGGCTTCGCCGCGCAGGGGTGGCAGCCGAGCGGCGGTCACCACGACCGCGGCCACCTCGGGGGGCGGCAGATCAACCGGCATGCATGTCTTGTTTCATCTGGAGTCTCTGGCGTCCGCGGCCAAGGGCCACGGCCGAATCCGCTTGGGTCATCCTAGCGTTCAACCTGCATCGCCGGGCTGATCACGGGAAGACCTGTTGCCGCCTTGCGGGTCACGCCACGTCGCGCTTCTCCGCCCATCGGCGCCGGCATCGTCAGAGAGTCCGCGAACAACTCGAGCCTTCGAGCGGAACCTTGGCGGGGCCAGCGCGGTTTCAGGATGCGGCCTGGTCGTGGCCGGATAGGGGAACAGTTCGCCATGCGTATCGCCCAGGTCCCGCCACTCTACGAGGCCGTTCCTCCCCGCCTCTATGGCGGTACCGAACGCGTGGTGGCGCATCTGACAGATGCCCTTGTCGAGCTGGGGCATGACGTCACCCTGTTCGCCAGCGCCGAGGCCCGGACCAAGGCCAAACTGGTCGTTGTGCGCGACCAGGCCATCCGCCTGGACCCCGCCCCTCTGAAGTCAGACCTGGCCGCGCATCTGGCGATGCTGCTGGAGGTTCGCGATCGAGCGGACGATTTCGACATCATCCACTTCCACACCGACATGCTGCAGTTTGGCCTGTTCGCGGACATGGCCGAAAAGACCCTGACCACCCTGCACGGTCGACTGGACCTGAAGGACCTGCCCAACCTCTACCGGCGCTATCCCGAATTTGGCCTGGTCTCGATCTCGGACTCCCAGCGCGCGCCGCTGCACGAGGCCAACTGGGTGGGCACGGTGCTGCACGGGATTCACTCCGACGCCGATACCTATCGTGACAAGAGCGAAGGCTATCTGGCCTTCCTGGGGCGCATCTCCCCCGAAAAGGGCCCGGAGCGCGCCATCGCTATCGCCCGCAGCGTGGGCCGCAAACTGAAGATCGCCGCGAAGATCGATCAGGCCGATGTCGCCTATTTCCATGAGGTCGTTGAGCCGCTGCTGGCCGATCCGCTGGTCGAGTTCGTCGGCGAGATCGGCGACCAGGACAAGGGCGCGTTCCTGGGCGGCGCCGACGCCCTGCTGTTCCCTATCGACTGGCCAGAGCCGTTCGGCCTGGTGATGATCGAGGCCATGGCCGCCGGCACGCCGGTGATCGCCTACGAGCGCGGCTCGGTGCGCGAGGTGGTCGAGGACGGACTCACTGGCTTCATCGTCAATAGCGAGGCCGAGGCCGTCGCCGCGGTGGGCCGGCTGGGCGCGCTGAGCCGTCGCGCCATCCGCGACCGCTTCGACCTGCGGTTCTCCGCCACAGCCATGGCCCGAAGGTACCAAACTCTCTACGACCAGATGATCAAGGCAGGCGACCTGGATCTCAGCTTGGCGCGAAGCGCCTGATCCGACAGAGCGACCCCATGGATGACGCTGCCTATGCCCCGTCTCTCACAGTGGAACAGGAAAAGACGGGCGAGCCACGCCCGCCCTTCCCGCTCTATGCCCTCAAGGACCACGACACCTTTCTGGTCGCTGACTCGTTCGGCGATATCGGCGGGGTTGGAGATGGGCTGTTTCACAACGACACCCGGGTGTTGTCGAAGTTCAGGCTGACACTCGGCGGTCAGGCGCCCTCGCATCTCAGCTCATCGATGTCGCAGGACAATGTCTTCTTCAACTGTCACGCCACCAACCAGAACCTGCCGCTGCTGGGCGCGGGCGCCGCGCCGCACGGGACCATCCACCTGGAGCGCAAGCGCTTCCTGTGGGATCAGCGCTGCTACGAACGCCTGACCTTCACCAACTACAGCCGCGACATGGTCATGTTGCCCGTCAGTCTGGAGTTCGAGGCCGACTTCAACGACATGTTCGAGGTGCGCGGCTCCAAGCGCGGCGCGCGCGGCCTGCGCACCACGCCCGTGGCGGAGGGGCGCTCGGTCCGCTTTGCCTATACGGGCCTGGACGACGTCGAGCGCGGCAGCGTGATCAGCTTCTCCGAACCGCCCGGTCGGCTTTCCCCGTCGCGCGCGGACTTTCTGTTCATGCTGTCGGCCGATGACCGCTTTGAGCTGTATGTCGAGATCGGCCCGACCCTGGCGCATCCGCCAACCCGGCATCGCTGGCGCGAGGCGGCCGCGCGAGCAAGGCTGAGCATGCGCCAACGCATCCGGCGCGGCGCCCGCCTGCACAGTTCGGGCAGACTGTTCAACGAGTGGCTGGACAAGTCGCGCGCCGACCTGGCCCTGCTGACCACCGAACTGGACACCGGCCCCTATCCCTATGCCGGCATTCCCTGGTTCTCGACGCCGTTTGGTCGCGACGCGATCATCACCGCATGGCAGGTCCTGTGGATTCAGCCCGAGCTGGCGCGGGGCGTGCTGTCCTATCTGGGCAAGCACCAGGCCGTCGAGATCTCGGCCTTCCAGGACAGCGCGCCTGGCAAGATCATGCACGAAACCCGGCGAGGCGAGATGACCGCCTTGGGCGAGCTCCCGTTTGGTCGATACTACGGCGGCGTCGACACCACGCCGCTGTTCGTCGGCCTGGCCTGCGCCTATGCCGAGCGCACCGGCGACATGAGCTTCATCGACGGCCTGTGGCCTGTTCTGCTCAAGGCCGTCGGCTGGATCGAGCAGTTCGGCGACAGCGACGGCGATGGCCTGATCGACTATGCCCGCGGCGCGGCCAGCGGCCTGTCCAACCAGAACTGGAAGGACAGCGAGGACAGCGTCTTCCACGCCGACGGCAAATTCCCCATCGGTCCGATCGCCGTCGTAGAGGTCCAGGGCTATGCCTTTGCCGCGTTCAAGGGCATGGCGGATCTGGCCGGACGTCGCGGCGACCCGGCCAGCGCCCGCGGCTGGGCCGAGCGGGCCGAGACCCTACGTCAAACCGTCGAGGACCGTTTCTGGATGGAAGACCAGGGCTTTTACGCCATGGCCATCGATGGCGCCGGAAAGCCCTGCCGCGTGAAGGGCTCCAATCCGGGACACCTGCTGTTTTCAGGCCTGCCCAGCCCCGAACGCGCCAAGCGGGTTACCGAGACCCTGTTGGGCTCGGCCTTCCAAGCTGGCTGGGGCCTGCGAACCCTGGCCTCGGGCGAGCCGCGCTTCAATCCGATGTCCTATCACAATGGCTCGATTTGGCCGCACGACACGGCCCTGTGCGTGCTAGGCATGGCCCGCTATGGCGAGCGTCACGGCGTGGTGCGAATGCTGGCTGGCCTGTTCGAGACCGCCGCCCATTTCGAGATGCGCCTGCCTGAGCTATTCTGCGGTTTCTCGCGCGCGGCGGGGGAGCCGCCCGTGGCCTATCCTGTCGCCTGCCTGCCGCAGGCCTGGGCGGCGGGGTCAGTGTTCATGATGCTGCAGGCCTGCCTCGGCGTCACCGTCGATGGCTGGAAGGGCAAGGTCACTCTGAGCGACCCACGCCTGCCCATCGGCGTTGATCGGCTCGATATCGAAAGCATCGTCCTAGGAGACAGGGTGGTGGATATCCGCTTGAGCCGATCGGGCGACAAGACCAGGGCCCGGGTCAATCGTCATGGCTCGACGGCAGGCGTCTGGCCCGGCCGACTGGCCTCTTGAGACCTCACCGGGCCGCCTGATGGCCGCCCGGTGCGCCCCTTGTCTTAGTGGGTCGGTTCGCCGCCCATCTCGGCCATCAGTTCGGCCTTGCGGGTTTTCATGCGCTCGCCCATGGCGTCGAGATCCTCGTCGCCCTTCTTGGCCTGGGCGAAAATGCCGCCCGGCTGCTCTTCTTCCTTGACGTGGTGCTTGATGTATTCGCCCAGGACCTTGACCTTGGCATCGTAGTATTCTTCGCTTGGCTTCATCGCTTCGATCTCGGCGATCAGCTTCTTGGCCCCGTCGTGCTCGACATAGGCTTCGTCGAGCATGTCGTCTTCGACCTCGCCGCGCTCCTCCGGATAGAAAATCTCTTCCTCGATCTGGGTGTGAACCTTCAGGGCCAGAGCGATCTTGTTGAAAAGGGCCAGCTTCTCGGCGTCGGCTTCCAGCTGCTCGTATTCATCGAACCAGGCTTCGACTTCGCGATGGTCCTTCTTGAGCAACTGAATGGCCAGAGGATCGCGGCGGCTGGTGCGGCGCGTGCGACGGGCCTTGGCGGACTTGGTCGAGGTCTTGGTGGTGGCGGACATGGTGTTCGTCTCTCCAGATTGAACAATCATTTTCCCAAGCGACGCAGGAGCCCCCCGGGTTCCTGAAGCAGAGCTAGATGAGAGACGTTCGCGCCATGCGGCAAAAATGGCGCTGGACTGACCCAAGGGCGCCGCCCGTTTGATCCTTCCACCCGTTCCGCCTCGACGCGTGATCGGCTCAAGGATCAGGAGGACGCCCCATGCCAGAAGCTCTCATCATCGACGCCTGCCGCACGCCACGCGGCATCGGCAAGGTCGGCAAGGGCGCCCTCGCCGACTTTCATCCACAGCACCTGGCCGCCACCGTGCTGCGCGCCCTGGCCGACCGCAACGGCCTGAACACGGCCGAGGTTGACGACATCATCTGGGGCACCAGCACCCAGCGCGGCAAACAGGGCGGCGATCTGGGCCGCATGGCCGCGCTCGACGCCGGCTATGACGTCCGGGCCAGCGGCATGACCCTGGACCGCTTCTGCGGCTCAGGCATCACCACGGTGAACCTGGCCGCCGCCTCGATCATGTCCGGCATGGAGGATCTGGTGATCGCCGGCGGGACCGAGATGATGTCCTACACAGCCGCCACCGCGGACCGCTCGTCGGTGGGCCTGCTGGACTCCGGCAATCTGCGCCTGCGGGCGCGTCATCCGCAAACGCACCAGGGCGTCTGCGCCGACGCCATCGCGACCCTGGAAGGCATCTCCCGCCAGGCGCTGGACGAACTGGCCGTGGTCAGCCAGCAACGCGCCGATCAGGCCATCCGTGAGGGTCGTTTCGACCGCGCCCTCGTGCCAGTGCTGCGCGACGATGGTTCGGTGGCGCTGGACCGCGAGGAATTCCCCCGCCCCCAGACCACCCTGGAGAGCCTGTCACAGCTGAAGGCCTCGTTCGAGATGATGGCCGGCGTGCCGATCGACGAAACCGGCATGACCCTGGGCGGCCTGATCCATCAGGTTTATCCTGACCTGAAGATCACCCACGTCCATCACGCCGGCAACTCCTCGGGCGTGGTCGATGGCGCGGCGGCGGTGCTGCTGGCCTCTCCGGCCTATGCGGCGGCCCATGGGCTCAAGCCCCGGGGCCGCGTCGTGGCCATGGCCAACATGGGCGACAGCCCGACCCTGATGCTCAATGCCCCCGTCCCGGCGGCCCGCAAGGTCCTGGCCAAGGCAGGGCTCACGGTCGACGACATCGACCTGTGGGAAATCAATGAGGCCTTCGCCGTGGTGGCCGAGAAGTTCATTCGTGACCTGAAGCTGGATCGCGACAAGGTCAACGTCAACGGCGGGGCCATGGCCCTGGGCCACCCGATCGGCGCCACAGGGTCGATCCTGATCGGCACGATCCTGGACGAGCTGGAGCGCCGCGACCTGAAGCGCGGCTTGGTCACTATGTGCGCGGCCGGCGGCATGGCTCCCGCGATCATCATCGAGCGCGTCTGACGTCCTTCTGACCGCGCCGACGACAAACGAAAAGGCCCCGGCTTCCGCCGGGGCCTTTTTCAGTTTCAGACGATGGTACTGCCTCTCAGGCTTGAACTGAGGACCTCCGGTTCCACAAACCGGCGCTCTAACCAA
>CAYRTE010000031.1:0-51102 GCA_964427205.1 uncultured Caulobacter sp.
CTGGCGAATAATCAGCTACTTAGCTTAAGCAACACTCACCGAACATGCGCAGTCTGCGAAAAAATATATGAACCAACTCTCCGCAGAATGTGCACGCCGAAGCTGACGATCCGGCGCCTGACCTCATTGGCGGCGGCGACGGGCTACCAGTGTCCAGCCCTGCTTGTTACCACACCGGCGTGATCAAGGCTCCCAACCAGGCCGCCGCGGCCACCAGAAGCAGGCCCGGAGCGACCCGCCAGGCAAAGTCGCGCCGTCCGCCAGAAAATGCGAAGAGCAGCTTGGTCAGCGTGTTGGTCGTCAGTCCGGCGAGGATGGGAAGCACCGCCTCAGCCGGCGTCATGCGGCCGGACGCGACCAGGGCGGCGATGGAGATCGCCGCGGAATGTGTATCGACCAAGCCCGCCAAGGCCGCCCCGGCAATAGCGCCGACCTCCCCGAACCGCGCGCTAAGCGCCGAAGACGCGACGAGGATCGTCGCTAGGGTCGCCGCGAAAGTCAGGGCCGTCGACAGACTGAATGCCTGGCCAGGATCTGGATCGTCGTGGGCGGGCCGCCGCAGGGCCTGCAGGGTGAACGCCGCGCCATAGACCGCCGCCACCAGACCCGCGCACAGCAATGGCGCGACCATGACCCGCAAGGTCGGGAGGCTGGTGACGGCGATGACAGCCGCCATCTGGACGATCGTGGCTACCGTCGACAGCACCGCGCCCGCCACCGCCGCCGGCAGCGTCGCCGGCGTCGCCGCCGCCCGGCCCGCCATGGCGCCAATCGTGGCGGTGCTTGAGATCAACCCCGAAGCCAGCCCGGCGAGAGGCAGGCCCCACCGGGCGCCGAACGCCCGCACCGCGATGTGACCAGCGGCGCCTATACCCAGCACCAGGATAACGACGATCCAGATCGAATGGGGATTGAGAGCCTGGAACGGCCCCATCGCGCGGTCAGGCAACAAGGGCAGGACGACCAGGGTGGCCCCCGCCAGGATCAAGGCGTCGCGAACCTCATCCGTGGTTAGAACCTGACTGACGAAGTGATGTAGCGGGGTCCGGGCGGCGAGCAGTATCGCGACGACGACTCCGACGCAGGCGGCCATGCTCGGCGCCGGGATTGCCAACCCACCCACCAAGACCGACAGCACCAGGGCGATCTCAGTGGTCAGCCCAGCGTCCGGCTCGGCCCGGGCGCGCCAGTAGCTCAGAGCCGCCAGGACGGCGACGGCGGCCGTGGTGGTCGTCAGAAGCGTCGGCCCCCCGACCGCCAAGCTGACCGCTCCCGCCAAGGTCGTCACGGAAAAGGTGCGGATTCCCGCCGCCGAGGTCGAAGCTCGCGCCTGCTTGCGACGCTCACGTTCGGCGCCGATCAGCAGGCCCACGCCAAGGGCGACGGCCAGGTTCAGGATGGGTATGTCGGGGATGGGTCAGACTCCAATCGGCTCGTGGTCGCGGCTAGCGTCCATTCACAGACTGACCGTGTCCAGCGTATTTGCATGCGCCCAAGGATACGACTGTCCGCGCGGCGCCCCGCCAGATGGGCCGCCCAGAGGCCGCTGGATCCCTGAAGATGGTGACTTTGCCCGGATCACCCCAGTCGCGGATGGAAACGCGAACCTGCAGGTTTCACCAGCGCCAGTTCAACCGCATCGAAATCCATCGGCCGGAGGACCCAAGCTGAAGAAGGCGCGATTTCGACCCCTCATAGGCAAGGTCATGCGTGTTCGCCAGGTTCGAGCCGGAGATCACCAATTGTGTGGCCGCCGTCAGGTCGTAACTGGCTTGAGCGTCGAGATAGCCGGCAGCGCCGACGGTGAAATTCGAGACACCGCCGCCCTGCATGTCTGCCTCTGAGATAAAGGCCGATCGCCAGGACCATGACAGGTTTATCGCCAGGGGACCGCGCTCAAGATAGGGACTGACGGACCAAGACCAGTCCGACACACCTGTCAGCCGTCGCCCCCCTGCCCGGCTTTGGGTCCAGGTGGCGCTGCTCCAGACGCCCAGATGGTCTGTCAGTCGGCGATGCGCGCCGATCTCAAGTCCGTTGATGAGCGCGCGCCCCAGATTCCGCGGCCTCGACATCTGCACCTTCGCCTGAACGGGCGGACCGCTCATCGTCTCGAAGGTCAGGATCTCGGGCGCTTCGACAGTCTGGATGAAGTCATTGATGGTCTTGTGAAAGATCGCCAGACTGAAAGCCGTCCGGCGACGTGTGACCTCGTAGGATAGATCGAGATTGTCGGCCACATAGGGAGTCAGGGCCGGATTGCCGCCAACGCCACTGAAGATGACACCCGGTTCGGGATTGTCGATAGCCGCCTGACCGTTCTTGTAGATCGCCGAGACTAGGACGCTGGCCGGCACCGTCGAGGCGCGGAGGTCGGCGAGCGACGGGCGCGTGATGGTGCGCGCCGCCGCCAGACGCAACACGGCGTCCGGGGTGATATCAAACGCCACGTTGAAGCTGGGCAACAGCACATCATGCGCGCCGTCAAACGATACGGGTCTTATCGCGGCCGCGCCGTTGACGAGCTCCATTCGCGCGCCCTCGACATGGGTGCGGCTCTCTACGACGCGGAGCCCGACATTGCCGAAAACGGGCCAAGCCGCGACTTGACCGTCAAAATCGAGGCGCCCGTAGATCGCCGCCACCTGTTCTCCAACCCGATAGGAGTTTTGAAGGTCGGAGCCGGTCGGCGACAGATCATCGGGCCTGGCCACGACGCCGTCGTTTTCCCCGGGAATGATGAAGGCCGAGCGCAGGCGATCAAAATCAACCACGATCCACGGCGTGGAGCGCGCTGTCACGAGATCGCCAAAGACATCCTCGGGCGTGGCGGCATGGTAGAGATTGGTTGTGTCCGCGCCTTCGACCCGGGGCGAGGCGCGCCGGTCGCGGCGCTGATAGTTTCGGCGTCGATCGCTGAACTGGCCGCCCAGCCGAACGGTGGAGACGCGAAATGGCCCCAAGGCGCGATCGAGCGAGCGGCGCGCGTCGAGGAAGGCCGTAGCGTCGTCGTCGCGAGACTCCACCGCGCGCACATTCAGCTGCGCCAGCACCAAGCTGTCAGGCGCCAACAGGTTGAAATTCGTCGTCAGCCGCGCGGCCTTCCGCTCTGATACCGCCTCGCCCAGATCGAAGGCATAGGCCACGCCTTCCGGAGACTGGGCCGAGAAGCGCAGCAGCGGTGTGTCCAAGACCGAATGCGCACGGGAAATGCTGAGACGGGGCGTCATCGTCCAGTCGCCTGCCCCCAATTCCGCGCCCAGCGAGGTGGCGATGTTCAGGTGAGCTTGATCGGAGAATTCGGTGTTGTTGTCGATACGGCCAGTCGCCACGCGCGCCTGAACGACAACGCCTCGATCGACGCGAAGATCAGTGTCCGGATCGACCAGGCGCGGACCCAGCCCGTAAACCAGTCTGTCTTCGCGGATGGCGTTATCGAATGTCGAGACCAGGGCGTCGAAGTCCAGTCGCAGATCGGCCGAGACCCGCCAGTCCGCTCCGAGGAAGGCGCCACGACGACGACGATCCTCGCTTTCAACGGTGGTTCGAACATCGTTGGGTGCATCCACAACCTGGTCGCCCACCACGAGCCGGCTGTAGCGCATGATCTGGAACCGGTCGTAGCGGACCGACCGCTCCTCCTGAGAAAAGCCGGCGACCAAGCCCCGAGCCCCATCGTCCGAGACGATCCTTCCGGCGACCGAGATATCGGGCCCGAACTCGCCGGTGCGCCCCTCCAAATTGACGCCGAGACGAACAGATGCGTACGGACCGCCGTCCAGGCCGCCCGAGGTTTCGATGTCGATATTGGCTCCAATGCCGCCGTCAATCAGGTCGGCGGTCGCCGACTTGGTCAGGCGCGCGCCCTTCAGCAGGTCGACTGACAGGTCTCGGAAGCGGAACTGGCGACCGCTTTGTGTTGAGTTGCGGATGTTCTCGTTGAAGGCGACGGGTGAGCCGTTCAGTGTCACCGACTGAAACAGCGGCCCCAGTCCGCGCACGCTGACAAACTGCCCCTCCCCCACTTCGCGCTCTATGGCGACGCCGGGGACCCGCTGAAGGGCTTCGGCTAGGTTGGCTGCGGGAAGGTCGCCAATCTGCTCGGTGGAGGCGCTGTCGGAGATGACATCGGCCTCGCGTTTGCGTCTGAGGGATTCATCGATCTGGGCGGACGGGCGGCCGAGGACCTCGACCGCTTCTACCTCGACCGCGTCGGCCGGCGCGGCGGCCGCGGGTCGTGGCGCGGGCGACTCGACCCAGATGCGAACGCCGCGCTTTCCGACAAAACGATAGCCAACCCCCGTTCCCTCCAGCATCCGGGCCAAGGCAGCGCGCCAGCTCATTTGCCCGCGCACCGTCTGCGTTCGCGCCGCATGGCCCGGCCGCCGCGCGAAGGCCAACTCGCAGTCAGCCTGGAGGCATAGCTGAACCAAGGCCGAAGAGGCATCCTGCGCCGGGATGTCAAAGCTCTGGGTCGACGTGCTGGAAAGCCGCGCCTGCGCCGGCGGCGCGACCGCCAGGGCCAGGGCCGCGAGGGCCGCGCCGCCCCTCACGCCAGCCAATAGCGATCCAGCGAACGGTTTCAAACGTGGCGGCTCCCCGACGAGACGATCCATGAACCCGTTAGCGCGCTGGCGTGACAGCTCTGCGATGAAAGCCCTATTCGGCGCGGACCAGCACCCGACCATCGGCGGTCCGCTGCATGCGAACTGGCAGCAACATCGCCATGCGATCCACCAGAGCCCCCTCGCCTTCCAGCGGCAGCACGGCCGTCACCTTGATGCGCGAAAGGTCGGGGTCAGCGACGACCAACGGCGCGTCCGAATAGCGCGCGGCGGCGGCGATCACGTCCGAAAGCGGCGCGTCCTGGAAAACCAGGCGGCGCTGACGCCACGCCGTGGCTAGTTCCACGTCGGCGCTGGCCTTCTCTATAGCGGGCTGGCCGGGACGAAAGACCGCACGCTCACCGGGCGCCAAGACCAGGACGCCATCCAGGGCCGCCCCTTCGGCCGCATCGCGCATCCCCACAACGACCCGCCCCTGAAGCAGGGAGACCTGGGCGTTGCGGCCGGTCAGGGCGGTCACGAACCGGGTGCCGGTGACGATCACCTGCCGGTCGCCGACGCTCACCTGGAAGGGATGGGACGCATCATGAACAACCTCGAAATACGCCGCGCCGCGCTCAAGCGTCACTCGCCGCACGTCGTTGCCCAGGGCGACGCGAATGGCCGAGTCCGCGTCCAGGGTGACGCGAGAACCGTCTTCGAGCACCAGATCGACAATCTTGCCCGGCGCGCTCTCGTAAAGACGCGCCGCTTGTGGCGGGATCAGCACGACCGTGGCAGCTGCGACGGCGGCGACCGCCATTCCGCCCGCCAGCATGAGACGGCGCGGCGCGGCGACGCTGCGCTCGGTTCGCCGCAACCGCGCCAGATCCATCGCGAAACCGCCACGCAGGGCTTCCAGCGCGGCCTGATCGGCCTTGGCCTGCTCGTACTGCGCAAGATGATCCGGGTCGGTGTCCAGCCAGGCTAGGAAGTCCATTTGGGTGCGCGCGCCAGCCCCCGGGTGGCCCATGCGGGCCAGCCACTCCTCAGCCGTCCTCGGCCTTGAGGCGAACAGGATGGTCAGGCGATCAAGCATCGGCAAGGAGCGTCCTTCCTAATCGAGCGGGCCCGGTCCTCGCCGCCGGTCGCTTCACAATTCACAACGATAGAGAGGTCCAACACCTCAATCATTCCCGCGCTGTCTTCAGTTGCCGGAGCGCTTCGGCGATGTGCTTTTCGACCATGCTGACCGAAACGCCCAGCCGAGCCGCGATCTGACGGTAGGTCATCGTCTCAAAGCGATGCAGCAAGAAGGCGTCGCGCGTCTTGGGCGGCAGGGCGCGGATCACGGCGGCGGCGGCTGCGAGGTCCTGCCGGGCCATCAGGCGCCGGTCGGCGGACGGCGCCTCACAGACGATCGCCCAAGGCCCCCCGTCCAGGTCGTGGATGTCGTCGGCGCTGCGGCGGGTCTTCTCGCGCCCGGCCGACTTCCAGCCGTCGAGCTGCAGGTTGCGGGCGATCACGAACAACAGAGGTCGGGCGTCAACGGCCGCCAGGTCGTGGCCGGCGCGATGAAAGCGCGCAAAGGCCTCCTGGACTATGTCCTCGACATCTCCCGCTCTGTCGCGGCGCTGGACGTAGCCGATCAGGTCGCGGCGCAGTTCGGCGATCAGGACATCCGCCTGCATCCTCGCCTTGCCTCGGTCCGAACGCGTCAAGACGCCCCCTCCTGGGGAGGGAGCGTCCGTGGTTAGGGATTGAGGCCGCGTCCATACTCTCGGACCTGGCGCCATGGTTCCTCATCGCCCTTGAAGGCAGGTCCAAGCCATCGCCGAAAAACATGACAGTTTTTCAGGGCGGCCGCGGGGCCACCGAAGGAAAGAGGACGGCCAGCTTGCACTGGCCGTCCCTGTCACACCAAGGATCAGAAGTTCATCCGCAGGCCAAGCGCCGCGCGGCGTCCCGACAGCTCGTACATCGTCGGGAATGAGGGATCCATCGTGTAGCCGGTGGTAGCCTCGTCAGTGATGTTGATGGCTTCCAGGCTGAGCTGGAAGCGATCGTTCAGGTTGTAGCTGACCGACATGTCGGTCTGGCCGTAGCCATCACGCCAGATCGGGTACATTTCGTAGCCGATGCCCTCGACGTACTTGTCCTTGTAGTTATAGGACACGCGCGCCTGGAAGCCGGCATTCTCGTAGAACAGCGTGACATTGTAGGTCTTGTCGGCCAGGCCGATCGGCGGGGTCGGGATGCCCAGGGTGGATTGACCGGTCAGTGAACTGTCCAGGGCCGTGTAGTTGGCGTTGATCCCGAAACCTTTCAGCGGCTCGTAGAACAGGCCGAACGGGACCACGGCCACCAGCTCGACTCCGCTGACGTCATAGGAGCCGTCGGCATTGACCGGCTGATAGACATCGAAGTCATAGATGCCGTCGACCGTGCCGTTGGCGTTGTACTTGGTGACGCTCTTGACGGTTCCGGTCAGAGCGCTGCGGACCACGCCTTCGATCTGCTTGGAGAAATAGGAGATCGACAGCAGCCCGCCTTCGGGCAGGTATTTCTCCAGACCCACTTCCCACTGCTTGGCGAAGGTGGGCTTCAGGTTCGGGTTACCGTCGGTGAAGCGGAACGAGTTCCAGCTGGCCGTGCGCTTGTAGGCCAGATCAGTCAGCGCCGGCCGGATCAGGGTTTTAGACGCGGCTCCGCGGAAAATCAGGCTGTCGGTCAACTCGGCGGTGAAGTTGAGGCTGGGGAGCCACTTCTTGTAGCTGCCGTCGCTCGACACGGGCGCCGGAGTGTAGCCGGTCGAACCATTCGGGTTCTGGATCTGGTGATAGCCCGAAGAGGTCACCGAGGTGTCCACATAGCGGCCGCCGCCGTTCACCGAGACCGGAACGGGGCCCACATCGGCCTGGAAGTCAGCCATGGCGTAGACGCTGCTGACCTTTTCCCCAACTTCATAATACTGGCCCGGGTCGAACGGCGTGGAGAAGCCGTCGTAGCGGAAGATGCGGCGCGCATCCGCATTGGACACCTGGCTCCAAGTGATGTCCTTGACTGAATAGTCGCCGCCGGGAACCAGATCGCTGATCGGGGTCAGCGGGCTCTCTGCCAGGGTGCGCTTGTTGGCCCAGACCGAGCTGCCCGGTCCGGGGCCCTGGATGTTCAGGGAACCGTACTGACGTTCCTTGGACTTGTCGGTGTAGCGTGCGCCGACCTGAATGCTCTTCAGGATCGGGAAGAAGCTCAGGCTCAGATCCTGGGTGAAGTCGACCTGGGCAGCATACTTATCGTCGGTGGTCTTTTCGTAGGTGGTCTCATAGGCCTCGAACAGGTACTTCGACGGCGCGTTGTACATGTCGATCGTCGCCGGATTGGCGCTCGTCACGGTTTCACCGCCACGGCCCGTCCAGCGCGTGCGGGACGGCGCATACGCCACGTGCTTGAGGTTGGCGTAGTCGATCGTCTTCTTGGCGCCCGAATAGCCCGCCAGGGCATGCAGCTTCCAGTCATCACCGCGCCAGTTCAGTTCGCTGCCGAACTGGGCGTAGTCGGTCTCGTTGATGACTTCCTTGCTCAGGAACTCGTGCTGGGTGGCGGTGTAGGAGACGTCACGCAGCACGACCATGCCGTAGTCGGATAGAGTGGTGGCGTCATAGGCGTGGATCGTCTCGAAGGTGCTGCGGCTGGAGGCCGAATAGGCCGCAGCGTCGTACTCGTCTTCGGTGGAGTCATAGCTGCCCAGCATAGCGTCGAACGCCAGATCGAAATTGGCCGAAGGCTTGTACTGCAATGACAGGGTGCCGCCCCACTGCTCCTGGCTGTTGAGATAGGCGCGGTCGCCGACCTTGTCCTGGAAGATGATGCGGCCGGTCTCGTTGCGATCCTTGCGGTTCTTGACGATCACGCCGGCGTCGCGCGCCAGAACAGCGGCGGCCTGATCGCCCCGCGTGCCCGTGACTTCCAGAAACCGGAAGGCGGGGCGGAAATTGATGCCGGAATTGGAGTCGGTGCGGTTTGTCCGCTTGGCCGTCGAGAACGAGGCCAGGGCGCCCCAGTCGCCCCAGGTGTTGCTCGCTAGGAACGACACCTTCGGATCGGTCTCGCCGGAGATGGAGTTGTGAGCGCCTTCGACCGAGCCGACCAGCTTGCGGCCGCTATAGTCGAACGGTCGCGCGGTCGAGATGTTGATCGAACCGGCGATGCCGCCTTCCTCGTCCGCCGCGCGCGGCGACTTCTGGACAGTGACCTGCTGGATGATCTCCGAGGCGAAGATGTCGAACTGGATGTCACGGCCGCCGCTGCCCGAGGCGGTCGCCAGATTGTTGATGGTGACGAAAGTGAACTCGCTGGGCAGACCGCGAACGCTGACCCGGCCGCCCAAGCCCTTGTTCCGCTCGATCGTCACACCGGGGATACGCTGTAGCGCTTCAGCCAGGTTCTGCTCGGGGAAGTTGGCGACGTCGGTGGCCACGATCGAGTCCGAAAAGCCGATGGTGTCGCGCTTGATGTCGACGGCTTCTTGAAGGCTGCGGCGATAGCTGCCCGTGACGACAATCTCTTCGACCGCGGTCTGATCGGCCGGGTCCTGCGCGGCTTGGGCATAAGCGCCCGTGGCGCCGAGCAGGCCGATGGCGGCGCAGCTGGTCATCAGCCAGGCCGCGCGGCGCGCGCCGGTGTTGTTCAATCGGATCACTTTTGAATCTCCGCAGATCGTTGTCGCGACGGCGGCGGACCGAATCCCCTGATACGGCCCTTGCCCCCGAGGCTCTCAACGACGCCCCGGCGAGGCGCCTCAGCGCCCGATGATCGATTTCACTAAAACTTCACGTCCCGCAGCGCTGGAGCGTTGCCAGGCCCCGGAGATGTCCAAGCGGTATCGATATAAAAGGGCAGATGACTCATCATTTCGCGGCACCGTGCGAGGCGCCGCCGATGGTCGAGGTCCTGCCCTATCTTCGCGCCAGTCGCTATCGCCCTTCGGACCAGCGCCACGCCGCCGACAACGCGGTCGGCACGCTTGCCGGCGGGGGGCTCGATCAGGGCTAGGCGACCATGATATGGGATCAGCGCTCAAAGTTGGCCGCGGACCGGTCGCGCCGCTGCGTTATGGTTGATGCTCCGCGGCGCCGCGAAGCCGATTGGCGCCAACCAGGCCGGCGATAGCCGACAAGGCCTGAATGTCGAAGGCGCGTTCCAGGGCGGTGGCGATCTCGTCCAGAGCGGCATCCACGCGAGTGCTCTGGTCTACTCCGTCCGATGCGGCGCCAAGCGCTTCCAGAAAGGCCCGGCGCGCCGAGCCATGGTTGAAGAGGCCGTGGACGTAGCACCCCATGATCCGTCCGTCGGCCGAGACCGCGCCATCCGTCGCGCCGCCATCCATCAATAGCATCGGGCGGCTGGAGCCGGTCGTGCGCCCGACATGCATCTCGTAGCCCTCGAAGCGCCCATCTGTCCCGGCCAGGCGCCCCGAGACCGGGGCGAGAACCTTGTCGCCGGTCAGGATGGTGTCGATATCGAGAAGTCCCAGACCGTCCACATGCTCCGGCGGTCCTTCAACGCCCTCGGGATCGCTCAGGGTTCGTCCCAGCATCTGGTAGCCGCCGCAGACACCCAACACCCGCCCCCCTCTCCGAACATGGGCGGCGAGATCGATGTCCCATCCCTGGGAGCGCAAGAACGCCAGATCAGCGAGCGTGGCCTTGGCGCCGGGCAGGATCACCAGATCTGCGTCGCCCGGCAAGGGATGGCCGGGTGGTACGAACGCGAAATCGACGTCTGGCTCTACGCGCAGGGCGTCGAAATCGTCGAAATTGGCGATCCGCGACAACATGGGCGCGACGATCTTCAACCGTCGCCGCTCACCCGGCGCTGATCGGTCAAGGATCACGGCGTCCTCGGCGGGCAACGACCGCGCGGATGACAGCCAGGGCGCCATGCCAAGATCGGCCCAGCCTGTGAGCCTGACGATCTCCGTCCTCCCGTCGTCGAACAGGGAAGGATCGCCTCTGAACTTGTTGATCAGGAAGCCCCTGATCATGGCGCGGTCCGGAGCGTCGAGTACGGCGTGCGCGCCGACCAGGGCGGCGATGACATGGCCTCGATCAATGTCGCCGACCAGAACCACCGGCACGTCTGCGGCGCGCGCAAAGCCCATATTGGCGATGTCGCCAGCACGGAGATTGGTCTCGGCCGGACTGCCCGCGCCCTCGACGATCACCAGATCACATTCGGCTTCAAGCCGCCGGAAGCTCTCAAGCACCGTGTCGAGCAGAGCGAACTTTTGCTCCTGATAGCCGCGCGCCTGCCAGGTCCCCGCCATCTTGCCGAGCACCACCAGCTGGGCGCCGACATCGCTCTGGGGCTTGAGCAAAACCGGGTTCATATCGACCGTCGGCGGCGTGCGACAGGCCATGGCCTGCAGCGCCTGGGCCCGGCCGATCTCCCCGCCGTCCGCCGTGACGGCGGCATTGTTGGACATGTTCTGCGGCTTGAAGGGCCGCACGCTCAGCCCCCGGTTGGTGAACAGACGGCACAGACCGGCGACGAGCACGGACTTGCCGACGTCGGATCCACACCCCTGAATCATCAAAGCGGCCAGATCAGTCCTCCCACGAAGCGCCCGACGCGGAACACGGCGACCGTCCCCCTGGAGACAGTCGCCGCGCAGCGGTTGGCTCTAGAACCTGGCGCGAACGCCGATGAAGGCCCCGCGTCCGGGCGTGCCATAGGTCAGGATGGTCTGATAGTTCTTGTCGAACGCGTTTTCGACCCGGCCATACACTTCAAGCCTGTCGTTGATCGGATAGGACGCTCGCAGATCAACCAGCGTGTAGCGAGCGACCGCGACGGTGTTGGCTTCGTTGTTGAACGTCTTGCCGACATGACGCGCGGCGATGGTCGTGTTCAGACCGACCGGCCAGCGATAGGTTGCCGACAGGTTGGCCAGGTTCTTTGGCCGGCGGGTCAACTGCCGGCCCGCATTCGCGCCCGAGGCATTCTCGGACTCCGTATAGGTGTAGTTGCCGGCCAGGGTCAGACGGTCGGTCGCCTCGAACTGACCGATCAGCTCCAGCCCCTTGGCCTGCGTCTTCTGGATGTTCTTGTAGTAGCCCCACCGGAAGGCGCCGCCCGGGTTGCAGGCCGCGTCGGTCGCGCCAAATGAGCACGAGAAGAAGCGGATCTCGTTGTCGGCCTCGCGGGCGAACACCGTGGCCGACACCTTGACCTTGCCGCCCAGAAGGCGTTGCTCGACCCCGGCGTCCCAGCTGTCGAACTCTTCGGGGCTCAGGTCCAGATTGCCGTATTCGCTATAGAGCTCGTACAGACCTGGCGCCCGGAAGCCTTGGCCAAAGCTGGCCCGCAGCACGGTATTGCCCTCGTTCAGCGCCCAGGCGGCCGAGACCTGACCCAGGGTGTGGCGGCCATAGGTGTCGTGGTCCTCGTAACGCAGACCGCCCGTCAGGGTCAGACCCGGAGCGACCTCGGCCTGAAGCTGGCCGTAAACGCTGTCGACGCCGACTCGGCCGGTGCGGAAGGCCGGATTGGGCGTTGTCAGGTTCGGCGAACGGGTTTCCATCCGCGACCGCTCGCTTTCCGCGCCGAAGGAGGCCGTGAGCGTCTCGGTAACCGCGAAGGCTCCCTGATACTCCCAGCGCTTGTTCCTGCCGGTGGAATCGAACGTCAGCGGAACGGCGGGACGCGCCGGATTGAGGTTTTCGCGGGCGGTGTCGGTGTAGCCATAGGCAATACGATTGGTCCAACGCCCGTCCAGCAGGGCGAAGTTCAGGCCGGTATAGATGACCAGTTCCTCGGTCCGGCCAAACTCCGCAGAGTCGGTGTTGAAGCCGTCGAAGTCGTTCTTGCCGCGAGAATAGACCGAGCGGACCTCGGCCGAGACCGCGTCGCTGAAGGCGAAGCGCACACGCCCCGAGAGGCCGGTGTTCTGGTAGCCGTCCTTCTCCTTGCCGGGCGCATAAGAGGAGAAGCCGTCGGTGGTGTAGTAGCTGCCCGCCAGACGCCAGGTGAGGCGGTCGGCGACCCCACCGGCGCCAGCGCGGACATAGGCGGTGTCACGCGCGCCGCCCTCGACGCTGGCGTTGCTCTCAAACGCTTCGGTCGGTTCGGCGGTGACCATGTTGACCACCCCGCCGATGGCCTGGCTGCCCCACAGGGTCGACTGGGCGCCGCGCAGCACCTCGATGCGCGAGACATCGCCGACTAGCAGATTGCCGGAATTGTACGCGCCTTGGGTCGAGGAGGGGTCGTTCAGCTTGACGCCGTCGATCAGCACGACCGTGTGCTGGGTCTCCGCGCCCCGGATATAGAGGCTGGTCGCCGAACCCGGTCCGCCGTTGCGGGCGAAGGTGACGCTGGGCGTCTGGGCCAGCAGCTCGACGGCCGTCGTGGCCTGGCTGGCCTTGATGGCCTCGGGCGTCAGAACGGTGATGGACGCGCCGACCTTCTCGATCGGTTGCACCGAACGGGTGGCGGTGACCACCAGTTCCGCCAGGGCCGTGGCTCCGATCGTGCCGGCGACGTCGGTTTCAGGAGCCCTTTGCTCTTCGGCCATGGCGGCCCCGGAGATCAGGATGGTGGAGATTGCGCTGGAGCACAGAAGCGCTCGGATCATGGTCTTTCCCTTTGAATGACCCGCGCACGTCCTCAAGCCCCAAACGCACGGAAGCGCCCACGGCGAGAGGCCGCGACGCGGCCTGACTGACATGTCGTTTCGCGGGAAATCCCGTTCGTTCGGCGCACCCCGGCCGGACGATGAACGACTGCGTCGGGCAGGTCTCCTGGCTCACGGGTCTAGGCTTGGCGCGTCGCCTTCCCAGGACCGAGGTCCCAGTGGCATGTGACGCGTAAGCTCGCCGCTTACAGTTGCGGGGGCAGCCGGGGTTTTGAACCCCGTTCCCTATTCATCCTCTTGCGAGGAACCTGACGCGAAATCAGCCCTATATGCTGCGCCGCACACCGTCAATGCAGAGCTCCCGGCGACGAAAGACGGCATGGCGCGCGCCGATAGTCTTCCAGTCTCGCGTTCTTCACCCTGGCAGGCGGCCAGTCTGCTAGACACGATCATTCTGATCGACTCTCGAATCCGGAGTGAACCGCATGCGCACCCTGGCTCTTGGCCTCACCGCCTCGATGTCGATCCTGGCCGGCTGCGCGACGCCGCCCGAGGGCGCGCGCAGCGTGCCTCTGGCGGCCTTTTTCGACTGCGCTCGGGACAGGGGCGTGCTGATCTCGGCCCATCGTGCGGTGCTGAATGACAGCACGCCGGAAAATTCGCTGGCCGGCATTCGCGCCACAGGAACGGCCATCCGCCCTGCCCTTCTTGAGATCGATGTGACCAGGACCAAGGACGGCGCGCTGGTCCTGATGCACGACGACACGCTCGACCGCACCACCACGGGCCGCGGCCGCGTCGCTGACAATACCCTGGCGCAGGTGCGCGCTGCCCGCCTGATCGATGGCGCCGGCAAGGTGACGGATGCGCCGCCGCCCACGTTGCGCGAGGCGCTCGATGCGGCCGGCGCGGTGGGCTCGATCGTGACGCTGGACTTCAAGAGCTCGGGCGCGGACGGCGAGGCGCTAACCCGGCAGGTCATCGCCGAGACGCGCGCCGCGCGCGCCGCGGGACGGGCTGTGCTGATCGTCTACAACGATGCTGACGCCCTGCGTCTGGCCGCTCTGGCGCCGGAGATGATGATCTCCGTGCCCGTGTCCAGCAAGGAGCATCTGGCGGCCCTGGGCAAAGGGGGGCTGAAAGCCCATCGCATCCTGGCGTGGACGGGAACCCGCGGAGAGAACCCGGCGCTGTGGGCAGACCTCCGCCAAGCCGGCGTTGAGCCCATGTTCGGAACCCTTGGCGCACCTGGCCGTCGCGCGGACGATCGTTACGCGGCCGATGGCGATCCCAGCGAGTATCGCGATCTCGCCAAGGCCGGTGTCGCGGTGATCGGCACTGATACGCCCAAGGTCGTCAAGACGGTGCTGGCCGAAGCCGTGGACGCACCCTCGACCTGCAAGGTTCGCTGAGGGCAAGGTTCGCTGAGGCTTCCTCGCGATTGCCGCGCGGTGATCGCGAACAAACGTTTGGAATGCGCCCCGCGGGGTCTGGCGTTTTGCCGCGGTTGGCCGCACAGTTTCAAACAAGGGATCAGAACCGGAGTTCCGACGATGAGACGCTCGCTTGCGATCCTGGCTCTGGGCGCGGTGATCGCTGGCCCAGCGCTCGCCGCGCCGCGGGTCGCGACCGTGCGCGTCTCGATCGGACCCGACTTGGCCAAGAAGACCCAGATCATGGATGCTCGCGAGTTCGACTATCTGACCCGCGAACTCAAACGGTCCGTCGAGAAGCAACTGGACCGTTCGGGCGCTCTCGGTCCTGAGGGCGGCGAACTGGATCTGGTCATTGAGGACGCCAAGCCCAACCGCCCCACCCTGCGGGAAATGAGCGCGAAGCCTGGATTGTCCTATCATAGCTTCGGCGTCGGCGGAGCCCGCATCAGCGGCGAATATCGAGCCACGTCGGGCGCTCGCACGCCGGTGGCCTATAGCTGGTACGAGACGGATATTCGATGGGCCCAGTATGGCTCCACCTGGAGCGACGCTGGCGAGGCGTTCGACAGGCTGGCCGCCCGCTTGGCGAAGGACGAGTTCGACGACCGCTAAAACAGCGGTAAGGGGCGGCCACGCCCAGTGAGTTCAAGAGGCGGGATCCAACCCGCTGTGTACGGGAGAGGATTACGCGGAATGGCCGATCGACGATCGTCTTGGTCTCTAGCGGCGTTCGCCGCGCCCTGCCTGCCCCTTGCGGCGCTAGGCCTTCCTCTGGTGGTCTATCTGCCGGAGTTCTATGTCAGCGAACTGGGCCTATCGCTGGGCGCGGTCGGCGCCGCCTTCCTGATTGTTCGACTGATCGACATCGTCTTCGATCCGCTGATCGGCGGCGTCATGGATCGCACACGAAGCAAGTGGGGTCGATTTAGACCCTGGCTGGTGGCGGGTTCTCCCCTGGTGATGCTGGGCGCGTTTGGCCTGTTCATGGCCCAGCCCGGCGTCGGGCCCATCTATCTCTGGCTGTGCCTCATCGTCGTCTATGCCGGCTATTCGATGATGGTGCTGTCGCATACCGCCTGGGCCGCCGTGCTATCGACCGACTATCAGCAGCGTTCGCGCGTCTATGGCTGGTGGCAGGCTGGCAATGTCGTGGGGATGATCCTGGTGCTCACCCTGCCGCCGATCATCACCCTGGCGTTCAAGGGCGACCATGCCGCGGGCATTCGCTCGATGGGCTGGTTCGTGGTTCTGTTGATTCCCCTGACCGTCCTGCTGGCGACCCGCGCGGTCGGCGAACGTCCGGCGCCCGTCGCGCGGCATCGTTCCGGGCTGACCCAGTATTTCGCGCTTCTGAAGCGCAGCTCGACCCGCAAGCTCCTGGTCGCCGACCTGCTGATGGGCCTGGCGCCCGGCATCGCCGGAGCCCTGTTCTTCTTCTTCTTCGAGCGCATCAAGGGCTTCGACAAGACCGAGGCCGGCATCCTGCTGCTGGTCTATTTCGTGGCCGCCCTGGCCGGCGCGCCGCTCTGGCCGATGCTGGCCCGGCGGATCGGAAAACATCACGCCCTCGCCGTGGCGTCGGTTGTCTATGCTGCGGTTCAGGTCTGCGCGGTGCTGACGCCCGCCGGCAATACGTGGGCGGGCATGCTGGTCCTGATCCTCGCCGGCCTGCCCTATTCCGCCGCGCCCCTGCTCGTCAGGGCGATGATGGCCGACATCGGCGACGAAGAACGTCTTGCCAGCGGCGCCGACCGGACCGGCCTGCTCTACGCCCTGGTCAATGGCACGGTGAAGCTGGGCCACGCGCTGGCCATCGGCGCCTTTCCTGTGCTGGGCCTGTTCGGCTTCGACCCGAAACTGCCGACAGCGGTGGGCGAAACGGCTCTGATCGCGCTCTACTCCGTGGTTCCAGCCGCGATGGGCCTTGTGGTCGCCGCCGTCATGCTGCGCTATCCGCTCGACGCGACTCGCGTCGCCGAGATTCAGCGCCAGCTCGCGGCGCGGGACGCGGTGACGCCACCGCACCACGAGCCTGAACCGGATACGCATGCCGCCCTCGCCACCCCCGCCGAGTGACGCCGAACACCCGCTGTTCGCCCTGATCGAGATCATGGCCCGCCTGCGCGACCCCGTGGGCGGCTGCCCTTGGGACCAGCAGCAGACCTTCGCCAGCATCGCGCCCTACACGGTCGAGGAGGCCTATGAGGTCGCCGACGCCATCGAGCGCGGCGATCTGGGGGATCTGAAAGAGGAGTTGGGAGACCTTCTTCTGCAGGTGGTCTTCCATGCCCGCATGGCCCAGGAGCAGGGCGCGTTCGACTTCGCCGGCGTGGCCGCAGCCATCTCCGACAAGATGATCCGCCGCCACCCGCATGTGTTCGGCGATCATGCCTATGACGACCAGGCGGCCCAGACAGCCGGCTGGGAAGCCCTGAAAGCACAGGAGCGCAAGGCCAAGGCCAAGACGGGCGTTCTCGACGACGTGCCGGCGGGTCTTCCCGCCCTCACCCGCGCGGTGAAGCTGACCAAGCGCGCCGCGCGTGTCGGCTTCGACTGGCCCTCGACCAGCGAGGTTCTGGACAAGCTGCGCGAGGAGATCGCCGAACTGGAGGTCGAGATCGAGGCCGGCGACCGGGCCAAGGCCCGCGAGGAACTGGGCGATCTGCTGTTCGTCTGCGCCAACCTGGCCCGCAAGCTTGACGTCGAGCCCGAGGACGCCCTGCGCGCCACCAACGCCAAGTTCAGCCGACGCTTCGCCTATATAGAGGCGGCGCTGGCCAAGGAAGGGCGAACGCCCGATCAGTCTGATCTGGCTGAGATGGACGCGCTGTGGGACGCCGCCAAGGCGGACGAGAAGAAAAGCTAGAGCTCCGTCCTGACTGCGTCAGCCCGGAGCTCTAGTTCTTTGTTTTAACGCATTTTCTTCACGCGAACCGGAAAACACTTCGCTCGAAAATGCTCTAGGCGGCGACCATCACGAAGGCGTCGGGAAACTGGCGCTCGAACCGGCCCAGCGCCTGGGTATCGAGGCGTGCGACGATCGTCACGCCGCCCTCCGCCTCATCCTCGCGGCTGAGCACACGCCCGTTGCGATAGATCCAGGCCAGGGCTTCGCCCTCCCCCGCCGCAATTCGGATGGCGATTGGCGGGGAGTCGTCGATCAGGCCGCTGATGCGCTTGAGCAGCGCTTCACAGCCCTCGCCCGTGACAGCCGATACCGGCGAGGCTCCGGTGCGCCTGGCGCTGCCTTCCACCTCTTCGCGGTCTTCCTCGGGGACGAGGTCGATCTTGTTCCAGACCTCGACCACGGTCTTGCCTTCGTCGAAGGTGACGCCCAGTTCGGCCAGCACCGTCTCGACGTCGCGGGCCTGGGCCACGCTGTCGGGATTGGCGATGTCGCGGACATGCAGCACGACGTCGGCCTCCTGCACCTCTTCCAGTGTGGCGCGGAACGCCTCGACCAGTTCGTGCGGCAGGTCGGAGATGAAGCCCACGGTGTCGGACAGGATCGCGGGGCGGCCATCGGGCAGCTTTACCGTCCGAAGGGTCGGATCCAGGGTGGCGAACAGCATGTCCTTAGCCAGGACCTCGGCCTGGGTCAGCCGGTTGAACAGCGTCGACTTGCCGGCGTTGGTGTAGCCCACCAGGGCCACGGTCGGGTACGGGACCTTCTTGCGGGCCTTGCGATGCAGGGTGCGGGTGCGGCGCACCTCTTCCAGCTCGCGCTTCAGCTTGAGAATGTTGTCGGCGATCAGGCGCCGGTCGAGTTCGATCTGAGTTTCGCCCGGACCGCCGGTGTTGCCGGTACCGCCGCGCTGGCGCTCAAGGTGGGTCCAGGTGCGGACTAGGCGCGAGCGTTCATAGTCCAGACGCGCCAGTTCGACCTGCAGCTTGCCTTCGCGGGTGCGGGCGCGACGAGCGAAGATCTCGAGGATCAGCCCGGTGCGGTCCACGACCTTGACGTTGAGCCCGCGCTCCAGATTGCGCTGCTGCACGGGGGTCAGCTGATCGTCGAATACCGCCACGTCGATCTTCTCGACCTCGCAGATCGCCGCGAACTCCTCGATCTTGCCCTTGCCGAACAGCGTCGCGGGGGTGACCACGCGCAGGGGCGCGATCACCGTCTCGACGACGTTGAGATCGAGGGCCAGCGCAAGGCCGACCGCCTCCTCCAGACGTGACTGAGGGTCACGCGCCAAGGCGGCGGCCGGGCCTCGCAGAGGCCGCACCGGATGGATGACGAACGCCTTAAGGACCGGCGCGGCGTGGTCTACGGATTTTGAAGATTTGGACAAGCGTCTCTAATTCAATCGTCGGAGTCGGCGCTCGGCTCGTACAGCTGGACGGGCTGGGCCGGCATGATGGTCGAGATGGCGTGCTTATAGACCAGTTGCGACTGGCCGTCGCGACGCAGCAGGACGCAGAAGTTGTCGAACCAGCTGACAACGCCCTGAAGCTTGACGCCATTGACGAGGAAGATGGTGAGCGGCGTCTTGGACTTGCGCACGCTGTTCAGGAACGTGTCCTGCAGATTTTGTTTCTTTTCGGCAGACATGGGGATTCCCCTCTTATTGTTTCGGAGGGCAAAGCACCCTCCACACAAACAAGTTCATGCTAGATCATTTTCCGCTGAACGCGATCACCATTCGGTGGAAAAATGCGCCCTGCGTCGAATTCGCGCTGTTTCAGACCAGTCGTTTTCGAACGATCCGTCAGACGGCCTTTTCACGGGCGCGCTGGATATAGAGACGCCGAAGCCGCGTCGCCACCGGACCAGGCGTCCCATCGCCAATCTTCACGCCGTCGACGCTGATGATCGGCATCACCAGGGTTCCGGCCCCCGTGATGAAGGCCTCCCGCGCGCCTTGCGCCTCGGCGATGGTGAAGGGCTTTTCGTTGATCGGCAGGCCCGCCTCGCGGATCACCTCAAACAGGGTGGACCGGGTCACGCC
Organism: uncultured Caulobacter sp.; assembly: GCA_964427205.1. GTDB lineage: Bacteria > Pseudomonadota > Alphaproteobacteria > Caulobacterales > Caulobacteraceae > Caulobacter. The sequence goes on from CAYRTE010000031.1 coordinate 19,571, forward strand.
GTGCAGGATGTTGGCCTGGGTGTCGCGGGTGCGCAGGTGGCCATCGGCGTCGAAGATCCAGGCGTTGGACGACGCGCCCTCGGTCACCAGCCCCAGGTCATCGACAAACCAGGCCTCGATCGCGCCGCGTTCCCGCGCCGCCTGCTTAGCCAGGGCGTTGGGCAACAGACCCACCGACTTGATGTCGCAACGGCCCCAGCGGTTCTCGGGCACGCTGATCACGGCCGCGCCCTGCGCGGCCTTGCGCTCGGCCAGCAGAGGATCGGTCGACTTGGCCGTGACCACCATGGAGGGGGGCACAGCCGGGTTGGGAAAGGCGTGGTCCCGACGGGCGACGCCGCGCGTCACCTGCAGATAGACCAGACCGTTGCGCACCATGTTGCGGCGCACCGCTTCGCGAAGCACGAAGGTCAGGGCCGCCTGCCCCATGGGATGGGCGATGCGCAGGGCGTCCAGGCTGCGCCACAGCCGGGCGAAATGGCCCTGGGCGTCGGCCAGCTTGCCATCGAACACAGCCCAGACCTCATAGACGCCGTCAGCGAGCTGATAGCCGCGATCCTCGATATGGACACAGGCTTCGCCGTGCCGGACGAAGCGGCCGTTCACATAGGCAAAACGCGACATCTATTCTTCCTCGTCCGCCCGCGCGCCCGCGACGCCCAGGGACTTGAGCTTGCGGTGCAGCGCCGAGCGCTCCATGCCGATGAAATTGGCCGTGCGCGAGATGTTTCCGCCAAAGCGCAGGATCTGGGCGTTCAGATATTCGCGCTCGAACAGCTCCCGCGCCTCGCGAAGCGGCAGCGCGATGATCCGCTCGGCGCCGATCGCGCCGGCATGGCCGGCCGAGGGCTGCTCGGCCCCGGCCAGCATTTCGGCGGTAATCAAGTCACCCGGCTCGCCAGCCGCCAGGATCAGCATGCGTTCGACGTTGTTGCGAAGCTGGCGGACATTGCCCGGCCAGGTCTGCACCTGCAGCGTCGCCAGCGCGTCGTCGCCCAGCCGGCGACGCGGCAGGCCGGTCGCCTCAACGATGCGGTCGATGAAGAAGCTGATCAGTTCAGGAATGTCTTCGCGGCGCTCAGACAGGCCCGGCACCCGCACGGGCACCACGTTCAGGCGGTGAAACAGGTCCTCGCGGAACCGTCCCGCCGCGATCTCGTCGCGCAGGTCACGCGATGTCGAGGAAATGACGCGGACATCGACCTGCACATCGCTGTCGCCGCCTACCCGCCGGAAGCGCTGCTCGACCAGGACCCGCAGGATGCGGCTCTGGGTCTCGCGCGGCATGTCGGCCACTTCGTCGAGATAAAGGGTGCCGCCGTGGGCGCGCTCGAACACGCCGATCTTGCGCGGACGTCCGCCCTCGCCTTCCTCGCCGAACAGCTCAACATCGAGGCGTTCGGGGGCCATGCCCGCGGCGCTGACCGCCACGAATTCCTGCCGGGTCCGGGCGCTGGCGCCGTGGATCAGCCGGGCCACGAGCTCCTTGCCCGCGCCGGGCGGTCCGGACACCAGCACCCGGCTGTTGGCCGGAGCGACCTTGGCGATCATCTGGCGAAGGGCCTGGGCGGCGGCCGATTTTCCCATCAGGCCGTCGGAGGTGAAGCTCTGGGCGCGCAGCCTGCGGTTCTCGCGCTTGAGGCCTGCCGCCTCCAGCGCCCGCTCAACCACCAGCAGCAGCCGGTCAGACTTGAACGGCTTTTCCAGGAACTCGTAGGCCCCGCGCTTGATGGCGCTGACGGCGGTCTCGATATTGCCGTGGCCTGAGATCATGATCACCGGCAGGTCGGGGTCCAGCCCCTTGACCATGTCGAGCAGTTCCAGCCCGTCCATGCCCCCGCCTTGCATCCAGATGTCCAGCACCAGCAGGGCCGGCTTGCGGGCGCGCAGGGCCGCCAGCGCCTGGTTGGAATCGGCGGCGGTTCGCACGGCATAGCCCTCGTCCTCGAGGATGCCGGCCACGAGGTCACGGATGTCGGCCTCGTCGTCCACGACAAGCACGTCAGCGCTCATATCATTTCCTCTACGCCACCGAGGGCCGCGGCGGGCAGGCGCGCGGTCGTCGGAAATTTCAGGATGACCCGGGCTCCGGGGGGGGCGCGGGCATCGGTCAGGACCAGGGTTCCCTCATGGTCCTCCATGATCCGCTTGACGATCGCCAGACCAAGGCCGGTGCCCTTCTCGCGGGTCGTCACATAGGGCTCGGTCAGGCGGTCACGATCCCGCACCGGAAGGCCGACGCCGTTATCCTCGATGATCACGCAAAGGTCGTCATCATCGGCGACCAGGGTCGCGGTGATCCTGCCAAGCGGTTCAGGCGTAACCTGCCGCCGCGCGCCGATCGCTTCGCCAGCGTTCTTCAGGATGTTGGTCAGGGCCTGCCCGACCATCCGCGCGTCGCACTTGATCAGCACGTCCTCGCCCGGCTCGTGCAGCGTGACCTCAATCTGCGGATCGACGAAACGCTGGGCGAAGACGCCCTGGCGCAGCATCTCGGTCAGGTTGGCCGGCTCGAAGCGCGGCGCGGGCATCCGCGCGAACGCCGAGAACTCGTCGACCATCCGACCGATGTCGCCCACCTGGCGGATGATGGTCTCGGTGCAGCGGTCGAAGGTCTCCAGATCGCTGGTGATCTCCTTGCGATACTTGCGCTTGATGCGTTCGGCCGACAGCTGGATCGGGGTCAGCGGGTTCTTGATCTCATGGGCGATCCGGCGGGCGACGTCCTTCCAGGCGGCGTTGCGCTGTGCGGCGACCAGGCGGGTGATGTCGTCGAAGGTCAGCACCAGTCCTTCGGCGACCTGACCGGCCCCGCGGACGCGCAGCCGCCGGGTCTCGCCGTCACGCACCAGATCGATCTCGACCTCGGCGTCGGACCGCCCTTCAAGGATGGTCTCGACGACGATATCAAACTCCGGCGCGGCCTCGATGAGGTCCACGCCCACGGCGTCTTCCCGCAGGCTGAGCAGCGTCACCGCACGGCGGTTCAGGGCTGAAATCCGTCCCTGGGCGTCCAGGCTGACCACCCCGGCGCTGACGCCCGACAGCACTGTCTCAATGAACTGCCGCCGGGTCTCGGCGTCGAGACTGGCGGTGCGCAACGCCGCTTGCTGGACCTGAAGATCCGTCGTCATCATATTAAAAGCGTTGGACAACGCCCTTATCTCATCAGGTCCGACTTCAGCGTCGACGCGAGCGTCCAGATCACCCGCCGATACCCGCCCGGCGGCTTCCACCAGTCCGGCGACAGGGCCGGCGATCGAGTTTGCGGCGGCTATGCCGACCCACACCGCCGCCACCAGCACCAACAGCGCGGTTTCCGCATAGCTGAGGCCGAAGATCGCCTGAATCCGCACACGGCTCCGCTCGGCGTCGCGATAGGAGATCAGCGAGTCCTCGGCCTCGATCAGGTGGCTGAGGATTCCCGTGTCGATCGGGCGAACCACATAAAGATAGGCGTCCGGAAACGCCTTGAGGCGATAGAGGGCGCGGAACAGGTCCGACGACACGAAACGCTGCGCCATGGCTTCGCCGGTGTCGGTGCCCTGGAAGGTCGAAGGTGGCGGCGCGAGGAACGCGGGGGCGCCGGGCATCTCGGCCCGCGCCAGGATGCGCCCGTCGCGGTCGAGCACATAGGCGGCGGAAAAGCCGCTGCTGGCGGTCTCGCCGGCCAGGAAGTGGCTGAAAACCACCGGCGACTGCGAGATGGCGGGCGCGGCGTCGTTCAGGTTGGCGGCCATCGGGCGAATATGTTCGCTGATGTAGTTTGTCTGTTCAGCGACGTACGACCGCGCCACCTTGGCCGAGTTTTCGACCACGGTCCTGACCCTCTGGCTGAACCAGCCCTCGACCCCCCGATTGACGAGGACCCCAAAGAACAGCGCCACGATGACGGCGGGCGCCACGGCGGCAAACGAGAAGAGGCCGACGAAGCGCAGGTGCAGACGCGCGCCAGCGTCATTGGCCCGGGCGTCGATCATCTCGAACAGGCGCAGGCCAACCACGGCGGCGATCGCCAGGATCAGCACCAGGTTGAAGCCCAGAACGATGAGAATCGCGGTGCTGGCCGGGCTGATAGGCCCGCTCTTGGGCGGCGATGAAGCCAGAGCCACGCCCGTCACGGTCAGAATAACCGCCAGGGCGTAGGCGCCGCCAATCACATAGCGCGACCGCAGAATCTCCCGCCACCAGACCCGGCTGAACCGGGGCGGCGGGCTTTCGGACCCGAATGCGGACATGACTGACGCCATTGCATCAGTCTAGAAGTGGGTGTGCCCCAAAATCAACAGCTATGTGCCAAATAAGCTTCAGCGTCGTCCGCGGGTCATCTCCACGCCCAGATCCTGGATCTTCTTGCGCAGGGTATTGCGGTTGAGGCCCAGGATCTCGGCGGCCCTGACCTGGTTGCCGCGGGTGGCTGAAAGGGTCAGCTGGATGAGCGGGCGCTCGACCTCCTGCAGAACCCGGTCGTACAAACCCGCCGCCGGAACGCCGTCAGGCTGGTCGGCGAAATGGCCGGCCAGATGGCGCTCCACCAGCATCGACAGGGTGACGGGCCCCTCGTCGGAGCGAACGGCTGGGGTGTGGTCCTGAAGCTCGCGATCGACGATCCGGGCGGTGATCAGTTCCTCGGCATAGAGGGCGCACATCCGGCGGATCAGGTTTTCCAGCTCGCGCACATTGCCGGGCCAGGAGTGGGCCTTCAGGCGGTCCAGAGCACTGGAATCGATGGTCTTGGACGGGAGGCCCTCCCGCGCCGCGCGCAGCAGGAAGGTGCGGGCCAGATCGGGAATGTCCTCGGTGCGGTCGCGCAGCGGTGGCAGGCGCACGGGGGCCACGTTGAGGCGAAAGAACAGATCCTCGCGGAACAGGCCCTGCTGGATCAGCCCGCGCAGGTCGCGGTTGGTGGCGGCGATGATCCGCACGTTGGGCCGGCGACCGGTCTTGGGATTGAGCACGGGCTCGGTGCCGTCGATCACGCGCAGCAGGCGCGTCTGGGCGTCCAGCGGCATGTCGCCGATTTCGTCCAGGAACAGGGTGCCGCCGTCCGCCTCGATCAGGCGGCCCAGATCGCCCTCCCCGCGCCCAAAGAGCTCGGTCTCGACCCGCTCGCGCGGGACGGCGGCCAGGTTGATGACCACGAACTTGCCGTCGCGACGACGACCCAGTTCGTGCAGGGCTCGGGCGACCAGCTCCTTGCCGGTGCCGCTTTCGCCCAGGATCAGGACGGTCAGGTCGGCGCCGACCAGGCGGGCGATGGTGCGATAGACCTCCTGCATCGGCGCCGAGCGACCGATCAGCGGCAGGCGTTCATCGCGCATGGCGCGCGCCTGGGCCTTGGACGCTTCGGCGTCGGCCGGCCGCGACAGGGCGCGGCGGGCGGCGGCGGTGACGTCGTCTAGGTCGAAGGGCTTGGAGATATACTCGAACGCCCCGGCGTCGGCCGCGTTCACTGCCGTCAGCAGGGTGTTTTGGGCGCTCATCACGATGATGGGCAGCTTGGGGCGTTCCTTGCGGATGCGCGGCAACACATCGAAGACGTTCTCATCGGGCATCATCACGTCGGTGACGACCAGGTCGCCCTCGCCGTCCATCACCCACTTGAGCAGGGTCGTCGCGTTGCCGGTGGCGCGCACCTGATAGCCCAGCCGGGTGAAGGCCTGGCTGAGAACGAGCCTCACCGACGAGTCGTCATCGGCGATCAGGATCTTCTTGCTGGCGGCATTCATGCTTACGCGTCTCCGACGGAAGGTTCAGGCGCCACGGGCAGCAGCACGCGGAACACGGTGCGGCCGGGCTCGGACTCGAAATCGATCAGGCCGCCATGGGCGGTGACAAGCTTGGTGACCAGGGCCAGGCCAAGGCCGGTGCCGTTGGGCTTGGTGGTCACGAACGGCTGGAAGAGGTGGTCGCGCAGGCTCTGAGGCACGCCGGGGCCATTGTCTTGGACCCGGATTTCGATGGGCGCGCCGCTGGCGGCCTTGCCGTCGGCCCCGCGCACCCGAACACCAGGACGCCAGGCCGTATGGATCGAGATCGCGCCGCGTCCATCGCCCCGCATGTGAGCGGCTTCGGCGGCGTTCTTCACCAGATTCAGGAAGATCTGGATCAGATGATCCTCATCGCCCCACACCGGCGGCAGCGAAGGGTCATAGGTCTCGCGTAGGGTCAGGCCGTCCGCGACGCCGTTGGCCACCAGCGCGCGAATGCGGTCGAGGACCTGATGGATGTTCACCGCCTCGCGCGGCGTCGGCAGATCCTCGGAGAACGCCTCCATGCGATCCACCAGGCGGCGTATGCGGTCGGTCTCGTCGACGATCAACTGGGCCAAGGGCTGGTCGGCCGCTGAGGCCCCGGTTTTCAGCAGTTGGGCCGCGCCGCGGATGCCAGCCAGCGGGTTCTTGATCTCGTGGGCCAGCATCTTGCCCAGACCGACGACGGAGCGGAGACCAGCGGCGTCCGCGCCGCGATCGACGCCCAGGACACCCTTAACGTGCAGGGTCAGCAGCACCGAGCCGTCGCCCAGTGGCGCGGCGGCGCCATCGGCTTCGAAAGGCGGTTGGCCGAAGAGGTTGACCTCGACGCCATGCTCGCGAACCGGTGCGCCCTCGAAGATGGCGCGATCCAGCAGCGAGACCAGAACCGAGCCCGGCGGCAAGGCGGCGCGGAAACGACCGCGCGCCAGCAGCGACAGGCCGTGTCCGAACAGGGCCTCCGCGGCCTCGTTGACGGCCACCAGACCGCCCTTGCTGTCGACGACCAGCGCCGGTTCAGGGCTGAGGTCAAAGGCGGCGGCCTTCAGCGCCTCGGGCGCCTTGCCGCCCAGAACGCGGGCGTGGTCGCTCATGCGGCGATCCTCCGGTCTCCCAGCCAAAGGCGCGTCAGAGCGCTTTCGACCAGTTCAGGTTCATCCAGACGACACAGGGTGGCGCGCGCGGCGCGGCGCGCCTCGGGCGTCTCGGGCCATGGCGCGGCATCGATGTACGAGGCCAGGTGCTTGCGAAACATCTTCAGGCCCAAAGGCTGGCCATAGAAATCCAGGCTTCGTCGGAAATGGGTCAGGGCGATCGCGAGCCGTTCGTCGGAATCGGGCTCCACGAAGGCGCGGCCCTCCAGCGCGGCCTCAATGGCCCCGGCGATCCAAGGACGGCCATAGACACCGCGACCGATCATCACGCCATCGGCGCCCGATTGATCCAGCGCCATGCGCGCGCTGTCGCCGTCGACAATGTCGCCATTGACCAGGACCGGGATCGACACCGCAGCCTTGACCTCGGCGACGGCAGACCAGTCAGCGACGCCCTTGTAGAACTGGCTGCGGGTGCGGCCATGGACCGTGATCGCCTTGGCGCCCGCCGCCTCGGCCCGCCGCGCGATGTCAGTGGCGTTTCGGGTGTTGTCGTCCCAGCCCAGTCGCATCTTCACCGTGACGGGCACGTTCACGGCCGCGACGGCGGCGGCGACAAGGGCTTGGGCCAGATCCGGATCGCGCATCAGGGCCGAGCCGCACTGTTGACCGCCTGACACTTCCTTGGCGGGACAGCCGAAATTCAGGTCGACGATCTCGGCGCCGGCTTCGGCGGCCATGCGGGCGCCCTTGGCCATCAGGTCAACATCGCGACCGACCAGTTGCACGACCATCAGCGGCAGACCCTCGCCCACGGCGGCGCGGCGCACGACGTCTGGCCGCCCGCGCGCGAACTCGGCGCAGGCCACCATCTCCGTCGCCACATAAGGCGCGCCGAGCGCCGTGGCCGTTTCTCTGAAGGGCAGATCGGAAATGCCGGTCATGGGCGCGATCCACACGCGCCCAGGCACTTCCACTCCACCGACCTCGAGCGTGTTGCTCATTTTGTAATCATCCCCGACGCTGTGTTTTTAGGCATATTGTGCGGCGCAGTAAAGCCCGGATCGACTGGACAACCGCAACCGCCGGACTAAACACCGGCCATGACCTTTTCCGTCGTGATCGTCGCCGCCGGCTCAGGAAGCCGCGCGGGCCCTGGCCAAGCCAAGCAATGGCGCCCCGTGGCGGGTAAACCCGTTTTGCGCTGGTCGGTCGAGAGCTTCATCGCCGCAGGGGCCGCCGATGTCGTCATCGTGGCGTCGGAAGACGGCGCCCTGGTCCTGCCTGAGGTGCTAGCGGGCCTGAAGGGCTGGCGCGGCGTTCAGGGCGGCGCGACTCGAGCGCTGTCTGTTCAGGCGGGCCTGGCGGCGCTCTCGGGACGGCCGGCCGATGAGCCCGTGCTGGTGCACGACGCCGCCCGGCCCTTCCTAGGCAGCAAGACCATCGATGACCTGCTCGCCGCCCTGGCCGGCGCGGACGGCGCCATTCCCGCCCTCCCCGTCGCCGACACCCTCAAGCGCGCCGACACCGGCGCGCCCCTGACCACGACGTCTCGCGACAATCTGTGGCGGGCCCAGACCCCGCAGGCGTTCAGGCGAGGCGCCCTGGTCTCGGCCTATTCGGCCTGGAGCGGCGAAGCCGAGCCCACCGACGACGCCCAGGTCGTGGAGGCCGCTGGCGGCCGCGTGGCCATCTCGCCGGGCGACCCGCTGTTGATGAAACTGACCTATCCGGAGGATTTCGCCATGGCCGAACGACTGGCGGGCGCGGCCCGCATCACGCGCATTGGCCAGGGCTTCGACGCTCACCGCTGGGGACCGGGCGACTCGGTGTGGCTGTGCGGCGTCGAGATCGTCCATGACGAGACGCTGATCGGGCACTCCGACGCCGACGCCGGCTTGCATGCCCTGACCGACGCCCTGCTGGGCGCCATCGGCGAAGGCGATATCGGCGATCACTTCCCGCCGACCGACCCGCAATGGAAGGGCGCGGCCTCGGACAAGTTCCTGATCCACGCCGCCGAACTGGTGCGCGCCCGGGGCGGAACGATCATCAATGTCGATGTCACGCTGATCTGCGAGCGACCCAAGATCAAGCCGCACCGGGCCGCCATGCGCGAGCGCTTGGCGCAGATCCTGTCGCTGCCGCTGGACCGGGTCAGCGTCAAGGCGACCACGACAGAACAGATGGGTTTCACCGGGCGCGGGGAAGGTCTGGCGGCCCAGGCTGTTGTGTCGGTCGAGACTCCGGCCTGAGGGGTATAGGCTGCACTGAGCGAATCCGCTGGAGAGCCGCATGTTTCCGCTAGAGATCGAAACCCTGGCCCGCCTGCTGGTCGCCGAGGCCCGAGACAGGTCCCTGAGGCTGGTCGCCGCCGAGAGCTGCACGGGCGGTCTGGTGGCCGGAGCGATCTGTTCGATCTCCGGCGCGTCCGACGTCTTCGAGCGCGGCTTCGTCACCTACACCAATCGCGCCAAGTCCGAGATGCTGGGCGTGCCCGGCGATCTGATCGCCGACCATGGCGCGGTCTCCGAACCTGTCGCCCGGATGATGGCCGAGGGCGCCCTGGCCAACAGTCATGCCCATGTCGCCGTTTCGATCACCGGCATCGCCGGCCCCGGCGGCGGCACGCCGATGAAGCCCGTCGGCACCGTCCACTTCGCCGTGGCCCGCGCCAATCGCTCGGTCGTGCATCGTCACGAGACGTTTGACGGCCAGACGCGCGAGGCGGTGCAGTTAGCGGCCGTGCGCACGGCGCTGGAAATGCTGCGCGAGGCCGTGGCCTAGAAATGCCCGAAGCCGCGCCCTCTGACTGGCGGCGTTTTGTCGGCGCGGGCCTGTCGAAAAACGCCCTGGCCGCGGCGGAAGCCCGCAAGAGCGAAATCCGGCACGCGATCCGGGTCTCGGCGGCCGTAGGCGCGGCGTTTGCCCTGGCCACCCTGCTCAAGCTGCCGCAGGGCTATTGGGCGGTTTTCACCGCCGTCATCGTGGTGCAGACCAGCATCGGCGCGACGATCACCGCCTCGATCGAGCGCTTCATGGGTACGGTGGTCGGCGCCGTGGTCGGGGCGGCTGCGGCCTATCTGCATCTGCGTCATCCGGCGTTTGGCGGATTGATCCTGTGCGTCGCCGTGGCGTTGCTTTCCTTCCTCGCCGCCGTGCGGCCGACCTTCAAGGTCGCCCCCGTGACCGCCGTGATCATGCTGATCGGCACGACCACCCACATGGATCCGATGACCGCCGCGATGTACCGGGTGATCGAGATCACGGTCGGCAGCCTCACGGGCGTGGCGGCGACCTTGCTGATCTTTCCCGCGCGCGCTCACGGGGCGATCGTCCAGAGGGTGCGCGAGGTCGTCGATATCAACGCGGGTCTGCTGTCGCATTACGCCAGGGTCCTGCGCGGCCAGCCCAGCGATCTGGTGGCGGCCGACCAGTACGACGCCAACCGGGCGATCATGGCCAAGCTCCAGACCGCCATGGCGGAGGCCGACCGCGAGACCGCATCGCGCCTCAGCCTCAGATCAGCGCCCGAGGCGCTGCCCCGCACCCTCTGGCGGCAGCGCAATGACATCGTGATGATTGGCCGGGCGCTGACCCAGCCTATCGCCATCCCGGGCCTGGCCGAGCCGGCGGCCGCCATGATCGACGCCGCCCGAACCTTCCTGATCCAGGCCGCGGAGCTGATCCAGATGGGCGCGCGCCCCGATCGCCTCGCCTTTTCGCAGGCCCATGTCCGTTTTCAGGAGGCGGTCGAGGCCCTGCGCGCCGATGGTTCGATCCGGAACCTGCCGTTCGACGACGCGGCGCGGATATTTGGTCTGGTGTTCGCGATCGAGAACCTGCACGCCAATCTCGGCGACTTCGCCGACCGCCTGGAAGAGCGCAAGGACGCCGCCGACTAGAGCCTTGTCTGACGTAAACAGCCTTCGCAAAGCACTCTAGAATTATGATTTCGCGAGTTTTTCAATCCGCTTGATGAAGCCATGAGCCTAGCGGGCGCTCTAGGCGGCGGGCGCGCCGTGCATCTGCCGGGCGCGGGCCTCGAAACAGGCGATCAACTTGTCGGCCGCACGATCCAGATTGGCCGCCAGCAGGGCGTCCAGCATCCGTGACTTGAACGCGAAGTCGATGATGAATTCGACAGTTGTTTCAGTGCCTTTCGGCGTGAATTTCCATTGATTTGAGAGCCGCTTGAACGGGCCGTACAGCAGGCTGACATCCACCGTCAGATGCTCGGCGTCGCGGCGCACGCGCGTGGCGAACTTCTCTTTCAGGAACGAGAAGCCGACCTGGGCCTCGGCGTCGACGGTGCTGACGGAACCGTCCTGACGGGCGTTCCAGGTGCGCATGCCGGTGATCCAGGGCACGAAGTCGGGATAGGCGTCCACGTCGCCGACCAGCACAAAGAGCTGCTCGGGCGTGTAAGGCAGGACCCGCGTGACGACGTGGCGATGCAAGCCTAGGCCGTCCGGGCGTCGAGGGCGCGGCGCGCCGCCTGCAGCTTGGCGAAGTCTTCACCCGCATGGTGCGACGAGCGGGTCAGCGGACTGGCCGAGACCATCAGGAAGCCCTTGGCCCTTGCGATGGCCTCATAGGCCTTGAACTCTTCGGGCGTGACGAAGCGGTCGATGGCCGCGTGCTTGCGGGTGGGCTGCAGGTACTGGCCGATGGTGATGAAATCGACGCCGGCCGAACGCATGTCGTCCATCACCTGCATGACCTCTTCCTTGGTCTCGCCCAGACCAACCATCAGGCCGGACTTGGTGAACTGGCCCGGATCGCGTTCCTTGACCCGCTCCAGCAGGCGCAGGGAGTTGTAGTAGCGGGCGCCCGGGCGGATCTTCAGATAGAGCCGCGGCACGGTTTCGAGGTTGTGGTTGAAGACGTCCGGACGGGCGTCGATCACCACGTTTTCCGCGCGGTCCTTGCGCAGGAAGTCCGGGGTCAGAATCTCGATGGTGGTGCCCGGCGCCGCCGCGCGGATGGCCAGCACCACTTCGGCGAAGTGCTGCGCCCCGCCATCAGCCAGATCGTCGCGGTCCACCGAGGTGATGACCACGTGCTTGAGGCCCATCTTGGCGACAGCCTCGGCCACGCGGCGCGGCTCGTCGGCGTCCAGAGCGTTGGGCAGGCCGGTGGTGACATTGCAGAAGGCGCAGGCCCGCGTGCAGATCTCGCCCATGATCATCATGGTGGCGTGCTTCTGGCTCCAGCACTCGCCGATGTTCGGGCAGGCCGCTTCTTCGCAGACCGTCGTCAGCTTGTGATCGCGGACGATGCTGCGAGTCTCGCTGTAGCCGGGCGAGCCGGGCGCCCGGACGCGGAGCCACTCGGGCTTGCGCAGCACCGCCGTATCCGGGCGGTTCTGCTTTTCGGGGTGGCGCGCCGCCCGGTCTTCCGGACTGCGTGCCTTCAGCGTGTCGATCACCGTGGCCATGGCGCCTAAATCGGTCTTCTTGCCCTCCGGATCAAGCGCGCGATCTTGCATGCGACGCGAAGGCGCGAAATGAGTGCATCATATGCGTCGCCGCCTCCTCGCCGTCCTGATGTTCCTGACCCTCGCCGGCTGCGGTGATGGGGGCTCCCGCGCGCCGTTCGCCGACAGCCGGACGCCGCCGTCGATCACGCCCCGATTCTACGCTCCGGATAACTGGGCCTGGGGCTATGTGCGGGTCGGCAACGGTCCGGCGCAGCGCTATGGCGTGTCGGCGCCCCCGATCGGTCCGCGCGCCACGGTCGTGATTCTGACCGGCTATGCCGAGCCGGCGGAAAAGTGGTTCGAGACCGCGCGACGGCTGAACCAGGACGGCTATACAGTCTGGGTGCTGGAGCGGCAGGGCCAGGGTGGGTCCGAGCGCCTGACGCCGTGGCGCGATGTCGGCCATGCCGACAGTTTCGAGCCCGACGCCGCCGCTGTCCGCGCCCTGGTCAATGTCGTGATCCGGCCGAAGGACGACCGGCCGCTGGTGGTTCTCGCCCATGCCGATGGCGGCCTTGTGGCCTTGCGCGCCGTGCAGACCGGCCTGCCGACCGACGGGGTGATCCTGTCCTCGCCGGTCTTCGAGCCGCAGCGGTCGCCTGCCCAGAAGACAGAGGTGGCTGCGTGGGCCAGCCGTCTCAAACTGGGCTGGATCAGACCTCCCGGAGCGCCGGGCTGGAGCCGCGATGGACCCAACGGCGTCGCGGCCGGCCTGGCCGGTGACCGGGCCCGAGGCGCGGTCCAGCAAGCCTGGCTGACCGCCAATCCCGATCTTCGGATGGGCTCCCCCAGCGTGGGTTGGCAGGCGGCCCTTGTCGAAGCGTCCGAACGGGCTCGCGCCGATGTCGCCAGGGTCCGGGCGCCGGTCCTGCTGCTGCACGGCGGCAAGGACCGCCTCGCGACACCCGCGATCGCGGCCAGGACCTGCGCCGCGCTTGCCGACTGCCGGTCGGTGGCGTTTCCAGCCGGTCGCCATGATCTGCATATGGAATCAGACGCCGTTCGGGACGCCTGGCTCGTCGAGATCGAAGGCTTCATCAAGGCCCGCATCGCGGCCAAGGCCCCGAACCACAAGGGTTGACGCTAGGGAATGTGAGTCTTCCTTGCAAAGCCGGACCTTCCCCGGCAGTCTCGTCCCTTAACGAACGAAAGCGATGACGCTTTTCGGGGAGGTTTCGGCGGGATGCCGGTAGTTTTTAAAGCGGAAGACGGCCAGAAGGCTCTCTTCGACGCCCTTATCGATGCGCGCGACACCTACGGCGCCAAAAAGCCGATCCTTGAAGATCAGGACCGCAACCCTCTCAGCTACACAGATCTGATCCGGGCGAGCTTTGCCCTGGGCCGCAAGATCGCGGCCATGACGAAGCCTGGCGAGAACGTCGGCGTGCTGCTGCCGTCGGGTTCGGCGGCCGTGGTGACCTTCTTCGCGCTGCACGCCTTCGGTCGCGTCCCGACCATGCTGAACTTCACGGCCGGCCTGCGAAACCTGAAGGCCGCCTGTCAGCTGGCCAAGGTCACTCGCGTGCTGACCGCCCACAAGTTCATCGAGCTGGGCAACCTCCACGACATCGTCGATGCGCTGGAAGCCCAGGCGACGATCACCTACCTGGAAGACGTGCGCGGCACGATCGGCCTGACCGACAAGCTATTCGCCGCCGCCGCGGGCCTGTTCCCCCGCCAATTCCGTTCGCCGGCCAAGCCGTCGGACCGGGGCGTGGTGCTGTTCACCTCGGGCAGCTTTGGCGCGCCGCGCGGCGTGGTGCTGAGTCAGGCCAACATGGTGTCGAACGCCGAGCAGGTCGCGGCGCATATCGCGCTGGACCCGGACTGGGTGTTCTTCAATCCGCTGCCCGTGTTCCACTGCTTTGGCCTGACGGGCGGCGTGATCCTGCCGCTGCTGAAGGGCATGAAGGCGTTCCAGTATCCCTCGCCCCTGCACACCAAGCAGATCCCGGCCCTGGTCAAGGACGTCGGCGCTTCGGTGCTGTTCGCCACCGACACCTTCCTGAACCACTATGCGCGCGCGTCGGACAGCGACGAGCTTTCGGGCCTGAGGTTTATCGTCTGTGGCGCTGAAAAGGTTCGGGAAGAGACGCACAATCTCATCCAAGAAAAGTTCGGTCCCGTGCCCGTTCTTGAAGGCTATGGCGCCACCGAGGCCTCGCCGGTCATCGCCGTGAACAAGCCCGACGACAACCGTCGCGGCACGGTCGGCGGCCTGCTGCCCGGCCAGGAATTCCGCGTCGAGCCCGTCGAAGGCATTTCAGGCGGCGGCAAGCTGCTGGTGCGCGGCCCCAACATCATGCTGGGCTATCTGCGTGAAGACGGCGGCGTCGACGCCCCGGACGGCGGCTGGCACGACACCGGCGATGTGGTCTCGATGTCCGACGACAACTGGATCACCATCAAGGGCCGGGTGAAGCGCTTCGCCAAGATCGCCGGCGAGATGGTGTCGCTGACGGCGGCCGAAGACCTGGCCTCGGCGGTCTGGCCCGACGGCCGCCACGCGGTAATCTCGATGCCCGACAAGAAGAAGGGCGAAAAGCTGATCCTGGTCACCGACCGCCACGACGCGGCGGTCTCCGAGCTGGTGGCGCACGCACAGACCATCGGCGCGCCGGAGCTGGCGGTGCCGCGCAAGATCCTGAAGGTGCCGGAAGTGCCCGTGCTGGGCAGCGGAAAGACGGACTACGTCGCCATACAGCGGATGGCCGATCAGGATGCGAGGGCCGCCTAGACGGATCACGGAGGGGACTTTGGACAGACTGCTGATGTGGGCGCCGCGGGTGCTCAGCGTGTTGCGTATCGTCGCCGCCCTGCTCTTCATGGAGCATGGCCTGATGAAGGTCTTCCACTTCCCGGCCGCCCAGCCCGGCGCGCCCGATCCGCTGCCGCCCATGCTGGTGGCGGCCGCCTGGCTGGAAATCATCGGCGGCGCGCTCTTGGTGCTGGGCCTGTTCACCCGCCCGGTGGCCTTCATCCTGTCGGGACAGATGGCGGTGGCCTATTTCCTCGCCCATGCGTCGCAGGGCTTCTGGCCGGCGCTGAACGGCGGCGAGGCGGCGATCCTGTTCTGCTTCGTGTTCCTGAACCTGGTGTTCGCCGGGCCGGGCGAATGGAGCCTCGACGCCCAGGTCCGCAAGCGGCCCTAGAAAACTCCGCCCAGGGCTTCCAGCTCGGCGCGGAAGCCCTGCTTGCGGCCATGCAGGGCCCGCAGGTCGGCCATGAAGGTCTCGTGGTCCGGGAACTCGCCGAAATCAGCGATCATCGGCGCCAGGCTTTCCATCTCCAGCCATTGCTGGGCGGCGGCCCTGTAGCGGCCCGCGATCCCGTAGGTCAGCGTGTTGCGGATCATGGCCCGCAGCAGGAGGGTCGCGGCCAGCGGATAGGCGCCTTCAAGGCGGCGCGCGGCAGCGGTCAGCAGGTCTTCGTCCGCGCCGTTGATCGCGCCGTGACGGTTGATGATCAGTCGCGCCGCCGCGGCCAGATCGGGCCATTCGATCAGAAAGGCCAGGGCGGCGTCGAAGCGGGGAAACTCGGCCGCGATCTTCCTGGCCTCATCCTCGGCGACCACATCGTCAAAGTCCGGCAGGCCCTTCAGGAACGCCCTGAGCCTCGGGATCGACAGGGTGGCCTCGAACGCCGCCCAACGGCGCCGTTGCGCCTCTTCCTGGCGGCCATTGGCCTGCAGCGCCTCGAGATAGACATCCTCCCAGGCGGCCCGCTCCACCGGATCGTCGGGCTCGACTCGGACCGACAGCAGGCCGCGCTGCTTGCCCGTCGCCGCGGCGGCCTCCAGAGCGGCCAGCGCCTCCCCCGCCTTGCCAACAGCCAGAAGCCGGCGCCCGACCTCGGCGGCGATGGCGGGAAACCGTCGCTGCGTCTCGCTGAAGGTCGCGATAAAGGCCCCCACGTCGCCATTGATGTCGGCCAAGCGGCGCAAGGCGTCCCGGACCACCGACGCCTTGGCGTCATAGGCGCCTGCGGACCGCGCGGGGCGCTCGCTCAAGGCGGCCTGCAGGCGTTCGCCCAATCGCGCCTGACCGGCCACACCCAGAGACGGGGCCGCGACAGCGACCAGTGGGCCGAACACGAAATGATCGTCGCACAGGATCAGCCGCGCCACCCGGTCGGCCAAATCGACGGGCGCGACCTTGGCGCTCAGGGCGATGTCGCCGACCGCGTCCCGCGCCTCGGCGAAGACCTCACCGATCGGCCCCTCGGGCTGACTGATGCGGTCAAAGACCGAACCGGCCAGGTCCAGGAAATCCATCAGCAGCGTCAGAGCCGCCTTGGGATCGCTCTCCGCAAGACGCTGGATCATCCGAAAGTGCAGATCCAGATCGCGCGCGAAGGCGGCGCGCTTGCGCCAGTGGATACGCGAGGTGGCCTTGGCGATGGCCGCCAGACGCTTGGAGATCTCCAGCGCCAGGCCCTCGGGACTGGCCTCGGCGAACAGCTCTAGCCGCAGGGCGCGCTTGACGTAGCTGTCGACCGACAGATCCATCAGGATCGTCGCCAGCCGCTCCGCGCCCAGGTCGGCGAGGTTGGCCTCGGAAAGGGTGGTCTTCGACCCTTTCCTGGTCTTGGCCGCGGCCTTGATCCCAGCCTGGCCCGGCTTGTCGGTCGTCGTGGCCGTCGCGCGCGCCATTCAGGCCCCTAGATGTGCAGCACCCGCCCATACGCATCGAGCGTGGCTTCGTGCATGGCTTCCGACATGGTCGGGTGAGCGTAGACGATTCCGTGCAGGTCTTCCTCGGTCGCTTCCAGCGTAATGGCGGTGACGAAGCCCTGGATCATCTCGGTCACTTCGTGGCCGATCATGTGAGCGCCGATCAGGGCGCCGGTCTTGCCGTCGAACACCACCTTGACGAAGCCCTCGGTCTCGCCAGCGGCCACGGCCTTGCCGTTCACCTTGAACGGGAAGCGGCCGGCCTTCACGTCGATGCCGGCCGCCTTGGCGGCGGCTTCGGTGTAGCCCACCGAGGCGACCTGCGGATTGGCATAGGTGCAGCCCGGGATCGGCGAATGGACGGCCGGGGTCTTGTAGCCGGCGATGAACTCGGCGGCGTGGATGCCTTCGTGGCTGGCCTTGTGAGCCAGCCAGGGCGCGCCGGCGACGTCACCGATGGCGTAGAGGCCCGGAACGTTCGTCTCGCCGTGCTTGCCGGTGACGACGTGGCCGCGATCGGTGGTCAGGCCCACCGCTTCGGTCCCTTCGGTATTGGGCACGATGCCGATGGCGACGATGCACTTCTCGGCGGTCAGTTGCTCGGCCTTGCCGCCGACCTCGACCGACACCGAGACGCCCGTGGCCGTCTTGTCGATCTTGGTGACCTTGGCGCCGATGCGGAACTTGATGCCGCGCTTCTCGAACGCCTTCTGGGCGGCCTTGGACACTTCGGCGTCCTCGACCGGCATGATGCGATCGACGGCCTCGACAACGGTCACCTCGGCGCCCAGGGCGCGATAGAAGCTGGCGAACTCGATGCCGATGGCGCCCGAGCCGATCACGACCAGCGACTTGGGCATGGTCTTGGGGGCCAGGGCGTCACGATAGGTCCAGACCTTGTCGCCGTCCGACACCGCGCCGATGGCGGGGATGTTCCGGGCCCGAGCGCCGCTGGCCAGGATCACGTTCTTCGCCTGGATGGTGCGGCTGCCGCCGGCCTTCAGGGCCACGACGACCTTGGGAGCCGGCGTACCCTTTTCGAGCTTGGCCTCGCCCTCGACGACCTCGATCTTGTGCTTCTTCATCAGGAAGGCGATGCCGCCCGACATGGTCTTGGCCACGCCGCGCGAGCGCTCGATGATCTTGTTGAAGTCGAACGCCGGCTTCTCGACCGACAGGCCGTAGCTGTCCAGATGCGACAGCTGCTCGAAGATCTCGCCGGACTTCAGCAGGGCCTTGGTGGGGATGCAGCCCCAGTTCAGGCAGATGCCGCCCAGGTTTTCGCGCTCGACGATCGCCGTCTTCAGGCCCAGCTGGCTGGCGCGGATCGCGGCCACATAGCCGCCAGGACCGGCGCCGATGACGACGACATCGAATTCCGTGGACATGGTGTTCATACCCTAGCTTGGACGTCGCCCGAGGGGAGCCGGGCGGCCTCGATCGATCGGCCTGCAAGCCGATCCGGGAGAATTAGAGCAGCGCCTCGACCGCGACCTTGAGGTCTTCGGGCTTGGTGGTGGGAGCGAACCGCTCGACGACTTCGCCGTCGCGGCCGATCAGGAACTTGGTGAAGTTCCACTTGATGCCCTCGGTGCCCAGCACGCCCTTCTGTTCCTTCTTCAGGAACGCATAGAGCGGATGGGCCGAAGGCCCGTTGACGTCGATCTTGGCCAGCATCGGGAAGGTCACGTCATAGGTCAGCGAGCAGAAGCTGGCGATCTCCTCGGCGTTCCCGGGCTCTTGGGCCCCGAACTGGTTGCAGGGGAAGCCCAGGATGGTCAGGCCGCGATCCTTGTAGGCGCGGTAAAGCGCCTCGAGGCCTTCATACTGCGGGGTAAACCCGCACTTGCTGGCCGTGTTGACGATCAGCAGAACCTGCCCGCGATAGTCGGCCAGGCTCACGTCCTGGCCGTCCAGCGTCTTGGCCGCGTAGTCATAGACCGACATGGCGCTCTCCCTGCTCTTTCCGGTGATCAGACGATCAGGGTCAGCGGCTCTTCGATCAGCGGCTTGAAGGCCGCCAGGAACTTGGCGCCGATCGCGCCGTCGACCACGCGGTGATCGCAGGTCAAGGTCACGGTCATCACGGTGGCCACGGCCAGCTGGCCGTTCTTGACCACAGCGCGCTGCTCGCCGGCGCCCACGCTCATGATCGCGCCCTGCGGCTCGTTGATGATCGAGGCGAAGGCCTTGATGCCGAACATGCCCAGGTTGGAGACCGAGAAGGTGCCACCCTGGAATTCCTCGGGCTTCAGCTTCTTGGCCTTGGCGCGGGCCGCCAGGTCCTTCACCTCGGCCGAGATCTGGGCCAGGCCCTTGGTCTCGGCGGCGCGGACGATCGGGGTGATCAGGCCGCCGTCGATGGCCACCGCCACCGCGATATCAGCGTGCTTGTGCATGGCGATGCCTTCGGGCGTGTAGGAGGCGTTGGCCTCCGGCACGCGCTTTAGGGCCACGGCCACGGCCTTGATGATGATGTCATTGACCGACACCTTCACGCCCTGGCTTTCCAGCAGGCTGTTGATCTTGGCGCGGGCCGCCAGCAGGCCGTCGATCTCCAGATCGATGGTGAGCGGGAAGTGCGGCACATCGCGGAAGCTGTCGGTCAGACGGCGCGCGATGGTCTTTCGCATGCCGTCCAGCGGGATCAGGTCGTAAGAACCGGCTGGAATGCCCATCTGCTCCAGCGACAGCGCCTGACGCGGTGCGGCGGCCGGGGCCGATGCGGCCGCAGTCGTCTTGGCCGGCGCGGAGCCGCCCTTGCCTGCGGCCTCGACATCCGCCTTGACCACACGGCCGTGCGGGCCGCTGCCTTTGACAGTCTTGAGGTCCAGGCCTGCGACTTGGGCCAGACGACGAGCGAGAGGCGAAGCCAACACACGGTCACCGCTCTGGGCGACTGGCGCGGCGGCGGTTTGAGGCGTGGCTGCGGGCGCCGGCGCGGCGGCCTTGGGGGCTTCCGCGGCGGGCGCGGCCTTGGGGGCGGGCGCGGGCGCGGGCGCGGGGCTATCACCCTCCCCGACCAGCTTGGCGATCAGCGCGTTGACCTTGACGTTCTCGGTCCCGGCATCGACCAGAATGGCCTCGACCACGCCCTCGTCGACGGCTTCGACTTCCATCGTCGCCTTGTCGGTTTCGATCTCGGCGATCACGTCGCCGGCCTTGACGGTGTCACCCACCTTTACGTGCCATTTGGCGAGTGTGCCCTCTTCCATCGTGGGCGACAGGGCGGGCATCAGGATGTCGATCGACATTGAGCTTCTTCCTCAAGCGTTCGGGACGTTGTCGGCCGGGCCGTCGTCCGCGCGATCTCGCGCCGGGGCGAGGTGTTGTTCTTGGCCGGAATCGAAACGGCTCACATCCAACAGGTATGCAGCGATCGCCGCCATCCCGCCAGACGTGAGCCGCGTCTTCATCAGCGGTAGCAAACCTTCTTGGCGGCCGAGACGATCTTCTCGACCGACGGTAGTGAGAGGGCTTCCAGATTGGCCGCATAGGGCAGCGGCACGTCTTCCTGGTGCACGCGCAGGGGCGGCGCATCCAGGTAGTCGAAGCCGTGCTCGGTGATACGGGCGACGATCTCGGCGCCGACGCCCATCGGACCCCAGCCTTCCTCGGCCGTGACCAGACGGTTGGTCTTCTTGACGCTCTGCAGGATCGTCTCGTGATCCATCGGACGGATGGTCCGCAGGTCAACGACCTCGGCCGAGATGCCTTCCTTGGCCAGTTCGTCCGCGGCCTTCAGCGCGAAGCCCACCATGCGGCTATAGGCCACCAGGGTGACGTCCGAGCCTTCGCGGCGGACCTTGGCCTTGCCGATCGGCACGACGTAGTCCTCGACATCCGGGATGTCGAACTCGATGCCGTACATCATCTCGTGTTCGAGGAAGACGATCGGGTTCGGGTCGCGGATGGCGGCCTTCAGAAGGCCCTTGGCGTCTGCCGCGTCATAGGGCGCGATGACCTTCAGACCGGGAACGTTGCCGTACCAGGCCGCGTAGTCCTGGCTGTGCTGGGCGCCGACGCGGCTGGCCGCGCCGTTGGGGCCGCGGAACACGATCGACGACTTGATCTGGCCGCCCGACATGTAGAGCGTCTTGGCGGCCGAGTTGATGATGTGGTCGATCGCCTGCATGGCGAAGTTCCACGTCATGAACTCGACGATCGGCTTCAGGCCGGCCATCGCCGCGCCGACGCCCATGCCGGCAAAGCCGTGCTCGGTGATCGGGGTGTCGATGACGCGCTTGTCGCCGAACTCCTGCAGCAGGTCGCGGCTGACCTTGTAGGCGCCCTGATACTGGGCGACTTCCTCGCCCATCAGGAACACACGGTCGTCGCGACGCATCTCCTCGGCCATGGCGTCGCGCAGGGCGTCGCGCACGGTGATCTTCTTCATCGGCGTGCCGGCCGGGATCTCAGGATCGGCAAAGGTCGAGGTGCCTGCGTTCGCGACCGGGGCCGCAGCGACGGGCGCAGCCGCGACCGGAGCCGTCTGGGCCGCCGGAGCCGGACCAGCAGAAGCCGCCTCGCCTTCGCCTTTCAGACGCGCGATCAAGGTGTTGACCTTGACGTTCTCGGTCCCGCCGGGGACCAGGATGGCCTCCACGACGCCTTCGTCCACGGCTTCGACTTCCATCGTCGCCTTGTCGGTCTCGATCTCGGCGATCACGTCGCCGGCCTTGACGGTGTCGCCTTCCTTGACCAGCCACTTGGCCAGCGTGCCCTCTTCCATCGTGGGCGAGAGGGCGGGCATGAGGATGTCCACGCTCACTGGGCGGCCTCCAGATATACGTCGGTATAGAGTTCGGACGGGTCCGGCTCGGGGCTGGTGCGGGCGAATTCCGCGGCTTCGGCGACGATGCGCTTCACCTCGGCATCGATGCCCTTCAGATCGTCCTCGGTGACGCCGGCCTTGGCCAGGCGCTCCTTGATGTGGTCGATCGGATCGCGGGTCTGCTTGACCTCGTCGACCTCTTCCTTGGTGCGGTACTTGGCCGGATCCGACATCGAGTGGCCACGATAGCGATAGGTCTTCATCTCAAGGATGTAAGGGCCCTGACCGCTCCGCGCGTGCTCGGTGGCGCGGGCGCCGGCCTCGCGCACGGCGACGATATCCATGCCGTCAACTTCCTCGCCCGGGATCCGGAACGAGACGCCGCGCTTGTGGAAGGCGGTTTCAGAGGCCGAACGCTCGACGCTGGTGCCCATGGCGTACTGGTTGTTCTCGACCACGTACACGACTGGCAGCTTCCACAGCTGAGCCATGTTGAAGCTCTCGTAGACCTGACCCTGGTTGGCCGCGCCGTCGCCGAAATAGGCGTACGAGACGTTGCCATTGCCCTTGTAGTGGTTGGCCAGCGCCAGGCCGGTGCCCAGCGCGACCTGCGCGCCGACGATGCCGTGGCCGCCGTAGAAGCCGGTCTCGATGTCGAACATGTGCATCGAGCCGCCCTTGCCGCGCGACGAACCGCCTGCGCGACCGGTCAGTTCGGCCATGACTTCCTTGGGATCCATGCCGGCGGCCAGCATGTGGCCGTGGTCACGGTAGCCCGTGATGATCTGGTCGCCCTTCTGCTGGATCGACTGCATGCCGACCGCGATGGCTTCCTGACCGATATAGAGGTGGCAGAACCCGCCGATCAGACCCATGCCGTAAAGCTGACCCGCGCGCTCCTCGAAGCGACGGATCAGCAGCATGTCCTGATAGAACTTGAGAAGCTCGTCCTTACCGACGAAAGCGTTGACACCGGTGTCACTCGCCTTGCCCTCGGAAGCTTCACCCTTGCGCGTTCGCGCCATACAACTCTCCCTGGCCTATCTTCATCGCGGCCTTCATCCCAGAGCACATCCCGCCGAAGTCGTCGTCGGTTCCGCGAAGGAAGTGCTCCTCATGTCACGCCAAGATCGCTCCTGGTTCAGATGAACCAAGGAACCATCATCAATCCGCTCCGAGGTCACGTTCCGACCGCGCTAGCGCTTGGTTCGGATCACATAATCCTTCGGGTCTGCATATCCCAGGAGAGAACGTGCGCGTTCTTCCAGAAGATCGGCCGACAGACTGCCGCTGCGTAATAGACGAGCCCGAGCCTCCAGGTCCATCCTTTCAGCGCGGATCTTCTTGAGTTCCTTCGTCTTGGCGGCGAGATCTGCGTTGCGTTGAGACGTCGACAACAGCCCGCGTTCGCCGGTCAAGGCGTGAAACACGAAGTAGAAGATCAGGAAAAGGATCGCCGCGGTCGGCAGGATCGGTTGCAGTCGGGCGAACATCTGAGAATCCCGGAAGGGGATTCTCAGCGTCTCAGATCGTGCTTAACGCCTTCTGAATAAGGGCTGACGAAGTGCGCCTTTGATCTGACGAGCGCCGTCTTTCGATGCTTTCATTTGAGATGGTTTCATCAGCATCTAGATACCGCATCGCAGCGCCCTGCTCGCACCCGCGAAGGCGGTAATTTCAGCGCTAGTAGCCGACCCGCCAAGGCTTATAGAAAAAATGCGAGCGCTTGAGTCTGACACTCACTGCGGCGCAGGCCCGATGACCATCAGCGCCCGAGAATCGCCATCTTCGACAGCCCTGCTATCGTCTACAGGTTGAGGGAGGCATTGCTGTGATCGCAAGACGAACCATGCTGCTGTCGATGATGCTGACGACCGCGACGCCCCTAAAGGCGCTTGCCGAAGAAGGCATCGTCAAGGGCCGCAAGGGCGGCCCCAACATGATCAAGGGTGATCCCCCCAAACTCGATTTTGGCGGCGGGCTGATCATTCCCATGAACGCGTCGATCTTCAGAACGCTCTGGGAGGGCGAGGATCGCTGGATCACCTATGGCCGCGCGCTGTCGACCCAGCAGGTGCGAGCCATGGGACAGGCCGATTCCGCGGCGATCGGGTCCATGAAGCTGATGCTGCTGACCCTGGCCTTTGCCCCGGAACGACTGGAGCGGTTCGAGACCTGTGGCTGGAGGCTGAAATCCGGAAAGACGGCTGACCTCATCAAGGGCGACATCGCCCTGCCGGGCCGACCTGTCATGCCCACGGTGGACGAGGTCTCGGCGTCGATGGGGCAAGTTCCCGAGGGCGGCTCGGTGGGTGACCCGGCCTATCACGCCATTACGGGCTACATGGTGATGAAGAAGGACGCCCCCCTCTCCTACGTAAAGGAAAAGGCGCAGCTTCTGTCCGAAGCCGCGCCTTCCTGAAGGTCAGGTTTTAGGGCCGATCAGCGACCCTTGAGGGCCGAGCGGCCGGCATAGACCGCCTGATCGTCCAGCATCTGCTCGATGCGCAGCAACTGGTTGTACTTGGCCAGCCGGTCCGAGCGGGCCAGCGAACCGGTCTTGATCTGACCGCAGTTCAGCGCGACCGCGAGGTCGGCGATGGTCGAGTCCTCGGTCTCGCCCGAGCGGTGGCTCATCACGCTGGTGTAGCCGGCGCGGTGAGCGAGATCGACGGCGTCGATGGTTTCCGACAGCGTGCCGATCTGGTTGACCTTCACCAGGATCGAATTGGCCAGGCCTTTGTCCAGGCCCATCTGCAGGCGCTTGGGGTTAGTGACGAACAGGTCGTCGCCAACCAGCTGAACCTTCTTGCCCAGGGCGTCGGTCAGCAGCTTCCAGCCCTCGAAATCGTCTTCGGACATGCCGTCCTCGATCGACAGGATCGGGAACTTGGCCGCCAGGCCCGCCAGGTAGTCGACCATGCCGGCGGGATCCAGGCTCTTGCCCTCGCCTTCCAGTTCGTACTTGCCGTTCTTGAAGAACTCGGTGGCGGCGACGTCCAGACCCAGAACGAAATCGTCCCCAGCCTTGTAGCCGGCCGCCTCCCCCGCCTTGACGATGAACGCCAGGGCGTCTTCAGCCGAGCCGAGGTTCGGTGCGAAGCCGCCTTCGTCGCCCACATTGGTGTTGTGTCCAGCGTCCTTCAAAGCCTTCTTCAGGCCATGGAAGATTTCGGCGCCCATGCGCAGGGCTTCGCTGAAGCTGGCTGCCCCGGTCGGCAGGATCATGAATTCCTGAATGTCGATCGGATTATCAGCGTGGGCTCCGCCGTTGATGATGTTCATCATCGGCAGCGGCAGCACGCGCGAATTGACGCCGCCGACGTACTTGTAGAGCGGCAGGCCAGCGGACTCGGCGGCGGCCTTGGCGGCCGCCAGCGAGACGCCCAAAATGGCGTTGGCGCCGAGACGGGCCTTGTTGGGCGTGCCGTCCAGATCGATCAGCAGATTGTCGAGCCGGCGCTGGTCTTCGGCGTCAACGCCGGACAGCGCGTCGAAAATCTCGCCGTTCACCGCATCAACGGCTTGCAGAACGCCCTTGCCGAGATAGCGGCTCTTGTCGCCATCGCGCTTTTCGACGGCCTCGTGTGCGCCAGTCGAGGCGCCCGAGGGTACTGCCGCGCGGCCAAACGCGCCGTCTTCCAGGATCACATCGACCTCGACCGTCGGGTTGCCCCGGCTGTCCAGAATTTCGCGGGCGATGATATCGACGATCTCGGTCATGGAAGCTCCTCAAGGCGAAAGGCGCGGGAGCCTTAGCCGCCAAGGCGGCTCGGCGCAACTTGACTTCCCTTTGGATCGGCGGGTGATCATCGCTCATAAAAGGGAGAACGCCATGCTGACCGTCGAACGCAGCGGCCCGATCGCGGTCGTCACGCTGAACCGTCCTGAAGCCATGAACGCCTTGTCCAAGGCCCTTCGATCGGCTCTTCACGCCACGATGGTCGAGATGGACGCCGACCCCGACGTCAGTGTGGTCGTGCTGACGGGCGCCGGGGAGCGCGCCTTCACGGCGGGGCTGGACCTCAAGGAGCTAGGCAGCGACCCCAGAGCCATGAGCGCCGCCAACGACCAGGGCGCGGAGTCCAATCCGGTCAAGGCCATCGAACTGTGTCGCAAGCCCGTGATCGGGGCGATCAATGGCGTCGCCATCACCGGGGGCTTCGAGCTCGCCCTCGCCTGCGACGTGCTGATCGCTTCGGAGAACGCCCGCTTCGCCGACACCCACGCCAGGGTCGGCATCATGCCGGGTTGGGGCTTGTCGCAGAAGCTGTCCCGGCTGATCGGGATCTATCGGGCCAAGGAGCTGTCCCTGACCGGCAATTTCCTCGACGCGGCCACCGCCGCCGACTGGGGTCTGGTCAACCGGGTCGTTCCCGCCGCCGACCTGATGCCCACGGCGATGAAGCTGGCGGCGGACATGGCGTCGATCCCGGTCGAGACCCTGTCGTTCTACAAGGGCCTGATCGATGATGGCTTTGCGCTGTCGTTCCGCGAGGGGCTGGAGACCGAGCACAGCTGCTCCAGCGCCCATAATCGGGACGTCACGCCGCAGGCGGTCGAGGCCCGCCGCGCGCAGGTGCAGGCCCGGGGGCGCGGCCAGTAGATCAGGCGTTCAGGATCCGGGGCTGCTGAACGCCGCCGATCCGGAACAGCACCCGACCGGCGCCGAAATCCAGCTCGACACGAGAAAACATCTTCAGGACATCGACGCCGAGCAACAGCGCCGGTCGGTCGTTGATGCCCCAGACGTCGAAGATATGCAGATCGGCGAAGGCCATCGGCAGATTGGTCATGCGCAGGTCGCCCAAGGTCAGGGACGGCGCGATGCGGAACTGGCCCACGGTGATCTCGCCCGAAGCGGTCAGGAGCCGGGCCGACCTGACATCGTCATGGCGCCGCCTCCGGGTCGCGATGGCCCGCGACAGCGCCATGTTGCCGATGCTGACCCCGCCGCCGGAATCGATGAAGGCCAGGGCCCGCGCGCCGGCGACCCGGCAATCGGCGACGGTGAGGCGGCCGAAACGATCATCGGCGATGACCGAGACCTCGCGCGGCAACCGGACGAGATCGAAGGCCGACCGGCTGCGGCGCACCTCGAGCCGCTTCTTGCGGAAGTCCATGATCACGTTGCGGCCTTCCAGGATGTCGACGCCCAGCAAGCCATCCGCGCCGACCCGCTCAGGCGGCAGCACCGGAAGGTTGACGTTCGACAGTCGCGCATCGCCGACCAGCAATTCGGCGACCTTGGCGGTCTGGGCCATCGCCGCCCCGCCGATGCCATGCACGAGGATGTTGGGCCCCCGCGCCAGGGCCAACCGATTGGCGAGCGTCTCCGAGAGCACGCTGCGATCGGCGCCGCTGTCGACGATGAACTGGAACGGCCCCAGGCCATCCAGCATGACATCGACGGTCAGCCTGTCATCCGGATCGAGCGAGGCGTCGAGGATCAGGACGGACTCGGGCGGGTCGACGGGTGCGGGCGCTGGCGTCGGCTGCTTAGCCAAGGCGCCATGGGTCATGAACGATAGACCCAGTCCCGCCGTCAGAACGCGGCGTGTGACCATGGGCGGATCTCCCTAGATCCGTCTAGATAACACCGTTTTCGACGATCATGACAAAAAACGCCGCCGGGGCGAACCCAGGCGGCGTCTTCGAACTCACAGCCGTGAAGGAAAGACCTTAGTCTTCCTTGGGGGTGAGGATCTGCTTGCCGTTATACAGGCCCGTCTTCAGGTCGACGTGGTGCGGGCGACGCAGTTCGCCCGAGTCCTTGTCTTCCACGAAGGAGTTGGCGCCCAGGGCGTGGTGCGACCGGCGCATGTTCCGGCGAGAAGGCGAAGTTTTTCTTTTGGGAACGGCCATCGAAGTGACTCTGCGCGCTGAGCGTGAAAATTAGAGACGGCGACTCGGGATGACCCAGGCCGCCGTGTGAGGGCGCGCTTATGCCTGAATCTCTTCAGACATGCAACAGCGCCAATTCAGACCAGTCTGCCCTGCTCTTTCGCGGCCGCGATGAAGCTCGCGAACAGCGGGTGCGGGGCGAACGGACGGCTCTTCAGTTCCGGGTGGAACTGCACGCCGATGAACCACGGATGGTCCTCGCGTTCGACGATTTCGGGCAGCACGCCGTCGGGCGAACGGCCGGTCAGCTTCAGACCGGACTCCTCCATCCGGTGGCTGTAGCCGATATTGACCTCGTAGCGGTGCCTGTGGCGCTCGCTGATGGCCGTGTCGCCATAGATCTGGGCCACCTTGCTTCCGGGCGTCAGAACGGCGTCGAAGGCCCCCAGGCGCATCGTGCCGCCCAGGTCGTCGCCGGAGCGTCGCTGGACGGTCTCGTTGCCCTTGATCCACTCGGTCATGATCCCGACGACCGGACGATCGGTGGGGCCAAATTCGCTGGATGAGGCGTCGGTGATGCCCGCCACGTTCCGCAGGGTCTCGATGACCGCCATCTGCATGCCGAAACAGATGCCGAAATAGGGCACCTTGCGTTCGCGAGCGAACTGGGCCGCGCGAATTTTTCCCTCGGCGCCCCGTTCGCCGAAGCCGCCGGGCACCATGATGGCGTGAGCGTTCTCCAGGCGAACCGCGGCCGCGCCGGGGTCGCCCTCGAAGGTCTCGCTCTCGACCCAGTCGAGATTGACCTTCACCCTGTTGGCCAGGCCGCCGTGATGCAGAGCCTCGATCAGCGACTTATAGGCGTCCTTCAGGACGGTATATTTGCCGACCACGGCGATGGTCACTTCGCCGTCGGGATGGTTGACGGTCTCCTCGATCGCTTCCCAGCGGCTCAGGTCCGGCTTGGGCGCGTCGTGCATGCCGAACACGTCCAGCACCTCGGCGTCCAGGCCTTCCTTGTGATAGTCGATCGGCACCGCGTAGATCGACGAGCTATCCATCGCCTGGATCACGGCGCTGGGCCGCACGTTGCAGAACTGCGCGATCTTGCGCTTTTCCTCGACCGGGATGTCCTGCTCGCAGCGGCACAGCAGGATGTCGGGCTGGATGCCGATCGAGCGCAGTTCCTTGACGGAGTGCTGCGTCGGCTTGGTCTTCATCTCGCCGGCCGTCTTGATGAACGGCAGCAGGGTCAGGTGGACATAGCAGCTCTGGCCGCGCGGCAGGTCCTGGCGCAGCTGGCGGATGGCCTCGAAGAACGGCAGGCCCTCGATGTCGCCGACCGTGCCGCCGATCTCGACCAGCACGAAGTCGACCGGCTTCTCGCCCGTCTCGTCCATCGCTGGCGACAGCACGAACTGCTTGATCTCGTTGGTGACGTGCGGAATCACCTGGACGGTCGCGCCCAGATAGTCGCCGCGCCGCTCCTTCTCGATGATCGTCTTGTAGATCTGGCCGGTGGTGATGTTGTCGGCCTTGGTCGCCGAGACGCCGGTGAAGCGCTCGTAGTGACCAAGGTCGAGGTCCGTCTCGGCGCCGTCGTCGGTCACGAAGACCTCGCCGTGCTGATACGGGCTCATCGTGCCGGGATCGACGTTGAGATAAGGGTCGAGCTTACGAAGGCGGACCTTGTAGCCACGAGCCTGGAGAAGCGCTCCGAGCGCTGCGGAGGCGAGGCCTTTTCCAAGCGAGGAAACCACGCCGCCGGTGATGAAGATGTACCGGGTCATGGGCGCTCAGATTAGCCGCGATTCGGCGATCGCGTCGAAAAGACCGACGTTCATCAACAGCTTTCGCTGCAAACGCTTACTGGGCCGGGGTTTGGGCCGGGGCCGGAACCGGCGCCGAAGGCTGCGCCGGGGCTGATTGCGAGGTCAGGGGCTGGTTGATGCTGGGGGTCGGGGCCTGGATCGCGCCCGGCTGGGCGGTTCCGGGCGCCTGGCCCACGGGAGCCGGCGGCGTGATCGGCGCGTTCAGCGTCTTGGTGTCCAGGCTGTCGATGTTCAGACGATCCACGGCCGAAGCGCCGCCCATGCGACCGGTCAGGATGGTCAGGACCAGGCTGATGATCAGGAAAACCGAGAACAGGATCCAGGTGATGCGGGTCAGCAGGTCGCCAGCGCCGCGCGCCGTCATGAAACCGGTATTGCCGCCGCCCATGCCCAGGGCGCCCCCTTCGGAGCGCTGCAGGAGGACCACGCCGATCAGGCCGAGGCAGACGACGATGTTGATGGCGAGCAGGATGCCGATGAGCATGAGTAAACTGATCTCGATCCGGGCGACGGGACGTTCCGTCGTGAAAAACGAAGCGGCCCCTCTACCACTAGCGGCGCGCGCACGCCATAGCTGGGAAGGACGCCCGCCAACTCAAGACCCCAGCGCGAAGCCAAAACCCTAAATGATCCTTGAAACCGAGCGACTGACCCTGGCGCCCCTGACCTCGTCGGATGCGCCGCATGTCTACCCGTTCCTCAGCGATCCTGAAGTGATGGCGCACTGGGATCAGGCGCCGATCGAGGATCCCGACGAGGTCGAGGCCTGCGTCGTCGCCCAGGTGGCGCAGATGGACCAGGGCAAGGCCCACTACTGGGCGGTCCGCCAGTCGCAGACCGGCGACTTCCTGGGCTATTGCGAACTGGTCGATATCGATAAGCGACATTATCGGGCCGAACTCCGGTTCATCGTCGCCCGCCAGGGCTGGGGCCAGGGCTATGGCCTGGAAGTCGTCCGCGCCCTGCTCGCCCACGCCGCCTCGATTGGCCTGAAACGCCTGATCGCCCGCACCCATGTGGGCGACACCCGCGCCGAGAAGCTGCTGGAGCGGCTGGGGTTCGAAGCCGAGGGCTATCTGAAGGGTCATATCCATCGCGATGGCGAGCGGCGGGATTGCCGGCTGTTCGGGCTGTTGCTGTAGGCACGGCTTCGCTCCCTCGCGCCAACGGCTGCGATGGTTGTGGAAAGGGTCGCGAAGCGTCCGGACCACGTCCGGATGAGAGATAGAGAATACCGTTTCGACGAAGCCGTCCGCTCCGCGCGACCGTTATCCGCCAGCGTCCCGCCAGGTGGCCCTGTTGAGGCCTTACCGGAACCCGGACGCTTCGGTTTCCCGAACGCCCGGAGGTCGGGGGGCGTGGGGCCAATCCTGACCAACACTCGCCTTGATCCCCATCCACGCCGACGGCGGGCGGGTCCCGCAACGCCGGGATCCCCGGACCGGTCGAGTATCCCCCTCGACCCCAGTCCCGCTCGATCACCCCCCGCCGCCGCAATGGTCGCTGGCCTTGCGCCCTTTCCTCGCGACGAGGTGGGGACAAGAATACGGGAGGTTTCAGCGCGTCTGATTGGCGCGATCAAGTTTTTTACAAGGCATTGATCGGGTTAAGGTTTGTTTTGAAAAGAATGGGGATTGGGCGCCCTCTATCCTCATTCTCTTCCACCAAACTCTTGTCATCCCGGACGCGCCTTGGCGCGAGCCGGGACCCAGGGGCCGGCGCACTGCGGCTGCCCCTGGGTCCCGGCGCTCCGCTTCGCTGCGGCCGGGATGACAAGAGTTTGTGGTCGTCGAAGATACCTGCTCGCCCGCGAGAGGCGAGCCATCCTTAAATCTCACGGCGAGACGATCGCTGGTCTGGAAAGGTCACTCAAGGACGACGCTTCGCGTCGCCGCGACGCGGCCGCCGGAGGCGGTCCTTGACTGACCTTTCCAGACCAGCACGCTGCAGCCTCCAAGAGATTTAAGGATGAGCGGGACGCCCGGGGCGTCCACACATGACGCGGAGGGCAATATCTGCTTACGACCGAGGCTGTGTAAAAACCCGCTGACTGCCCCGGTATGGAGGGACGGCGTGAGCGC
>CAYRTE010000032.1:0-50490 GCA_964427205.1 uncultured Caulobacter sp.
CACAAGTTTGGCACTCAGATGCCGTGAGCGGGAGCCATCCACCCCATCTGCTTTCTGGCGGCCGAGGCGAGGTTAGCCGCACGGCCTCCCGCAACGGGGAAACTTGGCGCCGAGTTGACGTCGGGAGCCCGTCGTCAGACGACGATCCAGTCTCCAGTGAGGCTGGAAAGCTGTAAGCCGGCCAGGATGATCTCCGCGCCGCCGGTCATGTCGATATGGACGTCTGCGCCGATCTGGCTGACGGTGTAGATCGTCCCCGCCTCGAGCTGGATATGGTCACCTTCAGCGCGGTTGAAGTCGCTGATCAGGTCGATCCCGGCGTCCCCGAAGCTGTAGAAGGTGTCGGCCCCGGCGCCGCCGGTGAGGGTGTCATTGCCCCGGTCGCCGGACAGGAAGTCGCTTCCATCGCCGCCGAACACCCGGTCGTCGCCCTGACCGCCGCGCACCACGTCGTCGCCCGCGTCGCCGGAAAGATAGTCGCCGCCCTGGCCGCCCTGCATGAGGTCGCCGCCCTCTCCGCCCAGGACACGGTCGGCGCCCTTGTCGCCGAACAGCACATCGCGGCCACTGTCGCCCTGCAGCGCATCGTCGCCCTGGCCACCATGGATCAGGTCGTCGCCGCCGCCGCCGGCGATGCTGTCCTGGTCCTGGTTGCCTTGCAGGACGTCGTTTCGGGCCCCGCCGACGACGGTGTCGTCTCCAGCGCCGGCCGAAACCGTGTCAGCGCCGCCGGAAGACGCGATGACATTGGCCTGCGCGCCGCCGGTGACGCTGTTGCCGCCCGCCGTAACGACGGTGACCACGGTCGGCGCGGGCGGCTCAGGCTCCGGCTCTGGCTCGGGAGGCGGCGCGGGCGCGGTGGGGGTGACGGAGGCCGAAGCGACGGTCTCCGCGTGGCTGAAGCCGTCGGTATAGCTGGCGACGACGGTGACCGCGTGGCCGACCTGGGCCTGGGTGAGGGTGAAGGTCGCGGACGTCGCGCCGGAGATGGCCGCGCCGTCGGACTGCCACTGGTAGCTGATCGTCCCCAGGCCATCGGGGTCGGCCAAGGTGTTGGAGGCGGTGAGGGTCTGACCCTGGGTCGCCGTACCGGCGATGCTGACCGAGCCCGTCGGCGCGTCGTTGACGTTGGCGACGGACGCCGTGCCGCTGGAGGTGATGGATTCGGCGTGGCTGAAGCCGTCGGTATAGCCGGCGGCGACGGTGACCACGTGGCCCACCTGGGCCTGGGTGAGGGTGAAGGTCGCGGCCGTGGCGCCAGAGATGGACGCGCCGTCGGACTGCCACTGGTAGCTGATCGTCCCCAGGCCATCGGGGTCGGCCAAGGTGTTGGAGGCGGTGAGGGTCTGACCCTGGGTCGCCGTACCAGCGATGGCGACGGCGCCCGTCGGCGCGTCGTTGAGGTTGGCGACGGACGCCGTGCCGCTGGAGGTGACGGATTCGGCGTGGCTGGAGCCGTCGGTGTAGCCGGCGGCGACGGTGACCGCGTGGCCGACCTGGGCCTGGGTGAGGGTGAAGGTCGCGGCCGTGGCGCCGGAGATCACGGCGCCGTCCGACTTCCACTGGTAGTTGATGGTCCCGAGCCCATCGGCGTCGGCCAGGGTGTTGCTGGCGGTGAGGACCTGGCCCTGCGCCGACGTGCCTGAGATACCGACGCTTCCCGTCGGGGCGCTATTGACCACTCCGGTGCTGTGGCTGTCGGCATAGCTGACGATATGGCCATCCACCGCGGAAAGGCCGCCGCCCGCGGCGTTGCCGCTGAGCGTGACATTGTCGAGGGTCAGGTACCCGGCGTTCAAGAGGCCGCCGACCGCGACCCCGCCATTGGAGTCCCGCCCGGAGCTGGCCGTCGCGCCGCCGCCGCCGCCCGCGCCGACGTTCCCGGTGATCGCGCCACCCGAGATCCACAGAACGCCCGAGGCGCTGTTGTAGATGCCGCCAACCGCCGCCCCGCCTACGCCACCATCGCCGCTGATGACACCCCCACCAGCGCCGCCACCGCCGCCGCCAACCGAAAGCGTTCCGGCTTGCGCGGCGCCGCCGTCACCCGCATGGGCGCTGCCGTACACTCCGCCGGCGCCGCCCTGGCTCGAACCGCCGCCGCCGAATGTTGTTGGGTAGTAGGCGCCTTGGCCGCCAGCGCCTCCGGTTCCGCCGGAGGCGGCATATCCAGGGGCCGCGGCCCCGCCGCCGCCGTGGCCAGCCACGGACCCCGCGCCGCCGCCGCCGCCGCCGCCGCCGCCATAGCCGCCGCCATAGCCGCCGCCGCCGCCGCTGGCGGCGTTGAGGGTGACGCTGACGTTGGAGAGGGTGAGGTTGGCGCTGTTGTAGATGCCGGCGCCCAGCGCGCCGCCGCCGATCCCTTGGCCCTCGCCGCCGTCGCCGGACAGGCCGCCTTCGCGAAGGGTCAGGTTCGAGATCGCCACCGTGCCGCTGGACACTTCCAGCACGCGGCCGAAATAATTAGCGTCCAGGGCGAAGCCGCCGCCCACGATGCTGAGGGTCTGGCCGTCGGTGATGGCGACCTTCACCAAGTCGCGGCCGCCCGTGCCCGCGGTGAAATCGGCGCCGTCGACCGCCGAGATATCGGCCGTCAGGGTGATGATGTCGGCTTGGCCGTTGGTGGCGGCCGCGGCGAGCGCTGTCTTCAGCTCGGCCAGGGTGGCGACGCTCGTCGTTGTCACGCGGGATACTCCTGACGCCCGAAGGCGCCCAGTTACTGGGCTGAAGGGGTTGGGGTCATCGCGATGAGGTTGGCCTTGCTCTGCGACAGGTCACGCCAGAACGACAGCTCGTCGAGCCGGGCGAACAGGTCTGGCGGGAGCAGGGTGTGGCGGCTTTCCACGTCGACCTTGGGCCGCACGCGGTGCAGACCGGGCAGGCCCAGGCCCTGGTCGAACGCCGGCTCGTCGAACACCACATTGTCGAAGTCGTGCGCGAAGCGCGGCGCGCCGAGGAAGTCGTAGACAAGGTCCATCACCTTGCCCGGCGCGGCGGCCAGCAGGTCATAGTCCACCAGCAGCAGGCTGGAGGCGTGCTCGCCATAGACCGCCTCCTTCAGCGCCGACCAGGCATAGCCCACGAAGCGGTCGTTCTTGCTGAGCGCGTCGACGCGGGTAAAGACGTTTGAGCGCTCGGAATCGTTGTTCCAGAGCTTGCTCTCGCGGAAGGGATGCTCGCGCACCAGCCGCTCGATCGAATCCATGATCCAGGCGACCGAGCGGACGCAGCAGATCACCTTGGCGTCGGGGAACAATCGCTTGAGCGCCGGCAATCGGGCGCACCAGCCGCGATTGGTGTCGAAGATCAGGCCCTTGTCCTGGCGATCGGCGTAGTAGCTGTCGAACACGCCTTGCAGCACCCGCCGGCGCTGGTCGTCATCCAGCATCACCGAGGTCTCGCTCCAGGCGCCCATGGCGTTGTGGACCGCGTGGAACAGCCCGCCGACGGGGCTGGAGATGCCGGCTGACAGGTTCGGGTTTTGCCGTAGCAGCGCCGCCAGCAGCGTCGATCCCGAGCGCGGCAGCCCCGAGATGAAATGATACTGACTCATGGGCCCGTTGCTCGACGACAATGGGAAAGACCCCACAAACGAAATGCAGCGGCCCGCCTTAAGATTTTGGCTGACGGGCGTTAAATCGTTTTATTTTGAGAATATTTCTCACAGAACATTAATCGCTGAACCTGAATTGCGGATTATTGCAATCGGTTCGGCAGTGCGAAGATCCGAGCTGCGCTGTCTGCTTGGCCGATCCCGTATCGAAAGAGCGGCCTTGGCGCGACCCACACAATATTGCGCTCCGGCGCTGGGGCCACAGGCGCCTGGCAGGACGGATCCATTTCCGCTGATAGAGATCGCAACGGGTCGTTGTCGGCGTTAAGCCGGACTGCCGACAGGGCTGTTGAGCAGCCAACAACGGAGGGTCTCTATCCGAAACGAATGCCGCCGCCGGTCGGAGATCGCCGTTGGCGGTTCGGCTGAAGGTCGGGAATCTGGTTCTGTTTCAAGGTCCGGAATTGGCGCACTGTCGCCGCGGAAGCCGCCATCGGTTATGGCCACGAGGGGGATCGGAACTTGGGTCGCTGGATGCGGATCATGATCGCGACGGCCCTTTCAGCAACTATCCGTCAATGAACAGAGCGGCGCTTCGCAGTCCCGCCGCGAGACTGCGCAGTTGCCTTCAATTTAGGCCTTGGCCAACGTGCTGGCCGCCTTGCCGTCATACTGACCGCCGAAGCTAGTCTTCAGGTGCGCCATGATCGTCCCGACGTTGGCGCCGGGGTTCTTGGCCCGGAAGTCGTTGATGGCCTCGCGCAGTTCCGATTCCGTCATCTGCTTTGGGCCATACGAGGACAAGACCACCAGTTCGGCTTCAGCCGCCTTGGTCCGCTGGTCCACCTTCGACGCATCGCCACCGGCTTCGATCAGGCGCGCGCGTTCGGTCGCGAGGTTTTCCAGCGTCAGCTTCGTGTTCTTCAAGAACTTCGCGACGGTTGCGGCAACCTTTTCGTCAGTGACTCCCGTCACGCCGCGCTTGAATTCTTCGGTCGTGATCTGCGTAGCTTCGCCGATCAATGTGGTGAGCACGTCAGCCTTCAGACGGTCGTTCTTCTTGCGCGCCGCTAGTTGGTCAGCTTTGATTTCGTCGAGCAAAGCCATGTCGTCGTCCTTTCAGTTCACTCTATTTGATAGTGATATAGTGGTTGGTGACCGCAGCTCTTTAAGAGCACGGGCGAGGGGTAAGCCACGAGGAGTTATCCGAGCTAAATCCCCGCCCCGTTAGCGCAACGATCTTATATATATTCGGAAAAGGCAGGGCGCGCATGGATGAACGCATTTCGCTGCCATCCGGCTTGCGCGACGAGGTCGCGCCGGAAAGCGCGGGCGGAGGCATTTCCGCACATGACCCTTCTGCGGTGGGCGAGCTGAAAGACAGGTGTCCAACATCAACTTGCTGGAAGCACGCCAGGGGCGGCTTCTGGCGCGACGCGGCCAATTATTCCACCGTCCGTGCGATAGGCGGGTGTCGCGATGGGGCCGCCCGTTCACAGACCAAGCGCGCACAGCGCGGATCGCCATAAATCCGCTTTTCATTTATTCACGACTAAATTAATGAGATGCGTATCCGGCGTCCGCTTGCGATTGTCCCCATAGAGGGCGGCGGGGGCGTCGTCAGGGAGGCGTATCCGCATGTCGAACAATCGTGTCGCGCTCAGTTCCATCCTCGCCCACCATGCGCGCCAGTCGCCCTCCCGCGCCGCGCTGATCGTGGAGGATGCCGCCGTCACCTATGGCGAACTGGACGTCCGCACGAACCGCCGCGCAAGGATGCTTGCGGGGCAGGGCGTCAGCCAGGGCGACTTCGTCACCATCGCGCTGCCCAACGGGTTGGAGTTCTACGAGACGGTCTTCGCGACCTGGAAGCTGGGCGCGATCCCCAACATCGTCGCCGCCAAGATGGCGCGACCGGAGATGGAGGCGATCCTCGACCTCGTCCGTCCCAGGCTTTTCGTCGGCGCGCCTCCAGGGCCCGGGGTTGCGGCCATCCCGGAGGGCAGTAGCGGGCTAGACCAGTACTCGGCTGCGGCCTTGCCCGAGATCGTCTCGCCGCACTGGAAGGCCATGACCAGCGGCGGGTCCACCGGCCGCCCGAAGGTGATCGTCGACGCCATGCCGGCCGCCTGGGATCCGCGGGAAGGCTTCCTGGGTCAGCGACCGGGCGACGTCATCCTCAATCCCGGGCCGCTGTATCACAACGCCCCGTTCCACTGCATCACCATGGGGATGTTCACCGGGGCGACGATCGTCGAGATGGGCAAGTTCGACCCGCTGCGCGCGCTGCGGCTGATCGAGACCCGCGGCGTCAACTGGGTGACCCTGGTGCCGACCATGATGAACCGCATTTGGCGGCTGGGACCGGACGTCCTGGCGCGCTTCAGCCTGCCCAGCCTGCGCATGATGGTGCACATGGCCGCGCCCTGCGCGCCCTGGCTCAAGGAGGCCTGGATCGACTGGCTCGGCGCCGACCGCGTCTGGGAATATTACGGGACCACCGAAGGCACGGGCTCGACCATGATCTCGGGGACGGACTGGCTGACCCATCGTGGCTCGGTGGGGCGTGTCCGCGACGGCTACGCCCTGAAGATTCTCGACGCTGAGGGCAAAGAGTTGCCGACCGGCGAAGTCGGCGAGGTCTTCTTCCGTCCGCAGGGCGGGGCGGGGTCGACCTACCGCTATCTGGGCAGCGAGGCCCGCCGTCGCGGCGAGTGGGAGGCGCCGGGCGACCTCGGCTCGGTGGACGCCGACGGCTACCTCTATCTCTCCGACCGCCGCAACGACCTGATCATCTCGGGCGGCGCCAACATCTATCCGGCCGAGGTCGAGGCCGCTCTCGACGCTCATCCCGCGGTGCGCGGCAGCGCGGTGATCGGGCTTCCAGACGATGACTGGGGCGCGCGCGTCCATGCGATCGTCCAGGCGGTCGAGGACAGCGGGCTCGAAGGGGGCGAACTGCTCGACTTCGCCGCCGATCGGCTGACCCGCTACAAGCTGCCCAGAAGCATCGAGTTCACGACCGAACCCCTGCGGGACGAGGCCGGCAAGGTGCGTCGAGCGGCGCTGCGTGACGCGCGGCTGGCCGGAGCGGCGCTCAAGGTTCCGTCCTAGCGGTCAGGCTTGGGGCGCTTGTGGAGGGCGTCGAAGCCGCCGGCCATGAAGGTGACAAACCGCTCGCGGATCGCCTCGAAATCGTCGGACGCGCACAGATTGCCCGACAGGCGGTCGATGCGGCCGGTCCGCGACAGCAGCAGGGAATAGGCCCCCGAGGTGAACTGGAAGCTCCAGAACAGATCCTCGGGCGCGGCGTCGGGCAGGGCCTTCTGCAGGAGGCCGATCAACCGCAGCACCATGGGATCGAAATAAGTGTCCATCTTCTCGGCGCCGTAGCCGGGGGCGTTGTTCACCTGTGCGAAGATCCGCCCGAAATTGCGCCAGCCCTCGTCGCCGTTGATGTAGACGTCGAAGGCCTGGTCGTAATAGGCCCGCAGCGCGCCTTCGACGGTGGGGTGCTCGCCCACCTCGGCCTCATAGGCGTCCAGGCCCGCTGTCCGCGAGGAGACGGCGTACTCCACTCGCCGTTCGAAAACGGCGTCGAACAGCGCCTTCTTGCCATCGAAATAATAGTGGATCAGCGCCGGGTGGATGCCCATCCGATCGGCGACGTCCTTGATGGTCACGCCGAAATAGCCGAGCTGGGCGAAGAGATCCTCAGCCGTGTCGAGGATGGTTTTGACGGTCGTCGCGCGCTGTTCAGCGCGCGTGCGGCGAACCTCGGTCTTCGGCGCTGCTGCCATGATCTCCGGCTTTCCTGAGGGCGCGCGACCCGGGGATCGCGCCGACCAAGCCCTTCAATGGGGCGCGGGTCTTCCTGGGTCAAGCAACCAGCTGTCACAATTTCATTTAGCGCTAAATGAATGAACTTGACGATCCGGCGACCTCGCGCTAGCGCTTGGACAAGCAAAAAAATACCAGGGAGGGTTAAATGAAGACTTGGAAAGCCGCGCGGAGCATCGCCCTGTCCGGGGCGTCGCTGGTGGCCATGCATCTGGCGACAGGCCAGGCCTGGGCGCAGACGACCGACGAGGCGTCGGACACGACGCTCGAAGCCATCGTGGTGACCGGATCCAGCATCCGGGGCGTTCCGCCGGTTGGCTCGAACCTGATCGGCGTCTCGCGCGACGACATCAAGATCATTGGCGCGACCACGACGCCGGACCTGCTGGCCAGCGTGCCGCAATTGAACAGCTTCAACACAGCGCCGCGGGCCAACAACGCCGGCGCCGGGTCGTTTGCGCCGGGCCTGCGCAGCCTGCCGGCCAGCGCCACCCTGCCGCTCCTGAACGGTCACCGGGTGGTGGCTGGCGGCGCCAACGAGACCAACCCCGACTTTCCGTTCCTGCCCGACCTGGCGATCGAGCGGGTGGAGATCGTCGCGGACGGCGCCTCGTCGATCTACGGCTCGGACGCCATCGCCGGCGTGGTCAATTTCATCACCCGCAAGCGCTATTCCGGCGTCGAACTGTCGACGCGCTACGGCGCGGCCGACGACTATCACACCTTCAGCATCAGCGGCCTGGCCGGTCGCGACTGGGGCGGCGGCTCCATCCTGGCCGCCTACCAGTATTCGGAAAATGGCAACGTCACGGGCGCGGATCGGGACTATCGCGTCGTCGACTTCCGGCCTTTTGGCGGCGTCGACGCCCGGGGAACCAGCTGTCCCGCGCCGAACGTGGTCGTCGGCGCCACGGTCTATGCCGCGCCGGCGCTTGCGCCCAATACGACCAACTATTGCGATGTCGGGGCGCCGGTCGATCTCGTGCCAGCCTCCCGCCTGCACAGCGCCTTCCTGAGCGCCCGACAAGAGCTTGGCGAGCGGGTCACCCTGTGGGGCGATCTGCTCTACTCGGACCGCAAGGACAGCGTTCGGGCGGCGATTCCGGCTCAGACCGTGTTCCTCACCGCCGCCAATCCGTTCTTCAAGGCGCCGCCTGGGACCGCTCCAAGCTTTGAGACGGTCTATTTCCGTCCCGACAGCCTGGTCGGCGCCGACCATTTCGATCAGACCTATCACGTCAAGGCGGGCAACTCGTCGGCCGGCGCCGATGTCAGCCTGCCGCGTGACTTCAAGCTCAGCGCCTACGGCACCTATGACTGGGCCGAGCACGTCGCCTTCCAGCCCATGATCAATCCCACGGCCCTGGCCGCGGCGGCGGCCGGAACCACGACGGCGACGGCGCTGGATCCCTTCGGCAATGGCACGAGCGCGGCCGTCGCCAGCAGCATCACCAACTACTCGACCAGCGTCACGATCCAGCAGCGGACCAAGCTCGCCGCGGTCAAGATCGACGGTGCCCTGTTCGACCTGCCTGGTGGGGAGCTGAAGATAGCCGCGGGCGCCGAGTATCGGCGCGAGACCTTCCAGCAGCGCGGCTTTGTCGGGGTGACGCCCGTTCCCGAGAACCTGGGGCGCAATATCAAGTCCGTTTACGGCGAGCTCTTCGTGCCGATCTTCGGGGCGAGCAACGAAGCCCCTCTGATGCATCGCCTATCACTGTCCCTTTCGGGCCGTTACGACGACTACAGCGACTTTGGATCGACCAGCAATCCGAAGGTCGGGATCAACTGGGATCCGGTGGAAGGCCTCACGCTGCGCGGCACCTATGGCCGCTCGTTCCGGGCTCCGGGCCTGCGCGATGTCGGCGCGACCGTCGGGGCGTATTATCTCGATGCGACGACCGCCGGCGTGGCCGCCCGCGATCCAAGCCGCGGCGCGGCTCAGGTCAACACGGTCTATCTGCTTGGCGGCAACAAGACCCTGCAGCCCGAGAAGGCCCGAACCTATTCGTTCGGCGCGGACTTCACGCCCCGGTTCCTGCCGGGGGCGCGGGCCAGCGTGACCTTCTACGACATCAACTTCACCGACGTGATCGGCACGCCGCCGACCAGCCTGGTCTTCACCGATCCGACCTTCGCTTCGGTCGTCTATCGCAATCCCACCGCGACCCAGCTTTCAGGCCTGCTGGCGCTGGCGGTGCCGGTTAACCTGCCCACGCCCCTGCCGGCGATCGGCAACGCCCTGGACCTGCGGCGCGGCAATTTCGGCGTGCGCAAGACAAACGGTCTGGACTTCGACGTCAGCTACCGCCGCGCGACAAGCTTCGGCAGTGTGTTCGGCGGCGTGGCGGGCAACTACATCTTCAAGTTCGACACCCAGCTGTCCCCGACAGCCCCAGTGTCTGACGCCCTGAAACTAGGCGTGCCCCAGGTGACGCTTCGCACGACGGCTGGCCTGACGGCCGGTTCGGTCAGCGTGGTCGGTTTCGTCAACCACCGCGACGGCGTCACCAACAACTACGCCACGCCGACGGGAACGAAAGTCTACGGCGCTGACGGCTACACGACCGTCGATCTGCGGGTCGCGCTCACCTTGCCCGATACGGGCCTGACGAAGGGCTCGGAGCTATCGCTGCAGGTCAACGACCTCTTCGACAAGACGCCGCCGTTCTTCCCGGCCACCGACGGCATCGGCGGGACCTACAATCCGATCGGCCGCTTCGTGGCCGTGGCTCTGCGCAAGCGTTTCTGATCGGACGCTAGTGAATGCCGGCGGCTGCCTCCCCGGCCGCTCGGCACGTCGCGGGGATGGCGCTTGGCGTCACCCCCGCGACCCTCCGGCGTCGAGCCGGATTTTACCTGTACCTGGCCGGAGCGCCTTTCTTATGATCGATGACGATGTCCGCCGCGCCCAAGGCTTCGACCCCGGCAAGCTCGCCGAGGTCCGATCCGCCCTCCAGCGGTTCGTCGACAGGGGGGAGCTCGCCGGCCTGGTGACCCTGACCTCCCGCGGCGGTCAGGTCGTCCAGTCCGACGCGATCGGTTGGCGCGATCTCGAGGCTCGCGATCCGATGCGGCTCGACACCCTGTTTCGCATCGCCTCGATGACCAAGCCGGTCACCTCCGTGGCCGCCCTGATGCTGGTGGAGGAGGGGAGGCTGTCCCTGGACGACCCGATCGCCCGATGGGTCCCGGAACTCGCCGAGCCGCTGGTGCTGCGCGATCCAGTGGGGCCGCTCTCAGACGCGGCGCCCGCGCGGCGTCCGATCACCGTTGAAGACCTGCTTACCCACCGCTCGGGCATCGCCTATGGCTTCTTCTCGGAGGGCCCCTTGAAGCAGGCCTATGAGCACGCCCTGGGCGATCCGGCGATGACCCGTCTGACGCCCGACGCGTGGCTGGCCGCGCTAGGAACTCTGCCGCTGGCCTACCAACCTGGCGAGCGCTTCCACTATGGCCATTCGACCGATGTGTTGGGTTTCCTGATCGGCCGGGTCGAGGGCAAGCCGTTCCGCCAGGTCCTTAAGGAGCGAATTTTCTCGCCGCTGGGCATGGACGACACCGACTTCTGGCTGCCGCATGCCAAGCGCGATCGCCTGGCCAGCCTCTACGCCTATGACGAGGCGGCGGGCCGGCTCGCGAAGGTCCAGCCGGAGATGTACGACGAGCCGCCAGCCTACACGCCAGGCGGCGGCGGCCTGATCTCGTCCGCGCCCGACTATCACCGGTTCGCCCGCATGCTGCTGGGGGAAGGGGCCTTGGACGGGATACGCCTGCTGCGACCCGAGACCGTCCGGTTGATGAAGGCCAATCGGTTGACGGACGCCCAACGCCTGGCGCCCTTCGCGGGCATGCCGCTGTGGGACAAGAACGGCTTCGGACTGGGGGTCTCGATCGCCGAGGACCCCGTCGACAATCTCTATGCCTGTGGCGCGCCGGGCTCCATCACCTGGCCGGGGATCTTCGGCACATGGTGGCAGGCCGATCCGGTCAATGACCTGATCATGATCTACATGATCCAGCACCAGGTGCCGGTGTCGGCCAACTCGGGGGCGACCATCGCCACCGGTCACGGCGCGGCCGGGCGCCGCGCGCTGCCCGAATATCAGCGCGGCGTCTATGCGGCCCTGCGTGACAGCCAACCCACCGGGGAACGATGATGCGCGACGTCGAAGACCTCCGGGCGACGCCCCTGTCGCCCTCCGCTGTTCAGCAGCCCGACAGGCGGGCCTGGATCGCCCTGGCCTGCCTCTGGTTCATTTACGTCCTGAACTTCCTGGATCGTCAGCTGCTGTCGATCCTGGCCAAGCCGATCCAGGACACGCTGCACATCAGCGACAGCCAGCTGGGACTGCTGGGCGGTCTCTACTTCGCGGCCTTCTACTGCTTCATCGCCATTCCGGTGGGGTGGCTGGCCGATCGCACCAACCGGGTGACGGTGCTGGCCATCGCCTGCGGGATCTGGAGCGCGGCGACCATGGCCTGCGGCATGGCCAGGACCTATGAAGGCTTCGCCGCCGCGCGGATGACGGTGGGTTTCGGTGAGGCCGGTGGCGTGCCGCCGTCCTACGCGATCATCACCGACTATTTTCCCCCGGGGCGCCGAGGAACAGCCCTGGGTCTCTACAACCTGGGACCGCCGGTCGGCGCGGCCCTGGGCATCGCGTTCGGCGCCTCGGTGGCGGCCGCGTTCAGCTGGCGCGACGCCTTCATCGTCACCGGCGCGGTCGGCATCGTCGCCGCCCTGATTCTGAGGGTCGTCGTCCGCGAGCCCCGGCGCGGTGGGCTCGATCATGCGACAGCGCACATCGCGCCGGTCCGCGCCGCCTTTGGCCAGACCCTGCGGATGTTCTTTTCCAACCCCGTGTTGCTGCTCGTCTCGCTGGGCAGCGGCGCCACCCAGTTCGTCACCTATGGCCTTGGCAATTTCGCGACGCTCTTCCTGATGCGGGAGAAGGGCATGACCCTCGGCGAGGTCGCCGTCTGGTACGCCGTGGTCGTCGGCGTCGGCATGAGCGTGGGCATCTTCGGCTCCGGCTGGCTC
Source organism: uncultured Caulobacter sp. (assembly GCA_964427205.1). Taxonomy (GTDB): domain Bacteria; phylum Pseudomonadota; class Alphaproteobacteria; order Caulobacterales; family Caulobacteraceae; genus Caulobacter. Next base: position 12,438 of record CAYRTE010000032.1, read on the forward strand.
ATCGATCGCCTCACCCACACCTCCAGGCGCGCCTACGGCCTCGCGCCCGCCGGCGCCCTGGCCTTGGCCGTGCCCTGCTACCTGGGCTTTGTGGCGGCGCCGGACTGGCCGGTCGCCCTGGCCTGCCTGCTGCCCGCGATGTGCCTGAACCACGTCTATCTGTCGTCCGCCGTGACGCTGGTCCAGAACGAGGTCGCGCCCAACCAGCGCGTGATGTCTGGCGCCCTGCTGCTGCTGGTGATGAACTTCATCGGCCTGGGCCTGGGTCCGACCTATGTCGGGGCGGCGAGCGACTTCTTCCGGGGCGCCCATCCGGACAATTCACTGCAGGTGGCGCTGTTCACCCTGGTGCCATTCTACGCCGTGGCCATTGGCCTCTTCCTTCTGCTGGCGCGGGCTCTTGGAAGGCCGCGCAAGACCGGAGCTGCGCAATGAACCGCTGGAAAGCCGCCTTCGCCGCCGCGCTGCTGATCGCCGGTTCCGCCCACGCGGCCGACAAGCGACCGGTGGTCGCCGCGCCGGCCGGGACGGTGGAAGGCGTCGTCGACGCCGGAACGCTGGCGTTCAAAGGCCTGCCCTATGCCGCGCCGCCGGTCGGGGAGGGACGTTGGCGCGCGCCCGCGCCGGCCGCGCGCTGGAGTGGGATCCGCGACGCCGGCGCGTTTGGCTCCGCCTGTGTCCAGCCCACGCCGGGTCCGCCCTCGATCTACTCGGCCGAGGTCGGTGTCACCAGCGAGGACTGCCTGACCCTGAACATCTGGACGCCGTCGACCAGGGGCAAGGCGCCGGTCATCGTCTGGATCCACGGGGGCTCGCTCACGGCCGGGTCGGGCAAGTCGCCTCTTCAGAACGGCGCCCGGTACGCCAAGGCCGGAACGGTGCTGGTGACGATCAACTACCGGCTGGGCGTGCTGGGCTACATGGCCCATCCCGACCTGAGCAGGGAGACGCCGAGCGGTGTCTCGGGGAACTACGGCCTGCTCGACCAGGTCGCGGCCTTGCATTGGGTGCGCGAGAACATCGCCGCGTTCGGCGGCGACCCGGCCAATGTCACCATCGCCGGGGAGTCCGCCGGCGCGCTCAGCGTCATGTACCTGATGGTCTCGCCGCCGGCCCAAGGCCTATTCGCCAAGGCGATCGCGCAGAGCGCCTACATGATCTCCACGCCCGAGCTGAAGACCGCCCGCCATGGCGCGCCCTCGGCCGAGGCGGCCGGGCTGTATGTGGCCGGTGTGGTCAAGGCGCCCGATCTTGCGGCCTTGCGGGCGATGGATCCGCAGGTGCTGACCGACAAGGCGGCCCAGGCCGGCTTCCTGCCCTTCGGGGCCGTTGACGGCGTCGTCCTGACCAAGCAACTGGTGGAGAGCTTCGATCAGGGCGAGCAGGCCCGGGCGCCGATCCTCACCGGTTTCAACAGCGGCGAAATCCGCTCCCTGCGCTTCCTGGCGCCGCCGGCGCCGAAGACCGCCGGCGAATATGAAAAGACCATCCGCGAGCGCTACGGCGATCTCGCCGACGATTTCCTGAAGCTCTATCCAGCGGGGAACCTCGAGGAGAGCGTCCTGGCGACGACCCGCGACGCCCTGTACGGCTGGACCTCGGAGCGCCTGGTGCGATCGCAGACCAAGGCCGGCCAGCCCGCGTTCCTGTACCTGTTCGACCATGGCTACCCCGCCGTGGACCAGGCCGGTCTGCACGCGTTCCACGCCAGCGAGATCCCCTACATGTTCGGCACGTTGGACCGCACCCCGCCGCGCTGGCCCAAGGCACCGGCCACGGCCGAGGAGGCGCGGTTGTCGGACGCCCTGATCGGCTACTGGACCAGTTTCGCCCGGACGGGGCGGCCGCGGGCCTCCGGCGCGGCGGTCTGGGAGGCCTACGGACCGCAAGGCGCTTACATGGCCTTCCGCGACGCGCCGACGCCGGCCACGAACCTGATGCCCGGCATGTTCGCGCTGCATGAACGCGCCGTGTGCCGTCGCAAGGCCAGCGGCGACCAGCCGTGGAACTGGAACGTGGGCCTGGTCTCGCCGGTCCTGGCTGGCCCGACGCTGGCCTGTCCCTGAACACGAGTGAGAAGATGATCCAATCCACCAAGATCCTGGAAGGCCGCGTCGCCATCGTCACCGGCTCGGGCGGTGGCCTCGGCCGCGCCCATGCCCTGTACCTGGCCAGCCAGGGCGCCGCCGTTGTCATCAACGATATCACCCAGGAGGCCGCGGATCGTGTGGCGGAGGAGGTCCGCGAGCGGGGTGGTCGCGCCCTGGCAATCGCCGCATCGGTCACTGACGAGGCGGCCGTCGGCGCCTTGGTCGAGCGGACGTTGGCGGAATTTGGCCGGATCGACATCGTTGTCAACAACGCCGGCATCCTGCGCGACAGGTCGTTCGCCAAGATGGACCTCGCCGACTTTCGCCTCGTCGTTGACGTCCACCTGATCGGCGCGGCCGTGGTCTGCAAGGCCGTCTGGGACATCATGCGCGCGCAGAACTACGGCCGGATCGTCATGACCACCTCTTCGTCGGGCCTGTACGGCAATTTCGGCCAGGCCAATTACGGCGCGGCCAAGATGGCGCTGGTCGGCCTGATGCAAACCCTGGCGATCGAGGGCGTCAAGAACAATATCCGCGTCAACTGCCTGGCTCCGACCGCGGCGACGGGCATGACCGAGGGCGTTCTGTCCGAGGAGAGCCTTCGGCGCCTGGATCCGGCCCTGGTCAGCCCCGGTCTGCTGCCTCTGGTCGGTGAAGACGCGCCGACGCGCGCGATCCTCTGCGCGGGCGCCGGACACTTCGCGGCCGCTCACGTCACCCTGACAGATGGCGTCCGGCTGGGCGCCGCGCCTGACGCGGGCCAGCAACTGACGACGCGATGGGCCGAAGTCGTCGATCGCAACGGCGAGATCGTCCCGACCCATGCTTTCGTTCAGTCCGAGCGGGAACTCACGGCGGCCGGCATCGGAGCCCGCCGCGAGGGCTAGAAAATATCCAAACTCTGCGGAGAGGTGAATGTCTGCAACTGGCGTTTTCCGATCCTAGGACTTCGGTGTTTCCAGCGCCTTTGCTTCTTGAGCCCGGGCTTCGGCGAGCCAACGCCGGTACTCCTGCAGGAATGTGGGAGCGGTGGGCCCGCACGAACTGATCGGACGGAAGCAGGCTGATCGCGCTCTGGCCAGCGCTTTGGGCGACGCCGTGCAGGGCGGTCAGGATGAGCCGCCACAGATCGTCACGCCGCGTTTACGAGCCGCGGTCCTGGCGCTGCCACCGGTTCAGCGAGCCGCCCTGGCGCTTTTCTATTTCGAAGATTTGAGCGTGGGCGAAATCTCCGTCGCGCTCGACGTTCCGGCGGGGACCGTCAAGACCCGCCTTATGCACGCCCGGCGCGCTCTTCGCGCCGTATTGGATGGAGAAGACCATGTCTGACATCACCAAGGCCCTGGAAGACGAAGAAGAAGCCCTCCTGCGCGGAATCAGTGAGGATCCCGGGCATCTGGACCAGATCGCCACCCTGATCGCGGCGCGTTCCTGTTGGGTCGCGATGGTCCTGCTGGCGGCTCAGACCCTTCTGTTCCTGGGAGGCGCCTGGGCGGCCTGGCGTTTCTTTCAGGCGTTACGGCCATGCGCTGGGGCCTTCCATCGTCGGTCCTGCTGATCGCGTCACTGATGCTCAAGCTGTCGCTCTGGCCGGCGATGCACGCACAACGTCAGCTTCAGGTCCTCAAGCGGCTCGAACTTCGGATCTCCCATCTTCGGTCGCCAACCCAAAGCTAGCGCCCCGGAGCGGTCGGCCAACCGCTCGCGCCGGCCTCGACTGGGGTGAGGCGATTCCCGTCACGGCCGCGGGCGTCGGCCACGGGCTCGCCGGTCTCCGCAAGATGTCCGCCGCGGGGGCGGTTGAAGCGCGCCAGCACGCGCCTGCCTGACCCAGGAGATGATGATGGATGTGTTGCGCGACCTGCTCGTGATCTTGATCCTATTGCTCGACAAACTTCTTTTTGGCGCGCCGCCGCCGGGCGACCTCGAAAAACACGCAACCGAAATCCTCGCGCGATGGCCCGCCGTCGCGACGAGGTCGGCCGTGGACCTATTGCGGCAAGAGCTCGCCTCACCGCGCTAGCATGATCGACCTCGCCGCCGGGGCTCCGGCCAAAAGCAAGCTGGCGCAGGCGGATCCCCTGCGTGAGACGCGCCAGCGCTCAAAACTGATGGGGGAGCCAACACGCACCTGAGACGTTCGAAGGCGCGATGTCTCAAGCTTCCGACACAACCGCTGCCGACCTGACCAGCCAGATCGCCACACGTATGGCCTGGGCCCCGCCGTGGGTCGTCAGCCTTTCGATCATCGCCGCCAGCGTTACCCTGGCCCTGGTCCTGCACGGGATCATGGTGGCGTTCGTCCGCCGGCGCCTGGTCCAGCACGACAGGTTCTGGTCAGCCCTGGCGGTGCGGGCTCGCCGGCCCACGCGCCTGGCCTTCGTGGTCGCCGCCCTCAGCTTGGCCGCCTCGGTCGCGCCCCTGACCGCCGACCAGGCCTCAACGGGCAAGCACGTGCTGCTGATCCTGTTTGTGCTGTTGCTGGGCTGGATCGGCCTGACAGCGCTGGATATCGGAGCGGCGCTCTATCTGCGGCGCTTCAAGGTCGACGTCGAGGACAATCTCTTGGCCCGCAAGCACGTCACCCAGATCCGCATCCTGCGGCGGGCGGTGGCCGTGATCCTGGGACTGGTGACCGTAGCCCTGGCCCTGATGACCATTCCGGGCGTGCGGCAGTGGGGCGTCAGCCTGCTGGCGGCGGGCGGCGCGGCCGGCATCATCCTGGGACTGGCCCTCCAGCCGCTGCTGACCAATCTGATCGCCGGCATCCAGATCGCCATCACCCAGCCCATCCGACTGGACGATGCGGTCATCGTCGAGAACGAGTGGGGTAATGTCGAGGAGATCGGCGCCACCTATGTCGTCGTGCGCCTTTGGGACTGGCGGCGGCTGGTCGTGCCGCTCAGCTACTTCATTCAGACCCCCTTCCAGAACTGGACCCGCGAGTCTTCGGCCCTGATTGGCACGGCCATGCTCTACGTCGACCACGCCGCGCCCGTGGATCGGCTGCGTGAGAAGCTGGAGGAAGTCGCGAGGGCCTCATCCCTGTGGGACGGCAAGGTGGTGAACCTGGCCGTCACTGACCTGACCGACAAAGTCATGGAGGTCCGCTGCCTTGTCAGCGGCCGCAACGCCGGCGCGACCTTCGACCTGCGCTGCGAGGTGCGCGAGAAGATGATGGCCTTCATCGCGGCGGAGATGCCGGAGGCTCTACCGCGGCAACGTCTAGGCCTGAGTCACTAGGTTCAATGCGTTCGCCGTGGGGATTTGCTTTTCCCACCGCCAAGGATCGTGCGTGGTCGGGTCGCTACAGGCTGGCGATGGCGGACACCTTGGTCGGGGTGACCGTTTGCGACGCCGCGGGCGCGTGGATCACCACAATATCCTGATCAGCGCCGCATTTGCGTCCCGCCGCCAGACCCTTGAGAAAGCCTCGGCGCGTCGAGCCCGCGCGGATGGCCTCGCGCACCTCCCGCTCGTGCCGCTCTGCCCCGGATAGCTTGCGAATCCAGCTCCGCATGGGGACCAAGCTCGACACGACACTGGAGACAGCGCCAAACACTCGCCGGTCCGACCCCTCCGAAGCCGACGCATGAACAGGAGCGTCATAGTCGTCGCCCAGCGCCGCATCCAGCCGCGCGATTTCCCGGTCAAGCGCGACGCAACTGTCGACCGCTGGCGGCGCGTAAGGCGAGGTCAGAGTGCGCTCAAGGATCGGCGGGATGTCCGATCGCACGAGATTGGCGTCGCGCAGCGGTGAGGCGACGGCGTCACCCAGACTTTCGCTGTGCGTCTGGCTTGGAGGTCGCAAGGCCTGAGCCTGTGCGGCGCCAACGAGAAGCTGAGCCGTGATCACGAGGCCGACGCCCAGCGCGGGACCCAAGCCAGCCTTTGTCCCGCGACGCGGCATGTACGAAGTCCTGTAAGGTGTCGTCATCTGTCGAGCGCCCATCTGCTTTCCCAAAAGCAAGTTCCGCGCGGCTTCAGATGTTCCCCCATAGGGGATCACCAGCAATCACCCCTGCGTGAGCGCAGGCCGATGGAGGGGGCTAGCCTTGCGCGAAATCCTCGTCGCGATCAGCCGCCGCAGGCGTGCAGGGTTTGCACGCGCGCAAGACGATCACGCCCAGGATAGCCGAGGTCAGGGAGCCGGCCAGCACGCCGATCTTGGTCTCGTCGATCAGGTGAGGGTCGCCGAAAGCCAGGTTGCCGATGAACAGGCTCATGGTGAAGCCGATGCCGCAGAGCACGGCGACGCCGTAGAGCTGCGGCGTGGAGGCGTCCCGGGGCATGTCCGCCCAGCCCAGGCGCACGATCGCCATGGCTGTCAGGAAAACGCCAAGCTGCTTGCCGACGAACAGGCCCAGAGCCACGCCCAGCGGCACAGGATCGAGCAGGGCCTCCGGTGAAACTCCCGCAAAGGACAGGCCCGCATTGGCGAAGCCAAACAGCGGCACGATCAGGAACGCCACCGGCTTGTGCAGCGCGTGCTCCAGCCGGTGCAGGGGCGATGCGACATGATCGGGCGCGGCGGGGCTCTTACGTAACGGTATCAGCATGGCCAGGGCCACGCCGGCCAAGGTTGCGTGGACGCCCGACTCCAGAACCAGCCACCACAGGACCAGACCGCCCAGAAGATAGGGCCAAAGCGTCATAACCTTCAGACGATTGAGGACCCATAGCGCGACCAGAACGCCGCCGGCCCCCGCCAGATAAGCCAGGTGAAGCTGGGCAATGTAGAAGAGGGCTATGATCACGATAGCGGCCAGGTCGTCCATGATGGCGATGGCTGTCAGGAAGATCTTCAGCGAACCGGGCACGCGCGGACCCAGCAGGGCCAGCACGCCAAGCGCGAAGGCGATGTCGGTGGCCGACGGGATCGCCCAGCCGCCCCGGCTGGCCGGCAAGGCGGCATTGAAGGCCAGATAGATCAGGGCCGGGACGACCACACCGCCCAGCGCCGCCGCACCGGGAAGAATGACACGCGATGGTTTTGAGAGCTGACCATCGAGCACTTCACGTTTGATCTCCAGTCCCACGAGCAGGAAGAACACCGCCATCAGGCCGTCATTGATCCAGTGCAGCGTGCTTTCGCGCAGATGGAAGGCGCCGATCGCCAGGCCAAATTCGGTCTTGAGAAGCCCAAAATAGCCCGCGGCCAGGGGCGAGTTGGCCACCACCAGGGCCAGGGCCGCCGTGACCATCAGCACATAGCCGCCGGACGCCTCGTGATGCAGGAAGGCGCGCAGGGCCGAGATGGGCCGGGTCCGGGGCGGGGTGGGCGTCATCGGGGCATTATCTATGGCGGCGGCCTGGAGGTCGCCCGTCGCGCGGCCAAGTTCGCGATCGCGATCGCGATCGTCGGGTCAAGTCAAAGCGGCGGGCGCGCGGCCTAGCTGATCGCTTCGCGCAAACCCGCCAGCTCGGCGACCTGTCGATCGGGCATCACGACCTTCATGTGCGGGAACGGAATCTCCACGCCGGCCTCGTCGAAGGCCAACTTGATGCGCCGATTATATTCGCGCCCGACGTTCCACTGCTGCAGCGGCCGGGTCTTGATCCGCGCCTTCAGCACCACGCCGCTGTCCGCCAGGCTGTCGACCCCAACCACCTCGATCGCCTCTAGAATCTTGTCGCTGAACTCCGGATCGGCCTTCAGCCGCGCGCCCACCCGGCGCATGATCGACAGCGCCGCGTCCAGGTCCGAGCCGTAGGAAACCTGCAGGTTGAAGACGTAGTAGGAAAACGTCTTGGTCAGGTTGTGCAGGACCTGGGCCTCGCTATAGGGGAACACGTGTACTGTCCCGTCGAAGTCCCGCAGGCGGATGGTGCGCAGGGTCATCTGCTCGACCAGGCCGCCGCTGTCGCCGATGCGGACGATGTCGCCGACCGAGACGATGTCCTCGACGATCAGGAAGATGCCGGTCAGGAAATCCTTGACCAGGGTCTGGGCGCCAAATCCCAGGGCGACTCCGACCACGCCCGCGCCGGCCAGCAACGGGCCGATCTTCACACCCAGTTCGCCTAAGCCCATCAGCACGCCGACGATGACGATGGCGGTCTGGGCGACGCCGGCCAGCAGCGGGCCCAGGGTCGCCAACTGGGCCCGCCGTCGGGGTTCACCCGCGTGCCCCGCGAAACCGTCCATGGCGCGACCGATCGCCAGTCCCACCAACTCGAACGCCGCCACCGCCACGATCAGCAGCAAGCCAAGCCGCATCGTCGCCCCCAGGACACGCGCGCCAAGCGGCGTCGCGGCCCAGCCCAGCAGGTTGATGCTCCAGACCTCGGCGATGACAAGACCCGCCACCACCACGGCCAGGGCCCCTGCGATCCGCCCCGCCAGACGCGCCAACCGATTGCCGCGGACGGTCTTTTCGGCGTCAGCTGGGCCCGGCAGGTGATGGGCGCCCAGCCGCGCCCATCGCTTGGCGATGCGTCCCGCGGCCACGGCCAGAACACAGGCGCCGACGGTAAGCGCCAGATTAATGGTCCAGGCCAGCGGGCTCAGGCCGGCAAAGTGGGCGATCAGGGCCTTCAGGCCCGCCAGAATGCGTTCGCTCGCCGTCATCGGGGGGCGACTCCTCTTGCTGCGCGGGGTGCGCCGCCTAAATGGCGACGAAAGGTGAGCCAGCGTGTCGGCTCAGGCCGACGGGCGGCTCTGCGATAGGGCGCGGCGGATCGAGGCGACCTGATGGTCGCTGGCGCGCCAGTCGGACGCCGCAAAGGCGTCGTGGTCCGTCGGGTCGAGCAACATGGTGCGCACGCCCCAGGTGCTCATCAGCGCGCTGGCCAACTCGGAGGCCTTTCGCTCTCCGGTGGGCTGACCGGCCAGCAAGGCCAGGGTTGGACCGGTCTGGGCCACGAGCGCCAGGGCCATCTTGGCTGTGCTGATGGGGCCCACGACGCGGATATTGGCGTGGTAGAGGTCGGTCAGGATCGCGGCGGCGTCGATATCGTCGCCGCAGACCAAGAGGATCGTTTCCTTGTCGTGCGCATGCATCGTGGCCCCGCTTTTCAGGATCGAAATGCCGATCCAGAAATATCGTAACACGATCTAATTCGGCGCCGGGACACATCCCTCTGACGAAGTCGTGAAGCTCTGTTGTGGCGGGCCTGACGGCGTCAGAATGGGAAGAAGACGGGGATGACCGCCAGGCCGACGGCCCAGGTGATCAGATTGAGCGGCGCGCCGATCCGAACGAAGTCGAGATAGCGATAGCCGCCCATCTGGTAGACAAGGACATTGGTCTGGTAGCCGAACGGCGTGGCGAAGGCGGCGCTGGCGGCCATCATCACCGCCACCAGAAAGGGCCGCGGATTGACACCCAGGCTCTCGGCCAGGGCGACGGCCATGGGCGTCAGCAGGACGGCCACGGCTGCGTTGGACAACATTTCCGTCAGTAGCAGGGTCGCGCCGTAGATCAGGGCCAGCGCGTAGAGCGGGCCAAGCTGGCGAAGCCAGCTCACCAGGGCGTCGGTGGTCAGGGCCGCAAGGCCGGTCACCTCCATGGACAGACCCACCACCACCATGCCGGCGATCAACAACAGAATGTCGGGGCGTAGACCCTTGTACGCGTCTTCGACCTTGATCATCCCGGTCACGACCAGCAGCACGGCGCCGGCGAAGGCCGCTGCGGCGATCGGGAGCAGTCCCAGCGCCGCCACCGTCACCACCAGGACGAAGACACCCAGGGCCGCGCCGGCGCGCAACGGATCGAAGGGCGCATCGATCGGATAAAGCGCCGGATCCTCGCCCGTCGGGGGACTGGCGGTCGGCGCCGGCCCAGGGGAGGGGAGAGGCGATTGAACGGGATCGACCGCCAGGAGCCGCGGTCCGAGCAGGACCAGATAAAGCCCGCCGACCGCGGCGATGATCAGGGCCACAGGAGTGATCTCGAACAAGCTGAACGCCGGCTGGCCGGCGTTGCGGGCCATGTCGTTGACCAGCAGATTGGTCGAGGTGCCGATCAGGGTGCAGGCGCCGCCCAGGATGGTGGCGTAGGACAGGGGGATCAAGAAGCGCTTGGGCGACAGGCCCAGCGAGCCTGCCACATCACGCACCACCGGCGCGCCAAGCACCACGATCGGCGTATTGTTGAGGAAGGCCGAGGCCATGCCACAAAAAACGATCACGAGCCATAGGCCCGCCGCGCCTAGACGCGCGCACAGCCGGGTGGCGCCGCGGATCAACAGGCCCAGCAGGCCCGACAACTCCATGGCGTAGGCGATCACGAACAGCGATGCCAAGGCGAGAATAGCTGGGCTGGCGAAGGCGGCTTGCGCCTCGACGGGGCGGATCGTGCGCGTTCCAAGCAGCACCGCCGCGCCGGCCAGGGCCACCACGTCCGAGCGCAACTTCCCATGGATCAGGGCAGCGACAACCGCCGCCAGAACGCCCAGGGCTATGATCTGCGGAGGGGTCATGAGCGCCCCGCACCGGCGCGAATGCTGGCGACCGGCGCGGTTTCGGGCCAAAGCGGTTGCAATCGGTACCTTGTCTTCTGTTAGGCTAGGGCCATGAGCGACAATAGCCCCCGGTCTGGCGACCGCAAGTTCGCCCTGATCGCGCCCCTGGTCGTCGGGGCGGCGGCGGTTGCCGTGCTCGTCCTTCTGTTGACGCGTCCTTCACCGCGTCCCTTGCCCCAGCCGGCGGCGGCGCCGCCCGCACCCGTCGCCGCGCCTGCGGCTCCGCCGAAGGTCTTGGCGGCCACGCGCGGCGACCTGCTTTCGGCGGCGGCGCAGGCGGCCGACGCTTACGCTTCGGGGGGCGCGGCGGGCGCCGGGCAAGCCTTGGTCGGTCGCCGTTTTCGGGTGCGCCTGACCTTCGGCTGTGGCGGCCCGGCCGCGGACCCCGGCTCGGCGCAGGCCTACTACCAATACGATCCGGCCAACCGCACGCTTCGCCTGGTCGCCCGGCCCGCGATCTGGACCGACCTGCCGCTGGTGCGCGCCGCGCCGACGCCAGCCGCCATCGAATCGGTCGAGGGGTTCTGGCTTCCGCGCCCCTGGCTTAGTTCGGAAGGCTGCCCGACCCGTCGAACCATCGCGCCGCCGGCCACGCCAACGCCTGTCGAGACGCAGACCCTGGGTCTGGCGATGCTGCACGTGGCCGACGCGTCCCGGGTCGAACGCCGGGGAGAGCGCGCCTACGAGCATGTCGTTAAGCTGCCGGCGGCCGAGGTCGATCCGGCTCAGACCTACGGCCTGGTTCTTGAAGGGCGGATTTCAGGCTTCGCGGATGGCGCGGCGATCCATTGCTGGAGCGAGTCGGCCGAGCACCGACCGGTCTGCCTCTACGCCGTCGACATCGATCGGGTCGCCTTCGAGGACGACCGGTCTGTGGTGCTCGCTGACTGGCCGCGATGAGCGCGGGTTCCCCGCCGATCGTGGCCCTGGTCGATCATTCCGCCTATGCGCCAAGCGTCGCTCTGCACGCAGCCTGGCTGGCCGAACGGATGCAACGCGGGCTGGAACTGGTTCACTGCCTTGAAGGGCGCGCGAAGGACACGGCGACAGAGCGCGGCCTGCTGGCCGATCTGGCGAGCCAGTTGACCGATCAAGGTCTGGCGCCGCCCCAGCTGCATCTGGTCGAGGGCGACCTGGCGAAGGTGGTCGCCACCCGCGCGGCGTCGGGATTCGTCATGGGCAAGCGCGGCGCCGACAGCCAGGACGACCGGCAGGTGCTGGGCGAGCAGGTGGACGCGGTGCTGGAGGCTACGGCCCTGCCGGTATGTCTGGCGTCTCAGGTCTTTCTGCCCATCGCGCGCGCGCTGGTTGTCACGGACGCCGACCCAGAGCGGCGGGCCGCGCTCGATCTGGTGGCCAGCCATCGTCGATTGGCCGCCCTGCAGGTGGAGGTGCTGGTGGCCGCACCTCCCTCGGAGGTTGTCGAAAGCAAGCTGGCCTTGGCGCGGATGGCGCTGGGGACGCGCGCCAAGGTCTTCGCCCTGGACGCCGAACGACCGGGCGAAGCGGTGTGGAACTATCTGGCCACCCGGCAAACCGACCTGATCGTCATTTCGCGGGCTGTCTTGTTGGCGCATGGCCACGGGCCGCTACGCGAGATTACACCCGCCGGCCTATGGAACGCCCGCACGCCCGTTCTGGTCTGCTAGTCCGACGGCGCGGCGCGGCGGGCGGCCTCGATGATGTCGGCGAGAATGTCGGCGCCCTGGCGTAGGCGATAGAGATTGCGCCGCGAGATGATTTCCAGGATTTCGGCGCCGCGGGGACGCAAGGTCAGAACGATCCGACGTCGATCGGCGTCGGATTCGCGACGCAGGACGAGATCGCGCTCGACCAGACGGGCGACCAGCTCCACGGCGCTGTGGTTCTTGATCAGTAGGCTGTCGGCCAGATCGCCGATCGAGATCGGCGCGGGCCCCGGATGAGCCTTGATGGCCAGAAGGGCCTGATGTTGCTGGGCGGTTAGGCCATGGTCGCGCGCGCCCTGCTCACTGAAGGCCAGGAACTGGCGAATGGCCCGGCGAAACTCCCCCAACGCTCGATAGTCGTCCGCGGAGAGTGCGCCGCCTTCGGCGATGTTTGGCAAGAGCGGGGAGGCAGACGTCGTCACGGCCAGATCCAGGTAGGACGCGAGACGCTCGCGGCCAGCCGATCTTTCTAACACGAACCGCGAGTCGCCAGCAGGCCCAGCCGCAGCCGATTTGACGAATAGATCGTGTCACGATATTTTCAGCCGATGGTTAAAGAAGCGGCCGAGCGCCGCGAGGATGTAAGTCCGCTGCGGCGGGGCGCAGGAGACTGGTTGGCGTTGGTGGCGCGCCACCGGCGGCAGGTCATGACGGTCCTCGTCGGCGCAGCCTTGATGGCGGCCGCCGGGGCCCTGGTCGGATCGCAGATGCAGCTGGATGAGCTGGAGCTTCGCCCGGTTCGTGGTCCTCATCTTCATGTCCTGCCCGGTCAGGCCTTCGGTCAAGTCGGTGTCACTATCCCGTGAGGCGTGGTTTCAGCGCACTCCTGACTGCTAGGCTCCAGTCATCCGAGGCTGTGTGCCTTGGTCGAAGCCTTGGCTTTGGTCGCATACCGCGACAGGGTTCGCCGCCCCTCAGGCGGCCGATCCATCAATCTGGAGACCTACCGCGCCGCGCACGGCGCCGCATTTTGGCAAGGGGCCGATGATGAGACCAACGATCCGACCAGGCGAGTTTCGCCTTCCGCGCGCACGCCGCGCGACACCGCGCCGCCGCATCACCCGGCCCCGTCGGCCATAACGTCTCCATTCGCCGCGACGGCCGCGCCGTCGCCACCGCCGTCGGTCGCTTGACCGGCGCGATGACGCCCCGCGCCCGCCGCATCTGGCCGGGCGTCGCCATGGAGCTTGCCATGACCGCTCAAATACTCCCCTTTCCTGACGCCCTGTCGCCGCCCCCGCCGCTTGATCCGAGCGGATTGGCTTTGTTCCTGGACCTGGACGGGGTCCTGGCGCCCATTGTCGAAAGTCCCGGCGACGTCGGGCCCGATCGCCGCCGCTCCTTGATCCTTCGTGGGCTTGTCGAGAGGCTTGACCGGCGTCTGGCGATCATCAGTGGCCGCACTCTGACCGAAATCTCCGCCATCACCGAAGACACTGTTCCCGCCATCGCAGGCGTTCACGGCCTGCATCGGCGCACCGTTCTGGGCAATGAGATGGCCCAGGTTCCCGACCCGGACGTGATGGAGGCCGCTGCGGTGTTCAAGGCCCTGGCCCGCGCCCAGCCTGAACTGATCGTCGAGGAAAAGGGGCTGAGCGTCGCGCTGCACTATCGGGCTCGTCCGGCCGCCTGCGAGGCTGTGCGCGAGGTGGCGCGCAGACTGGAGGCGGCTACGCAGCTGGTCTTCCAGGAGGGCGACATGGTCGCCGAGCTGCGCACCGCCGGGGCCGACAAGGGCCAGGCGCTCCAGGCCTTCATGGCCGAGTGGCCCTTCCAGGGCGCGCGCCCCATTTTCGTGGGCGACGATCTGACCGACGAGGATGGGTTTTCGGCTGCCGAGGCGGCCGACGGTTACGGAATCCTGGTTGGCTCGACCCACCGGCAAACACTGGCCAGACACCGGCTGGCCGACGTGCCCGCCGTGCTGAACTGGCTGGAAGCGGCGATCGTCAGGGGCGCGTCATGAGCCGGTTGATCGTTGTTTCAAATCGGGTCAACCCGCCCAGCGACAGCGGGGTGGGCACGGCCGGCGGTCTGGCCATGGCTCTGGCCGCGGCCTTGAGGGAATATTCCGGCGTTTGGTTCGGCTGGAGCGGCGAGACCACCGAAACCTTCACGGGCCAGATCTCCATGCAGCGGGTCGGCGGCGTCACCGTGGCCCTGGTCGATCTGGAGGAGCAGGATCGCGAGGAATATTACGACGGCTACGCCAACCGCACCCTTTGGCCGCTGTTCCATTCGCGCACCGATCTGGCCGCCTACGAGCGCTCGTTCGGCGAGGGCTATGAGCGGGTTAACCGCCGCTTTGCCCAAACCCTTGCGCCGCTGATCGGGCCCGAGGATCTGGTGTGGATTCACGACTACCATCTGATCCCGCTTGCCGAGGAGTTGCGCGCTCTGGGCGTGACCAATCGGATCGGTTTTTTCCTGCACATTCCCTGGCCGGGGCGGCGTCAGCTGACGACCCTGCCGGAGCATCGACGACTGGTGGAGTCGCTCCTGGCCTATGATCTGGTGGGGTTCCAGAGTCGCGACGCCCTCGAGGCGTTCGAGGACTACGTCACCCGTGAACTGGACATGACAATCGACGCGGGCGTCGTGACGACACAGGACCGACGCACCCGTGTCGGCGCCTTTCCGATCGGCATCGAGGGGGAGGCCTTCGCGCAGCTGGCCACGCAGGGGCCGGCGCGTGAGGCGTTCGAGCGCTTGCGTCTCAGCCAAACCGGCCGAAAGATGATCGTGGGCGTGGATAGACTCGACTATTCCAAAGGTTTGGAAGAGCGGTTCCTGGCCTACGAGCAACTGCTGGCGGATCATCCAGACTGGGCCGAGCGGGTCTTTCTGCTCCAGATCGCCACGCCCAGTCGCGACGCCGTGCAGGCCTATCAGGAAATTCGCGCCCGCCTGGAGGGCGTGTCGGGACGCATTAACGGGGCCTACGCCACCGTCGACTGGGTGCCGATCCGCTACGTTAACCGCACCCATCGCCGCGACGAGCTGGCCGGCATCTATCGAGCGGCGCATGTCGGGCTCGTCACGCCGCTCCGTGACGGCATGAACCTGGTGGCCAAGGAGTATGTCGCAGCCCAGGATCCGGACGACCCCGGCGTGCTGGTGCTGTCGCGCTACGCCGGCGCCGCCGAGCAGATGCAAGACGCCCTGATCGTCAATCCTTTCAGCCGAGAGGAGGTTTCCGAGGCGCTCGGTCAGGCCCTGGCCATGCCACGCGGCGAGCGGGTCGCGCGCTGGACGCGGCTGATGGAGGGCGTGGGCCGCGACGATGTCGCCGCTTGGCGCGATCGCTTCGTCTTGGCCCTGCAGGGCGATGCCGAGGTCGTGAGGCAAGAGGGCGACGACAGTCGAATAGCATCGTGATACGATGCTATTGTCGGCGGCGGACCGATGTGAGCGGTCGCAAGAGCCGTCGCCGGGAGGAAGCGCGCCATGAAGCGCCACTGGGCGGGCGGCGTGCCGCTCGAAGTTATTCTGATCGGTTTGACCGCGCTGTTCTGCCTAGCGGCTGTCTCGCTTCGCCTGGCCGGTTGAAACGCCTTCGACGCCGCGCCGCGACAAAGGAGTCTCGATGTCCGACACCGATTGGGAAGAAGCGCTCGAAACCGTTATCGCCGGCCTCGAGCATCCCCCGGAGCCAGGCACGGGCGCGGGGCGCGATTTTGACGCGGCCCTGCGCAGGGTCCTGGCCGGCGCGCCAGCCGCCAGCCACGGGGCGTCTTCCGTAGCTGACGTGGTCACAGGGCTCCATCCTGGCCTGCGCGAGCGTCTTGACGATCTGGCGCGTCGACGAACCGGAACCAACCCCTTTGGCGACCATCCCGATGGGATTGGGCCGACCTTGGGCATGGATCTTGGCGGAGCGCGAGACCCGTACGCCTGAGGATTTGCGCTGTCGAACACGACTTGAACCGACGGCGAAGGTCCAGCGGCCAGTTTCGGGCAGCAGCCTAGTTTCCGCTTCCGGCCTCGCCGCGCGCTCACGCCGTCCCTCCATACCGGGGCAGTCGGCGGGTTTTTACACAGCCTCGACGCGTTTCTGACCCCGGGGGCGCGTCCCAGGGGACGCCCTGCGGCAAGGGACAATGCCAACTTGTTTTTGGGCCGCTTCTAAGTTGCGCCGACACACACAGCCCGTCTTGCATCGGGCGAAAAGCCGCGTCACTCTCTGTCTTAACAACGATAACATTCAGGGAGGGCGTCAGGGTCATGGCCAGCGAACGCTTCGATTACATCGTCATCGGCGCCGGCTCGGCGGGCTGTGTGCTGGCCGCGCGACTGACGGAAGATCCCAACATCAAGGTTCTGCTGCTGGAAGCCGGCGGCAAGAACACCTCGATCCTGGTCAAGATGCCGGCCGGCGTCGGCGAGCTGATCAAGGCCAAGGGCGACCAGAACTGGGGCTTCTGGACCGAGGAAGAGCCGCACCTGAATAACCGCAAGCTGTGGTGGCCGCGCGGCAAGGGCCTGGGCGGCTCCTCGGCCATCAACGGCATGATCTACATCCGCGGCCATGCGCGCGACTATGACCAGTGGCGGCAGATGGGCCTGTCGGGATGGTCGTATTCGGAGGTGCTGCCCTATTTCAAGCGCTCGGAGACGCACCATGCCGGCGGCGACGCCTATCATGGCGGTCAGGGTCCGCTGCACGTGTCCAAGGGCGAGTCGCCCAGCCCCTTCTATCCGGCCCTGATCGAGGCGGGACGGCAGGCGGGCTACAAGACCACCCGGGATTTCAATGGCTATCAGCAGGAGGGTTTTGGGCCCTACGACCTGACCATCCGCGACGGCAAGCGCTGGAGCGCGGCGGCGGCCTATCTGGCGGCGGCCCTGTCGCGGCCGAACCTGACCTGCGTGACCGAAGCCCGCACGACGAAGATCCTGATCGAGAAGGGCCGCGCCATCGGAGTGGACTACGTCGTCGGCAAGGGCGGCGAGAAGCGTACGGCCCACGCTGACGCCGAGGTGCTGTTGAGCGCCGGCGCGGTGCAGTCGCCGCAGATTCTGCAGCTGTCGGGCGTCGGCGCGCCGGACCTGCTGGGGAAGCACGGCGTGGCGGTGGTGCAGGAGTCCAAGGGCGTCGGCGCCAATCTGCAGGATCACCTGGACGTCTGCCTGTCGTGGACGACCAAGAACCTGACGACCGCCTATTCGGCCAACAAGGGCCTCAGGAAGCTGGGCACCGGCCTGTCCTACATGCTGATGGGCAAGGGGATGGGACGGCAGCAGTTCCTCGAGAGCGGCGCCTTCCTCAAGTCGCGGCCTGATCTGGATCGTCCCGACCTGCAGATCCATGGCGTGCTGGCCATCATGCAGGATCACGGCAAGACCCTGATCGAGAAGGACGGCTTTACCCTGCACGTCTGCCAGCTGCGTCCGGAAAGCCGCGGCGCCGTGGGCCTGCGCTCGGCCGATCCGTTCGACGATCCGACCATCCTGGGCAATTATCTGGCCGCCGACGAAGATCGCCGGGCCCTGCGCGAGGGCGTCCGCATGGCGCGTGAAGTCGCGGCCCAGGCGGCGCTGGACCCCTATCGCGACGCCGAATACGCGCCGGGCGCCGATGTGCGGTCCGACGCCGATCTCGACGCCTGGATCCGGGCCAAGTCCGAGACCATCTATCACCCGGTCGGCACCTGCCGCATGGGCGCGGCGGGCGACGCCATGGCGGTGGTCGATGATCAGCTGCGTGTGCAGGGGATCTCGGGTCTGCGGGTCGTGGACGCCTCGGTCATGCCAACCCTGGTGGGCGGCAACACCAATGCGCCGACGATCATGGTGGCCGAGCGGGCGGCGGACATGATCCTGGGCAAGGCGGCCCTGGCCCCGATGGACGCGCCGGTGTTCGAGGACGGGCGGGCGGCGGCGGCCTGATCCATCCTTTCGGTGACTAGCCCATGCACCGCCGCCCTCTCGGTCGCTCTGGCCTCTCGACCGCTCCGCTGATCTTCGGCGGCAACGTCTTTGGCTGGACGGCCGATGAGGCGACCTCGCATCGCCTGCTCGACGCCTTTGTCGGCGGCGGCTTCAACGCCGTCGACACGGCAGATGTCTATTCGGCCTGGGTCGCCGGGCACGAGGGCGGCGAGTCCGAGAGTGTTATCGGCCGCTGGCTGAAGGCGCGGGGCAAGCGCGACGATGTGCTGATCCTGACCAAGGTGGCCATGTGGCCCAGACAGCCGGGCCTGTCGGCCGCCAATATCGAGGCGGCGGTCGAGGGTTCGCTGCGGCGGCTTCAGACCGACTACATCGACCTTTACCAATCGCATCAGGACGATGCGGCGACCCCGGTCGAAGAGACGCTTGAGGCCTATGGCCGTCTGATGAAGGCGGGCAAGGTGCGGGCCATCGGAGCGTCAAATTTCTCGCCGGTCCGGCTGACCGAGAGCCTGGCGACCTCGGCCGCCAACGGTTTGCCGCGCTACGAGACGATTCAGCCAAAGTTCAATCTCTATGATCGCGATCAGGTCGAGGGCGAACTGGCCGCCCTGACCGCAGCGGAGGGCCTGGGCGTCATTCCCTTTTACGGCCTGGCGGCGGGCTTCCTGACGGGCAAGTACCGCTCCGAGGCCGACCTCGAAGGACGCGCGCGACGACACACGATCAAGCGCGACTATATGAATGACAAGGGCGTCCAGGTGCTGGCGGCGCTGGACAAGGCCGTCAAGGCGACCGGCGCCAGCCACGCCCAGATCGCCCTGGCCTGGATCATGGCCCATCCCGCCATCACCGCCCCCATCGCCAGCGCCACCAGCGTCGCCCAACTTGAGGATCTGATGGGCGCGGCCCGCCTGGTCTTGCCCGCCGAAGTCATCGCCGATCTCGACGCGGCCGGGCGAAGCTAGCGTGGTGCCGGCCGCGCTGATCGAGAGCAGCTTCGAGCTGGCCGCCGAGGTCTGCGGGGATCTGAGGCCTCTGGTCTATGCCAGGCTCTTCCGCGAGCAGCCTCACATGGAGCCGCTGTTCTGCATGGACGCCAACGGTCAGGTGCGTGGCGAGATGCTGTCACAGGTGATCCGGGCCATCCTCGATTTCGTGGGCGAGCGCCAGTACGCGGCGACCCTGATCCAGTCCGAGACGATGAATCACGCCGGCTATGATGTGCCGCCCCAGGTGTTCGGGACCTTCTTTGGCGTGCTGGCCGACACTCTGCGCGAGGTGCTGGGCGACGCGTGGACGGCCGAGATCGACATGGCCTGGCGGGACCTGCTGATCGAGCTGGATTACCACGTCACCCATCCCGACCAGCACCAGACCGCGAAAGCCGCCGCGCCTTAGGCGATCCGGCGACCGTCCAGGGTGGCCAGACGCAGCCGCGCGCCTTCCTCGTTGCCGAGGCCCAGCGTTTGAATCTGGCGAACGCCCAGTTCGTAGGCCGGTCGACCTTCCAGGCGCGCTGTCATGGCGATGGGCTGATAGATTCCCAGGAAGCGGTCGGTTTCGCCGCTCACGCCGCGTAGGGGGGCGAACAGCACCTCCATGCCGACCGAAGGGACCCCTTGGGCCCGGATATCGGCGGTGACGACGACCGGCTGGCAACGACGACGGGCGATTTCCAGCGAGGATTTCAGCTCCAACCGGTGCGACAGGGCCCAAAGGCTCAGCAAATCCTCGCCGCGCAGGTCGCGGGCGTGAAGATCGGTCAGGAATCCCCCGGCCAGGCGGAAGGGCACGCGGCCCAGTTTCTCGCGTCCGGCGATGAAAACCTGAGGCAAAAGGTCGGTGAAATCGCCCGGATTGATGTCGGCGCGCGACGGCGCTGGCCCGTCGCCTTTGCGGTCACGCCAATAGTCTATCAACCGTTGTGTGCTTGGATGGAACATCGTCGTCCCCTCGGCGGGTCCTTCCACGGCTGTTTTTCGCCGCACGGGGCTTGCTGAGAGACCTGGGCCACGGCCCCGAACGTCCCGTTTTGGCGCAAGCCGGCCGGGAAGGCGGGGCACGGCCCAATTCTTGCTGGCCGAACGGTCGGACGACGTCGTGTGAAGGGGATCGCCATGAAGGCGCCGAAACGATCGATGCGCGGGCTGACCTGGGGCCTCGGCGCCCTGCTGGGAAGCCTGATGCTGGGCGGCGCGGCCTATGCGCAGTGCGGCAATCCGTGCACGCCCACGCCGCCGGTCTGTTGCCAGCCGCCGCCGGCTCCGCCCAAGCCCCCCAAGCCGCCCAGCACCCCTTGCTGCACGCCGGGTCACAACGTCAATATTCCGGGCGTGAACATCAATGTCGGCGCGACGGTGATCGTCAACGCGAACGCCAGCGCCTCCGCGGGCGCCGTGGCTGGAGCCGGCTCCAGCGCGGGCGCGGGCGCCGGGGCTGGCGCGACCACCAACGTCTATTACGGCGGCGGCGGGCACGGCGGCTACTATTCCGGCCCGATGTCGACCGGCTATATTCAGGGTCTCAATGTCGAGGGCGGCGAACTGCGTCGCCGCGCCTCCTATGAGGCCACGCGCACCAAGCTGCGCCGTGTGATCATCCGCGCCGTCTGTCTGGACGATCGCGACGTGCCGCACCCGGCTTCGCAAGTCACCCCCGACCGCGACATCGACGACCGCTACGAGGGCGAGCTCTATCGCTGCATCGCAGGCTCTCGCATGCAGTATGTGATCGGCGACTACGAGGGTGTGAGCGACATCAGCAACAAGGGCGCCCAGACCTATATTTGCGCCAAGAATGAAGCCCTCTACCACTCGCCGCGCACCGGCCAGGCCCAGGCGGGGACCCTGACCTGCCGTCCGCAACGTCCGGCTCGCGACTGCAACGAGCGCTCGCTTCTGCGCCGCTTTGGCGCTGGGGTGAAGATCCTCTCCATCCTGACCAGCGAGACCTATACGGCCTATCGCGAGGAGCAGGTCCGCGAGACCAGCGCATCGTCGATGAGCTTCAGCCTTGATGGCGGCGTGGGCGGAGTGGTCTACTAGGCCCGGTCACCACCAATAGCTCAGGCCCTCTCGCCCATCGGCGAGAGGGCCTTTTCATGTCTACTTTCCCTCAGGCTTGACCAGCACGGTCCAAGACTTGTCGTCGCCCAGGAAGGTGCGGGCGGCTTTCTGGACGTCGGCGACCTTGACCCGCTCCAGCCCGGCGATCACCGAGCGGGTGGCGTCCAGGATACGCGGGTCGGTCTGGGCGCCCGACAGATTGCTCAACCAGTATTCGTTGGTGACGCGCGACTTTTCGACCTGGTCGATGCGTGGCTTCTTGGCCCGGTCCAGCTCGTCCTGCGTGACCGGCTTGTCGCGCAGGTCGGCGGCGATCTGGCGGATGGTGGCGGCCACGCCGTCCAGCTTGTCCGGCGGAACCTCGACGCTGACCGACAGATAGCCCCAGTCGTTGAAGACCACGCTGTGGGTGGCTCCGGCCGAGGGCGAATAGGTGGCCCCCTGCTTCTCGCGCAGTTCGTCGGTCAGCCGCAGTTGCATCACCTGGGCCAGGACCGAGGTGTCGCGCGAGCGCTGCAGATCGGAGAACAGGTCATCGGTCCTCCAGCTCATGAACAGCTGGGCCTGGTCGGCGCGACCCTTGTGGGTCAACACCACCGGTGTAGGCGATGGAGCGGGGAAGGGAACCTGACGCGCGGCGACGGGATCGGCCAGACCCGGGCGGGTGGGCAGGGCCCCGAAGGTCTCGGCCACGGCGGCGATCGCCTTGTCGACGGTGATGTCGCCAACCACAACGACCTCGATTTCGCCCTTGCTGAGCGGATCGGTGACCGCCGCCTTCAGGCCATCGAGCGAGGCGGCGGCGATGTCCGCGCGGGACGGGAAGGTCCAGCGTTTGTCGCCGTTGTGCAGAAGGCCGCTGAGGTCGCGTCCCATGACGCCGCCGGTGGTGGTTTCAAGCTGGTCGTGGATAGTGCCGTAATAGGTCTTGATCCGCGAGAAGGCCTCGGGCCGCCAGCCAGGTTCCATGGCGAAGCCCGCCAGGACCTGCAGTTCCGTGCCGACATCCTCAGGACGCGTGCGCCCACTCAGGGTAAAGGCGTCATCCTCGACGCCGAGGGCGGCGTTCCAGATCTTGCCGTTCAGCACCCGCTCCATATCCTGGGCGCTGATCTGCCTGAGACCGCCCTCGATGAAGGCCGAGCTGGACCATAGCGGGCTCTGGGCGCCCGGCGGCAGGTCGAGCAGACCGTTGCCGATGCGCGCCTTGATCAGCACCTGATCGTCGCGGAACTTGGTCGGCTTGACCGTCAGTCGCACGCCGTTCTCGAACCGCACGAAAACGGCGTCGAGGTCGGTGACGTCCTTCTGCTCGGCGACCTTGCCGATCGGGCCAAAGCTGGCATAGGGCCAGGCCGTGACGCCGGGCGCGGACGGCGGCAGCACGGCGACCTTGCGAGCGTCTGCATAGGCGGCCAGCACCGTCTTTTCGCCGCCCTCGATATTGGTCGGGGTGGGGATCAGGATCAGTGGACCCTGACCGGCGAAGGCGACTTGCAGGGCGGCGCTGACCCGGTCTGCGGTCAGGCCTTTGACGATCTCGTCGAAGGCGGCCAGATTCTGGCTGGGGCTGGTGACGGTCTCGCCGTCGCCCAGGGTTCCGATGATGCCGCCGGCCAGGGTCGTGGTGCGCTGGGTCGCCTCGCCCGATACCGCCGCGACCAGGGATGACCGCATGCTCGCGATCTCGCGGTCCAGCTCATCCTGGCGCACGCCATACTGCACGGCGCGCCGCTGTTCCTGATCCAGGGCCGACAGGGCTTCGCGCCAGCGACCGGGTTGGGCGGTGGCGCCCAGGGTGGTCATGCGCACGGCGCCGTACTGGTCGCCGGCAAAGGCGCCGCCAGCGATGAAGGGCGGATCGGCCGCGCGGCTCAGGGCCTGCATGCGGCGGTTCAGCACCGCGAAGCCAAGATTCCTCAGTGTATCGCGAACGTCGGTGGCCTTGGTCTCGATAAGGCCGTCGGGCGTTCCGGCCCAGGACAGCTGCACCGATAGTGGCGCGCCGGGCTCGACGATGACCTTGGCGGTCTCGCCGCGCCGGGCCACCTTGCCGATATCGGGATTGGCGCCGGCCGGTCCCTTGGCCGTCCAGTCGCCGAAGCGGGCCTTGATCTTGGCCTCCATGGCGTCGAGGTCGAAGTCGCCGACCGCGACCAGAACCGCCCGCTCAGGACGGTAGTAGGCCTCATAATAGTCGCGGATGCGCTGGGCCGGCGCGGTCTTCAGCACTTCGGTCTTGCCGATGGGAATGCGATTGGGCGGCAACTGGCCTTCCATCTGGAAGCCCATCGACTTGATGGCCACGCGATAGCCGGGGCTGTCGCGGGTGCGTTCTTCGGACAGCACCACGCCGCGCTCGCGGTCGACGGCCTCGGGCGCGATGGTAAGTTCGCTGGCCGCCTCACGCAGCAGCATCAGCGAGGTGTCGACCGTCGCATCGTCGGTCTTGGGCAGGTCCAGCTGGTAGACGGTCTCGTCCAGACCGGTGGAGGCGTTGGTGTCGGCGCCGAAGGCCAGACCGTGGCGCTCCAGGATCTTGATCATTTCGCCTTCGGGCACGTTCTTGCTGCCGTTGAAGGCCATGTGCTCAAGGAAGTGGGCTAGGCCCTGCTGGTCGTCGGCTTCCATCATCGAGCCGGTGTCGAACCACAGGCGCAGGGCGGCCTGCTGCGGCGGCGTGGCGTTCTTCATCAGGGCGTAGCGCATGCCGCTGGGCAGAACGCCAAAGCGAACGCGTGGATCGGGCGCGACATCCGACACCTCGTGCGCCCACTGGCCGGGCTTAAGCGACGCCAGGGTCGGGCCGGCGGGCTGGGCGGGCGCGATGGCGCCCCGCTCGCCCATGGACGGCATGGATGGCAGGGACAGCTTGGGCAGGGCCGAGCAGGCGGCGAGGGACAGGCCGAAAGCGGCCAGCAGCGTCAGGCGCGAAGCGCGAATCATATACAACCCAAGGTTAGGTGAGCTCTCTGGAAGCCGCACCTTGGCCGGGGGTGAAGGCGCAAGCAAGGCGTCTGAGGCCTCGCGAAAGCCGCGATCAGGCGGCGGCGACGTCGCCGGTCTGGCGGCGCAGGCGCCAGAAACGGATCGTCCGCAGGGCGGATTCCCGCGGCAGGGCGGCATAGAGTTCGCCATAGGCCTTGGCCTTGCCCATCACGTCGTCCGATGGATCCAGGATCAGCAGGGCGAAGGTCAGGAACAGGGCGCGGTCGAAATCGGCCGCCTTGCAGACCACGGCCAGGGCGTCCAGTTCGCGGCGTTCCAGGATCTTGCGGGCCGTGTGGAAGTCGATGTCGGCCATGTCGGCCAGGGCGACCAGGAACAGGGTCGTCTTCTTGGCGCGCAGCATTCCGGCCAAGGCCTGTGGCGAGGCGCCGCCCTTGGCCTTGACGGCGCGAAATTCGAGTTCGGCCTGGGCGAGGTCGGCGGGGAGGGCCCCGTCCTGTTCGGCCACGCGCTTGCGGCCGGCGTTCAGCGCGGCTTCCAGCGTGGCGGGATCGACGTCGGCGTTCTTTTCCATGATCCGGTCGCGAAGCTTGGCCTCGACCATGAAATACATTTCGTTGAGCAGATCGACCGGCAGGCTGTGACGGTCGACGACCGCCTCGTGCAGGGCCGGATTGGCGGCGGCGCGGTCGACGACCGCTTCGTGCGCCTCACGTGACAGCACAGCGCCCTCGTTGCGCAGCAAGACGCCAAGCGTGTCGTCGTCGCCGCGCTGGACGATGGCGTCCGACACGGCGCTGGGCACGCTGGCGCGCTGCGAGATGGCGCGCAGATGGTCCTGGCCGCGGGTGCGGGCCACTTCCAGCAGATCTTCTTCCGAGAGGCTGGAGCCGCGCAGGATCGGCTGGGCCACGGCGATGCTGTCCAGAGCCAGGGACCGGCTGAGACCGCGCGGCGCGGCGGGCGCCTGGCTCATGCGCTCGGCCAGCTCGACCTTGACGGCCTCTTCCATCTCACCGGCCAACTGGCTCATGACGTCGTCGAACAGGCCCATCTGGGCGGGGTCATGACTGTCGGCGGTGAAGAACAGGTCCGTGACGCCACGCAGCAGTTCGCGTCGCTTAACGCTGGATGGTTCATCGGCCAGGGCGATCAGGTCGTGAAGCTTGGACTGCATCAGAGAGAACTGCCCTTGCCGTCGTTCCGATCACCGTCTTCGTCGCCGCGCGCGCCCGCGGCCAGCCATTCGGCGGAGCCGTGGCGGGGTTCGTCGTCCTTCAGGCGAGGGGCTTCCTCGGACGGGGCGATGAACACCATGCCGTTCGGCTGTAGCGGCGGCAGGGCGTCGGGTTGCAGGCCGTACTGGCGACCTACCGAATAGGTGCGGGCCATGCTGGGGGCCATGGCCTGGGGCGGAGGCGAATAGGCCTCCATCGTCGTGGGCGCGGCCTGGGCCGCCGGGATCGGTTGGCGGATGACCCGCGTCGGAGGTTCGATGTCCTGGCGCGCGGCTTGGATGGGAGCGGAAGCCTGCGGTCGGGCGCCGAGGTTTCGCCAGGGCTCCGACATTGGCGGCTGGGCTTGGGCTACGGGCGCGGGCGTCGCGGCTTGCGGTCGCGCCCCCAGATTGCGCCAGGGTTCGGACATAGGCGCCAAAGCCTGCGTGGGCGCCATGGACTGACGCGCCTGGGGGGCGACATAGGGCTGACGCCAGGGCTCGGAGATCGGTTGCGGCGCCTGGGCGCGCGGTAAGGCGGCGGCTTCCTGCTTGCCGGCCCAGCCCAGGATCGGGCCGCCATAGCCCGCAGTGGCGCTCAAAGAGGTCGTCGGACGGCTGGGGCGCGGGCCGTAGCGGTTCTCGCGTGCTTCCTCGGCGCGCGCGGCGGACGCGACGCAGACGAGGGCGGCGATGAGGACCATGGTGCGCATGGGGCGGCCTGACGGAGGAATCCGAGCTTCAAGCCATAGCCCTCGCCGCTTAATCTGGGCCTAACGCCCGCGCCAAATGACAAGCAGTCGACGTTCGGCCAATTCCATCAGGGCGTGCAGCGCCACGCCCAAAAGGGCCAGGGTCAGCAGGGCGGCGAACACCCGGGCGGTCTGGAGCCGATTGTAGGCTTCGAGAATCCGCCAGGCTAGGCCCTGAGCGCCGCCCGAGCCCGCCACGAATTCCGCCACCACGGCGCCGATCACGGCCAAGCCCGAGGCGACCTTGTGACCTTCCAGCAACGCGGGCACAGCCGAGGGCAGGCGCAGTCGCCACAGGCGCTGGGCGGGCGTCGCGCCATAGAGATCGAACAGGCGGGCCAGGTCCGGGTCCACCGTCTTCAGGCCCGCCAGGGCGCCCGAGAAGATCGGGAAGAAGGCGACCACGGCGGCCAGGCCGATCACGGCGCGCTCGGGATGGTCGATCCCGGCCCAGATGGTCACCAGCGGCGCGATGGCGACGAGCGGGGTCACCTGCAGGGTGACGGCGATCGGGCGCACCGCGTCTTCCAGCAGGGTGCTCAGGCTGACGGTCAGGGCCAGGGCGCAGGCCAGCAGGCTGGCGATGACCAGGGCCAGCAAAGCCGTCGACAGGGTGCCCCAGGCCGAGGCCAGCAGCAGCGGCCAGCCCTCGAGCAGGGCTGTCCAGATCGCGCTGGGCGGCGGCAGCAGATAGGCGGGCACGGCGAGGCGCGCGCAGGCGAACTCCCAGCCGGCCAGCAGCACGGCGATCAGAACCAGGGGCGAGAGGAAGGCGGAGAGGGTTCTCACGCGGCGCGAGCTCCGGCGTTGGCCAGCAGGTTGGAAACCGCTTCGACAGCCTGCCGGAACGCCTCGGTGGTGCGAAAGCCGGCGGGGCGGATCAGCGGGCCCCTGATGGCCACCTCTCCGGCGATGCGGCCAGGGCCGGGGGTCATGACCACGACGCGGCCGGCCATGTAGACGGCTTCCTCGACATTGTGGGTGACGAAGATCATGGCGGGCGAAAGCTCCGCGGCCAGAGCGAGAACGTCGTCGGCGAGGGCGCGGCGGGTGATCTCGTCCAGCGCCGCGAAGGGTTCGTCCAGCAGCAGCAGGCGAGGGCGGGTGACCAGGGCGCGGGCCAGAGAGACGCGCATGGCCATGCCGCCCGACAGCTGGGCGGGCCGCGCGGACAGGGCGTCGCCAAGCCCGACCTTGCCCAGAGCGTCGGCCGCGCTGGCCATTGCGGTGGCCCGGCGCTCGCCAGCCAGTTCCAGCGGCAGGGCCACATTGGCCTGGGCGGTCAGCCAGGGCGCCAGGGTCGGGGCCTGGAATACGACAGCGGTCTCGCCCTTGCCGGCGGCGCGGGTGACGGTTCCTCGCGCGGGCTGTTCCAGGCCGGCCAGCAGGCGCAGGGCCGTGGACTTGCCGCAGCCTGACGGTCCGACCAGAGCGACGATCTCGCCCGCCCTAAGGTCAAGATCCGCCGGCCCCAAGGCGCGCCCGCGCTTGGGATAGTCGACTTCGACAGCGCGGAGGGCGGCGATGGTCGAGGTCATTGGCCCTTGGGCAGGAACTGCAGTGAATAGGCGTTCCTGTAGTCCATGTCCTTGGGATAGACGCCCTGATCGGCGGCGACCTTGAAGAACTCGGCCCAGCGGGCGTCGGTCATCTGGCCAACGCCGGTCCTGGGAACGATGCCGTAGGAGCGCATCTTCTCGCGGGCCTGATCGAGGACATCCTGGGTCATCTCCGGATTGTCCTTGAGGATCGCCGCGTCGCCCGGCTTGGCGTCGCCATAGAGGTAAGAGATCCAGCCCGCCGCCGTGGCCTCGACGAAGGCCCGCACGGCTGCCGGATTGCTGGCGATCAGGCTGTCGGGGACCATGGCGAACGAGGCGTAGGCGGGATAGCCGCTGTCGGCCAGCAGGAAGACCGCCGGCTTGATTCCGCTTTCCTTCTCGATGAGGTAGGGCTCGCTGGTGGCGTAACCCTGCTGGACGATGCGCTTGTCGGCCAGGAACGGCGCGGCGCTGTAATTGTATTTCCGCACCTGGTCGTCGGTGAAGCCGTATTTGGCTTTCAGCCAGACCCAGAAGGCGGTGATCGAGGCGTCCGACAAGAGGATCGGGCGGCCCTTCATGTCGGCGATCGAATTGATGCCTTGGCCGGGATGGGCGATCAGGACCTGCGGATCCTTGTCCATGAAGGCGGCCACGGCCTTCACGGGCGCCTTTTCCTTGGCCAGGTTCATGACGATGAAGCTGTTGGAGCCAACCCCGACATCAACCGCGCCCGTGGCCAGCAGCTGGGGTACGTTCACGCCGGGGCCGCCCTGGATCAGGGTCACGTCCAGACCGCGTTTGGCGTATTCGCCGGTCGCCAGCGCCTGGTAGTAGCCGCCGAGCTCGGCCTGGGCGCGCCAGTCGGTGGCCAGCTTCATCGCGGTGCGCCCGGGAGCGTCGGCGGGTTCCTGCGCGGCTGGCGAGCAGGCGGTGACCAGCGCGCAGAGAGCGAGCGCGACCAGTTTGCGGAAACCCATGAATCCCTCCCGGACAATGTCGCGAGAGGTTAGGCGGCGGGGCGGCATCTTCCAAGAGCGAACGCGGTTCGACTAGTCGATGCGCGTGGAGGCTTTCAGCCAGCGCTCGACCTTGGCGTATAGCACCTCGCGCTGGATCGGCTTGGCGATGTGGTCGACCATTCCAGCGGCGTAGCAGCGCTCGACCTGCTGGGGCAGGGCGTCGGCGCTCATGGCGATGATCGGCACCTTGCTGGCGGGCGAGTTCAGGGCGCGGATGGCGCGGGTGGCGGCCAGCCCGTCCATCAGCGGCATGTGGATATCCATCAGGATCATGTCGTACTCGCCGACCGCGACCGCATCGACGGCCTGTTGGCCGTTCTCGGCGATGTCGACCTTGCACCCGGCAAGAACCAGCAGGGCAACCCCGATTTCGCGGTTGATCGGATGGTCATCGACCAACAGGATTCGGGCCGCGCTGGGCGCGGCGGGAGCCTGTTGCTCGGCGACCGGCAGGGGCTCGGCGACTGGCGCGGCGATCTCGATCCAGAAACACGAGCCGCGGCCGGGCACGCTGTCGACGCCGATCTTTCCGCCCATCAGCTCGACAAGCGCCCGGCTGATCGCCAGGCCCAGGCCCGCGCCGCCATAGGTGCGGCTTGCCGAACCGTCGATCTGCGAGAAGCGCTGGAAAAGCAGGGCCTGCTTCTCGACCGGAATGCCGGCGCCAGTGTCGGTGATTTCGAAGCGCAGTCGATCCTCATGGTCGCCAGGCTCGACGATCAGGCTCGCGTCGATGCGTCCCGTTTCCGTGAACTTCACCGCGTTGTTGAGCAGATTGAGCAGCACCTGGCGCAGACGGGCGTCGTCCAGGTCGTGCAGGGCGTCGATCGGATCGATGATCTCGACATTCAGTTTCAGACCCTTGGCGCGCGCCTCGGGCGCCATGATCGCGACCGTGTCGCGCAGCAGGGTCGCCGCCGAGGTCGGTTGCTGAGAAAGCTCAACCTGGCCCGCCTCGACCCGTGAGAAGTCCAGGATGTCGTTGACTACGGTCAGCAGGGCGGCGCCCGCGGAGTCGATCAGGTTCACCTGCCTGCGCGCGTCCGGCGGCAGGTCATCGCGGGCGGCCAGAAGCTGGGCGAAGCCCAGCACGCTGTTCAGCGGTGTCCGGATCTCGTGGCTCATGGTGGCCAGGAACTCGGTCTTGGCCTCCGTCGCGGCCAGGGCGCGGGCCCTGGCCGCGCGGGTCAATTGCTCGCGGCGGACGAGCAGGCGTTTCAGACGTTCCTGCTGGGCCAGGGCCAGGCCGGTCGCCAGATTGGTGCCGAACAGCAGACTGATGAAGACCTGGGCGACACGGGTCGGATTGGCGCTTTCCCACCGCATGCCCATCGCGAGATCGCCGGCGGAGGCCACCAGCGGAACAGCGATACAGGCCACGACCAGCGAGCTTTCCGCGGCCCCTCGCGCGCCCAGTCGGAAGGCGGCCAGCATGGCCAGGGGGAAGATCAGGAACGGCGCTGGAACGCCGTCGGGATGAAAGCAGATCGCGGTCATCGCGGCGATGGACGCATACAGCGCCAGGCGCTCGACGATGGAGCGATGGAAGGTGCGCCGATGCTCGGCGTCCAGCAACACCAGGACGGCGGGGAGCACGACCGCGAGCCCCAGGCCGCTTCGCGCGAACCAGGCCCACATCAGGGTCAGCAGAGGCGCTCCCGACGTCATCGAGAGCAGGGGCGCGCAGATGAGCGCGGCGGTGGCGGCGATGGGCGCGCCGACTGCGACAAGAAGCGCCAGTTGACGCATCGTCCGCAAACGCAGCACCCCGCCCGAGAACCGCCGGGCCACGGCCCAGACCGCATAGGCCTCCAGCACATCGACGCTGGTATAGAGCAGGGCCTTGCCGAGGCTGTCTCCGACAAGCAGGTCGATGATCATATGAAAGACGATCATCACGCTGGTAAGGGCGATGCGGCGAGGCGGATTGAGCGCCATCAAGCCCACGGCCAATAGTCCGTTGGCGGGCCAGAAGGCTGCCACGCCCAGGTCTGTTCGGGTCAGGAAGTCGCTGAACGCGAGGCTGGCGACGATGGCGACCGCCAAGCTCAGCAGCAGAGTATTCTGCCGCCGTTGCTCCTGTCGTGCCAGCTGATGCCGCATGCTCGTTCCATCCCCCCGGATCAATACGCTCGCGACTGCTCAAGGCTGCCGCGTATTTTGGCCGATGTGGCGCTTTGTCGCAGACGCCGCACGCTTTCAACTGGCGGCCAATTTGGATCCGTCGCGCCTGTGCTTTGGCGGACGCACGACAATGCATAAGAGGCGGGGCGCTTCAAGCACACACCACCTCCGAAGACCGTGCGGTCGGATGTTGACGCTTTCTTGACTACCGCGCCCGGCTTGGTGACGTCGGCGCGAGCGTCGCCAGGGCCAGCGTCTGACCCAGCTCGCGGCTCATTGGATGGTCGTCGACCGGCGGGATCCGGTCGACCGGACGACCGCCGGTGGGGCGAGGATCAGCCGGCCATCGACTCCCGCTTTTCCTCCAGGGCCAGCCAGTCTTCCTCGGCCTGGGCCAGATCGGCCCGAGCCTTGTCGAGGGCCTTCATGATCTTGTCGAAGCCGACCGGATCGCGCGCATAGAAGTTGGTGTCGGCCAGCCTGGCCTCCAGGTCGCCGATGATCTTGGGGCTGGCGGCGACCAAGGCTTCGCACTCCTCAAGCCGGCGCTGGTCCTTGTAGGACAGCTTGACGGTCTTCTTGGGGGGGGCGATCACCGTCGGCGCGGCCTTGGCGGCCCCCGTGGCGAAGTCGCCGCCGCCGGCGCCGCGCGCGCCCTTGAAGAAGTCGGGGCTCTGGTCGATCAGGTCGGTCCAGCCGCCGGGGGTCTCGATCACCTGGCCGTGGCCGTTCATCGCGATGGTCGAGGTGGCCAGCCGGTCGATGAAGTCGCGATCGTGGCTGACCAGGATCAGCGTGCCCTCGAAGTCGGCCAGCAGGTCCTCCAGCAGGTCCAGCGTGTCCATGTCCAGGTCGTTGGTGGGCTCATCGAGCACCATCAGGTTGGTTGGCGTGGCCAGGGCGCGGGCCAGCAGCAGGCGGTTGCGTTCGCCACCCGACAGGCTGGTGACCGGCTGACGCAGCTGGGCCTCAGTGAACAGGAAGTCCTTGGCGTAGCCGGCCACATGCTTGGGCAGACCGCGCACCAGGATGGAGTCGCCGCCGCCAGGGGTCAGGAAGTCCCAGACGGTGATCTTGTCCGACAGGGCCATGCGGGCCTGGTCGACATAGGAAATCTCGAGATTGGTCCCCAGCGTGACCGTGCCGGAATCCACCGCCAGTTCGCCCAGCAGCAGCTTGACCAGCGTCGTCTTGCCCGCGCCGTTGGGGCCGACCAGGGCCACCCGGTCGCCGCGCAGGATGCGGGTCGAGAAGTCTTCGACAATCACCCGGTCGCCGAACTTCTTGGTGACGTTCTTGGCCTCCGCGACCTTCTTTCCCGAGGTCCCTGCGGCTTCGACAGCCATGTAGATGCTGCCGCGCATGTCGCTCTGGCGGTCCTTCTTCTCGGCGCGAAGGTCCATCAGGGCGCGGCGGCGGCCTTCATTGCGGGCCCGACGGCCCTGGACGCCACGCGCCAGCCAGGCGTTCTCGCGCTCCAGCGCCTTGTTCAGACGGCGGGCCTCGTCGGCGTCGGCGGCCATCACGGCCTCGCTCCAAGTCTCGAACTCAAGGAAGCCCTTATCCAGACGGCGCACCTTGCGGTGCTCGAGCCAGAAGGTGCGCTGGGTGACGCGGTTGAGGAAGGCGCGGTCGTGGCTGACGATCAGGGCCGCGCACTTGGAGCCGGCCAGTTCCTCTTCCAGTGTCTGGATGGCGAAGATGTCCAGGTGGTTGGTCGGCTCGTCCAGCAGCAGCACGTCGGGCTGCTCGGCGAAGGCGCGGGCCAGGGCCGCGCGGCGCTTCTCGCCGCCCGACAGGCCTTCGGTGCCCTTCTCCGGATCCAGACCAAAATCGGCCAGCGTGGCCTGAGCTTCGTAGTCTTGCGCGCCGCCGGCCGTGCAGTAGTCGAGCAAGGTGGCCCCGGTGATCTCAGGCTCCTGGCTGACGAACACAATACGCGCGCCCGGCTGCACGATCCGCTCGCCAC
This sequence comes from uncultured Caulobacter sp., assembly GCA_964427205.1. Classification (GTDB taxonomy): domain Bacteria; phylum Pseudomonadota; class Alphaproteobacteria; order Caulobacterales; family Caulobacteraceae; genus Caulobacter. The sequence continues at coordinate 45,221 of CAYRTE010000032.1, forward strand.
TGTCGGGCTCGGCGCCTTGGGCGGCCAGAATCTTCAGCAGGGTGCTCTTGCCCGCGCCGTTGCGGCCAACCAGACAGGCGCGAATGCGCGGCTCCAGCGCCAGATCGACGCCGTCGAACAACGGCTTGGCGCCATCGGCCAGGCGGACGTCCTTGAGGGCGAGAATAGGCGCGCGGGCAGGGGAGGCCATGAGGTGCTCGTATTTTGGGTCGGGTCGGCGGCGTCAGAATGACGCGAAGGATGGGGCCTATATCAGGGATAGGCGCTAAGGAACGCCAAAATCCGGCCCGATCGCCCCCTGAGCATGACGGAAGCCAACCCTCGCCGTGGCGACAGGGCCGCCCGTCAGTTGCCGCTGGGCGAGCTCACATAGAAGCTGGCATTGTTGCCGGTGGCGGTGGTTATGCCACTGACCGAGCGCGAGGACCCCGCGATGGTGCTCGTGCGGGCGCCGACCTCGGCGCTGTTGACCTGGTTGTTCTGGATCGTCATCTGGCCGCTGCACTGCGAGCAGGCATAGCCGGTGACCGCGTTGCCCATGGCCGTCGAAGAGACCACGGCGTCATAGCCGTCATGGCCTTCGAAGCTGGCCAGCGCCTCGACGCCGCCGCCCTCGTTGGTCTGGATATTGTCGAGCACGACCTCGGGGCCATAGTTTCCCACCAGGGCGGAATTGCCGACGCCATGGGCGCCGACCTGGGCGGCGCTGAATTGATAGGACGTCGCTTCTGCCTGGGCGCGCACATAGGCGGTGTTGAACTGGCTGGACGCCACGTCCAGCAGCGGGCCCTCATTGGTCGCCGACAGATTGTTGCCGCTGGCCGAGGCCGCGGTGCTGGTCAGGTAGCTGGAGCCATAGGCCGTGAACTTGCTGGCCTGGGTGATGCCGGCGTTGGACTGTTCGGTGATCGCGCGGGCCGCCGACTGCTCGGTTCCCGACAGGGTGATGTTGTTGCCCGTCGCCGTGCCGGCGACAGAGGCCGTTCCGGTGATCGCGCCGGCGATCGCGCCGCCATCAGCCAGCACATTGGCCGTATTGCCCTGGCTGACCCGCACGCCCATGGCGCCATTGATCAGGGCCAGGCCCTGGCTGTTGCCCTGGGCCACGGTGCTCATCGACATGTCGTTCAGTTCGGCCTCGTGAGCCTCAAGCTGGCTGCGCGCCGTGACCGGTCCGGTGTTCAACTGGGTGGTGCGACCCGTGAGCGTGCCATTGTCGGCCGCGGCCGTGCCGGCATTGCCGACCGCCGTGGTCGTGAAGTTGCTGTTGGCGCCGCCATTGGTCGCGACATTGACCACGCCGTGCGCCAGGACCTCGCCGGAGTTCTCCTGGTTGGAGGTCATAGAGGCGTCGGTGTTCTGCACCGAGATCAGGGCGCTGTTGGCCGGCGCGATGGTGCTGGCGCTGAAGCCGTCCGTAACCGTCTCGACGTTCAGAGTCTGCTGGGCGAAGACGTCGCCCAGATTGATCTGATTGTTGAGAACCGTCTGGCTAGTAGCGGCTCCGCTTAGCATCGCGCATATCGGGATCGCTGCGAGCGTTCCAGCGAGACGGGTCTTCGCGGGTCTGCGCATTGTTGGTTCCCAGATTGTTGTAGGCCGGCACGAAGGCGCCCGTCTGTCCGACGGTGGAGTCGCCCATCGGGTCGTAGCGCATGCAGCCCTGCGGGCCGGGCATGCCGTAGAGATTGGCGCTGAACTCGACGACCGAGCGCTCGATCAGCGCGCGGACCGCCAGCTGGATCGGCTCAAGCGCGCCCTTGCCGCCCGAGATGTCGAACAGATTGCCATTGAGGAAGTCGAAGACGCCCAGGCTGATCTCGCGGCCCACCACCTGCTTCTGGTAGGCGACGACGTCGACCACCTCCAGTGTACGAGTGTTCACGAGGCGCAGGTCGAGCGCGATGTTCATGACGAACACCCGGCGCTTGAAATTGCCCTTCAGGCCATCGGTGTCCTTGTCGCCGGCATAGGCGTCGATGCCCGCCGAGCGGATGTTGTAGTTCAGTTCGGTGATGCCGCCGACCACATAGAAGTCCGAGCCCGGCACCTGGCCGGCCAGGATGCGGCGATAGTCCACCGGTACGTCCGCGCCCGCGGCGGGGCGATCACTGATCAGCTTGTTGTTGGAGGATTTCAGCTCGAATTCCGACACCGAGGTGTCGAAGCGCTCGACCATGGGCATGCCGGCCTTGGCGAAGGCGGTCATGGCCAGCAGCGAGGCGCCTTGCGTCACCTTGCGGCCCGAGCCGTCGGACTCTTCCTTGCCGGTGTAGTCAGCGATGCGGCCGATCGCGACGCGCGGCGCGGCGATGCGGTTCTGCTTGGCGTACTGGTTCAGACAGACGAGCGCCGCCGAATAGTCTGTCGGGTTGGCGGTGACGGGGGCCGTGCCGATGGGCTTGGCGTAGTTGCCCTGCATCGAGACCTTAGGCACGCCTGTGCCGCACGCTGTGAGGGCGCTGCAGGCCAGGGCCGCCAGGATGAGAGGAATACGCTTACTTGGCATCGGATCCGCCCTTGACCGACGATCCCGCCGAGATGTTGCCGGTATTGGTCTGGGTCGAGTTGACGATCACCGTGTTGTTGTTGCCTTGGGTGATGACCGTCAGATTGTTGCCGATCGCCGTCGAGCTGCTGTAGCCGCGTCCGCCGACGCCCGAATAGGAATCCAGCGAGCCCGACGAATTGCTCGACGAGTAGACGCTTTGGTCGGCGCCGGTCAGCATCACGCCGTCGACCACAACGCGGTTGCCGTTGGCGTCACGGGTCGAATACTCCACCATGCGGCTTTCCTGGCCGGCGATGCGGCCATAGCCGGCATTATAGGCGGCGGAGTTGCTGGACATCGTCTGGGCGCCGGCCGCGCCGAGCGCGCCAAGGCCCACGACGGCGGCGGTGAGGCCCGCGCCGAACCCGATGCTGTTCCTGATCTGCCAGGCCATGAGAGCCTCCGCGACTGCCGACGCGAAGGTGCAAGCAACCCCCGTGCCAAATTCATACAGTCTCTGGTCTAGCGCCAAGGTCTCGCAAAATGGTTAAGCGGGAGCGGGGGCGACCCTGAATCGCGTGCGCCGTGCGAGTCGACTGCCTAGGTAAGAGTGTGATGAACCCCGACCGTCCCGACGACCGCCCCGAACCGATCTTCAATGCGCCCTGGCCGGCTGTGCTGGCGGCCGTCAGCATCCTGCTCTCCAATCTGGTTCTGGGCGGCGCCAGCGACGAAGCCATCTATCGCCTGGCCCTCGAGCCGGTGCGGATATGGCGCGGAGACGTGGCGGGCCTGGTCACGTCGCTCTTCGTCCATGGTGGCTGGATACATGCCCTGATGAACGCCGCCTTCGCGTTGGCGTTTGGCGCGCCGGTCGCACGCCTGCTGGGCCTCGGGGCGAGGGGAGGGAGCGTCTTCGTCGTTCTCTATATAGCGTGTGGCGTACTGGCCGGTTTGGGCTATGCGGCGATCCACCCCCGATCGACCAGCCTGGTCGTCGGCGCTTCAGGCGCTGTGGCCGGCCTGATGGGCGCCGCCGCCAGATTGATGGACAGGCCCGGACAGTTGAGCAGCCCATTCGCGCCGCGCGCCCTGTCCCTGGCCGGTAGCTGGCTGATCATCAATCTGGTGATGGCGGCGTTTGGTGGATTTCCCGGCCTGACCGGGGCCGTGGCCTGGGAGGCGCATCTGTTCGGCTTCGCGGCCGGGGCGCTGCTTATCTCGCTGGCGGCGCGGCTGGCGCCAAATTCAGAGACCCATTGATCCCCGAACCGCTTTGCGAGACCCTCGTTATTATAAGAACGAATAAGGGAGATGCGCAGTGCTGGTTTCTCAGATCCTGAAAGACAAGGGTGACCTGGTTTTTACGGCTTCCCCTCAGGAGACGGTGGGCGCGGCCGCGGCCCTGCTCCACACCCGTCGCGTGGGGGCCATGGTCGTGGTTGACGCCAATGAGGCGATCGTCGGCATTCTTTCCGAACGCGATATCGTGCGGGTGATCGCCAAGGAGGGGGCAGGAGCCCTCAACAAGCCGATCGCCGCCTGCATGAGCGCCGAGGTGATCTTCGCCCAACCCGAAGAGTCCATCGACCTCCTGCTGGAGCGCATGACCGATCGCCGGATCCGCCACCTGCCCGTGGTGCGCGACGGACGGCTCGCCGGCATCATCTCGATCGGCGACCTGGTGAAGTACAAGATCAACGAAGCCCAGGCCGAGGCCGACGGCCTCAAGGCCTATATAGCGGCGGGCTAGCCCCCGAGCAGCTCGGCGCCTTCGCCGACGACGGCGTCGGCCAGGCTATAGCCCTCAAGAACCTGGGCGGTGGCGTCGCGGGCCTTGAGCAGCGCCTCGCGCAGGGCGCAGGTGGCCAGGTCGCGGCAGTCCTCGCAGCGACGGAAAGCCGTTCGGCTGACGCAAGGCGCCAGGGCCAGCGGGCCGTCGACCAGGCGAATGACCTGGGCGAAGCTGATCTCGGCCGCCGGCCGCCCCAGAAGATAGCCGCCAAACTTGCCTCGACGGCTGACCACCAGTCCTTCGCGCGTGAGTGTAAGGAGGATGGCCTCCAGAAACTTGCGCGGCGCATCGGCGCGGGCCGAGAGCTCGCCCGCCGTGACCTGCCCGTTCTCCCGGGCCAGTTCGATCATCGCGCGCAATGCGTAGCGCGCCTTTTGGGACAACATGGACGCCGTACTCCTGTAATCCCGACTTCTGAGGGAGGAGAAGGCGACGCGCAAGCATCCGTGCACAGGTCAATGGCGCGTCTGGGGATATTTCGCCGATTCAACGCTTGCGACTCCGGGGAGGGGTCTCTAGAAGCCGCCCCTCGCCTCGGGGCCAGCGCCCGTCGGACGAAACCACGGCTTTCGGGCCTTGCTTTTCGGAAGACAGGTCGCTAGGTTCGACGGCCTCAATCGACTCTGTCACGGAAATGACAAGCGCTCCTTCTGGCGCGCTTTCGGCTCCGTCTTTGTCTTCAGATACGGCCTCGCCGGACTGGAGAAGAAGTTCAGAACGGTCGGTTGACAGGGAGTTCAGGTTTCGTTAGAAGCCGCCCTCCTTGAGAAATACGAAAGAGGTTCGCAAGAATTTCCAAGTATTTCGAAAGTCTAGTTGGTCGTTGTTTCGAAGATCTCTTCAAAATAATAGCTTGACTGGATTGGCCGGCTTCTCTAGAAGCTGCCAACTCTTCCGGAAATGCCTTCGGGTTGATCTGGTTGAAAATGTCGAAACGTTTTGCAAAAAACGATTTGACAGGGGTTTCGAGGTTGGATAGATAGC
>CAYRTE010000033.1:0-49692 GCA_964427205.1 uncultured Caulobacter sp.
CCGGCGTCACTGGATCTTCGGATTTCTTAGGTTGATCCATAGACAGGCATCCTTGCTGGTCGAGTTTGAACCGCGAAGGCGACGGGGCTCGTCGCCACTCCATCAACGCGCCGAGTGCACGCTGGACCATATCGATCCGGCGCAAACGATCACGCCCAACCCCTTGAGCCCGATTAAAGAGCTCCCGGCGCCAGTCAGCAGGAGGCGGCGATATCAGGCCGTTCTGTCCCGATACGCCAGAAGCCTCAGGGCGTTGGCGACAACCAACAAGGTTGACCCTTCATGGAAAATGACCGCCTCGCCGATCTTCAGGCCCAGCAACGTTGCGGGAATCAGAAAGACCACCATGCCCAGGCTGACCCATAGGTTTTGCTTGATGACCCTGCTGGTTTGACGGCTCAAGCCGACCGCGAAGGGAAGGTGATTGAGATCGTCGGCCATCAAGGCAACGTCGGCGGTCTCTAACGCGACGTCTGATCCCGCCGCACCCATGGCGATGCCGACGGTGGCGTTGGCCATGGCTGGGGCGTCATTGACCCCATCCCCGACCATGGCGACTTTGCCCTCTTGGGCTTTCGTCGCCTTGATGAATTCAACCTTGTCCTCCGGCATCAGACCGCCAAAGGCTTCGTCCAGGTCCAATTCGCGGGCAAGGGCGCTGGCGACGGTTTGGTTGTGACCCGAGAGCATGACGATGCGCTTGACGCCCAGCAGGCGCAGCCGCGCGATCACCGCCTTGGCGGCGGGACGCGCCGTATCCATGAGTCCTAGAGCACCCAGATAGCGGTCGCCCTGGCGCACGACCATGACAGTGCGGCCTTGTGCCTCCAATTGGCTGGCCACAGCTCGGACAGCGTCCGGCATTGGCTCGCCGTCCTCGCCTTCGAACAGGCCGGGTTTGCCGATCACCACGCGCTGGCCTTCGACCTGGGCCTCTACCCCCTTGCCCGTTAGGCTGCTGACGCCTTCGGCGATCATACGCGGCCTGTCGCCCAATCGCGCGCCCCCGTCGCGGACAACTGCTGCCGCCAGAGGGTGATCGCTCAACGATTCCACGGCGATCGCGACAGCCAGCAGCTGGTGTTCCTCTACGCCTTGAGCGGGGCACACATCGGTGACCCTGGGTTTGCCCTCGGTCAGCGTCCCCGTCTTATCGAACGCCAGGACCGTCAGCGTTCCCAAATTCTCCAGCGGGCCGCCGCCCTTGACCAAAACACCGCCACGCCCTGCCCGCGCGACGCCGCTCAGCACAGCGCTGGGAACCGAGATGGCCAAGGCGCAGGGACTTGCGGCCACCAGCACCGCCATTGCCCGGTAAAAGCTTACACTGAACGGCTCGTCGCGCACCAGGAAGGCCAGCATCAACAGCCCGACACCGACCAAGACGGCCGGGACGAACAGGCGCTCGAAGCGATCAGTGAACTGCTGGGTCGGCGAGCGCTGGGCCTCGGCTTCGGCCACCATCTTCACCACCCGGGCCAAGGTAGTCTCAGAGGATACGCGCGCCACCCGCACCTCGATCGCGCCGGAGCCATTGATCGTGCCCGCGAAAACCCGGTGCTCCGCGCTGGCCTTCTCAAACGTCAGGCTGGCGTCCGCCGCTGGTCGCTTATCGACCGGGACGCTTTCACCAGTTACTGGCGCCTGATTGACGCTGCTTTGGCCGACCACGACCACGCCATCGGAGGCGATCCGTTCATTGGGTTTGACCAGTACGATGTCACCGATCTGGAGGTCTTCGACGGGCACGTCGATGATAGCGCCATCTCGCCGGACGCTCGCGCATTCGGGGGCCAGCTCGGCCAGGGCCTCGATGGCGCGCCGAGCGCGTCCCATCGCGAAATGTTCTAGCGCGTGGCCTATGCTGAAGAGGAAGAGCAGCAGCGCGCCTTCCGCCCACTGGCCCAACGCTGCTGCGCCGGCCGCCGCGACCAGCATCAGGCTGTCGATCTCGAACTTGCCCTTGCGTAGTGACCCTACGGCTTCCTTGATGGTGAAGAACCCGCCAAGCCCATAGGCGATGATAAACAGGCTCAAAGGCGCCAGACCGGAGACCTTCTGACTGAGTAGCCATCCGATCGCCAAGGCCACGCCGGAGCCGATGGCAAAGAACAGCTCAGTGCGTTCACCGAGGAAACCGCCATGTGCGTGGGCGTCGGTGGATTTGCCGCCGTGATCATGCGCGCGGTCGGGGTCGGGGTCGGGGTCGGGCTGACGCCCTGTTTGCGTCTGCGGCGTGGCGGAGGCCAAGGCGTCGTCTCCCGATCAGGTTGCTGAGTGGTGGTGATGGCCGCCGTGCTTGACGACAGCGATAGTCTCAAGCGTCACAAGGCCGACGTCCTCGCCCGGGCCGAGGGTGTCGAGGAACGCGCGCAAACGATCCTCCTGATCGACCAGTTCGATGATCACGCGCCCTCCGGGCGCGAGATCCAAGGCTTTTGCCCCATGGACAATGCCAGCGCCCCCGTAAGACTCGGCGACTTGAAGGGCGCTAGCATTCGCGATCCCCAACGCCTTGGCCCGCTCGAACAACACTTTGGAGTAGGGTTGATCCGCTTCGAGCACGTCTGCGTCGATAAAGATGCGCAAGATGTGAAGGCGATCAGCGGTCATTGGGAGGTCCTTGTTAAGCTTGGCCCGGCGCTGACGACGCGTCTTCCCGGCAAGGAAGCGTTGACCATCACCGCAGGCGCTTGGCAGCGCCCAGACGACGCACAAGCGCCCTGTCCAGGGCGTGAAACACCGGTGCGTAGAGTCGCTGCAGTGGTGATCCGATCAACCGACGCAGCAAGCCATCAAAGGCCAACTCATGGATGATCAGGCTTCCCGCGGCCGCACGCTTGATCGTGAAACGCTCGTGCAGTTGAAAGGCGCCACGCGCTCCGATCGACCAGGCAATAACGCTGTGCGGTTCGCGATCTGTAATCTTGCCCGAGAGTACCAGAGGCTTCTTCATCTGGTTGATGCGGATCGAGAAGTCCATGCGGTCAGGATCGGGCCCCTTCGCGGTCGGTGAGATCGTCAGGAAGGGCGCCCAGTCCGCGTAGCCTGAAGAGTTGGCCAGGAGTTTGAAGGCAAATTCCGGGCGGGCGGTGAGGACAAGTCGCGAGGTCAGCACAGGGTGTTGGCGAGCCGAGGGCGCGGTCACGGATGCAAACCCTCTTGGTCTGCGCAGGCGACGCGTTCGGTTTGCACTGTCAAATGGTGCAGGTCGAAATCGCCCTCCAGCCGCGCCGCCACCGCCAACCGCACGGCCTCGTCGTCGGCCCCAGCCATTAGGACCACATGGACGGAACAGCTGGGCTGATCCGCACCAGAGACCCAGACGTGCAGATCGTGGATGCCAGCGACACCGGGCGTTTCGACGACCAGTTTGCGGACCTTGGCAAGATCGACGCCGCTGGGCGCGCCTTCCAGTAGGATGTGGGTAGTATCCTTGAGCAGGATCCAGGTGCGCGGCAGAACCCACAGGCCGATGCCGATCGCGACGATCGGGTCTACGATCCGCCACCCCGTGAACTGGATCACCAGGGCGCCGGCGATGACGCCCAGCGAGCCAAGCATGTCGGCCCAGACTTCCAGATAGGCGCCCTTGATGTTGAGGCTTTTGTCCTTGCCGGCGCTGAGCAGGCGCATGGCGATCAAGTTGATCACCAGCCCCAGGGTCGCGACGATCAGCATGCCGATCGATTGCACGGGCTCTGGATCGATGAGGCGTTTGACGCCCTCGACCAGGACGTAGATCGCCACGGCGAACAGCAAGATGGCGTTGAACGCTGCGGCGAGAATCTCGAAACGGCGATAGCCGAAGGTGCGCTTGTCGTCGGGTTTGCGGGCGCCGATCTTGATGGCCGCCAAGGCAATGGCCAGAGCGGCGGCGTCGGTGAACATGTGGGCGGCGTCCGACAGCAGCGCCAGGCTGTTGAAGACGACGCCGGCGATGACCTCAGCGACGAGGAAGGTGGTCGTCAGGCAAAGGGCGATGGCCAGCATGCTGCCGTTGGTCTGTCCGGTGGTGTGATCGTGGCCTTGACCGGCGCCCATGGTGTTCTCCCGTGAGGATCGCGTGTTGAACGAACGGCGCGCCGGTTGCAGCCGGCGCGCCGCCCAAGGCCTAGTAGTGGTGTCGATGGCCGCCGTAGCGGACGACCTCGACCTTCTCCAGGGTCACCAGCCCGATTTCATCCTCGGGCTGCAGCGTGGCGATGAAGGCTCGGAGCGAGGCCTCGACATCGACGATCTCGACGACGACCGGCAGGTTGGGCGCCAAATCGAACGCCGTGCCACCATGCAAGGTCGTGGAGGCGCCGTAGCCTCGCAGGCCCCGCAGGACAGTCGCGCCGGCCAGACCCATCGACCGGGCGCGTTCGATCAGAACGTCGAAGAAGCGCCGATCGCCGATCATGGCGTTCTCGTCGGTGTAGATGCGTAGCAACATAGCTTGGCCCGGGATCATCTTAGGCTCCTTGCTCTTGGACTTCCGCTGGCTGCTCGTGCAGCTTCCTGGCGGTCTTGCGCAGCACAAAGCGGCAGATGGCCGGCAGGACGAACAAGGTCAGCGCCGTGGCGGTGATCAGGCCGCCGATGACCACGGTGGCCAGCGGACGCTGAACTTCGGCCCCGGTCTCGGTGGCCAGCGCCATGGGCACAAAGCCCAGCGAGGCTACCAGACCCGTCATCATCACTGGCCGCAGCCGCTCCATGGCCCCGTCTATGATCGCCTTTTCCAGCTCAAAGCCCGCGGCCAGGCGCTGACGGATGGCGGTCATCATCACCAGGCCGTTGAGCACGGCCACCCCCGACAGGGCGATGAACCCGACGGCGGCCGAGACCGAGAACGGGATACCGCGCAGCGCCAGGGCGAAGACCCCGCCGGCCAGGGCCAGGGGAATGGCCGAGAACACGGCGACGGCGGGCGCGAAGCCCCCCAGCGCCATGTAGAGCAAGGCGAAGATCAGCAGGAAGCAGAGCGGGACGACCAGGGCGAGCCGCGATTGCGCCGCCTTGAGGTTCTCAAACTGCCCCCCCCACTCGATCCAGGAGCCGGCCGGAAGCTTGACCTGGGCATCGACCTTGGCTTGCGCGTCAGCGACGAACGAACCCAAGTCATTGCCCCGGACATTGGCTTGGACAACAACGCGGCGCTTGCCGTTCTCGCGGCTGACCTGATTGAGGCCCTCCGAGTATGAGAAGCGCGCGACGTCGCGCAGCGGCACCGACAAACGCGCTCCGCCCCCTGCCCTTTCGGGCAGCATCACTGGGAGGGCGCCGACAGCGTCTAGATCGTTGCGGGTGGCGTCGGGCAGGCGAACGACGATGTCGAAGCGCCGGTCGCCCTGGAACACTAGGCCGGACTCGCGCCCGCCCATGGCGACCGCCAGGGTGTCGGCCACTTCCTCGACCGTCAGGCCCAGCCTGCCGATTGCGTCGCGATCGAGCGAGACGTCCAGGGTCGGGAAGCCCGAGGTCTGCTCGACCTTGACGTCGGCCGCGCCCTTGACGCTCTGCAGCGCCTTGGCGATCTGGCCAGCGCTGGCGGTCATGGCGTCCAGATCATCGCCATAGACCTTGATGGCTACATCGCCGCGCACGCCGGCGATCAGTTCGTTGAACCGCATCTGGATGGGCTGGCTGAACTCGTAGACGTTGCCCGTCAGGCCTTCGAGCTTCTTCTCCATGCGGGTGACGAGCTGAGCCTTCGTCTCCTTCTTGTTGGGCCATTCGTCCTGCGGCTTGAGAATGATGAAGCTGTCGGACGCATTGGGCGGCATCGGGTCGCTGGCGACCTCGGCGGTGCCGGTCTTGGAGTAGACAAATTGCACCTCCGGGAAGGTGGCGATGGTCCGCTCGATCTGCCGCTGCATTCGCAGCGACTGCTCCAGCGAGGTCGACGGGATCCGCAGCGCCTGGACGGCCAGGTCCTTCTCGTCGAGCTGCGGCGTGAACTCCCGCCCCAGGAACGAGAACGTTACCATAGCCACCAGGAACATGCCGACCGCCGCGCCGATCACGGGCCAGGGCCGGGCCACGGCCTTGCGCAGCAGCGGCTCGTAGCGAACCTTGGTCCAGCGGACCACGGCCACTTCCTTTTCGGCGACCTTGCCGCGGATCACCAAGGCGATCATCGCCGGGATGAAGGTCAGCGACAGCACGAAGGCTGCTGCCAGCGCCAACATCACGGTGATGGCCATCGGCGAGAAGGTCTTGCCCTCGACACCGGTGAAGGTCAGCAGCGGGGCATAGACCAGCAGGATGATCGCTTGGCCGTAGACCGTGGGCGAAATCATCTCACGGGCCGCCTCGCGGGTCTCCTGAAGTCGCTCCGAAAGCGTTAGCAGACGGCCTTCATGATGCTGGCGCTCGGCCAGACGGCGCAGGCTGTTTTCGACGATGATCACCGCGCCATCGACGATCAGGCCAAAGTCTAGGGCGCCCAGGCTCATCAGATTGCCTGACACCCCCAGCCGGTTCATGCCGATGGCGGTCATCAGCATCGACAGCGGGATCACCAAGGCGGTGATCAGCGCCGCCCGGAAATTGCCTAGCAATAGGAAGAGCACCACGATGACCAGCAGCGCGCCTTCGACCAGGTTCTTCTCGACAGTCTTGATGGTGGCGTTGACCAGCTTGGAGCGGTCATAGACCACCTGCACCTTGATACCGGGCGGCAGGCTCTTGATGATCTCGGCCAATCGCTCGGCCGAGACGCCAGCGACGGTGCGGCTGTTCTCGCCAGTCAGCATCAGGACAGTGCCGACCACGACCTCCTCGCCGTTCTCCGAAGCCGCGCCGGTCCGAAGGCCGCCGCCGACCTGGACATTGGCCACATCGCGCACCCGGATCGAGACACCTTCGCGGCTGGTGACGGTGGCGTTGGCGATCTCATCGATGTTGCGGACCCGCGCATCGGCACGAACGAGGTAGGCTTCCCCTCCCCGCTCCATGAAGTTGGCGCCGACGGCCAGGTTGGCCGCCTCCAGGGCCTTGCCTAGTTCGGTGAACGACACGCCATAGGCGGCCATGCGGGCCGGATCGGCCTGGACGGCGAACTGCTTTTCGTAGCCGCCGATGGAGTCGACGCCGGCCACGCCGGCCACGCCACGCATCTGGGGCCGAACGATCCAGTCCTGCACCTCGCGCAGATAGGCGGCCTGGGCGGTGGCGTCGATCAGACGCTCACCCGTGGCGGTCAGATAGGATCCGTCCGACTGCCAGCCGGGCGCGCCGTCCTTGACCTTCGCGCCGCGACCGCCGGGGTGGTCGTAGGCGACCGTCCACATCAAGACCTCGCCCAGGCCCGAGGAGATCGGGCCCATGGCCGGCTGCGCGCCGTCGGGCAGGGTCTGGCCCACGCCCGTCAGCCGTTCGGAGACCTGCTGGCGCGCGAAATAGAGGTCGGTGTTTTCCTTGAAGACGATGGTGACCTGGCTAAAGCCGTTGCGCGAAATCGAGCGCGTGCTCTCCAGGCCCGGGATGCCGGCCATCGCCGTTTCCACCGGGAAGGTGACGAGCTTTTCGACCTCGGCCGGGGCCAGGGCCGGGACGACGGTGTTGATCTGTACCTGCTTGTTGGTGATGTCGGGCACCGCGTCGATCGGCAGCCGCACCAGATTGTAGATACCCAAGGCCGCGATCAGGGCGACGACGCCGATGATCGCCCAGCGAGCGCGGACGGAGAAATCGAGAATCCTGCCGATCATCGCGCGGCCTCCGAAGGCCCGGCCGCATGGGCGACGGGACTGTAGCGAACGACGACGCGCGTTACTTGGCTGGCGCTAAGGCCGGGGAAATCGGCCCGATAGCGGGCCGCCTGGTTGTGACCGCCCCCGCCGAGGGAACCGCGCCAGACGACCGAAGATGAGCCCAATCGAGCGCCGACCACATCATAGGCCTCGACGTCCAGGTGGCCTTGCACGCCAGTCTTCCAGTGCGGAGCCCGACGCACCAAGCCGGATACGCTAAGGCTATCGCCGTCGTTCCGAGCCGTCGCGGTGAGCACCTTCAGATGGCCTTGGCTTACCAGCTCGAAGGCGGGTTGAGGCGTTGCCCGGCCCTGGGCTAACGCTGGCGTCGCCAGAGCCGCCAAGATGGACAGTCCAGCGCAAGCGCTTGCGGGGCGTGCGAGGTTTCGCATTGTTGCGCGCCTAGTGCCCATGCTCAGCCTCCCCCTTGCCAAGCTCGGCCTTCAACAGGAACGCGCCCTGGCCAGCGATCTGCTCTCCGGCGGTCACGCCCGAGAGGATTTCCACCCGGCCGCCACCGCGCCGGCCGATCTTCACCGGCCGCGCCGTGAACCCGTCCTTGCCGCGAATAAAGACGGTGTCGGCGCCTTCGACCGACTGCACCGACTCCTCGGGCACAGAGAACCGATCGCCCGAAGCCGCCCCGCGCGGCGTGATCCGCACGCGAAGAGCCTGGCCCGGGACGAGGCCGGCCTGACCTTGCGCAACGGTGAGGATCGCCGTGGCGGCCCGGCTTTCGACGTCGACGCCGGGGGTGATCGACCGGACCACGGCCGGGATCGTGCCTTGGGCTGTTTCGATCATGGCGCGATCGCCTGAAGCGACACGGCCAGCGTCCGACGCTGGGAGCGAGGCCTGAACCTCGATCTTGCGCGGATCGGCGATGCGGAAGAGTTCGGTTCCGGCCGTCACATAGGATCCGAGCACGGCCGGGGCAGCGGTGATGCGGCCGGAGATCGGACTGGAGACGGTCACGAAGCGGCCGTTGGCGCTGACGCCGGCGGCGAGGCCGGCGCTGGAGGCGCGCCGCAGTTCTGCCTCGGCGATGGCGACCTCGGCCTGGGCCGCTTCAAGATCCTGGCGGGCGGTGATCTTGGCGTCGAACAGGCGCTTCTCGCGCGCATAGGCCTGGCGAGCGGCAGTCGCCTTGGCGGCGGCGGCGGCGCGTTCGGCGCTAATGGCTGCCGCGTCGCGGCTCTCGATCGAGGCCAAGGCTTCTCCGGCGCGGACCGGGTCGCCGAGACGCTTGTTGATCCGCACCACGGCGCCGTCGGCGCGGGCCGCCAGGGTCGCGGCGCCGTCGGGCGAAGCGATCACCGAGGCCTGCGCCACGATCCCCGCTCCCAGCCCGCCGACGGCGAGAGTCTCCAGCTTGATGCCCGACGTGGCCAGCCGCTCGGCATTCATCTCAATGTGGCCTTCTTTTTCCTCATGTCCGGCCTCGGCTTGACCCTCCTTGTGGTCGGCTTCGCCTTCCTTGTGCTCGCCTTCCTCGGCGGCGGCCGCGGGGGTTTCGGCCTTGGGGGCCAGCATTGTCCGGCCGATCACGGCGCCGACGCCGGCGGCTAGCAGGCTGCTGATCGCCACGGCGGCCAGCAGGGTTTTCTTGTCAGTGGGTCTGGGCATGTGGGGGTCCTATTGCGCGGCGGCGCGTTCGAGCGCGGCCAGCGCCTTGGCGCGCTCGAGGCGCGCGGCGACGAGGTCATTGCGGGAAGCCGACAACGCGGCCTGGGCGTCCAGGACATCGAGCAGCGAGAACTTGCCGGCCTGGAAGCCCTGACGGGCGAGGTCCACGGCCTGCTGCGCCTGGGGCACCGTTCGGCTTTGCAGCACCTCCAGGCGAGCCTCGGCGGCCCGCAGGGAGGCTTGGGCGTCGCGAACCGCGCGGACGGACCGGGCCAGAACCAGGCGCTCGCGCGCCTCGGCAGCCGTGGCGTCTGCGCGGGCGGCGGCGACGTTGCCCTGGTTGCGGTCCCGGATCGGGATGGGCGCGGTAAAGCCGACGATCAGGGCTTGATCGCCTGTCTGCTCGAAACGCCGGACACCCGCCTGGATCGTCAGGTCGGGCTTACCGGCCGCGCGCTCGCGGTTGATCGCCGCTTGGGCCGCCTCCCGCTCGGCCTGGGCCAGCCGGACGTCGAGGGAAGCCGTCGGGTCGATCGCAGCCGTTAAGGTCGGCCCGGCTGGCGGTTCGACCAGATCGATCTCAGGGTCGGGATCGGCCCAAAGGCTGGTTAGAGCGCGACGGGCGGCGGCGGCCTGGGCCTGGGCCGCGAGCACCGCAGCGTCGGCTTCGTCGCTGGCGGTGCGGGCGCGCAGAGCGCGTAGCGGCGGTTCACGACCAGCCTCGACCAGTGTCGCGGCGACGCCCGCCAGATCGTTGGCGCGTTCGGCGGCTTCCTTGGCCAAGGCGACGCGGGCGTCGGCCTCCAGCGCCTCGGCATATTGCGTCTTCACCTCCTGGATGAGGTCGGCCCGAGCGATGGCCACGCGCACGACGGCGGCCTCGACCTCGGCCTGGGCGGCGGCGGCCCGGGTTCGGCGCTTGCCGCCTAACTCAAGGCGCTGGCCGATCGAGAACGTTGTCTCGGCGTTGGAAAACCCCTCATAGGGCCCAGAGCCGGCGATGTTCTCGCTCTCCAGGCTGGCTTCCGGATTGGGTGAGAAGCCAGCTTGACGCGCCCGGCCTTGGGCAGCGGCCAGGGCGGCCTGGGCCGAGGTGATCAAAGGTGACTGGGCCTGAGCTCTTTCGAGCGCAGCGGCCAGGGTGACCGGAGCGGCGCTCGCGCCCATAGGCGCGGCGAGGCTCACGAGGGCCAGGACCGCGCCGAAAACGGCGGCGGGCCGGGCATATGGCGATGGCATGTAATGTCCCTACTTACGTTCTGACGAAGGCGAACACGCGCGTCGGCGCGGTCGGGGTCAGGCGCGAGGGGGCTTGTTGAGGCGGTCAGGCGCCAACGAAGGCGGCAAGCCAGCAAGGGCCGGCACGAGATGAGCTTGGGCGACGGGCAGCGTGTCTAACGCCAAGATCTGAGCGCCAATCAACGGCGACGCGTGATGGCAGTGTCCATGAAAACAGGCGTCGATATCAGCCGGGCCGTGTTCGTCACCAGCCACATCCGCCAAAGCGGCGTCGTCCGTAACGTGGCTCGTCATCGACGCTGGTTCAAAGCCACAGATGACCGCATCGGCAGCCGGCGTGACGACCAGCGTCAGCAGAAGGCAGGCGATCACGATGCCTCCCATCCGCTTCAGCAATGTCGTCAGCTTAGTCATACAGAGGTCCTATATCGGCGAAAGTCTTGGCCGGAAATATGTTACATAGTTACAAATACTTCCGGCTTCTTATCGGGTCCGATTGTCGCAGAGCTCGGCTAGATCGGTTGGCAAGTCCATCGGCGTCCTTGATGGAACATTGGCTCCGCCGGTGTTTCCCACCGGGAGCCAGCCCACCAACGATAGGATACCGCCTGCTGCTAGCCGCAGGATTTGTCCCCTAACCTCTCGACCATCGCCTCGTCGCCAGCCGATCCTGAGCATCATCCAGTGGGTCCAGCTATGAGCGCCGCCCCAAGGCTGGCCAAGGATATGGGCTCGCTCAAGGTAGGAAAACGCGCCCACAAGGTCGCCAGCTGTGAAGGCGGCCTTCGCGAGACCGGCCTCATTTATGTAGGCCAACCAACGCACTTTGGTCTTCAGGATCGCGATCCTCTGCGTCAGACAGGTGAAGCTCTCAATCTCTTATGCATCCTCTAGCTACTTGAGGATCAAGGGTTTATTTTTCCGCGCGGAGGCGTCGGAGATGCTTGCCTTGAGACCTCGACGCGACCCGGCCCGCTTGACGCTGAACACTCTGGGCCTTGCGTCGCTGTTCCCGGCGGCTGCGCTGGCCCGGCGAAGGATCGAGCCGCTAGTCGTTGGCTTGTTGCTGCTGCTGGCGGTATGAGACCGATCGCCTCAAGCTGCTGGTCCAGAAGCCGCGCCAAGCCGGGGGATCAGCCGGATATAGATCAGCGAGGCGACCAGTTCGACCAAGGTTTGGGCGACTATGACAGCGGGCAGTAGAGGCGCCGCGCCAGGCACGGCCAAGGCCAGTGGCAGCACCACCAGGGAGTTGCGGGTGGCGGCGCTGAAGCCGATGGCGCGACCGGCCGAGGCTTCCAGTTTCACCGCGCGCCCGACGCCCCAGCCGAGCAGCGGGGCGATCACGGCGAAGGCCACGTAGACGGGCACGACCTTCAGGGCCGCCTCTATCGTCATGCCCAGTTGCGGCGTCACCGCAGCGATCACGATGAAGAGCACAGCCGCTGTCGCCGGCACTGGCAGAAGGCCCAGGAAGGCGGCCGTCTTCGCGCCCGTCGTGGTTTTGGCAGCCCAAGCCTGAACAAGGGCCGCCAGGACGAACGGAGCGGCGATCAGCCAAACGAAGGCGTGGATGAACGGGCCAATTTGCACATAGGCCGCCGTCTCGGCGCCGAGAAACAGGCGAAGATAGACCGGCAACAGCACCATCTGAAGGATGAGCAGGGCCGGGGTCGAGGCCAGGAGCAGGCGCGCGTCGGCGCGACCCAGATGCGAGAAGGTCACAACATAGTCGATACACGGGCAGAGCAGCACCATCAGAACGCCCAGGCGAAGGATGGGCGACGCGGGCAGGAGCTGTAGCAGCGCGGCGACAAGCAGCGGCACGACGACGAAGTTGACGGCCAGCAGGGCTCCTAGGAAGCGCACTTCCTTAAGCGCCCATCCAAGAGACGCGACTGGCACCTGTAAAAAGGTGACGAACAGCATCAGGGCCAAGGCGGGGTTGATCGCCGCTCCCAACGCCGCTGTACCGGGGATCAACACGCCTGTGATCCCCGCGACAATCACGGCTGCGAAGTAAATCCAAACCTGTCGGCCTTCGAGCGCTTCTCGCAGGTCCGACTGAGTCACGCTTTGGCCTTCCTGCTGGCGGTCACGAAGCCAAACGCCAGCGTCAGGATGGCGGCCAACTGCGCGACCACGCCCTCAATGGTTGGGAAGAAGCCCAGCCACTCAAGGCGGGGCAGCGCAAGGGGATGCAGGTCGAGCATGCCGGCCTCCTGCAAAGCCGCCACCCCCTTGCCGGCCAAGACCACGGCCAAGACCGCCATCAACATGGCGCTGTACTGAAAAAACTTGGCGATCGGCAGCGTCCGGCTGAGCCGCAACATGGCCCACGCCACTACCGTCAGCACGAAGATCGCCGCGCCGATGCCGGCGAGCATTGCGCTGCCCCCTCCTTGCGTCCAAAGCGCGGTCAGGAACAAGATGGTCTCGAACACCTCGCGATAGACGACGACGAAGGCGAGAAGAAATAGGAACCAGGCGGACCTCTTCGACAAGGCGTGGGAAAGCTTCTCACGAATGTAGACCTGCCAAGCATTGGCCTGCGCCTTGCCGTGCATCCACAAGCCCACCGAGATCAGCACGACGGCGGCGATGATTGAACCGAACCCCTCGGTCAGTTCCCGACTCGCGCCACTGATAGAGATCAGGAAGGTCGCCACCACCCAGGTTAGGCCGCCGGCGGCCAGCGCCGCGACCCAGCCTCCATGGACGTAGGGCAACACGTCGGTTCGTTCGGCCTTGCGAAGGAACGCGATCATGGCCACGACGATTAGGAGCGCCTCCAGTCCTTCACGCAAAAGAACAGTGAAGGCGCCGGCGAAGCTTGCCGCGACGCTGGCCTCCTCCGGGGCCATTGCCCGAGCGGCCGCCGCGAAGAGAGTGTCCAAACGATCGATCTCGGTGCGCACCTCCGAAACCGGCGCGTTCCTGCTGATCGCGCCGCGCACCTGCCCCATGGCGGTCTCGATCCGGATCATCAAGGGCTTGTCTCGCGCGGTCAGGGCCGGCTCGATCGGCTCGACGCCATCAAGATACGCGGCGAGGGCGAGATCGGTCGCTTTGCGCCTATTCCCGCTCTCATACGCGGCGAGGCTCTCGCGCAACTTATCGCGCGCGATTTGCAGCATGCCGACAGTCGGCTGCATCACCACGTCTGGATGTCGACGCAAATACGCCGTCAAGCCATCCGCCTTGGTCTGGCCGAGCGCACTCGCCAGCTCGGCCGGAGTCGTTTGCGTCAAGGCTTGGAGGTTAGGGAACCGCGCGCGCACTGAGGCGTCCTCGTTCCACAGTTTCTCTCCGGCCTTTGCCTGCTTGTCATCGAACGCAAACCGTCCGACGTAGAAGGCCAGGTCCCACTGCTCGTCGGAGGGCAGGTGGGCGAAGCTGGCCATCGCCGTGCCGTCTAGGCCCTGGTGGATGACTTGATACAGCCCAAATGTGCTGCGCTGACGCGCTCTCTCAACGTCAGCAAAGGCGATCGGCGGCGGGTCCATCCCGACTGCGTTGGGCCCATCGGCCCTTCCGGTCTCGCCGTGGCAAGCTGAACACTGCTCAGCATAGAGGACCGCGCCGCGCGCCAAGTCCGGTGCGCGCATCGGGGCCAAGGCCGTGGGATAGGCTTTCAGAAGGTCCGAGGCCAAGGTGTTGGCCCGCTTGGCCACCAGCGCGGCGTCCTGCTTGGCGGCGATGGCAGCTTGCAAACTCGTGGCCTCGGCGACCAGGGCTGGCCTGGCGCTTGTCGCCGGTAGGCCTTCGATCCGCTCACGAACCTGGCTCGCGAATTCGTTCATCTCTGCATATTCGGAAGGACTGATGACCTTGCCGTCCTCGACCGCGCCGGCGTAGTCGACCGACAGATAGTCGAGCAGCCGCCAGGCCGTCTGGGCCGAGGTGGCCTCTTGGGCGAGAGCGGGCGCGCCCGCCAGCGCCAGGATGAAGGCCGCCATCAGCCCGCGCACCATCGGCGCCAGACGCCGCTTGAGATCGGCAATAATCATCATTTCACAAGCAAGAAGGGACCAGGGGGCGGTGGATTGAGCATATCAGGAGGTCGCTAGGGCAGCGCGTTGTTCGGCGTGGGCCTGACGAATGATCTGATAGGCTGAACTGAGGAAGACACCGGCCAGCAGGACGCCGACAATCAGGTCGGGCCACCGCGAGCCAGTCAGCCAGACCAAGCCGCCGGTGGCGGCGACGCCTAGGCACTGGATCAGGTCGTTGCGCGTGCAGAGCCAGACCGAGCGCACATTGGCGTCGCCATCGCGATAGCGCACCAACAGGGCCGCCGCGAAGAGATTGGCCAGGGCGCCGAACAGGCCCAACGCCGAAATCGCCTCGCCGGACGGCGCCGCGCCAGTCCAGGCCCGCCAGGCTGCGAAGCTCGCGACAGACAGCGCCACGGCGGCCAGGCTGAACCCCTTGAACAGGGCCGCGCCGGTGCGGATCGCGATTGAACGGCCGATCGCCCATAGGCTGATGGCGTAGGTGGCGCTATCGGCCAGGAAGTCGAGGGCGTTGGCCGACAGCGACGCCGAGCCATGCACAAGCCCGCCGATCAGCACGACGACAAAGCCAAGCAGGTTGATGGCGATCACCCAGGCCAGAGCAAGCCGATAGGCCGGCGTGGCGCCATCGAACTTGACCTCGGCGCCGCAACCGCAACCGGACGGGGCAGGCTCGCTAGAATTGGACTCTGTCATGAAGCGACCTTGCATCCTCTAGCCACTGGAGGAGCAAGAGGTTATTTCGAATGTGCGTGGAGAAAAACGAGCATGACCCTTTCTATCGGCGCGTTGGCCAGGGCTTCGGACGTCAAGATTCCCACCATCCGGTTTTACGAGGAGATCGGCCTGCTGCCGCAACCGCGACGAGCCGCCAATGACCGGCGCGTCTATGACCAGACCACGGTGGGCCGCTTGGCCTTCATCCGCCACGCTCGCCACCTAGGCTTCTCGGTCGATGCGGTGCGCAACCTGCTGGACCTGTCCGACCATCCCGAGCGGCCATGCGACGAGGCCAATCTCCTGGCCGCTGAGCAACTCGAGGCGGTGGAGGTCAAGATCGTCCAATTGGAAGCGCTGCGCATCGAACTGCGCCGCATGGTCGACGCCGCCTGCCAGGGCCGGGCCTCCGACTGCCGCGTCATCGAGGCGCTTGCGGGATAGGGGCGCCGCGCAAGGTCGCGCCGCCCCGCACATCGATGACCGGGCAAGCCGGCGCGGCGTCACAGGGTAGAACGTCGTCGACAGACGGGCACGGCTTGGACACTTAGTCGTCGGTCTCGGCCATGGCCATGGCCAGGCTGACCAGCTGCCGACGTAAGGCTGGCGTCATCACTGTGAAAGCCGCCACCAATTCGTGGGCGCCGCGCTGATTTAGGAAATCGGTCAGGCCGCCGGCAAAGGGTCCATCGCCGACTGGCGTTTCCAAGCCTTCGAAGAATGACGCCAGCGGCGTCTCAAGCTTCAAGGCGATCTCATAGAGCTTGGATGAACTTACGCGGTTAGACCCCCGCTCATACTTTTGGACCTGCTGGAAGGTCAGGCCCAGGGAGTCCGCAAGCTCAGACTGTGAAATTCCCAGAGCCTTGCGCCGCGTCCTGATCAAGGCGCCTACATGGAGATCGACATGGTGGGGCTGCGCGCTATTGGCGCCTTGGGGCGCAAGCTTGTTCATTTGTTGGTCTTGGCTCGAAGGGGGTGGCTGGGCTGTTGGTAGGTAAGTCGCTGGGGCCTATTCGTCGAGCGCAGGGATTGGCGGGCGCCACAGTAAGACCAGATCAAGGTGCTCCTCGCGCCTGGTCGAGCGAGCAACATTGAGGCGGATGTAGAGTCCCTGGGCGCTGTGAGATCGCACCGCAGCGTCCCATTGCTGGCGGGCGTCCAGGAGACTGCCCACGGCTCCGCAGCACATCACTTGCGGGGTTGTCGAACGCCAGCGCACGTAGACGAAGTTGCCCGCCGTTGAAGGTAGCTGCGCAGGATCTTCTATGAGCCTGAAGCGATAGATCGCGCCTGAAGCGCCGGGGAGGTCGAGATGGTCTTGCACCTTGGCAGCATAGGCCTTGCCTGCGGAAAATTCACGAGTCGACTGAGCCGATGGTGGTCTCACAGTGCCCCTGTCTTCAATTGAGGCCTGGGTCGCCATGGGCCCGATCCGGTTTGGGGTTGAACCAAAAAAGGGGGAGGTCTCCCCCTGAGCTTGAGCCATGGGGCTCAATCTACCCCCTCTGCGGGGGACACCCCGCAACGCCCCGTTGGCAAAGGGGTCTCGCCCCTCGCGCTCGGAAGGCCAGCCTTGGGGTGTCCCCTGCCTTCCTCCCCTCGGTCGTGCAGGCCGGGCGATCCCCCTCCCCTTCCGACCGCCTTCTTGGCGACGAAGACTGCTAGGCTCGGCCTTGGTCGGAAATCCACGGGGATGGTGGACCGAGTGGCTCCCCCACAGAGCAAGCGAGGACCACCAAGGCGGCTGCGACTTTGAGCAGGCGCCGGGCGGGGTGGAGTTCTGGCCGTCGTCTGACGTTCAGGTTTGTACGTGCAAACTTCCGCTGCGGGGCGGCGCGTCGCGCCGGGCAAGCCGCGGGCTTGCTAGCCGCCGATGGCGGCAGGCCCCGCCGGGTCTAGGCGCGGGATTTGACCGATGAGGCGCATGGCCCGCCAAATTTCCACCAGGTCGGTGCTGTGGTGCTGATCCAAGAGGCTCGAGGCGTGAGCGCGCGCCAGGTCGTCGGTCTCAAATCCGGCGATATCCATGAACAGCGTCGCGCCGGCCTTGGAGTTTCCAAGGAAGGTGTAGGCGTCGTCAGACATCGTCGCGTGCAGCCCTCAAGCAGTCCGTTGCGGTCAATCGCCGTGAAAATGCGATGGCCTGGCTTGGGTTCCCAGGGCCCAGCCTTGCGGCAAGGCGTGACGGTCATGTCCTCCAGCAGCAGTCTCGGCGTCTCGCTTCGCGAGACCCATCGCTCCTTTGGCCACGCAGGCGTGGCGTGTTGCTAAGGGGCGGTCGCCCCTCGCGCCCGGGGGGTAAAGTCTGCGCTGCGCTGCGACCGGACGGGGGGTGTCCCCCACCTTCCCTCGCTGCGCTCAGTGCAGGCCGGGTGATCCCCCTCCCCCCGTCCGCCCCCCAGTTGCTACCCCCAGCCTCGCCGGCGGGCAGGGGTAGATGCGCAAAGCATCGACCCCAACCCCAAGACGGAGTTCAACCGATGACCGTTCGTGAAATCGTCCTCAACAAGCTGGTCCTGTCGCCCAACAACATGCGCCAAGGCGAGGTGGAGATCGGCGATCTAATCGCCGACATCGGCGCAACCAAGACCGTACTGCAAAACCTGCGGGTCACCGCCCAGCAGCAGAACGGCAAGGCCACAGGCAAGTTCGAGGTTCATGTCGGCGGGCGGCGCCTACGGGCGTTGAACGTCTTGGCCCAGCGCAAGGACATCCCTCGCTCTTTCCCGGTTCCTTGCGTGGTCTGCGCTGACGAGACGGCTGCGTTGGAGGAAAGCATCGCCGAGAACGCCGTGCGGCTGGCTCCGCACCCGGCCGACCAGTTCGCCGCCTTCCATGCCCTCAGCCAGACGGGAAAGACCGTCTCGGAGATCGCCGAGCGCTTCTCGGTCGCGCCTCGGATCGTCGAGCGTCGATTGAAGCTGGCCACGGTCTCGCCGCGCCTCATGACGCTGTTTCGCGCCGATGAGATCAACCTGGATCATATGGCGGCCTTTACCCTGACCGACGATCAGGCGGCCCAGGAAGCAGCCTATTTCGATTTTCCCGAACACGACCGTCAGGCCTACCGCGTCAAGCAGCGTCTGGTCGGCGGGCGGGTCAACAGTCAGAACAACGCCACAGCCAAGTTCGTGGGTCTAAATGCCTATCGCGCGGCCGGGGGCGAGGTCAGTCAGGACCTCTTCGCCCAAGCCGATGACGCTGGGTACATCACCGATCTGACGCTGCTGGAAAAGCTGGCGAGCGAGGCGCTAGAAGCCGAGGCAAAGGCCTTGCGGCCGGAAGGCTGGGCATGGGTCGAAACGACCTTGAGCTTCGACTACAGCCAATCGCAGAGCTACGGCCGGGCCTACCCTACGGTGGCGCCCTTGACGCCCGAGGCGCTCGGCGAGATCGAGCAACTGACGAGCGAAATGCAGGAATTGGAGGCGGTGGACCCCCAGACCGACCAGACCATGGAGCGCGTGAGCGAGATTGAAGATCGCCTATACGCCTTGGAAAGCTCCGGCGAGGAGGTGTATGCGCCCGAGGTCAGGGCGATCACCGGCGCCATCGTGACCATTGCCGACGACGGCTCGCTTCGGATCGAGCGGGGTTGCGCCAAGCCGGGCGCCGATACCAAGGCGCTGCGCAAGCTGGACGGCAAGGCGACGCAGGGCTGTTCGTCCGTCACCCGCGAACGGGCCAAGAAGCCTGCTGGCGCCCTGCCCGACAAGCTGGTGTTGGACCTTACCGCCCATCGGACGGCGGCGTTGCGCGCGGCCTTGATCGAGCGTCATGACGTGGCCTTCGTCGCCGTCGTCCATTCCCTACTGCTGCTGACCCACTACGGCGCGGGGCATCGCTCGGCGCCCGCCTCGACCATCGAGCTTCGGGCCGATCTGTCGGCCAATCATCCGCGCAAACATGCCCAGGGGTTCGAGGCCAGCACGGCGGGCGAGGCGCTCAAGCACGTTCAAGGTCGGATGATGCTGCTGCTGCCGACCAGCCACGCGGACCTGTGGTCGTTCCTCATGGCGCGCGAGCCCGATCAACTCATGGAGCTTGTCGCCTACGCGGCGTCTCAGATGGTCGATGCGGTCAAGCAGCCGTTCGAACGCGAGAACAGCGCTCGTCAGGTCGCCTCCGATCATCTGGCCAAGGCTCTGGGGCTGGACATGACCCAATGGTGGGCCCCGACGGCGCAGGGCTATTTTGGCCGGGTGTCCAAGTCGCTGATCGTCGCGGCCGTGGAGGAGGCGACGACCGCCCAGGCGGCTGAGAATATCGCCAACCTCAAGAAGCAGGAGCTGGCGGCCGAAGCCGAGCGGCGTCTGGACGGCAAGGGCTGGCTGCCGACCATCTTGCGTCCGCGTGACATCGTCCAGGACGAGGACGCCTTGGAAGGCGAGGCCTTTGACGCCGGGGGCGATCTGGACGAAAGCGCGCCGTGGGATGAAGACGAGGTCCCGATGGCGGCCGAATAGTCTCTAACGCCGGGGCCTAGCGCCCCGGCTCCCTTCTCCTGGAGCCGGTTTGTACGTGCAAACCGGCTCTCTGCTTTCTGAATGTCGGGCACAGGTTTGCACGTGCAAACCCGCGCGAAGCGGCGCGGGCCTGCGGCCCGCACGCCTGGCATTCGTCTGGCTAAGGGGCCTTGCCCCTCGCGCGGGGCGGTAAAGTCTTCGACCCGGGGCGGGGGTGTCCCCAACCTTCCTCCCGTTGGTCGTGCAGGCCGGGCGATCCCCCTCCCCCGCCCCGGCCGCCCCTTTGCTATCCCCGGCTCATTGGCGCCGGCCTAGCCGGTTGGATCGCGAAAGAAGCGAGCCAACCCAAGCCGACAAAGGGAAAGAAAACATCTTTATCTTCTAGCAAAACAAAACATAAAGATGTATTCTTGAGCCTTAGAGACGGAGCCCGGAAATGACCAAAGCCCCTACCTCAAAGAGCCGCAAGACCGCCGCCGCCAAGGCCGCGCCGACCGAGCGTTTCGACATCCATCAACACGTCACCGACCAGATCATCAAGGCGCTAGAGGTCGGAACCAAGCCGTGGGAGCAGCCCTGGCGCTCAGCGGGCGGGTCGCTTCGCCCCCTGCGGTATAACGGCGAGCCCTATCGCGGCATCAATGTCGTGATGCTGTGGGGCGCCAGCCAAGAGCGCGGCTTTGTATCCCCCTACTGGATGACCTTTCAGCAGGCGCTGGAACTGGGCGGATCGGTCCGCAAGGGCGAGCGCGGGAGCAAGGTCGTCAAGGCCGGGCAAAGCGTGTTTGGCGACCAGGACGCCCCCGACCAGAGTGACGGCGAGGACGGTGTGAGCGTTCGCCGTTGGCTGAAGGCCTATACCGTGTTCAACAGCGAGCAGATCGATGGCTTGCCCGAGCGCTACAGCGTCAAAGCGGCCGAACCTGGCCCCCTGCCCGAACGGATCGCGGCGGCCGACGCGTTCTTCGCCAACATCCCGGCCAAGGTCATCAACACCGGTGATCGGGCGTTCTACCGGATCAGTACCGACGACATTCACATGCCGCCGCTGGAGCTGTTTTCCGACGCCGAGCATCATGCCGCGACCCTGGCCCATGAACTGATCCACTGGACTCGGCACCCCGACCGGCTGGACCGCGACTTTGGCCGCAAGACGTTCGGCGACGACGGGTACGCCAAGGAGGAATGTTGCGCCGAACTTGGCGCGGCGTTCGTCGGCGCGATCCTGGGCCTTCGCCCCTCCCACATCGAAGACCATGCAGCCTATATCGGCTCGTGGCTCAAGGTGCTGAAGGACGACAAGCGGTTCATCTTCACCGCCGCAGGCCATGCTCAACGCGCTGTCGATCTGTTGGAGAGCTACCAACTGGGCGCGGCCCTAGCCGATGCCGACGGCGCCAGCGCCAGCGCTCAGGAGGCGGCCGCTTAAGCGGCCGCCCTTGCCGGAGGATCGATAAATGCTTGTCGCCCTATTGGTGTTCATTGCCCTGGCCTTGGTCGGGCGGGTTTCACGCCCGCCTGATGACCAGGGCTCTTGGCTGCTCTGGCGAGAAAATCAGGAGGACCGCCGCGATGACGGCTGAAACCTCTTTATCTTTTGACTATGCTGAATCACAACGACTCGGCCGCCTTCGGCGGCGCGGTCTTGGGGGTTTAGCAAGGCATGGAAGTGAGCGACGAGGCTGGCGAGTCCATGTTGAACATGAAGGTCCCAAAGGCGCTTCGCGACGAGCTGAAGAAGCAGGCCGCCGAACAGGGCGTGACCCTGCGGGTTATCGTGCTTAGGGCCCTGAAGGCGGCAGGCTTCACCGTCAACGACAACGAGCTGGCTGATCGGCGCCCCGAGCGTTCGGGCAGGAAGAAAAGCGCATGAAAACCATCGTCGTGAACAACCAGAAGGGCGGCGTGGGTAAGACCATGCTGGCGATCCATCTGGCGTGGTTCCTGGCCGAGGAAGCGGCGACCCGCATTCTGTTCGTTGACCTAGACCCCCAGGCCAACGCCAGCCACACCCTGGCCGCCGAGCGCCAGGGGGGCTTAAGCAGCGCCCTCTTTTTCGGTCCTGACCTGACGCTCAAAGGTCTACCGGGCGTGACGGTGCTGCGCGCAGACGACAAGCTGCACAATGTCGATGGGCTTTTGAACGAGGCCATCCCGGCGATGGCCAAGCGGTTCTCCGCGCTGAAGGACCAGTTTGACTACTGCGTGATCGATACGCCGCCCACCTGGGGCGGTCGCAATTTCGCGGCGCTCCTGGTCACCGATCTGGTGATCTCGCCCATCGATCTAGAAGACTATTCGCTCTTGGGCATCGGCAAGCTTCGCAAGCAAATCAAGCTGGTCGAGGACCAAGCGCGCGGCGGCCGACGCATCGATTTCCTGGGCCTGCTGCCCTCGCGGTTCGTCAGCACCTCGCCGCGCCAACGCGAGAACCTCAAGACCCTCCTGACCCAGGGCGGCACCTCGCTTATGTTCGACGGCGTGCTCACCCAGCGCCAGGGCTACGCCGAGGCCGTCAGCCTGAAGGCGCCGGTCTGGACGATCAAGAAGAAGGCCGCCCAGGACGCCGCAAAGGAAATTCGCGGCGTGCTCGGGACCATCAAGGGCCGCCTGTCGGCCGCCGTCGCCGCGTAGAGGATCATCGCCATGACCACCAATTTCGCGGCGCTCGTGGGCGGCCTGGTCGAGGACAGCGGAGAGCCGGACGGCTCGCGCCTGAAAGAACTGCCGCTGTCGGAAATCTACGAGGACCCTAACAATCCGCGCACCGGTTTCGACGACGCGCAACTCGCCGACCTCGCCGCCTCGATGCGCGAGCACACGGTTCTTCAGCCCATCACCGTGCGCCCCAAGGACGAGACCGGTTACATGATCCGGTTTGGCGCGCGCCGCTTCCGCGCCGCGCAGCTGGCCGGGCTTGCGACCATCCCGGCAGTGATCACCACCAGCAACGCCAGCGAGGTCGATATCCTGGCCGCCCAGGTCATCGAAAACGACCAGCGTGAGCCGCTCAATACCGAGGAGATGACCACGGCAGTCGCCCGTCTGATGGAGCTGGGGCTCAATCAGCAGCAGGTCGGCGAAAAGCTTGGTCGGTCGAAGGAGGCGATCTCCATCTATGCGGCGCTTCGGGACCTGCCGCCCGAGTTGAAGGCCCTGGCGTCGAAGCTGGGTGCGCGCACGCTCTACGAGCTGTCCATCGCCTGGAAGCGCGACGCTGCCCGCACTCAGGCGCTCGTGGCCGAGCGCGGCGATACGATCACCACGCGCGAAGCGGTGGCCTTGGCGGCCGAGCTGAAGCCCGCGCCCAAGAGCGGGAAGGATACCCCCACCGCCGCGCCGGCTAAGGGCAAGGCAGCAGGGAAAGCCGGGGCAGGGGAGGGGAGTTTGCACGTGCAAACCGAGACCCCAGCCGACGGCGCTGCGCCCAAGTCCGGTGCTAGGGGCAAGCTCGCCGGGTTTGACGTGAAGGTCGGCAGGCGCACGGGGCGGCTGCTCTTGGAGCCCGGCCCCAATCCGGAGACGGCGCTGGTGGCTTTCGATGGCGGCGCCACCGAGCCGACCGCCGTGGCCGACATTCGGCTGGTGAGGGCACGGAGCGCCTAGTTGGATGTTCCCGGCATAGGCCGCGCGGTTCTGCGCGCGATGGTGACGGGGCTGCGATACGCGGCGTTCTTCGTGATGCTCTATTGCCGGGGCGTCGTGCAGTTTGTGCTGCGCGGCTATGTGGTGCTGGGCGCCCTGGCCTTCATCGGATTTGCGGTCTTTTGGGGCGGGCTACCTTGGTACGCTTACGCCTACCAAGGCGCCTCGGTGTTCCTGGTCGCGCTGGCCAGTTGGAAGTACGACACCTTGCTTGGCCTACTGACGCCGGACGGCCGTCGCCTGATCCTGGACGTCTAGCGCCTCGTCGGTCACCAGCAGTCCGACCAGTTCAGCGCGGGTGGCCTTGAGCTTGGCGATCACCGCGTCGATCTTGGCGATGCGGCGGCCCTGCAGATCGCTGACCGGCGCGCAGTGTTCGGACGGCTGATCGTCGATGCGGTCGAGGAAGGTTCGGATTTCTCCGGTGGTGAAGCCGAGGTCGACCAGGACGTTGATGCGCCGGACGAGCGGGGCGGTCTGGGCGGCGTATCTGGGTTGGCCTTGAGCGATCGTGGCGGGGCGGATGAGGCCCTCGCGTTCGTAGCGGCGCAGTTGGCGGGGGGTGAGTTGGGCGAGGCGGGCAAGATCTCGAATTTGCAAGGGATGGTCTCCGGTACGCACTTGGCCGGTTAGGCGCGGTTTCGTTGTCGGCAGGGTGCAGGCCCGCCTGAACCCCTGCCCGCCGGCGAGGCGGGGGTAGCAAGTGGGGCGCGGCCGGGGGGAGGGGGATCACCCGACCTGCACTGAGCGCAGCGAGGGAAAGTCGGGGAAACCCCCTGGCCGGTCGCAGCGAAGCGGAGACTTCACGCCCCGCGCGCGAGGGGCAAAGCCCCTTAGCTCTTTCTTGATAGGGAGCCTCAAAGGCAACTTTGAGGCGAAAGTGGATCTGCATTACACGGCGCGAATCTTGGCCGTAGATGCGGAGAATCGTGGGAACGTTGAAGGGAGCGTATGTCCGATGGGGTTGAGGGCAGGATAGGCTTTGCGCCGGCGTTTTTATAAATTACGCTCCGCTGATGGCCATGTTCGCGTTCCAGCTCCCGGACGACCTCGCCGCCAAGTTCGATGCGCTGGCATCGTCGGGCCGGTCCAAGAAGCTTCGAGACCTGGTCGCCCAAGCGGTCGGTGAGAGCGCCTCCAGCCCTGGCGTCGCGCCACGCGGCCAGTCGACCAAACTGACCCTTCGCCTAAAGCCCGACGACCTGGTGGCTCTAAACGACGTGTCCGGCTCCGACGGCCTTCGTCGCACCGAGTGGGTCCTGGCGCTCTTGCGCCGGCGGCTGTTTGGACGGCCGCGCTTTAGCCGTCGCGAGGAGCTGGCCTTCTACGCCGTGCAGGAGGAGCTGCGGCGGATCGGCGTGAACGTGAACCAGATCGCACGGGCGATGAACACGGCGGTGATGCCAGGCTCGGTGTTGGACGCGGAGATGTCGTCGATCGAGGCGTTTCGCAGCGAGATCCGCGAGCATGTCCGCGGCCTCTCCGAAGCCTTCAAGGGCAACCTCGCCTACTGGGAGGACGAGGCATGAGCGACTTTCGCGATGTGCGAGGGTTCGACCAGGTCTGGCGCGCGCCGGCAGGCGGTCGAAAGGTTATCGCCAAGGGCAGCGTCCTGGGCGGGCCGACGAGTGGGGGAGGGGAGGCCGACGCGAAGGCCAAGCTCGCCCGCGTGGTTCAGAAGGCGCCGGAGGTGATGGTCAAAATCACCGGTAAGACCAAGGACGGCGAGCACCTTGGCGCGCACCTGGATTACATCTCTCGGAAGGGGGAGCTTGATCTGGAGCAGTCGGACGGCGCGTTCGTCCATGGCCGGGATGGCGTCAAAGAGCTGGCGCTGGATTGGACGGCGTCGGGCGAAAGCGACAGCCGCCGACGCGCCAACAGCACGATGTCGGTGTCGATCGTGCTGTCGATGCCGGTGGGGACCGATCCCGAGCGCATGAAGGATGCGGTCCGCGCCTTTGCCCGGGCCGAGTTTGGCGAGACCTATCCTTATGTTTTCGCCTTCCACCAAGACGCCAAGGGCGAGCAGCCCCACGTCCATCTCAGCGTCCGGTCGCTAGGGGTCGGCGGCGAGCGGCTCAGTCCCAAGAAGGCGGATTTGGCCGATTGGCGCGAGCGGTTCGCCAGCGAACTGCGCGGTCGCGGGATCGAAGCGGAGGCAACACCGCGCCGCGCGCGCGGGATCACGCAAAAGCCCGAGCGGACACCGGTGCGCAAAGCACGCGAGCGCTTCGAACGGACGGGCCAGAACGAACCCCGGGTTCTGCGAGAGGCGCGGCGGGAAGCCGAGAGCCTAGCGCGCAGCGGAGGAAAGGCTCAGCCTTGGGATGACCGCATGCGCCAACGTCAGGCTCAGGTGCGTTCGTCCTATAGGGCCGCGGCCAAGGTGCTGGAGGCGTCGGCCGATCCGCGTGACCAGGCGCTTGGTCGTTCGGTGGAGGCGTTCGTCAAAGCCATGCCGGCCCCGGTCAGTCGGCGTGTCGCGCTGGCCAGGACGCTGGTTGAAGGCGGCAAGCAGTTCGAGCCTGCCAAGGCCGCGACTGAAAAGAGCCAGGACCCAGGCAAGGATCGGTCGCGAGGTCGCTAGGTTTGCACGTGCAAACTTGTTCAGCGGACGCCGGGCGGCCGAGGGCGTTAGACCTCGTCCTGGATCGTCGCGCTGATCAGATCGGTGATCAGCTTGCGGCGAGCTGGAGGAAGCCGGCGCCAGGCCAACAGCAACGCCATGGCCCGCGTGTCCGCCGCCAAGGCCGCTACTACCGGGTCAAGCGCGCCGGCCGGACCCGCGAGCAACTCGGCGATCTCCGAAAAGAAATACTGGATCGGCACTTGGAAAAAGAGCGCCGCCTCCGCAAGCTTGGAGGCCGAGACCCGGTTGTCTCCGCGCTCATATTTTTGAACTTGCTGGAAGCTGATGCCGATCGCCTCGCCGAGCGAGGCCTGGCTCAGGCCACGCGCCTTACGGGCCTGGCGCAGCTGGCGGCCAACGCTGACATCGATCGGATGCGGCGGGTTGGAGTTTGCACGTGCAAACTCGTTCAAGATTGAACCCGCCACACCTACCGTCCCCTCGTTCGTTCGGGCCCAGATTTGGAAGGCGATGGCTGCGCGGTCGGCGGCGGCATCCGGTCCGTATCGGGCTGGTCCGCCGAACGCCCGCGCGGCTCTCGCACTTTGGCGGTTTCAAAGCGCGCGCCGCGCTCGATATGGTCAGCAATCTTTTCCTTTGCGCCGGCGATCAATCGGTCCTGCACGGTTGGGTCGGCATGACGGTCCTTGACGATCGCCGTCACGACCGCGAGCCGGCTTTGGGCCGCGTTGAGTTCAGGGTCCTTGGCCGCTTGGCCGGGGCTAGCGGCGCGAAACCGATGAGCGTCGATGGAC
The DNA here is from genome assembly GCA_964427205.1 of uncultured Caulobacter sp. Classification (GTDB taxonomy): domain Bacteria; phylum Pseudomonadota; class Alphaproteobacteria; order Caulobacterales; family Caulobacteraceae; genus Caulobacter. Next base: position 26,842 of record CAYRTE010000033.1, read on the forward strand.
CACTTGTTGCGGGGCACTTCTCGCTGCTGAAGTGAAAGCTCGCCTGAGACCTTGTCGCGAACCTCCAAGGTCCGAATGACCCGCTCGACGCCGTCTCGCCGCAGTGTGATCTCCTCGCCGGTCGCGGCGCCGGATTTCTCCAAGGCCGCCGGCAAACCGACGCCCCAAACTTCCACCTGCCGTCCGCTCGCCAGTTCCACCCGAACGAACGGCGTCAGTTCCTGACCAGAGCGATGACGGTATGGCGCTTGGCCACTCTCGAGCAGCTTGCCCGTGACGCCCTTATCGTAATCCAGCCGTTCCTGGACGGGCCTTGGCGCGGGGGAGGGCTCCCCGCTACCGCCGGTCCGGCCGGCTGCATCAGGGTCTTGGGGCGCTCGGTCGCGCGCCGGCGCCACCGAATTGGTGTCCCGGGCCGACAGGCGGCCATCAAGCTCCTGGAGATCCCGCTCGGTTGGTTTGTAGCCACGCACCTCCAAGCCTTCGCTGCGAGCCTGCATCCACACCTCCCGCCGGAAGGCGTCTTCGCCGCGAACGTCGATGGCGGTCCAGCCGCGATGCTCAGCGATGGCGATCAAGTCCTTGATCACCTCAGCGTTCGTCTGGTGCGCCAAGAGCTTGTCGCCGGTGTCGCGGAACGCAGCTTCCTTGCCCGTGGCGTCGGTGAAAAACCGGACCTCGGGCGCGAACTGTGGCTCCTCGGTCAGATAGCGGCGCTTGACAGCATCGGGGACGTCGCCGCGCTCGACCGAGAAACGTTGAGGTCCGTCATCGTTAGCCGGCGCCGGTTTGGCGGTGGCTTCGGACGTTGGAGGGGAGGGGGCGGCCTTGTCAGGCTCTGGGGCTTGGGCCTTGCTGTTTTGAAGCACGGGCTCGGCGGTCAGGGGGCGCTCTGTCTCGTCTTCACGCCGCAGCCGGGCCTCGGCCAAAGCGATGCCAATGCGCTCGGCCTCGTCGATCGAGCGCTCATAGGCGATATCCTCTGGCTCGGTGGCGTAGTCGCTGGCCCGCTTGACAGGCAACGACAAGTCCAGCGCAGCGGCCGGTGAGATGGTGTTTTCCATCTCGGGTCCCGCCGCGCTCGCCCTTTCGGCAGAGGCGAGGTTTGGCGGCGGCGTGATCGCGGTCACCGGAGCGTCGGCAGGGGTGTCGATATTATCGGCCATGGCGGCCTCCTTTGCGCGTTAGCGTTCGATCGCTTCTTCCAAGAGCCCCGCGTTGATGTAGCGGTTGATCCAATCTTCGGATTCCGCCTCGGTGGCGCCGGCCGGAAGGTCGTCCATGTCGATGGCGTCCAGCTCCAGCGAGATTGCGCCCAGGTCCAGCTCCGTGTCGCCGGCGGCTTCGCTCACGGTCAGGGAGCGCTCGACCACGCGCGCGTGGATCTCATTGACGGTTTGGCTGAGGGCCGCCAGGTCGGCGGTGATGGCGTCCAGGCGATCGTCCGAATTTGCGGGTGGCTGTCCGGTAGGCCCGGCCGACGCCAAGGGCGTGATCGGCGGAGGCGGCAACAGGCGCTTGGTGAAGTCGGCGTTCTTGAAGAAATAGATCTTGGAGGCCCGAATGGGCGCGATGCCACCGCGCATGATGATGAGCGTGTCCTTGCTCATCTGGATCAGCTCCTGGGGAAGCATCAGCGCACGGCGCTGATCGCTCTCTGTCGTCGTGCGCTTGCCCCCGCCCAGATAGGTCGGCCGCGACTTGGAGCGTCCCTCGAACGTGTAGTAGCCGAGGCGCTCGGAGAGATCCTGGGCGACCTTCAGTTCCTTGGGCGTGAAGACGACCTCGACGCCGCAGTTGGTCATAATCTCGTCGGCGACATCGGGGCCGTATTCGGCGCGCAGCTGAGAGGGACTTTGGAGGACAGGCAACAGGCGAAGGCCGTAGCCGGCGACGTAGGAGAACCCCTTGGCGATCACGGAGGCGTGCCCGATCCGGGCGAACTCGTCGAGAAGGACCAGGACCTGGATGGGGTGGCGTCCGCCGCCCGGCAACTCCCGCGTGTTGAGGTCCACCAGTTGCTGGAAGAAGAGATTATAAAGGGGAGCGACCCGGGCCATGTTGTCGGGCGTGACGCCCAGATAGATCGAGATCGGCTTGGATCGCAGATCACGAAGGTCAAAGTCGCTGGCGCTGGTGGCTGCATCGACCCGCGGATTGAGCCACAGGTTCATGCGCGAGGTGATCGTCTGCTTGATGGATGCGAACGTGTTGTCGGACGCGGAGCAAAAGTCGTTGAGCGCGTTAACCGCCCCGGGCGACAGAGCCTCCTTGCCGCCGGCGCGGGCCTCGATCAGGGCGGGGAACTTGACCTTGGGATTGCCGCTGGTGAGCTGCCGGTAGATCTCACCAATCGTGAACGGCAGTTGCGGGCTCTCGGCGACATAGGCCCCGACCCCGACAAAGCCTGTCCGCGCGGCCTCCGACCAGAAGGGATCGCCTTTATCCGGCGTGGGAAACAGCATGGTGGCGAGCTTTTGCAGCTCGTCCAAGGTATCGATCGCGCTCGTCCGGTCGATGTAGGCCAGCGGGTTATAGCGGGCCGTGCGGCCCTCCGGATCGAGCGGATCGAACATCAGGACCTGCTGACCATGCTTGGCGCGAAAGCCGGCCGTCGCGTCCCAATTCTCCTTCTTGATATCCAGGACAACGACGCTGTCGGTCCAGTTCAGAAGGTTTGGGATCACCACGCCGACCCCCTTGCCGGTGCGGGTCGGCGCATAGAGCATCACGTGCTCATTTCCGCCGAAGACCAGGTATCCAGCGCCCTTGCGCCCAAGGATGATCCCTTGCTTGGCGCGCAGGCCCTCGCGCCGGATTTCGCCCTCATTGGCCCAGCGCGCCGAGCCATGCAGCGGCCGGCGGATGCGCAAGGCGGCCATTGCCGCGATGATCAGGATCAGCAATCCAGATCCCAGGGCTGAGACCTTGAACCAGAGCTGGACCTGGGGATGGCCGCGATAGACCCAGAGCCAGCCAGGCACGGCCGCGAAATCGACGTTCGCGCCAAGGCGTCCAAGTCCGATCAGGGTCCCCAGCGTGGCGAGCACCGCCCACAGCACCAGCAGCAGGAGCGCCGAGGCGACTAGGATGGCGGCCTTACCGGCCGGCGTGGCGCTTGCGAACCGGGTCATAATAGAGCTCCGTCATTCGGAAACGGCCGTCCACCTTGCGCATCTGGACGACGACATCGACCAGCAGGTGGAGAAGGCCACGGATGTCATCGCGGGAAAGATCGCGGCCACCTTCGGATTCCTTGACCAGCAGGGTCAGCTGTTCGAAGGCCAAGGCAGCGGAGTCGGCGTGGACGGTGGTGATCGAGCCGGGATGGCCTGAGTTGACGTTGCGCAGGTAGAAGAAGGCCGTGCCGTCGCGCAGCTCTTGAAGCAAGATCCGGTCGGGCCGCATGCGCAGCGCGCTTTCCAACAAGTGCTTGGGCCCGATCTTGGCCAGGCCCTGTTGGTCCTTGGAGTAGGTCAGGTGGACGACGTTGCGATGGGGAACCGTCAGCTCGCGGGTATCCTCGATCGTCAAAAGCCGCTCGTGGTCGGGGATCAGTCGAACCAGGCCTTTGCTGAAGGTCGTTTTGCCCGAGCCCGTGGCGCCGCTGATCAGGATGTTTTTGCGGGATCGGACCGCTAGGTCAAAGAAGGCCGGCCATAGGCGTTTGTCGCGCAGGCCAAGCAGCTCTTGTTCGTCATCGCCCAGGGCGTCCGAGGTCAACGTGGTCTCCTCGAAGAGGCCCGACGCGGTGAAGTCGTCCATGCCGAAGGTCACCGTGGAGGGCTTGCGGATGGTGATCGACACCGTGCCCTCGGGGACGGCCGGCGGCAGCACGATTTGGCAGCGCTCGCCTTGCGGCAGGACCGTCGAGCAGATCGGGGTCTCGGCGTTGACGTCCTGACGTGAAAAGGCAGCCGCCGCGTTGGACAGGGTCGCTAACCAGGTCGAGGTCAGCTCGGGAACCTCGAACCACGACCACCCCTTGGCGCCCTCGACGCCCACTTCTCCCGGCCGGTTTATCACCAGCTCGGTGACGTCGGCGGGTTCGAGAAGACGCTGCAGCGGCTGCATGTAGTGCAGCAGGACCGAGCTGTCGGCGATCATCGCGCCTTCACGCCGTAGACGTCAGAGAAGTCGAAGTCCTGAGCGACCATGATCCCGACGTCCTCGCCCTGGTTCTTGCGCAGGATGGGTGGGATGTTGATTGAGCCCTCCAACGCTGTGTTGGCGACCTCTGAGGGCACACGGGCGGTGCTTTGATAGTTGCGGCCGTTACCGGCCGTGGCGGCATAGACGCCGTCGTCGACCAGAGACAGTAACAACGCAGCGCCAAAACGCTCGAAGAAGCGATTATCAACGTCGCCACCAAAGCCGCTGCGTCCCAGGGCGTCCGCGCCGGGCGAAGCCAGATCGATGGCAATCCCGCGTGGCGTGACGGCACGGGTCCATAGGATGAAGAGCCGACGCTGTCCGCGCTGCATCCCGCCGCGATACTCGCCCAGGACCTTGGTGCCCTTCTCCAACAGGACCACTCGGCCGTTGTCGGAGAGCACATCGCGCGGGACGATGCAGGTGGTGTAGCCTGGCAAGGAGGAGTCCATCGCCGTTTGCAGGACACAGGGGATCTGCGTGCCGGCCAGGATCAAGTAGTTGCGATCACCCAGCACTGTGGCGCGCGCCGTGGCAATCGCCGAGCCACGTCGCAGGTTTTCAAGTTCGGTCGCCTGCCGGGCGGGCGCGCCTTGCGCGCTGGCGAGGATGGCTTCAGCCCCACCAGCGCCGCCGCCGGCCGGCGGCGAACCGCTATGGCTGAAGGCGACCAGCGGGGCGCGGCGGGTGAGGTCCGACAAGCTTTCGCGAGGGGCCGATGCGCTGGAGGCGGAGCCGCCTGCTCCGGCGACGGGAGCGGGCACGACCTGTCCAGGCGCGAGGGGTTGGCCAGTCGCCGGATCGATAGCGCCGGCGGAGAGTGTCGGTGCGGGGGGGAGCGGAGCGGCATCGGTCGGGGCGACCTGGTCATAGCGAACCGTTTGCCGGGCCGGGTCCTTGGGCTTTGTCGGCTTGGCGTCGCCTCGATCCCAGGTGACCCCGATCAACAAGGCCGCCACGCCGACCATACCCGCGATCCCGGCGATCTTGGCTTGTGGAGTGTTCATGCGGCCGGCGACGGGCGAGATCCCCCGTTCGCCCAGGACGCCGCCGCCTTGATCGGTCGTGCGAGGTGCGGCGCTATGTTCCGCGGCCGCCCGTCGCCCTGCGAAAGGGTCGGCGGGCGATGCGGCTTGCGATTCAGCCGCAGTGGAACCGGTGCTGGTGTCGTGGTGATCAGTCATCGTCATTGACCCGTGCGAATGGTGCGATCGACGTTGGCGGAGGCCGTACCCGTGCCGTGGGTGACGCCGTAGGGCGTGACGGCCTCGTTGAAGATGCAGAGCACCTCGCGGCCCCGGCGCAGGACCAGCTTGGCGGCGACGGTGTGCAAAACCACGAACTCGTCGCGGACATCGAACGGCACCTGGCTCTCGGATCCGTCCGGCAGGGTCATGAAGAAGCTGGGCAGCTCCTGGTTGGCCGGGAAACGCAGCACGGTGAACTGGCCGTTGTCGGAGACTTCAGACGGCTGAATCCGTGAGGAGCCTTGGACCGTGTAGTTGAGGTTTCGGGGGCCCTCGACTACAGCGTGGTCCAGCATCAGGCCGGCGCGAGCGCCCTCGATGGCGGCGGCTTGGCCAACGATGGTCCTGGCCAGGGCCGCGCGGTCGTCGTCGGGATATCTGAACCTGACCTGGAAATAGGTGTCGGGGGAGGTGGCGGTGATCGGGCCCGAACGGATCCCCAGTTCGAAGGTGTAGTTGCGCAGTTCCGAGCCGCGGCGGGTCGTGACGATCAAATTGGTCGGCAGGCCCTTTTCGCGCGGTTTGACGAAGAGGATGTTGGTCTCTGCCGCGACCTCCCACGACACCGTATCGCCCAAGGCTACGTGCTGGATTTCCTCGCGCGGGTCGAAGACGATCTGAGTGGCGGTTCGAAAGGTGCCAACGACGCGATAAACCTGCCAGGGGTCGTAGTTGGCCCATTTGACCCGAGGATCCGACTGCCCCGCCTTGGGGACATCGACCGCCCCAGCGGCTCCAGCGAAGGATAACAAGGCGACGCCGGCGCAGGCGGCGAGCAGACACGACCTCATTGGGAAATCTCCGGGTCGGCGCGATAGCTGTCGACCTGGAACCCGAGCGGGTTGCGGATGCGGTCTGACTCAAGCATCGGCGCCTTGGTGTAGGCAAAGGTCAGGGTAGCGATCCAGTCGGTGGTCTTGACCTCTTGGCCGAGGCGGACCGTCTTGGAGAACCTGACGTTGGCGACCTTGTCGTTGATGAAGGTGATATTGCGGATCAAGACCGTGGCAGAGCCAGCAGCACCAATGACGACCTGCGGGCTCTGGGGGTTGGTCGCTCGATAGAGGTTGGCCCAGCGCTGTTGTTCGTCCGGAGTCGAAAGGATCGTGACGAACTGGAAGTTTTCTTGCGCGGCCGGAGGGAGGTAGCCTTCCCGAGCCCGGACGTATTGGGCGAGGAAGGATTTGCTGACCGCTTCGTTATAGGTGACGCCCCGTTCGCCCGTCAGGCCGGTCATGACGTCCACCGAGCCCGTCGTCTGGTTCACGCGAACGACGTAGGGCTCGACGGACTTCAACGGCGCGAGCGCCGCGACAGCTGTCGAGGCGGCGATCGCCACGGTGGTCGCCAGGATGGCCACGGTCCAGGCCACGCGCTTGGACCGTTCCGCCGACTTCAGACGGTCCTGATCCCAGCGACGCGCTTCGTCGAAATAGGCTTTGAGGTCATGTGCGGCCACGCCCGTCATCCCAGGGCCTCCAGGCAGCTGGGGTACTGGCCGGGCGCGAGGGCCGAGATCTTCTTGGCCTTGTCCTTCCTGGCGGGAGCCGGGACCGAGGTTCCGGAAATCGACGGAACGACGGTGCCTGGCGCCGGGACACGGACCGGGCGACCATCTGGCCCGGGTGTCGGCGGCGCGGCGATTGGAGCCGTGACCGCGGCGACCGTCGTTCCCGGCAGGACCGATCCGTTGGGATTGGCCGGCCGGCGGTTATGTCCGCTGCAGGACTTGGGCTTGCCTGCCAAAGCGGCCGAGTGGGAGCTGAGAGCGATCAGGCACGCCGTCAGGATGATTGGACGAAGCATTCGCGGATCTCCAGATGACGCGGGGCTACCGGCGCGGATGGCCGTTGCGGGACGAGCCGGATGAGGATGGAGCGACCGAGCCGCCGCCGCGTCCGTTCCCGCCGTTGCCGGTGGGAACGGATTTAACGGGCTGGCCAGAGGTCATGGCGCGCGCGGCGTTGGCGAAATCACCGATGCCTGCAGCTGCGCCGCCGGCGATGCCGGCTGCAATATTTGGGGTCTGCAGAAAGAAGATCATGCCCAACGCAGACAGCGCGATGAACAAGAGGCCGCCGGCAGTGGGATCTGCCTGGCCGTCGATGTTCGCCCACTGGCCTTCGACCAAGCCGAGGATGAGCTGAAACACGGTGATGATCAGAGCGAACAGGACGAGGTAGTTCACGCCCTGCTTTAACCAGCCGTAGAAGAACTGACGGGATTGTTCGAACACAAGAAGGGCGATGAAAATCGGGCCAAGCGCGACCAAGATCGCCAAAGCAAGCTTGGCAAGCATGACGATACCAAAGCCTAGCGCGGCGGTGAGGGCGGTGACGATCCACACTGCGCCGCCGGTTACATACGGGCCTGGATCGGTCATCGAAGCTGTCGAGAAAATCTTGGTCGCGAGGTATCCCCCGCGATTGAAGAAGCCGTCGAACGCACCACCAATCCCGGGGGTAGGACTGCCGCTGATCGCCTCGGCCAACCAATTGGGCAGGTCTGTAAAGAGCGGGGTTGTGACAAAGGCGTTGTAAGCCACTGTCGTCGCAATGGTGTAGATGAAGCAGAGCTTCACGAGCCTGATCACGCCGTCCATAATCGGTTCGGTGATCGAACCTCGGATAATGGCCCAGCCATAAAGCACCACATAGAGGACTAGGGCGATGCGAAGCGGGCCGGCAACGTGGGCGATTACGTTGCTCAGACCGTCGTGCAACACAGCCTCGAGCCGGGTATCGACGTAGTCGTAGGACGGTCCGAATATTTGTGCCGGCATGTCTGCGTCCCCGCCCTAGAAGCCGCGCCGGTAGTCGTTCATGGTCTTGAGCTTGCTAGCCTTTTCCGTGGAGGCCTGAGCGTTCTTGCATTCAGTTCCTCGATGGCTTCCGGTCTGGCAATTCGACAGCACGGTCGACCGCTCGGAGGGGTTTGCGTCGAAGTACGACACGGACCGCGGCGCAGGCTGACAGCCTGCCAAAACGCTGGAGGCGACCGTTGCGGTCAGGATGGCAAGCTTCCGCATCAGAAGCCTCCTTTGTAGTCGGCCATTGTCTGCTGATACTGCGCGGCTCTTGCTTCCCGCTCGCGCTGATCCGCCATGCGCTTCTCGGCGTCCTGCATCATTGCTAGGCCCTGGAGTTGCATCTGGTCGTTGTTGATCATCGCCTGTTCGGCAGCGATGCGGGCCTGCAGGTCCATCACCTCCTTCGGCGTGGACGCGGTGTTCAGCGCCAAGCGCAGTTGATCCAGGCCCGCCTGGCGTTGGCCAGCGGCCTTGTAGGCGCTCTCGCCCAGGGCCACGTCGCGAGCTGCCCGGTCGCCCGATTTAACAAGGGCGTCCTGGTAGTAGCGTTGGGCGAGCGACAACCCCTCAGTGGCCGGCGTGAACAGTCGATTGGCGTCGCGGATCGAGGTCGCCCGCGATCCGATCGAGCCCATGTCGGTGAGCGTTCCGTTCAGGAGCTTTCCAGTGTCCTGAACCTCAGCGGGCAGATAGCGGCGAAGCGCCGGGTTGTTCAGCACGCCGCCCAAGCTGTTGACGTTAGTCAGCCCGGTCATTCCGGCGTAGAGGCGCTTGCCCTGATCGACCATCTCCGCGCCCTGGCGGACTTGTGTCTGCAACTCGGCGAGCTGGGCGCGAGCCTGATTCAACTGCGAAAGCATCCGCGTGTAAGCGCCGGGGTCGGTCACGACCATCTGAGCGCTGGCCGGCGCTGCGACAGTCGTGGCAGCCAGGACGAAGGGTAGAAGAAGGCGCGTTCTCATCGGGATCTCCGTCGTTCTTGTTGAAAGGCTGGGCTCCAGTCGGCTGGATCGTCACCGTGCGTCGCGCGGATCCTGTCGAGCAGCTCGACGGTCTCGGTTCGGCCAGAGAGGATCGAAAGGGCGTCGTCCAGACCGTCGAGGTTCAGCTCGACGACAACCGAGTTGTGGCCTTGCTTGACGAGGAACCGCCGGGACTCGAGCGAGAGCTCCTCGCGGATCAGCCGGAACTCCTCGTTGGTGAGGCCAAAGCCGTCCACGTAGTCCCGCGCCTGGCCGTAGGGATTAGGCAGGAAGATCTTCGTCGGACATTGCTCGAGGATGGTGTGGGCGATCTCAGAACGGAGCACGTCGGCCGGACTTTGCGTGCCGAACACCATGAAGGCGTTCTTCTTGCGGTAGGTTTTCAGGCCGTCCTGGGCGAGGTTTCTGAAAGCCTCGTCGCCCAGAGCCTTCCAGAACTCGTCGATATCGACGACCAAGCGTCGCCCATCGACTAGGCTTTCTAGTCGATGGATCAGATACATCATGACCGGCGTGCGGACCTCGGCGTTGTCGAGGAAGTCGGTCATGTCGAAGCCGAGCAATTTCGCGTCGAGTCCGACCTGGTCGGCGTCGCCGTCGAGCACCCAGCCAAGCGGTCCCGCGCGCGTCCAGCGTTCAAGCCTGGCGCCGATGCCTTCGGCGTCTCGCTGACCAAGGAGCTGACGCAACGCGGTAAGGGATCGTTGGTTGGGGGCGAGGGGTTCGAGGGAGGCGACGCCGTCGCTGATCAGGCGCTCTTCCTGGACCGTCAGAGCCCGATCAGCAGGCGTCACCAGTTTACGCACGAGCTGGGTGAGGAAGACGACGTTTCGCGGTGTGAACTCCAAGGCGCGAAACGGGGCAAAGCCGGTTGGCGCGCCGTTTTTCAGCGTCAGGTAGGTGCCGCCCGAAGCCCGCACGAAGATCTCAGCGCCCCGGTCTTTGTCGATGAAGACCCGCTGCACGTCGAACTTCTCCAGCTGGGCGAGCATGAAGTTTTGAACGACCGTCTTGCCCGAGCCCGATGGGCCGCAGATGAAGGTGTGGCCTAGGTCGCCGACGTGGAAATTGAAGTAAAAGGGCGACTTGGCCGACGTCCTGAGAAGCGCGACGGCAGGGCCCCAATGGTTTCCCGCAGCCTGGCCCGATGGGTAGGTGTGGAAGGGGGCCAGGGCGGCGAAGTTGCGCGAGTTGATCGCCGCCGGCCGGCAACGTTTGGCGAAATTGCCTGGGAATTGCGACCAAAACGCCGCCTCAAGCGCAAGGTCCTCACGGGCGACCACCAAGCCTGAATCCGCCAGTGTCGCGCGTGCGGCCGACATGTTGTCGGCCAGGGCCTTGGTCGTCTCGCCATAGACGAGGAGCGAGAACTGGTGCTCGCCCATGACAAAGCGATTGCTCACCAGATCGTCGATCGCGTCATCGAGACCTTGCACCTGAGATGCGGCCCGGTCGTTGGAGCGGATCAAAAGGTTCTGCTTTCGCTCCATGACGGCGCGTGCAGACGCCTTGGATAGGAACGCGAACGACTGGGTGGCGACGAAAGGATAGGGCGAGCGAAGCAGCCCGTCCCACAGGCCAGGCCGGGTGGTTGCGGGGTACTCTTTGACGCCGAAGATCCCTGCGTATTTTTCTTCGCCGGGTTCTCTGATCTCGAGCGCCTCGCGCCCGAAGATCACCCGCGCGGTGTAGATTGCCGCGCCGAGGTGTCCGCGCACCAAGGGGATGCGTTGGCGCCGGCCGGTGAGCACCAGGTGCAACAGTTCCATCGGCTCAGAGAAGGCTAGACCGTTGTGGTCGTAGAGGCCCAGGAGCCGGACACCGTATCGACCAAGGTACTGAAGGAGATCGCGAGCCTTGTCCTCCAACAGACGGATCGCATCTTCATCGACCTCAAGCCCAGCTTTGCTTCCCGCGCTCAGCCGGTGGAGGAGGGCACCTAGCTTGTCCCCGACATCTCGCCCCGGATGAAGGGTCAGGGTGATGTAGAGGTCATTGGTGAAAAGCCGGGTTGCACCCACGCGGGCGCGATAGGCGGCGTCGAGATCCCTGGCGAAGTCGGAGGCGAACTGGCCCTCGGGATAGCCTCGATCTTCATGCCGCACGACATGGTGCCAGATGGCCAGCCGCTCGTCGGCGATGTTGCGCCAGGCGTTGTTCAACTTGGCGTGCCAGTCGTTCAAATCGCGCACGTCAGCGGTTTCGAACGAGGCTCCGTCGAGCTTGAAGCAGACCATCAGCGCCCGGTTGTCGAGCGCGACCACATGGTCTGAGACGTGGCGCGCATAGGGTAGATTGGCGCCGGGCTGAGGCTCGCGCCTCAAGACCATGGGGCCAGCGATCGACGGACCTGCTTGCTTTGCAACGCCGCTAGCCATTGGGGAAATCCTTGCCGGAGTAGTGGCGCACGACAGGGAGGGGCGAGTGCGAACTGCCGCCCCACCAGGCGCGATTTCGGGCCCGGCCCTTGGTTTCGAGCCACATGAGAAGGACGCGAAAGGCGTTGTGGTCGTGCTTGACCACGGCGCGGAACAGAAAGTGCAGCGCGACGCCCACCGACAGGTAAGCCAGATTGTTGGCGGCCAAGAAGATCGTGCCGCTCAACATGACATTGAGCGCCATGGCTTCGACCGGCACGCCCAGCACCATCGCCGGCCGCGTGCAGGCCAGGAACAGCGTGTCTTCTGTGATGTGTTCGTCCTGCATGAGCGTGACCGCTCGGTGCGCGCCTGCCCCCCAAAGGCGGCGCGCCGGGCAAGCGGGGCCTAGGCCCCGCTCCCCGTGACCATGCTGACGATCTGGGCGGCCCCAAATACGACGACCATGCCAACGACGACGATTGCCATCCGGCGGAAGTCGAAGATTCCGAACATTGCCAGAATGCCCATGATGATCACCGCCAGGATCGCAAGCAGCCGCGTGGTGTTGCCGGTGAAGAAGTTGACCACGTTCTGGAGAAGCGTTTCGACGCCGACCGATTGAGCCGCGGCGGGCTCGACAAGGCCAAAGGCCAAAACAATCGCGGCCAAAGCGACAGCGCCGGCGCGCCGGTTCGTAAGCGTCGCCGGCGCAATGCCAGGCTTAGTGATGGCTAGGGGGCTCATCATGGGGGAGGGGCTCCTGTATCTCCGTTTCGAGGATTATCGAGCCACGGTATTGATAGGCGGCGCGACAATGGGCGACCGCAGCGGACAAAGACTTGTACCGCTTCGGTTGAGCAGAGCGGTAGACGGCGACCAAGTGTTCGCCGACCTTCCAACTAAGCTTGACGTACATGGACCATGTTCCGTCACTCGCCTCGACGATCCGAACGCCCACGATTGCTCCGCCGCTGGGGCGTAGGCTCGTGAGAAGTCGTTCGCGGATCGTCCGATCGGACATTCGGGGTTCCCAAGCTTTCTGAGGAACCCAACATATGTCGAGAGGACGGCAACGGTCATTACGGATGATGGCGTGGAGGATCATTGTCCGTCTCCGCCAAAGACGATGATCGAGCGGCCGGCGGTTCGCGCGAAGACATCCAGGGATGGCTTGGCGGGCGCCTGCGCCTCGGGTTGAAGGTTTTCGGCGGCGACCTCGATCGCTTCCTGGACAGCCGCCGGTAGAGGCGATGTGGCTTGGCCGAGAGCGCCGTAAGAACCTGGAGACAGCTTGGCGGCCTCGGCCTCGACCTTGGCGACGTAGCCGTTTGCAAAGCCGCGCCGATGGTTGCCGGTGTTGTAGGCCGAGAACGCCATTCTCAAGGCTTGTTGCTGCGGAGCCAGACGGGAGGCGGCCAGATAGTTCGACTGGAGCAATTTGGCGGCCGCCGCCAGATTGAGGCAGGGGTTAAAGGCGTCCCGTACAGAGAGGCCCAGCGCCGTCAGGTTCCGGCTATTGATCTGCGCCAAGCCGAGGTCGAGATTCTGACCTTGGGAGATCAGACGCTCGGCCGTGGCGATCGCTTGGTCGCGAGTCTTGGCCGGCGCGGGATCGGGCGCGCGGTTGACGTTGATGGCCAACGGGTCTCCTCGGCTTTCGACCTGTACGATGCTGACCATCGTCGCCGAAGCCACGGTCGGCGCGCAGCGCTGGGCGAGGTCAAACAGCGCGGCCAGGTCAGGCATGGGGAGCCTCTACGAGGGCGGTCGCGGCAGCCCAACAGCCTAGAGCGGCGCACAATCTTGACGGTAGCGTCAAGATTGCAGTTTTCAGCTCTGGCACGCGACGCGACATACGGCACTCTCTGAAATGTCGCATTTATTATAAAATGCGACATCAAAAGCCACGACAATCCCCTGGTAGCGCCATCGGAGATGGAGCCGCGAGAGCTGGCTACTCCACCTTGCGTAGCGTTTGCGGATGAAGGCAAGCAGAGCCATTGGCTTTTTTTCGAGGTCGGCGACATTGCCGTTTGCCGTGGACATCCTTCCTTCCGCGCGCCAAACTCCACATGTGGACACGGCGAGCTGATCGATTCTTGGGAGGTGACATGGCGCGGCCAACCGCTTCGGAGACCCTACAGGAGGGCTCGCTCTCAGGCTTCGTGCCCAAGGCGCGCCTTGGTAAGAGCATGGTGGCCGGCTACTTCTCCGCCGAGATGCAGCGCCGCGTGAAGATGCTCGCCGTCGAGCGAGGCGTCACCGTCCAGGCGCTGATTGGCGAAGGCCTGGACCTTCTGTTCGTCGCCGCTGGCAAGCCTCCGATGGGTGAGCGATGAGCACGCGCAACGATCCGCACCCGGTGCGGGACTTCTTCATCAACGACCTGATCGACTACGCGCCCAAGGACAGCGCGGAGATGATGGAGCGGCCGTTCTTCTCGATCTCCAAGCGCAAGCGCAACAAGCCGATCCAGTACACCACCCCGGACGGCAAGCTCTACATCAAGGTGTCCGCCAACCCGACGCATGGCATGGCGACGATCTGGGATGCTGACATCCTGATCTGGTGCATCTCGCGGATCGTGCAGCAGCGCGACAATCGCGAAAACGACATCCGGCCGATCATCCACACGACGCCCTATGAGCTGCTGAAGGGCATCGCACGCGGGACGAGCGGTCAGGACTATATCGAGCTGCTGCGCGCCATCCGGCGCCTGCGGACCACGGAAGTGGAGACCAACATCAGGGCCGGCAAGCGTCGCTATACGGCGTTCCACTATCTGGGCGACATCGAGGGCGAGGGGGAGTCGGAAGATAATCCCGAGCAGCTGAAGACACTGACCCTCAGGATCCCTGACTGGCTCCTGGACGGCATTATGAGCGGCAACATTCTGACGCTGGATCGGGAGTACTTCTTGCTGACCGGCGGCATCGAGCGCGCGATCTACCGCGTCGCAAGAAAGCATGCCGGCAATCAGAAGGCCGGCTGGGTCTGCAAGATGACGACCCTTTTCGAAAAGACGGGGTCGGAGTCGCCGCTGAAGAAGTTCACGTTCCGGATCCGCGAGATGTGCAGGTCAGATGAGCTTCCTCGCTACGCGATGCGCGAGACGACAACTGCCGACGGTAGTCCGGCTGTGCATTTCGTTGACCGGGCGTTCGTGGTCGAGGCGGCCAGAGAGCGGCGTGGGGCTGACGCGGCCCAACGCGGGCGCGAAGACGCGCGGGCTGCCTGGCTTGACGCTGAGCGCGATCCCAAGGCCTTCGATGGCGCCTGGGCCCGTTGGGCCGAAGATGGGCACCAGCCTGGTGAGTTCGCCAAGGCCTGCAGCGACCGCCGTTGCGTCATGCCGACCTAGGCACGTGGTATTAGGAACCGCGCGCGGCCTCGATCATCGAGTCTCGTGGTTTTAGGAACCGGAAGACAGAGGCGACTTTGGAATGAAGCGCCGATTCGGTTCGATTCGGCGAGTCCTGGGTCGATTTGAGGTGCAGAGGAGGCGCTAATGGCCGCTGGGTGGCTATCGTGGTTTTAGGAACTGGGTTCCTGGGGGTGTCGTGGTTTTAGGAACCGGGGTGGCCCTGCACTTGGTTTCAGGAACCGAGAAAAGCTGTGTCGTGGTTTCAGGAACCGCCGCGCGGCTCTCACCCATCGTGGTTTTAGGAACCGGGAAGCCCCAAAAAGGCAGGAAAGCGGCACGTGGTTTCAGGAACCTGTCCACATCGTGGTATCAGGAACCATTTTCTTCGTGGTTTCAGGAACTTATTGGCACGTGGTTTAAGGAACCTGCTTACGTGGTAACAGGAACTATGGCACGTGGTATCAGGAACCGGCAACCTCATTAAAACTCGTTAAAACAGTAACTTAGCGCATATTTTTGAACCTTAACTGCCTAACTTTCTTTATCTAACAGAATCTTCTCTAACGCAGACTTGGCGCGAAAACGCGCCCAAGACACCGCCTCTTGGGGGCTGCGCCCCCGCCGGCTCGCTACGCTGCTACGCAGCTTCGCCCCGGACGCTCCGCGTCCTCCCACCCGGCATCCCCCAAACGGCGTCGGGCAAGCCCGACACTTAAAACACCCAAGCGGTTCCTACGATTTTTCCACTTCAGTCGCTTGCTGCAGCTGAAACTCAGCAAGTGGCTCTCCGGCGAGAGCCAAGCGGATCTGGCAGCGAATCCCAGGAACCGCCGAGCCTGGCGGAAAGCTGGACGGGGCAATTTTTGATCGTGGCGGGGCTGGACCTATTGATCCGCTCTATATCTGCTCGACCGGCCGCCGTAGAAAAACTGGAGCGAGGCGGTCGCTTCGCGACCGCGCTTTTCTGGTGGTTCTCCCCCGGCGATCGTCCGCCTTAGACCCTCACGCGCCCACCGCCGCACCTGCTCAAGCGATTTCACTTGGGCCAGGTTTGCGACAACAC
Source organism: uncultured Caulobacter sp. (assembly GCA_964427205.1). Taxonomy (GTDB): domain Bacteria; phylum Pseudomonadota; class Alphaproteobacteria; order Caulobacterales; family Caulobacteraceae; genus Caulobacter. The sequence continues at coordinate 42,820 of CAYRTE010000033.1, forward strand.
GATCCAGAGGCTTCTGGCAGAGGGATTTTCGCTGGCCATCTGCTAGCGGGATTGTCCTTGGACGGTCGAGTGGAGGCCGCCTGATCTCAAGAAGAAGTTTGGCGACAGGCTGGGGCTCCGCATCGCTGACCTAGCTGCGAGATTTTCACGCCCTAGGGCAGGTGAGGCTCCCGTGACCTAGAGCTTGGGCGCCCACTTGGCGATCTCGATCAGGATGTCCTCAAAGGCGGGTTGGCCTCTGTAGTAGAGGGCGTTTGAGGCGATGTAGGCTTTTTGCAGCTTGGCCCGGGTGTCTTGGTCGCCCAGGACGAAGGCTTCGTTCTGGGCGATGACGGGATTGTCGGCTTTCGGGAAGCGCTTGGCCTTGTGGGCGAGGTAGGCAGGCGTGCCGATGAAGTCCTGGACTGCCTTGGCTCGGAGCAGCGAGTAGACGTCGTAATAGTGGCGCATGAAGTTGGGCGGGAAGACACCGGTCTCCTGCTGCTGGCGGAACTTGGTCGAGATGGCCTGCAGTTTTTCGACGAGGGTGTGGCCGGGATGGTAGCAGGCGACGGCGCGGGCGCGGTTGTCGAGAATCTCGACCCGGCTGGCGGCGTAGTCATAGGCCCAGGAACTGATGTCCCGGGGTTCATTGGGCGTCACGTCGTCAAATCCGACTTCGAGCAGGATGCCGTCCTTCAAGCCTTCGACTGACCCATTCTTGCTGGCATAGGCCAGCCGGATGCCGCCGCTGCGATATTGACGGATGTCATCGAAGGCCTTGTCCCGTTCGACGGCGGTGATCCCGTTGATCACGATGGTTTGGGCCAGGCGGTCGTAGAAGGCCTTGCGGCCCTCGACGTGCGCAGGCTTGTCGTGGTTGCGGCCAGTCATCACCGGCGGATCGGCCGGCGGCTCGATGCGGATGTCGATATCCTCGGAGAACCGGTTGATGAGGCCGTAGCCTTTGGAGAGGGAAGTGCCGCCCTTCAGCTCGAAGACGAGGCCCAACTGCTGCAGGCCGTATAGGCTCTGCATGATCCAGTAGTCCTTCTCGACCAGGGCCGGCTCGATCTTCTCGTTGGCGCCGACGATGCGGATCAGGTCGCCGAACTGGCGATGGTTGTGCAGGAAATCAGGCGGCATCCTGGACTCCGACCTCGGCGAGGGCGCGAGCGAAGAACTTCTTGGCCCGTTCGGAGCCATAGGTCTGGGCGGCCTTCTTCAGGCGTGCCGTGTCGCTCGAGGACAGGCGATCCTTGACGCGCTCCAGGACCTCCTGGGGGTCTTCGCCGAGCTGGTCGAGATTGTTGACCAGATCGACCAACAGGAACTCCCGGCTGAGCTTCTTGGGGAAGGTGGGTTTCATGCGGAAATCATAGGTGCGGCCGCCCAAGGCGAACTTGCCGTGGCGCTTGTGGTTATAGACCACGGTCTTGTTGTGCAGTTGTGTCGTGCCGACGCCCAGCGCGTTATAGGCGTTGGGCGAGGCCAGCAGGAACGGGCCGCCTTTCAGGAAGGTGGCGACAAGGGTGTCATCCTGCGGCGGCGCCTGGCCGAAAGCGGTCTCTTTGGGCGCATAATAGAGCCCGCCGGCCAGCTTGGTCAGCGCGCCGGCTTGCAGGGCCTCCTTGAGGTGGCGATCGACCGCCGTCGACCATTGAGCCAGGTCCGCCCGGCGGTAGGTCTGCCCGGGGCGGAGCTTGGCCTTGAACTGGTCGAACTTGCTCATTGCTCCAATCTAGGCTTCCGCAGCCCGTTTGCAAGGAATGTCATTAAAAATCCATGCAAAATGCTCTCTGGCGACGACTTGATTCGTTCGCCAGCAGGGCCGTTGAGTCGGACTCCTGTCGCTGGCTTCAGCCCGTGGGCCGAAAGGGTTGGCGGAAAGTGGAGGACGCCGCAGCGCCGGGGTCAGGCCGGTCGGAACGGGAAAACCTGACTCATCGCTGACCTTGGGAAAGGCTGCTTTCTGGAAGCCGCGCAGGGGGAGCAGCGCTTCCCCGGCTCCGGCTAGCTAGAGCGCGGTCGCGCAAGATGCCAACTCAGAACGAGGCGCTAACACACAACGCGATTGCGTTTTGCGTGGCAAAAGCCTCAGGTTGACCAAGCTGCGCATTAGCTAGGATAGACATGCTCAACGCTTTCCATATCAGCGATCTCCACTTCACAGCGAAAGCCTCTGGGCAGCTTCGAGATGCCGCAGCGGCATCCGTGCGGTCGATTCTGGAGCTTGCGAGCTCGCTGCGGGCAAATGGCACCCTAGCTGCAAACACATGTCTGCTAATCACCGGCGATTTGGTTCAATCAGGGGAAGCGCCTGGCGCGGGCGCTGAATCGGACTTCGAGGCGGTGCAGAACTCACTACTGCGCCCATTGCTCAAGACCTTGGGGATTGGCCCAGATCGCGTCTTCATCGTGCCTGGCAACCATGAAATGGACCGAAACGCTATCGAAGAAACAAAGCGTCTCGTCCAAGGCCAATATCCCGCGAGCAAAATTTGCGAGGCGGACGTCAGGGACGATCTCCGTCTCAAGTTATCCTCTTTCTTCAAGTTCGTGGAGGCGCACGGATACCGGTCAGTCAGTGAAGAAAGCCCCAGATTGGCTGCCTTTGATTGCGATGGCCAACAGATCATCTGTTTCAATGGGCTTGCGGGGGCGTACAGTCGCTCGGGAAGCGGCGACAAGGGCGAACTATTCGTGCTTGGCTCGGAGCTCGCCAACGAGCTTACTGCAATTCAAAAGCACGCTGTCGTCCTCACCCATCATCCACTCTCATGGCTTGCAGACTCGTGCGCAACCGACTTGAAAGAGTTTCTTTCAAGCCGCCAATCCAGACTGTTCACGGGTCACATCCATGACTTGGGAGTCGACTGGACTGAGACCTCAAGAGGAGCGTTCGCGACGGTTCAAGCGGGGGCGTCAGCAGAAGTAGGTAGCCCTTACCAAGTTGCGGTAGCGTGGTTGCCGCAATCGAACAGCCTTGCAGTCCGACACTATTCACTCGATCTGCGAGCCGGTAGATTTCCTCTGACCGCAGTGACCGACACACGAGTTGCACCGGCCAAATCGCGCGACTTCTTCGAGAGAACTGAGGCGTTCTTCGAGCCCGCAATCGTCGATGATGCAGCCGAAGCGGCGCGCGCCCGCAGTGAAGACGATTTGCAGGCAGCGTCAGGAAGCCGATCGGAAACCTTTGTTCCGCCTGATCTTGAAGTTTTCCCTGAGGATCAATTTAGTGGGCGGCGTACCACGATTGCAGCCTTCAATAGCGATAGTAATAACCGCGTAATTAGTGGTGACGAGCTAAGCGGTAAAAGTTCACTGGTTCATTATCTAAGCGTAGTCCGCAATTCATCAAAGGAAAGCGAAGAGCGCCGGGTGGCCCTGGTGATAGACTACAGACTTTTGGAAACGAGCCGGGAGCTTACGGAAGAGGTTGTGAGGCGACTTCAGGCGCTCGGCCTTTCCCAGAGCCAGTGCGAGTATGTTATTTCGATCGGTAAGGTTGAGCTGTTCTTCGACAACTTCGACGCTAACGCGTCCGTCGCTTTGACTAAATTTCAGGGGTTTTTCGATGCTCACCCGCTAGTGCGATGGACTGTCGCGACGCGTGGGGACCAGAGATACATGCCCTCCAGAGCACCTGCGGCTTTTAGCAAAGATAAAATCACATACTACCAGCTCAGCGAAGTCACGCTTCCAACCGTGCTTCGCATGATTGAAAATCATGAGAGTGGACGTGCGATCGAGCGCCCAAGGGCAGTGGTTGAGCAAGTTTTCCGTTCAATCAACAATCTTCGGGCACCACGGACGATTTTCTATGTCAACAGCATGGTTGACGTCTTCCTCTCCGACGCGGCCGTGGAGCCACTGAACCGTTATCTTCTTATTGAAAACCTGCTCTCTGATCGCATCCGTGCCGCTCATAAGGAAGAGCTGCCAGGTCAGCCGGTCGACATGGAGATGCTTGAGACATTTATCGGCCAAATCGCGCATCTACTTATGGAGCGGTCGGAGCCTTACCTATCCAAGGCGGATTTTTATAAATTAGTTGAAGGTTTTGTTGAGCGAAAAGGCATACAGCGCAAGCGCTTCGATCCCGACATTGTCCTTTCAATACTCATAAAGAGCGTTGTATTGCGCGACTATGAGTTCGGATATGGATTTATGATGCTGAGCATTGAGGATTATTTCCTCGCTAAGCACATGGGAAAAGATGCCGAATTCCGATCGATCATCATGTCGACGGAAGGACTATTGACCTATCCTTCCGTCGCTGAACTCTACGTCGCGCAGAACCCAAGCGATCGTCCGCGGATTGATGAAATATTTGCTTTGATTGAGCGATTCGAAGTCGAGGTTGCTCCGATCGTGGATGAAATTAGGGAGAGTTCGGTAGCTGCCATCAGGGACGCCCGCCCTGGTGCTTCGCTCCACCTGCAAGACAAGCTACTTGACCACCTTGGCGAGATCGAGAATGCGGATGAGCCAACCTCGATTACATTTGAGGCCCCCAAGCCGGTTGGGCGCACCAAACGGGTGAGATTTGCTCCAGAAGAACGCGGAGCTGTATTTCTCCAGCTGGGCGCTTCCATACTTGGCGTGACAAGAACGCTTGATCAGTCCGAACGTATCAAAATATTTGATCGACTGAGAGGCGTACTCCTTACCAGCCTACACAGTTTACCAATGATTGCTCAACATTTGGCGGATGGCGGGGAGATCACCTTCCGAGGCAATTCACTTAAAGCAGACTATGTGGGTGAGCTTGCTGTTCAGGAGAACCGCTTCTACCTGATCCTTAGGGGAATGTTGTACAATCTTTATAAGAATTTTGCGACTTGGTCTGGGAGCCCGAGCTTTTTCAACGCGGCGGTCATGCTTCGAGATAAAGAGGGCGATGAATTAGTTAAGTCTGCATTGATCTCGCAGAATATCGAAGCCGACCTGTCTGAGGCTCTTAATTTAATTCGTGAAGTTCCGAACCAAGTAGACAGCCTCATTCTGCGGGAGATAATCGTCCGGCTGTATCTCGACTCAATGACACTTGTTCCGCTCGAGCGTGCTGATCAAGCGCGAGCCTTGGAAGCGCTTGTGGATGTCACGATCCAATTGAATCCACCCTCGGCTCGCGACGAGAACGAGATAAACCGACACAGAACGCGTCTGCGACAGAATTTCAGCGACCGAATTGGTTATAACGCTTACGTCGGTCGTCTTATGAAATCGAAGAAATAGCTGGAATTCGTCCGATCTGACTAAGAGGTGGAATGCCGTCCGACGACGGCAGGCCACGCTTTGGCGATAGACGATTCAACCACGCAATATTCGTCGAATGGAGGGCGGCAACCGCCGGGGCGCATCCTGACACCGTGCGCTCCGAGCGTCTCTGATGGGAAGAGCATGTGCCGACTAGGGTAGGATGCCAGCCCTTTCGACCCAGGCTCTGAACGGCCAGTTCTTGGGGGAGCCTCAACGTCCGGTAATGGCGCAGCCTTGCCTTCAACGGACGCGGCCTAGCCTAGGATGTCGTATTATCCGCCGCCCGGGGGAGGGAGTTTAGAAGACATAAGTCATTGAAAATGTGGGTTCTAGCTGAAGTGCGACGGAGAGCCTGGGCAGGATGACGGGGAGGGGATCTCCTGTCACGTCAGGGTTTCAGTGCATTGGCAGTCGGGCGACGGGCGGGCGCGGAGCCATCACGTAGCGCAGAGCCCGTTCGTCGCCCGTGTCACAGCCATCGCCGCGATCTGCTCGGCAAGCACGTCTTCCGGCGTGCGATATCCGAGACACTTGCGCGGGATCCGATTGAGCCGCGTGGTCAGCTCCAGCAGCTTCTCCGGCGGGACCAATGCGATGTCCGTGTCGCTGGCCAAGAAGCGCCGCAGACGGCCATTGGTGTTCTCGACCGTGCCTTTTTGCCAAGGCGCCTGCGGTTTGCAGAAGTAGCTCTCAATCTCCAGCGAGCGCTTCAGGGTCGCAAAGAAGGCGAACTCCGTGCCGCGATCAAAGGTAATGGATTGCCGCATCGGCGGAGGAAGCGGCTCCAAGCGCTGGGCCAGGCCCGCCATGATGCCTGTTGAGCTGCGGCTCGGATTCTTGATCATGATCAGATAACGACTTCGACGCTCGACCAGCGTCGTGATGTTGTGACGCCCGTATTCCTTGCGGAAAGCAATCAGATCGCACTCCCAATGGCCGTAGCTCTGGCGCTCGCCGATGTGGGCCGGACGCTGTGCGATGGTGTTCTGCAGCGGGATATGCAGGCCGCGCGGCCGTCGGGCATAGCGCGCGCGCCGGCGCCGACGCATCTTGGGCAGCAGCTTGTAGAGCTCCGCAGCTCGGCCATCTGGGCCGTAGACGTAGCGATAGATGGTCTCGTGGCAGGCATAAGCTTGGAGCTGCCGGGTCGACTTGAGATGACCGGCGATCTGTTCTGGCGACCAGGTCTCTTGCAAACGCTCGGTGACAAAGCGGGCCAGTTCTGGATCGCGATGCAGCTTGCCGACACGCCTGCGTCGCGACGAGGCACGCTCGTCGGCGGCGATGGCGAAGTAGCCGCGCAGCCACGGGCCATCATCGAACCAATTGCGCCGGATCTCGCGATGGATGGTCGATGGGTGGCGGCCAAGCCGCTCGGAGATGACCCGGACAGGCACCTTGGCGTCACGCCAGCGACAGATCAGGTGGCGTTCTTCAAGCGTGATATGATCGTAACGCGATCCCATGTGAAAATCTCCGTGGACCTAAGTCCATAAAAACCCTCACAAATCGCACTTCAAAATAGAATCCGCCCGGCTACAAATATTTGGCGTATAATGAACATTATCAGAAGAGCCCGCATGTTCGACGGTGTTGCACATTGCCGTATTCCAGTAGCGAGCCCCC
>CAYRTE010000034.1:0-46898 GCA_964427205.1 uncultured Caulobacter sp.
CCGCACCATCCTGGGCGAACAGGGCGCCGAGCAGCTGCTGGGCCAGGGCGACATGCTCTACATGGCCGGCGGCGGGCGGGTCACCCGCCTGCACGGCCCGTTCGTCAGCGACGGCGAGGTCGAGGCCGTGGCCAAGTTCCTGCGCGACCAGGGCACGCCCAACTATCTGGAAGAAGTCACCGCCGGCGGCGACGAGGAACAGGAAGAGGCCATCGAAGGCGCCTTCGGCGGCGAGGGTGGGGCCAACGACCTCTACGACCACGCCGTGGCCGTGGTCACCCGCGATCGCAAGGCCTCGACCAGCTACATCCAGCGCCGCCTGCAGATCGGCTACAACCGGGCGGCATCCCTGATGGAGCGGATGGAGAAGGAAGGCGTGGTCGGCGCGGCCAACCACGCGGGCAAGCGCGAGATCCTCGCGCCACCGCCGCCGGGACTGTAGCCACGGATCGTTATGGCTCCGCTTGCGTTTGAGAGCTTCTGATCAAGCTTCAAGCGGAGTTCCCACCATGATCCCCCTGCGCACCCCGTTCCTCGCCTTGACCCTGACAATCACGTTGGCGGGCCTGGGCGCCTGCGACCGCGACGCCGGCCGCAAGCAGGAGACGGTCGGCAAGATCGAGTCCGGCGTCGGCACGGTGATCGGCGACAAGGACCTGAAGAAGCAGGGCAAGACCGACAAGGTCGTCGGCAACGTGAAGCAGGGCGAGCTGAAGGACGCCGTCAAGGACGCGAAGAAGTAGGGGGCGCTCAAACGAGCCCGAGCGTTCCTAGCTTGGACGTCAGCTCGCCAAAGCCCTTGGTAAGGTGCGCCTCCATGCCCGCCCTTCGCGCCGCCTGAACATTGCTCGGCGAGTCGTCGAAGAAGCAGATTTCGCCGGGCTCGACATCCAGTTCAGAGATCACGAATTTGAAGACGTCGGGGTCGGGCTTTACCAGGCCGCAGATGTGGGACGAAAAGGCGCGATCCGCGTACCCGAGGATTGTCGAAAATCCGGCCCAGTGCAGAGCGTTGGAATTGCTGAGATAGGCGACCTGATGCCTGCGCCGCAGCGCGGTCAGCAGATCGGCGGCGCCCGGATAGAAGCCTTTGGGCCACGCGGCCACGCGCTGCAGGAAGGCGCTGGGCGTTAGCGTCAGGTTCCACTCGCTCACGAACCGTGCGGAGAACGTCACGGCGTCAATCTGACCCCTCTCAAACTGCCGCACCGCCGGAGAGCTGAGCCAGAGGCCGTGCAGGTCGTTCCTGGGGAGATGATCGGGAACAAGGCTTGGCAGGTCGTCGAGATGGGTGTTCTCGACCAGAACCCCGCCAAGATCGAACAGCAAGGTTGCGAAACGCGGCATATCCACCCTCCTGTACGGGTTAGTTATGTTGCACGGGTTCGTCTCTGATCATCAGTCCCTCCAGGACGGAGCCATCCTTAAATCTCACGGCGAGACGATCGCCGGACTGGACGGTCAGTTTTCGACCCTAGTTGGACGTTGGAATCGCTGGTTTGTCGGCGAGACCCGGAGGGGTAGCTTGGCTTTCTGAGGGCACGCGATGGACTTCTGGATCGCAAATCTGGCCGGATTCGTGGGCGCTTATCTCCTGGGCTCCATTCCCACCGCATATCTCGTGGGAAAGCGGTTCTACGGCCTCGATATCCGCGAGTTTGGCTCCAAATCCGTCGGCGCCACGAACGCGCTGCGCGTACTGGGCAAATGGCCCGCGCTGGTCATCCTGCTGATCGATATCCTGAAGGGCGTGGCGGCAGTCGTTCTGGCGCGCTGGATTTGTTCCGAGTTCTCTACGCCCGATCAGCAGCCATGGGCTGCCTGGGCGACCAGCTTGGCTGGAATTGCCGCGCTATTGGGCCATGGCTGGTCGATCTGGCTAGGATTTGCAGGCGGCAAGTCCGTCGCGACAGGCTTGGGCGTGGTACTGGCGTTATCCTGGCCGGTCGCCCTCGGCGCCTTGGCGGTCTTCGGCGTCGTGGTCGCCGTCGCTCGGATCGTGTCGCTGGGTTCTATCCTGGCGGCGTTGACGGCGATCCTCCTCATCTGCGTTTTGGACGAGCCGATGCCCTACCGTCTTCTGATCGTTGCGGGCGGCCTCTACGTCGTAGGTCGCCACCGTGCTAACCTGACCCGGCTACTGGCGGGCACGGAGCCACGCATTGGGCAGAGCTTGAGGCGCTAGCGTCCGCAAACCACCCGTTGCGGATATCCCCTATGCCCGTTCCCGCTTCGCCCCACCGCAACCCCCGGCCCCGCCCCCGCGTTCCCCACCGACCCCAACCTGAACGGCCCTTCATCCCACCGCCGTCAAATGGCCTCGCGACGGTCTTTCACTCGTCACCGCGTCAGGGCAAAGGTTCACGTTCAAGGAGACCGCATGACCGACACCCCGACCACCCGCCGCGCCCTGATCGCCGCCGCCGGCGCCAGCCTGGCCGCCGCCTCGTTCGGCGCGCCGGTGTTCGCCCAGTCCAAGGCCCCGACAGCCGCGACCCTGACCGCCGAGCAGAAGGCGCTGGTCGACAAGGCTACCAACTACATCCAGGGCCTTGGCTCGGCCAAGGGCCGCTTCATCCAGACAGACCAGCGCGGCACGGTCACGCAGGGCGCGTTCTACATGCAGCGCCCCGGCAAGGCGCGCTTCGCCTATGAGGGTCCCTCCGGGCTGCTGGTCGTCAGCAACGGCAATAACGTCAACATCTTCGACAGCCGCCTGAAGACCTTCGAGAGCTATCCCCTGAGCCGCACGCCGCTGGCCCTGCTGCTAGCCCGCGAGGTGCGGCTGGATCGCGGCGTGGTGATCACCGACGTGCGCCGGCTGGCCGACGGCTTCACCATCGTGGCCCAGGACGCCAAACGTCAGACCCTGGGCCGCATCAGCCTGGATTTCAGCAACGGCCCGGTCTCGCTGATCGGCTGGACGGTCAGCGACGTGAAGGGCGCCCAGATCCGCGTGCGCCTGGTCGATTTCCAGCCCACCGGCGATCTGGATCCCAAGCTGTTCGTGCTCACCGACCCCCGCCCGCGACGCGCCGGCGCCAAGTCCTGAATGTGACATTCGCACAACAGGCAAGAATCAACATCATTTGCGCTTGACTAATTATCATGCAGTGGCATATTTAACACGCATGGCGACGAGAGCCCGACCCTCTCCTCGCAAACCGTGCCGGATCCTATCCCCTCCCGGCGGCGGCATGAGAGACCCGACTTTCGCCCAGGCGCCTCAGGCGCCTGGGCGTTTTTCGTTTCCGGCGCTCCTCAAACGCTCTAGAGCGAAATCATGCGCCTCCGTATCGCCACCTGGAACGTCAACTCCGTCCGCCTGCGCGCCGAGCAGGTCGCCCGCTTCGTCGACGAGCAGGCCCCCGACGTGCTGTGCCTGCAGGAGATCAAGTGCCAGGAGGGCGAATTTCCGCGCGAAGCCTTCGAGGCCGCCGGCCTGCCGCACCTGAAGATCGCCGGGCAAAAGGGCTGGCACGGCGTGGCCATCGCCTCGCGCCTGCCGTTCGAGGATGTCCCGACCCTGATGAACTGCCGCGAGGGCCACGCCCGCTGCGTGGCGGTCAAGGTGGCCGGCGTCGACATCCAGAACTTCTACATCCCGGCCGGCGGCGACACGCCCGACCGGATCGGCAATCCCAAGTTCGACCACAAGCTGGACTTCTACGAGACCCTGACCGCCGCCCTGAAGAAGCGTGATCCCAGGGATCCGCTGATCGTCACCGGCGACCTCAATATCGCGCCGGGCGAGAACGACGTCTGGAGCCACCGCCAGATGTTGAAGGTGGTCAGCCACACACCGGCCGAGCTCGAAGCCTTCGACGCCATGATCAAGTCGATGAACCTCCTGGACCTGCCGCGCCTGGCCACGCCCGAGCCGGAAAAGCTGTTTTCCTGGTGGAGCTATCGCGCCGCCGACTTCCGCAAGTCCAACCGCGGCCTGCGCCTGGACCACATCCTGGCCAGCCCCGGCCTGCGCGACGCGGCCTTTGTGGACGGCAAGGTGTCATCCAAGGTGCATGACACGGTGCGCGAATGGGAGCGGCCCAGCGACCACGCGCCGGTCACGGCGGACCTGCGGGTTTAGCCACCCCTTCGCTTCGCGGTGATCCCGTGGAGGAGCCCGATCGCAAGTCCGACTTGGATCGCGCGGGTTTTCCGGGCCAAGATGAGCGACAAGAACTTTCGGCGCTGCGTCGGGCGAAGAGTCCAGGATCGCGCGCTCGACTTGAAACAGGGGATGATATGCGGTTTTCGGCGACATTCTGCGCGGCGCTCGTTCTGGCGGCGGCGTCATCGCCCAGTTGGGCCCAGGACTATTCGCAATATTCAGACGCCGCGGTCGAGCGCGAGCTGGCCGAAAAGGTCGATGTCGAGATGTTCTCGATGGTGCCCATGCGCGACGGTGTTCGCCTGGCCACCAATGTCTATCGCCCCAAGGGCGTGTCGGGCCCCCTGCCCACCATCCTGGTCAAGACCCCGTACAACGAGCTGAGCTACAAGGCCGGCAGCAGCCGCGCCGCCCTCGACGCGGTCAAGCACGGCTATGCGCTGGTGCTGCAGAACGAGCGCGGCCGGTTCTATTCCGAGGGCGACTGGGAAATCCTGGGTCGGCCCCAGACCGACGGCTACGACACCCTGACCTGGATCGCCAAGCAGGCGTGGTCCAACGGCAAGGTCGGCACGCGCGGTTGCTCGTCGTCGGCCGAATGGCAGCTGGCCCTGGCCGGCCAGAACCATCCGGCCCACGCCGCGATGGTGCCGATGGCCTCGGGCGCCGGCATCGGCAAGGTCGGAGAATTCCAGGAGCAGGGCAACTGGTACACCGGCGGCGTGCCGCGCAGCCTGTTCTTCGTCTGGCTCTACGGCGTCGACAATCCGCTGCGTCCCCAGCCCCCCAAGGGCCTGGACTCCAAGATGATCGCCCGCATCGCCAAATACAACGACCTGGCGCCCACCAAGCCGCCGGTGAACTGGCCGTCGCAGATCAAGCATCTGCCCGTCGACGCAATCCTGAAGGACCTGGGCGAGCCGGCCGGAACGTTCGAGCAGCTGATCGACCATGACGGCCCGGCCGACCCGGCCTGGCGCAAGGGCGGCCTCTATCACGACGACAAGGGCTGGGGCGTTCCGACGCTGTGGTTCAATTCCTGGTACGATGTCTCGATCGGCCCGAACATGACCCTGTTCAACCACGCCCGCTCGGTGAATTCCGACAAGGAGGCCAGCGCCAACCAGTTCGTGGTGGTCACCCCCACCAACCATTGCGCCTACAGCGCCAAGGTGCTGACCGGCCCCTATACGTCGGGCGACCGGGCCCTGGGCGAGATCAATTTCGACGCCGACAAGGAGGTCTATGCCTTCTTCGATCGCTGGCTCAAGGGCGACACGGCGGCCTTCCCGTCGACGACGCCGCCGGTCCGCTACTATGCGATGGGCGCCAACAGCTGGAAGCAGGCGGCCCAATGGCCGCCGGAAGATAGCGCGCCGATGCGCCTCTATCTTCGCTCGAAGGGACGCGCCAACGGTCTGAACGGCGACGGCCAGCTGACCTCGACGCCCCCCAGCGGGGCCGAACAGCCCGATCGCTATGTCTATGATCCCGCCAATCCGGTTCAGACGATCGGCGGCGGCGACTGCTGCAACGGGGGCCTGGTCACCGCCGGGGCCTTCGACCAACGCACCATCGAGGCCCGCGACGACGTGCTCGTCTATACCAGCGAGCCGCTGACCGACGCGATGGAGGTGACGGGCTTCGTCCGCGCCGTGCTGAAAGTGTCCTCGGACGCCAAGGACACCGATTTCGCCGTCAAGCTGGTCGATGTGGCGCCGGACGGCACGGCCTATATCCTGGGCGACACCATCATGCGCGCCCGCTATCGCGACGGCTACGAGACGCCGAAGATGATGACCCCGGGCGCGGTGCACTCGATAAAGCCCACGCCGATCACGACCAGCAACACCTTCCTTCCCGGCCATCGCATCCGGGTCGAGATCACCTCGTCCAACTTCCCCAAGTTCACCCGCAACCTGAACACCGGGGGCGACAATGAGAGCGACACAGCCTTCATGGTGGCCCGCAACGCGGTGCACCATTCCGCGGGCGAGGAATCCTATATCGAGCTGCCGGTCGTGAAGCGGAAATAAGCCGCCGCTTTGGCCCCCATCCCGGCCAAGGCCGGAATGGGGGCGATCGAGGTGCGGCGCAGCCTAGGCTCCGCCCCGTTCCCGCGCGATCAGCGCCGACAGATAGCTTTCCATCAGCAGCACGAACTCGTCCTCCAGCACGGCCGGCGACAGGTTCAGGTCGGGCTCGGCCGCGACGGCCCGTAGCAGGCTGGCGACCGCGTGGGTCAGCACGAACAGGGATTCCGGCGACAGATCCAGATTGAGCCGCGCCTTGCCGGCGATGGCGGCCAGGAACGCCTGATGGTGATGCAGCATCACCGCGTCGCCGCCTCGATCGAACAGCGCGTCCAGCAGGGCCTTCTGGGTTTCTGGCGAGCCCTCGAAGGTCGCCATCAGGGCCTGAACGATGGGACGCACGCTACCCACGTCCGGCGCGGCGATCACCGTCTCGGCGATCCGGCCCCGCGCCACTTCGGCCCGGCGCTGGGCCATGGCGGCCAGGATTTCCTGCTTTCCGCCGAAATATTGATACAGGGTGCCGATGCTGACCCCCGCCCGTTGGGCGATGTGGTTGGTGGTCAGACTCTCCAGGCCGCCGGCCTCCAGAAGTTGAAAGGTCGCGTCGAAGATCGCCTCGACCGTGACCTCGGCGCGGGCTTGTCGGGGTGTTCTTCTAGACTTCTCAGTCACTTGCCGGCTTTCTTCGCGCGAGGACCGCTCGCCGGGCAAGGCGAGTAGAAACATGAGCAATGCTTACATAACCTGACATCCAGGGCGAGGGGTCATCCGCCGCAAGGGATTTCGAGCATGAACGGCACGATCGAACAGGTCCGCGCCCGGGTCGCCGACCAGAAGACCCGCCAGCCGGAGCTCTATGGCGGCATCGACTTCACCGTGACGCCCGAGCGGTTCACCAAGGACCCGGCCGACAGCATCGCGCCACGCGCCGTCAAGGGCGCCGAGCCGACGGCGGCACACTTCGACCTGGTGCGGGCCTACACCCTGCTGGGCGACCGGGTGGCCGACGCCTATGCCGGCCTGATGCCCCAGCACGGCTTCCGGGGTCTGATCGCGATGCTGACCAGGGCTTGTGACGAGGGTCTGGAGGCCATCCCCGACGCCCCGCCCGAGCTGGCAGCCTTCATCCGCGACATGGAGCATGTGCCTGACTGGGTCGACATGGACCTGGTGCGCGAGGGCGCGCGGCTGGACCGCAACGCCGCCGCCAACCTGTCGCCCTTCGCCATCCGGGGCGCCTTCGTCGCCACCTTCATGAACAAGTACGCGGCCCTGCCCATGGCCCTGACCGGAACCCTGGGCCACGAGACCGCCGCGCGGCGGGTCAACGAAACGGCCAGTTTCTTCACCTCGACCCTGCTGCCCGGCGCGCTGGAGCGGCACGGCGAAGGGTTCAAGGCCGCGGCCATGGTGCGGCTGATGCATTCGATGGTGCGGTTCAACGCCCTGCGCCGGCCCGGCGCCTGGGATTCGAAGGTCTATGGGGTGCCGATCCCGCAGGTCGACCAGATGCCGGCGGGCCTGATCCCGATCTTCCTGCTCAGCTACAAGCTGCTGGCCCGGGGTCGCACCACCTTCACCCCGGCCGAGCGGGCCCGGGTCGAGCTCAGTCGTTACCGCTGCTATCTGCTGGGCCTGCCCGAGGACCTGCTGGCCGACACGCCGGTGGGCGTGGTCCAGACCATGACCGCCCGCAACCAGACCCTGCGCAAGGGCTTCGACGACGAGACCTGCGGAACCCTGGTCCGCGCCACCCTGGCGGCCTATCTGCCGCCCGACCGTTCGTGGCGCAATCGCCTGTTCGACACCGTCGAGCGCGGCTTCGCCAAGGTGTTCTTCCTGCGCCAGTTCATGGGCGGCGACCTGGCGGCGGCGGCCCGGATGGGGGTTCGGATCACCGCTGGCGACCGGGCCCTGTTCCTGCTGGCGGCGGCGATCGTCACCAGCCGCATGGCGATCTATGGCCTGGCGCTGAAGATTCCGGGCCTGCGCGACCTGGCCGACCGCGACCTGGTGGCCCAGCTGCGCCGGCATCTGGTTCGCTATGGCCATGCCGAGTTCACGACCGACGCGGCGCAGTATCGTCCGACCCGGCCGTCAAAGGAGCCCGTGCCGGCCTAGCTGGCGATTTCCACCAGGCCCAGCTTCACCCAGACGGCCTTGTCCTTCAGGGTCGACTGGATCCACTCGACATGGACCGCGCGTTCAGCCTCGGTCGAGCGGGGCGGAAGCGGCCGGGGGCGCAGGCCATAGGCGCCGGCCTGCAGCTGGCCGGCCATGGCCTCGGTGACCACCGCGGTCAGTTCCAGGGCGCGTTCCTTGCCGCCCTGCAATTCCAGATAGACCTCGGCCAGCAGGTGGGCGTCGATCAGGGCCCCGTGTTTGTCGCGGCTTTCGAGGCTGATCTTGTAGCGTTTGCACAGGGCGTCGAGCGAATTATACATGCCCGGAAAGCGCTTCTTGGCCATGACCAGGGTGTCGACCCAGCGCGGCTCGGGCAGGGCGGGGCGGCCGCACTTTTCCAGCTCGAAATTGACGAAGCTGCGGTCGAAGGCGGCGTTGTGGGCCACGACCACGCTGTCGCCGACAAACTCCAGGAACCGGTCAGCGATGGCCTCGAAGCGGGGCTTGCCGGTCAGGAATTCACTCGACAGGCCGTGGACCTTCTGGGCTTCGGCAGGCATGTCACGCAGCGGGTCGCAATATTCGTGGAACGAGCGGCCGGTCGGCATGAAGTCGACCACCTCGATACAGCCGATTTCGACCAGGCGGTCGCCGGTCTTCGGATCAAAGCCGGTGGTTTCGGTGTCGAGGATGATTTCCCGGGCCATGGCGATTCAATGGGCCGGTTCGGCGGCCCCTTCAAGTCACGCAGGTTGTCGCAGGGCCTCGAGCACCGCACGAACCTGTTGACGGGCATGGTCCAGACCCTGGCCGGTGTCGATGACGAAGTCGGCCCGGGCCCGCTTTTCGGCGTCGGGCAGCTGGCGGGCCAGGATGGCGTCCAGCTTGGCCTCGTCCATGCCCGGCCGGGCCAGGACCCGGGCGCGCTGCACATCGGCCGGGGCCGAGACGACGACCACCTTGTGGACCCGCTTGTCGCCGCCGGTCTCGTACAGCAGGGGGACATCCAGCACGACGATGTCCTTGCCGTCGGCCGCCGCCTTTTCGAAGAAGCCGATCCGGTCGGCCCCGACCAGCGGATGGACGATGCCCTCCAGCTTCTGCAGGGCTTCGGGATCGCCGACCACGGCGGCGCTCAGCCGGGTGCGGTCGATGGCCCCGTCGACGACGACGCCGGGAAAGGCGGCCTCGACCGGCGCCACGGCCGCGCCGCCGGCCGCATACAGCGCATGCACCGCCGCGTCGCTGTCATAGACGGGCACGCCCTCGGCCTCGAACATCGCCGAGGTGGTCGACTTGCCCATGCCGATGGAGCCGGTGAGGCCGACGATGATCATGACTCAGGCCTCGCCCAGCAGGTTCAGCGCCAGGCCGCGCACGTCGACCGACGTCGGCGGGGCCTGGCCATAAAAGGCTTCGAAGGACGGAACGGCCTGGCGCAACAGCATCTCCAGACCATCGACCGTGCGACGACCCAGGGTCTGGGCGCGCTGAAGAAATTCGGTGCGCAGCGGCTTGTAGATCATGTCGACCACCACCGCGTCGGTCGGGGTCAGCTCCAGGGGCGCGACGGGCCCCTCGCCCCCGCCCAGCCCGAGCGAGGTGGCGTTGATCACCAGGCCGGCGTCGGCCAGCAGCCAGGGCAGGTCAGCCTCGTCGGCGGCGAGGGTCTTGTCCCCGAACGCCGCGACCAGCTCCTGCGCCCGGGCCAGGGTGCGATTGACGATCCGAACCTGGGGCGCGCCAGCCAGCAACAGGGCCGCGACCGCGCCCCGCGCCGCGCCGCCGGCGCCGAGGATCACGACCGGCGCTGCGGAAACGTCAAAGCCCGGGGCCTGGGCGGCGATGGCGCCCAGCAGGCCGGGGCCGTCGGTATTGTCGGCCCGGATCGAACCGTCGGCCTCAAAGATCAGCAGGTTGGCGGCGCCGGCCATGCGGGCCAGATCGCTGGCAGTGTCGGCCGCCGCCAGAGCGCGTTCCTTGAAAGGAATGGTGACATTCAGGCCGGCAATGGCGCCGCCGCGCAGGCCGTCAATGAAGGCCTCAAAGCGGTCTTCGGCCGGCGCGAAGGGCACATAGGCAGCGTCGAGGCCGGCGGCGGCGATCCAGGCATTGTGGATGACCGGGCTCATCGAGTGCTTGATCGGCGCGCCGCAGACGCCGGCGACGATCGCCGCGCCGGTGAGGGTCGAACTCATGCCTCAAGAGCTCCATGAAGACGCAGGAAGTCCAAAAGCCCCACCAGCGGCAGGCCCAGGATGGTGAAATAGTCGCCGTCGATGGCGTCGAACAGCTGCACGCCCTCGCTCTCCAGCTCGTAGCAGCCTACGCAGTGCAGGATGTGCTCGCCGCGCCGTTCCAGATAGCCGTCGAGCCAGGCGTCGCTGAACGGGCGAACCGACAGTTTGGCGCTCTGCACGACGCGCCAGATCGGCTTGCCGTCACGGGCCACGACCACGGCCGAATGCAGTTTGTGGGTCTGGCCGCGCAACTCCAGCAGCAGGGCGCGGGCCTGGTCCAGGGTTTCGACCTTGTCGATCAGCTGGCCGGCGAAATCCAGGGTCTGGTCGGCGCCGATCACCAGGCCCGGCCGCTTGGTCGAGACCTTGACCGCCTTCAGCTCGGCCAGGGCGTCGGCGACCTCACGGGGGCTGGCGCCCTCGGCCAGCAGCCCGGCCTTGGTGGCCTCTTCATCCACACCCGCGACGACGGCTTGAAAAGCGATCCCGGCGTTGCGCAGGATCGCCTGCCGGGCCGAGCTTTTCGAGGCCAGGGTGACCGGGGTGCGGCTCATCCCAGAACCTCGACCTGGCCGCGACCGCCTGACAAGAGGTTGATGATCGCCGCGGCGGTTTCCTCCACCGAACGACGGGTGACGTCGATGATCGGCCAGCCCATCTTCTCGAACAGGCGGCGGGCGGCGATGATCTCGCCGCGCACCGAGTCGGTGTCGATATAGTCGCTCTCGCGGTTCTCCTTCAGCGACAGCAGCCGGTTGCGGCGGATCTGGATCAGCCGGTCGGGCGAGGTCATCAGGCCGACGATCAGGGTGTTCTTCAGCTCGAACAGCTCGGACGGCGGCGGCCGGCCCGGGACCAGCGGCACATTGGCGGCGCGCACGCCCCGGTGGGCCAGATAGATGCAGGTCGGGGTCTTGGAGGTGCGCGACACGCCCACCAGAATGACGTCGGCCTGGGTCAGGTCCTGGCCGCCCTGGCCATCATCATGGGCGATGGCGTAGTCCAGGGCCTCGATACGGTCGAAATAGTCATTGTTCAGCGCGTGCTGGGCGCCCACCCGCGTCGAGATCCGCGCGCCCAGATAGCGCGACATGGCGCTGACCACCGGATCCAGCGCCGCGATGCAGGGCATCTCCAGCCGGCGGCAGCCTTCTTCCAGCGCCGTGCGCAGACCCGGATCGATGATGGTGTGCATCACCACGCCCGGCGCCCCGGCGATCTCCTGCAGGGCGCGGTCCAACTGCCGGGTGGAGCGGACCAGGGCGTAGATATGTTCGATGGGCAGAATGTCGGTGAAGCGGGCGCAGACGGCCCGCGCCATGGCGTTCAGCGTCTCGCCGGTGGAATCCGACACCAGATGGATATGAAAATAGGTCGCGAAACGCGGCGCCGGGCGATCTTCGCCTCCACCGCCGCTCGCACCTTCCTGTGGATCATCCGTTAACGGTTGCTTAACCACTTGGCCTGCCTCTGGGGACACGTGGGCGCCAAAGTCGTCCGCACGCGTCATGTCATGGCGCCGCTGTGATCAACGGCCACATTGACCGCGTAACATCCCCAAGCCCGAGCCGCATCCCTGGATATTGGATCATCGACATCCCATGGCCGGGGACGAAAGGTTAACGAGGCCTTAAGCACGCTGAGGCTCGTTAAGAGTTTATTAAGGAACGCAAGGCGCTAGCCATCCATCCCCATGATTAACAGGGCGTCGTCCCCATGTGGGGGATCGTGGGCATAAGGCGGGATGGGATGTGAGAGTCAGGCGGCTGCGCCAGGTTTTCCCCAGTTCCCACTTGCCCAGCCTCTCCTTCCTCCAAACTTAAGATCTTATTAAGAAATGGAAGATTGGCCTTCGGACTTGAGCCCAAGGGCAGGACGGGATTTAAGGCCTTCATGAACGCCCCGACCCTGAACGCCCCGACCCCCAAGCTGCTCTCCGTCCTCGCTGGACAGACCGCCGGACGTCCGCCCGTCTGGTTCATGCGGCAGGCCGGTCGCTACCTGCCGGAATACCGGGCCGTTCGCGCCACGACGCCGGACTTCATCAGCTTCTGCTTCGATCCCGAAAAGGCCGCCGAGGTGACGCTGCAGCCGATGCGGCGCTTCCCTTATGACGCGGCCATCGTGTTCGCCGACATCCTGCTGATCCCCGGCGCCCTGGGCCAGAAGGTCTGGTTCGAGGCCGGCGAAGGTCCGCGTCTTGGCGACATGCCCTCGATCGAATCGATGGCCGATCTGGCCAGCAATGCTGGCGCCAAGCTGTCGAACATTGGCGAGACGCTTCGCCGCGTGCGTTCGGCCCTGGACCCCGAAAAGGCCCTGATCGGTTTCGCCGGCGCGCCCTGGACGGTGGCGACCTACATGATCGAAGGCGGCTCCAGCGACCGAACCGGCGCGCGGACCTACGCCTATCAACAGCCCGAAAAGCTGGACCAGCTGATCGCGGTGCTGGTCGAGGCCACGATAGACTACCTGGCCATGCAGGTGGCGGCTGGAGCCCAGGCGCTGAAGCTGTTCGAAAGCTGGGCCGAGGGTCTGTCTGAGCCGCAGTTCGAGCGGCTGGTGATCAAGCCGCACATCGCCATTGTTGAGGGCTTGCGAGCTCGTGGCGTGACCGTGCCGATCATCGGGTTTCCGCGCGGCGCCGGCGCTCTGGTCGAGACCTATGCGTCGGTCGTACCCGTGCAGGGCGTGGCGCTGGACACCCAGGTCAGCGCCGCGATGGGTCAGCGCATCCAGAAGATCAAGCCGATCCAGGGGGCGCTCGACCCGCTGCTGCTGCGGGCCGGCGGTGATGAGCTGCTGCGCCGGGTGGATCAGATGATCGAGCAGTGGGGGCAGGGCCCTTACATCTTCAATCTGGGTCACGGCATTCTGCCCGATACGCCCATCGCCCATGTCGAACAGGTTCTCGCGCGGGTGACCGGCAAATGACCGCCCGCAAGAAGGTCGCCGTCGTCCTGTTCAATCTGGGCGGACCCGATGGGCCGGACGCTGTGCGGCCATTCCTGTTCAACCTGTTTCGCGACAAGGCCATCATCGGTGCGCCGGCGATCATCCGTTATCCGATCGCGGCCCTGATCTCGACGACCCGGGAAAAGAGCGCTCAGGCCAATTACGCGATGATGGGCGGCGGCTCGCCCCTGCTGCCGGAAACCCAGAAGCAGGCTGCCGCTCTGGAAGCCTCGCTGGCTAAGGCCATGCCTGAGGCCGAGACCAAGTGCTTCATCGCCATGCGCTACTGGAAGCCTTTGACCGAGGAGACGGCCAAGGCGGTCAAGGCCTGGGCCCCGGACGAGATCGTTCTGCTGCCGCTCTATCCGCACTTTTCAACCACGACGACCGGCTCGTCGGTCAAGGCGTGGAACAAGGCTTATCGCGGCCCGGGCAAGGCGCGGACGGTCTGTTGCTATCCCACCGACGACGCCCTGATCGAGGCGCACGCCCGCCTGATCCGCGAGGCCTATGAAAAGGCCGGCAGTCCGAAGCCGGCGCGCCTCCTGTTCTCCGCCCATGGGCTGCCCGAGAAGGTCATTCTGGCGGGCGACCCCTACCAGAAACAGATCGAGGCCACGGCCGCCGCCGTCGCGGCCCGGCTGGGCGACGGCTGGGACTGGAAGGTCAGCTATCAGAGCCGGGTCGGTCCGCTGAAATGGATCGGCCCCTCGACCGACGATGAGATTCGCGCCGCCAGCCAGCAGGGTCTGGCCCTGGTGGTGACGCCCATCGCCTTCGTCTCCGAGCATATCGAGACCCTGGTCGAGCTGGATCACGAATATCGCGAACTGGCGGTCGAGGCCGGCTGTCCGGCCTATATCCGCGTCCCGGCCCTGGGGATTGAGCCCGGCTTCATCGCGGGCCTGGCCCGGGCGGTGGCCGACGCCCTGCCCCGCGAGGGCGCGGCTCCAGCCTGCGCCTGGCGCTGCGCCAGCGACCGCAGCCAGTGCCCCCGCACGCAAGGCGCCGCGGCGTGACGGATTTCCTGGTTCAGAACTTCAACGTCTTTCGCGGCCTGCACATCCTGGCGGTGATCGCGTTCATGGCCGGCATGCTCTACCTGCCGCGGCTCTACGTTTATCACACCAAGGCCACGCCCGGTTCGGAGATGGACGAGACGTTCAAGGTGATGGAGCGCCGGCTGCTGCGCGGGATCATCAATCCGGCCGCGGTCCTGACCTTCGTGTTCGGACTGGCCCTGATCCTGGCCGACAGCCAGATTCGGGGCTGGGACTTCCTTCTGCAGCCCTGGATGGTCACCAAGCTCGTGGCCCTGGTGGGCCTCTATGGCTGGCACGGCTTCCTGTCGGCGTCGCGGCGCAGGTTCGAGCGGGGCGAGAACGTCCGCTCGGAAAAGTTCTGGCGGATCACCAACGAGATCCCTTTTGTGCTCGCGATCATCATCGTGATCTCGGTCACCACCAAGTTCCTGAACCACTAGGCCGGGCCTCGGCGGGGCGGCGGCGCTTGACCCGCCCCCCTGCATGTGGTTCCCATCGACCTCAAGCCTGACGCCCAGCGTCCGACTTGTGTCTTCACGGACTGGCGCCCGTCCTGGCGCGCCCCCTGGAGCCTGGCTCCGAAGGTCCGTTCCCCAATCGATCCGCGTCGTCGTCATGGCGCGCTCGTCCGGTTTCCTGAACCTGGCGTGGAACTGAAATCCTTTCCGGCCGGATCGCCTCTTCGCGGTCCGCGTCCCCGTTTGAGTCAAACCATGACCGAAGACACCGAAAACCACGACGCGTCCGCCGATCAGGAACCCGTCGTCGACACCACCACCCCCGCCGAAGTCCCCGGCGCCGAGTCCGATGAGGACGGCGGCGACGAAGGCTCGGAGATCAGCGCCGCCGTCGCGGCCCTGGGCCTGAAGACCATGTCGCTGCAGGAACTGAAGGAGAAATCCCCGGCCGACCTGCTGGCCTTCGCCGAGACCTTCGAGGTCGAGAACGCCAATTCCATGCGCAAGCAGGACATGATGTTCGCGATCCTCAAGACCCTCGCCGAGGAAGGCGTTGAAATCTCGGGCTCGGGCACCATGGAAGTGCTGCAGGACGGCTTTGGCTTTCTGCGCTCGCCGGAAGCCAACTATCTTCCGGGTCCGGACGACATCTATGTTTCGCCCTCGCAGATCCGCAAGTATGGCCTGCGCACCGGCGACACCGTCGACGGCGCCATCCGCTCACCGCGGGAGGGCGAGCGCTACTTCGCCCTGACCGGCGTGGCCAAGATCAATTTCGAGGCCCCCGACAACGTCAAGCACAAGATCCACTTCGACAACCTGACACCGCTCTATCCCGAAGAGCGCCTGAACATGGAATTGCCCGATCCGACCGTGAAGGATCGCTCGGGCCGGATCATCGATATCGTCGCCCCGCTCGGCAAGGGCCAGCGCTGCCTGATCGTCGCCCCGCCGCGCGTCGGCAAGACGGTGATGCTGCAGAACATCGCCAAGTCGATCGAGACCAACCATCCGGAAATCTATCTGATCGTTCTGCTGATCGACGAGCGTCCGGAAGAAGTCACCGACATGCAGCGCACGGTGAAGGGCGAGGTCATCGCCTCGACCTTCGACGAGCCGGCGACCCGCCACGTGCAGGTGGCCGAGATGGTCATCGAAAAGGCCAAGCGCCTGGTCGAGCACAAGCGCGACGTCGTGATCCTGCTGGACTCGGTCACCCGTCTGGGCCGCGCCTACAACACCACGGTCCCGTCGTCGGGCAAGGTGCTGACCGGCGGTGTCGACGCCAACGCCCTGCAGCGTCCCAAGCGCTTCTTCGGCGCGGCGCGGAATGTGGAGGAGGGCGGTTCGCTGACCATCATCGCCACGGCCCTGATCGACACCGGCAGCCGCATGGACGAAGTGATCTTCGAAGAGTTCAAGGGCACCGGTAACTCGGAAATCATTCTGGACCGCAAGGTCGCCGACAAGCGCATCTTCCCGGCCATCGACGTGCTGAAGTCCGGCACCCGCAAGGAAGAGCTGATCACCCCGCGCGACCAGCTGCAGAAGACCTATGTGCTGCGCCGTATCCTCAACCCGATGGGCGCCTCGGACGCCATCGAGTTCCTGCTCGAGAAGATGCGCCAGTCCAAGACCAACGGCGACTTCTTCCAGTCGATGAACACCTGACCGGTCACGGTGGGGCTGAAATGCAAAGCGCCGGGGTCCGACCCCGGCGCTTTTTTCTTGGGCGGACCGGTAAAAGTCCTACGGCAGAAGCAGGGTGGTGCCGGTCGTACGCCGGCCTTCCAGAGCTTCGTGGGCGGCGCGGGCCTCCGACAATGGGAAGGTCTGGCCGATATCGATCTGGACCGCGCCCGAGGCCAGGACCGCGAACAGGGCCTGGGCGCTTTCGTCCAGCTCCTCGGTGGTGACGATGTAGTCGAACAGGCGCGGGCGGGTGACGAACAACGACTTGCCCGACAGCTCCAGCGGCGAGAACGGCGCGACAGGCCCCGAGGCGTTGCCGAAGGTGGCCAGCATGCCGCGTCGCGCCAGGCTCTTGAGGCTGGCCGCGAAGGTGTCCTTGCCGACGCCGTCATAGACCACGGCCACGCCCTTGCCCGCGGTGATCTCGGCGACGCGCGCGGCGACGTCCTCGTCGTCGTAGAGGATCACGTGGTCGGCGCCGAGATCGCGGGCGATGGCGGCCTTGGCTTCCGATCCCGCCGTGGCGATGACGGTCGCGCCCAGGGTCTTGCACCACTGGACCAGGATCGAGCCCACGCCCCCTGCGGCCGCGTGGACCAGCACGAGGTCGGCGGGTTTCACGTGAAAACATCGGCGGACGAGGAACTCGGCGGTCATGCCCTTGAGCAGGACGGCGGCGGCGATCTCCAGACTGACGGCGTCCGGGACCTTCACGGCGCGATCGGCCGGCACGACCGCCGCCTCGGCATAGGCGCCGAGCGAACCGTTATAGGCGACGCGGTCGCCGACCACGAAGCGGGTGACGCCTTCGCCCACGGTCTCGACGAGGCCGGAGGCCTCCAGTCCCAGAACCGCCGGCATCTTCATCGGGTAGAGGCCGGAGCGGTGATAGGTGTCGATGAAGTTGAGGCCCACCGCGTGGTGGCGGACCAGGATCTGTCCCGGCCCCGGCGCGGGGACGGGCAGGTCAATGGCCTCGAGCACCTCTGGACCGCCAGCGCGGACAGCTTGGATCGCCAACATCGGTCTAGGCCAGATGGGTCTTGAAGAAGGTCAGCGACCGGCCATTGGCCTTGGCCGCGTCGGCGGCGTCATAGTGCTCGCCACCCTCGCGCGCGAAGGCGTGGTCGCGACCGGCATAGGTATGGATCTCGATCTGGGGGTGATCCTTCAGCGCGGCCAGGATCACCTGCTGCGCTTCCGGCGGCACGAACTGGTCCTTCTCAGCGATGTGCATCAGCAGGGGGCGGGCCAGCTTGTCGGCTTCACCCACGTGCTTTTCCAGGCCCACGCCATAGTAGGAGATGCAGGCGTCGGCGTCCGTGCGGGTGGCGGTCAGGAAGGCCAGCAGGCCGCCCAGGCAATAGCCGACCGCGCCGACCTTGCCGGACACGCCGGGAAGGGCGCGGGCGGCGGCGATGGTCGCGGCGATGTCGCTGACGCCAGCGTCCACGTCGAACGCATTGAACAGCGCGAAGGCCCGCTTCCACTCGGCTTCCGACTGGTCGGTAATGTCGATGCCGGGCTCGATCCGCCAGAACAGGTCGGGGCAGATGGCGACGAAGCCTTGGGCGGCCAGGCCGTCGCAGATATCGCGCATCACCTTGTTGACGCCGAAGATCTCCTGGATCACGACGACAGCCGGGGCGTTCTGTGCCTGGGGCCGCGCCACATAGGCGGAAAAGGCGCCATCGGGCGTGGTGATGGTGAGGGTTTCGCTCATCGGGTCTCTCCGTCGCATGGGGTCGATGTGACTTTCGACCGAAGCGCTCTAACGTGACGCGTCGGGCCTGGCCCATAACAATATCGTGCCCTGACCTGGGGGAACCATCATGAAGATGACCATCGAGATCGACTGCACGCCGGTGGAAGCCCGCACCTTCCTCGGCCTGCCCGACGTCAGCAGCCTCAACGACCACTTGGTCAAGGAGATGCAGACGCGGATGGACGCCAACATGGCGATGCTGGCGCCCGAAGAGTTGATGAAGAACTGGATGGCCTTCGGGACCGGCGCCCAGGATCAGTTCCGCAAGCTGATGACGGCGGCGGCGGGCGCGGCGGTCGGCAAGCGCGACTGATGACGGATACGATCTTCGCCCTGGCCACGGCGGCCGGGCGGGCGGCGGTGGCCGTGGTTCGCGTATCGGGTCCGGCCACGCGAGACGTGGTGGCGACGTTGGCGGGCAAGGTGCCGCCGCCACGGCAGGCCGGTCTTCGCCGCCTGAAGCATGATGGCGTCGAGCTCGACGAAGCCCTCGTCCTCTTTTTCAAGGGGCCCGCCAGCTACACCGGCGAGGACGCCGCGGAGTTTCATGTGCATGGCGGCAGGGCCGTGGTCGAGTCCGTGCTGGACGCGCTGGCGGCGCTTGGCCTCCGCCTGGCCGAGCCTGGCGAATTCACCCGCCGCGCTTTCGAGAACGGCAAGCTGGACCTGGCCCAGGCCGAGGGTGTGGCCGACCTTATCGACGCCGAAACCGAAGGTCAGCGCCGGCAGGCCCTGGGCCAGATCGGCGGCGCCTTGAGCCAGCGCTATGAGCGTTGGCGAGAGCTGCTTGTCCATGCCTTGGCCATGCTCGAAGCGGCCGTGGATTTTCCGGACGAGGATTTGCCCGAAGAGGTCGCGGCGCGGGCCCGCCCTGGGCTTGAGACGCTGGCGGTCGAAATCGATGGCGCTCTGTCCGATGTGGCCCGTGGCAGACGCGTTCGGGACGGCTATCGCATCGCCCTGGTCGGAGCGCCCAATGCCGGCAAGAGCACGGTGCTCAACGGCCTGGCCGAGCGCGACGCCGCCATCGTGACCGAGATCGCCGGCACCACGCGCGACATCATCGAGGTTCCGATGGTGTTGGGCGGCTATCGGGTGCTGCTCGCCGATACGGCCGGCCTGCGCGAGACGAGCGATGTCGTGGAGGCCGAGGGCGTGCGCCGCGCCCGCGCCTGGGCTCATGACGCCGACCTGCGGATCTGGGTCATTGACGGGTTTCACGTGGAACACCCTGGCGGAGAGGGGAGCAACCTCCTGGCTCCCGGCGACTGGGCGCTGATCAACAAAATGGACATCGCCGACCCTCAAGCGGTGGCGATCGCGAGGGCGGCCTTGATTGAGCGAGGGCTGACCGTCCGGACCGCGGCGGCCCGGACGGAGGGCGCCGTCGACCGGCTAAGGGCTGACTTGACCGCTCACGTGACGGCCGCCCTGTCTGGGGCGGAGTTCCCGGCGGCGACCCGCCAGCGGCATGCCGAGCGTCTTCGTGAGGCCCGGGCCTATCTGCGTCGGGCGCTTTCAGAAGGCGGGATGGAAGTCGAGCTCGCGGCGGAAGACGTACGACTTGCCGCACGGGCCCTGGCCAAGATCACTGGCCGCATCGACGCCGAAGATGTGTTGGATCGCGTCTTCTCCAGCTTCTGCATCGGCAAGTAGGTTCCACGTGAAACATCGACAGGTTGTCCACAGGGTAATCACAGCTCTGTCCTGAGTGTTTCACGTGAAACGCCTCGGAGTCACGTCGACCTTTTCGCCTCAAGAGCGTATATGGAACTCCAGCGCCCCCGCCAGACCCGGGGGCGTTCGCATTGAGGCGCGTACCTTTGTCCAACACCTGGGATGTTATTGTCATCGGCGGCGGCCACGCCGGCTGCGAGGGGGCCAGCGCCGCCGCGCGCACGGGGGCTCGCACCCTGCTGCTGACCCACAAGCTTGAGACCATCGGCGAGATGTCCTGCAACCCGGCCATCGGCGGCCTGGGCAAGGGCCACCTGGTGCGTGAGATCGACGCCCTCGACGGGGTGATGGGCCGCATGGCCGACAAGGCCGGCATCCAGTTCCGGATGCTGAACCGCTCCAAGGGCCCCGCCGTGCGTGGCCCGCGCTCGCAGATCGACCGCCGGCTCTATCGCGAGGCCATGCAGGCCGAGCTGAACGCCACGTGTAACCTCGACATCATCGCCGCCGCCGCCGAGGACCTCATTGTTGAGGACGGCCCCGATGGGAAACATCGCGTCGCTGGCGTGATCGACGGGTCAGGGGTCGCCTACCGCGCGTCGCGCGTGGTGCTGACCACCGGCACCTTCCTGAAGGGCCTGATCCATCTGGGCGAGACCCGCACGCCCGCCGGCCGGGTTGGTGACGTCCCGTCCATCGGTCTGTCGGATCGCCTCTACGGGCTCGACTTCCACATGGGACGTCTGAAGACCGGCACGCCCGCCCGTCTGGATGGCGCGACCATCGCCTGGGATCGCCTGGAGATGCAGGCGGCCGACGAAGAGCCCGTGCCGTTCTCGTTCCTGACCGACAGGATCACCGTCCCGCAGATCCAGTGCGGCGTGACCTGGACGACCCCTGAGACCCACCAGATCATCGCCGACCGCCTGGGCGAATCCGCCGTCTATGGCGGTCGCGCCACGGGGATCGGCCCGCGCTACTGCCCATCCATCGAGGACAAGGTCGTCCGCTTCGCCGACAAGACCAGCCACCAGATCTTCCTCGAACCCGAAGGCCTGGACGACACGACGGTCTATCCGAACGGTATCTCGACCTCGGTCTCGGAAGAGACCCAGCTGATGTTCCTACGCACGATCCCCGGCCTGGAGCAGGTCGAGGTCAAGCGCTACGGCTACGCCATCGAATATGACTACGTGGATCCGCGCGAGCTGTTCCCGACCCTGGAGACCAAGCGCCTGCCGGGTCTCTATCTCGCGGGCCAGATCAACGGCACCACGGGGTATGAAGAGGCCGGCGCCCAGGGCCTGGTCGCCGGCCTCAATGCCGCGCTCGCGGCTCAGGGCCGGGAACCCGCCACTTTCGCGCGGGACGAGGCCTATATCGGCGTGATGATCGACGACCTCGTCACCCGTGGCGTCACCGAGCCCTATCGCATGTTCACCAGCCGGGCCGAGTTCCGCCTGACCCTGCGCGCCGACAATGCCGACCAGCGCCTGACCGACCGGGGGATCGCCCTGGGCGTCGTTGGACCTGTGCGCGCCGCGGCCTGGGCTGACAAGAAGACCAGGCTGGAAGAGGCCCGCGCCTTCGCCCGCTCGGTCAGCTTGACGCCGCCCGAAGCGCTGAAGGCCGGCTTCAAGGTCAAGGAAGACGGCGAGCGTCGGAACATCTTCGCGATGCTGGCCTATCCCGAGGTGACCCTGGATCGCCTCGCCGAGGTGTGGCCCGAGGTTTCCACGTGGAACATGGCGGTGCGCGAGCAGATCGAGATCGAGGCGGCCTATGCCGGCTATCTCGATCGGCAGCGCGCCGACGCCGAATCCTTCCGCCGGGAGGAGGACCTGCGCCTGCCCGCCGATCTCGACTATCGCGCCGTCGGCAGCCTCTCCAACGAGGTCCGCGAGAAACTGGCGCGGGTGAAGCCCCTGACCCTGGGCCAGGCGGCCCGTATCGAAGGCGTGACGCCCGGCGCCCTGACGGCGCTGCTGGCCCACGTGCGTCGCCATGCAGCCTGAGACCGTTTTGACCTCCGACGCCGTTTCTGAACCCGTGCTCGACGCGGCCGGCTATCAGGCCCTGACCGGCGTCACCGACAGCCAGCTGGCGGACCTGGCGCGCTATCAGGATCTGCTGGCCGAATGGAACGCGGTGATGAACCTGGTGGGTCCGGCGACGATCGCCACCTACTGGACGCGCCACGTGCTCGACAGCTCCCAGCTGCTGGAGATGGCGCCGGGCGCGAAGATCTGGGCTGACCTCGGCGCCGGCGCCGGTCTGCCCGGCATCGTGCTGGCCATACTTTTGAAGGACACACCGGGGGCGAAGGTCCACCTCGTCGAGAGCATGGCCAAGCGCTGCCGGTTCCTGACCGAGGTCGTCTCGGCACTCGATCTGCCGGCCCAGGTGCACAACGCCAGGGCCGAAGAGCTCAATCTCAAGGTCGAGGTCGTCACCGCCCGCGCCTGCGCGCCGATGACCAAACTCCTGGGGTTCTCCTGGCCCTATCTCCATCGGGGCGCGCTTGGCCTGTTCCTGAAGGGACAGGATGTGGCAAGCGAACTGGCCGAAGCCGAGAGCGCCTGGAATTTCGACGCCGAGCTGCGACCCAGCCAAAGCGACCCTCGCGGGCGCATCGTTCAAGTAAAGAGGCTTTCCCGTGTCCGCTAAGCCACTCCAACCGCTCCGCGTCCTCGCCATCGCCAACCAGAAGGGCGGGGTGGGCAAGACGACCACGGCCATCAATCTGGGCACGGCCCTGGCGGCCTGCGGCGAGCGCGTGCTGCTGATCGACGCCGACCCGCAGGGCAACTGCTCGACGGGTCTGGGCATCACCCGCCAGCAGCGCCGCACCACCCTCTATGATGTGCTGATGGGCGCGTCTCCGGTGATTGACGCCGCCGTGGCCACCAGTCTGCCCGGTCTGGACGTTGTCCCGGCCGACGCCGACCTCTCGGGCGTGGAGCTGGAACTGGGTCAGACCGCGCGCCGGTCGTACCGGTTGCGAGACGCCCTGGAGCCCCTGCGCGCCAACGGGCCCTATACCTATGTGCTGATCGACTGCCCGCCGTCGCTGAACGTGCTGACCGTCAACGCCATGACCGCGGCCGATGCGGTGTTCGTGCCCCTGCAGTGCGAGTTCTTCGCCCTGGAGGGCCTGACCCAGCTGATCCGCACCATCGAGCGGGTGCGCGGCAGCCTCAATCCGCACCTGGAGATCCAGGGCGTGGTCCTGACCATGTACGACAAGCGCAACAGCCTGTCGGAGCAGGTGGCCAAGGACGTCCGCGCCCACTTTGGCGACAAGGTCTATGACGCGGTCATCCCGCGCAATGTGCGGGTGTCGGAGGCGCCGTCGTTCGGCAAGCCGGTGCTGCTGTACGATCTGAAATGCGCGGGCAGTCAGGCCTATCTGAAACTGGCCCGTGAAGTGATCAGTCGCGAACGCGCCCGCCTGTCCCACGCCGCCTAGAACCGAATTAACAGTCGTCGATACGAGTTGAATGGAGTCCGTCGTGGTGGGAGAGCCGGGTATGGCCGAAGGGCGTAGGGGTTTGGGTCGCGGTCTGTCCGCCCTGCTGGGCGAGGTCGACGCCGCGCCGGCCCAGGCGCCGGGCGAACGGCTGGGCGGGGCCAATGAGGCGCCGATCGAACTGCTGCGTCGCAATCCCGACCAGCCGCGTCGCACCTTCCGCGAGGACGACCTGGTCGAGCTGTCCAATTCGATCCGCGAGAAGGGCGTCCTGCAGCCGATCCTGGTGCGACCCGCGCCCGGCGCGGCCGGAGAATACCAGATCGTCGCCGGCGAGCGCCGCTGGCGCGCGGCCCAGCGGGCCGGCCTGCGCAGCGTGCCGATCCTGGTCCGCGAGCTGGATGACCTGGCCGTCCTCGAGATCGGCATCATTGAGAACGTCCAGCGTTCCGACCTCAACATCCTGGAAGAAGCGCTGTCCTACCGCGTCCTGATGGACAAGTTCGACCGCACCCAGGAGAACATCGCCCAGACCATCGGCAAGAGCCGCAGTCACGTGGCCAACACCCTGCGGCTGCTGGCCCTACCGGAAGAGGTTCAGCAACACCTGGTCAGCGGCGAGCTTTCGGCCGGTCATGCCCGCGCCATCGCCGCCGCCGAGGATCCCGCCGCCCTGGCGCGCGAGATCATC
Organism: uncultured Caulobacter sp.; assembly: GCA_964427205.1. Taxonomy (GTDB): domain Bacteria; phylum Pseudomonadota; class Alphaproteobacteria; order Caulobacterales; family Caulobacteraceae; genus Caulobacter. The sequence goes on from CAYRTE010000034.1 coordinate 24,265, forward strand.
GGCAAGGGTCTTTCGGTGCGCGACACCGAGGCCCTGGCCCGCAAGACGCCCGACGCCCGTCCGGCCAAGAACAAGGGCGGCCGTCCGCCCAAGGTCAAGGACACCGACACCCAGGCCCTGGAGTCCGACCTGTCGTCGGTGCTGGGCCTCGACGTGGTCATCGACCATCGCGACGGCGCCGGCCAGCTGACCATCAGCTATGCGACGCTCGAGCAGTTGGACGACCTCTGCAACCGCCTGACGCGCGGAGTCTGATCGCCTGCACTCACTGCGGTTTCGAAGGGTGTGAATCCACGCTTTTTGAACCACCTCTGTCGCGCACGGAGCGGCGCCTTTCCGTACTCGGGGAGGCGCCGTTTTCGTGAGACGAGGGCGGATTTCGCGATAATCCGCGTAAAGCCCTGTTTCACAAGGCTTTCCGGAAAGTCGTCCACAGAGGCGCAAAGGCCCTGTTTTCGGGGATTTTTGGCCTAAAGCCCCAGTCGGCGCGCGCGACCGGCGATCATCAGGGCCAGGCGCTCGGAAATCAGCTGGTCGGGCGAGCCGGAGGTCTTGCACGCCCGGTCGGCGTTGAGAATCTCGCCCTGGATGTCGAGCAGCAGTTCCAGCGTCCAGGCGCGGGCCTGGCGAAGGAACTCGCGCTCCTGTTTCCAGAACACGCCGGACGCCTTGGCCGCCGCCGTCAGGTCGATGCCGTTCTTGTGCAGGGTCAGGGTGCGGCGCAGCCGGCCCAGGTGATAGCCCATGGCCCGCACCGCCGCGGGTCCGCCTTCGCCCTCGGCCGCCGCGCGACGCAGTCCGGCCTGGGCGGCGCCGAGGCGGCCGCCGAAGGCGTCGATGGCGGCGTCGCCCAGCGAGGCTTCGGGCTCGACCCCCAGGAAGTCGGTCAGGTCGGCCGCCGTGGCGTTGACGCCGCTGCCGGGGCCCAGGAACAGGATCAGGCGTTCGATCTCCATCCGCGCCACGCCGCGCTCCTTGGGCAGGCGTGAGACGAACAGGTCTAGGGCTTCGCTGTTGAGGCTGACCTTGTCGCGGGCCAGGGTCTCGCGGGCCAGGCGGGCCATGTCGCCGGCCTCGTCCTCGTAGCAGGGGATGACGGCGCAGCCGCTGGCCTTCTCGCCGACCTTGCGCAGGGTCGAATCCCGGCCCAGCGCGCCGGCCTCGACGATGAACAGGGCCTCGGGATTGAGCTGGCCGTCGACATGGCGGGTGAGGGCTTCGGCCGTGGCCTTGTCGGGTCCGGCCTTCTCGCCCGTCAGGCGCAGGCGCACCAGGCGTCGGCCCCCCATCATCGACAGGGCCGACAGTTCCTCTTCCAGCTTGCCGGGATGCGACTCGACATCGCTTTCGGTCAGCTGGGCGGTGTCAAACGGATCGTCGGGCCGCGCGAACAGGCGCTTGGCCAGCTGGTCGGCGCGATCGCGCACGACGCCGCGATCCTTGCCGTAGATCACCACGGCGCGGATATCCGGGGTTGGATCCTTCAGGAAGCGTTCGACGTCCGGCCGCTTGGACAGGATCATGGCGTCAGGCCTTCAGCGGGGGCGTCAGGTCTTGGCCTTGCGGCCGCCGGCCATCCAGGCGGCCAGGTCCAGCTGGATTTGACGGGCCACCTCGGCGGCGGCGCGTTCCTGACCGTCGTTCTGGGCGGCGATGGCCGAATAGGGCTGGTCGGCCGAGTCGTAGGTCACCGCGGCATCGGTTCGGCCCTTGCGGACCTCCGCGCCGGTCTTGGCGTCCAGCAGGCGCCAGTTGACCACCATCCGCAGCTCGTAGCGATTGGCGACATTGTCGACCCGCACGCCGCGCGCATAGCGCTGCTCGTTGATCGCCAGGGTCAGGCGGTAGGCCGCGGGCGCGCCGACGCCGTGCACGAAGGCGTCATCCAGCTGCTCGCGCAGCAGGAAGCCGGCGCGGCCATCGGGCGCGATGGTCTCGATCGAGGCCAGGCCCGGCGTGACGCCCGGCGTCGCATACAGCGGCGTGAACCCGCAGGCCGAAAGGCCGAGAGTGGAGACGGCGAGCGCGCCAACCAGGAAAATGCGTTTCATCGGTCAGTTGGCCACGATGTTGACGATACGGTCCTTGACCACGATCACCTTGCGGACCGTGACCCCCTCAAGGTGGGCCAGAACGGCCGGATCGGCCAGCGCGATCTTCTCGACCTCGGCTTCCGAGAGGCCAGCCTTGACCTTGATCTCGCCGCGACGCTTGCCGTTGATCTGGATCGGCAGCACGCGCTCGTCGTCGGCGGCCAGGGCCGGGTCGGCCTTGGGCCAGGGCGCGTCGACCACCAGGCCTTCGCCGCCCAGGCTGGCCCAGGCTTCCTCGGCCAGGTGAGGCGTGAATGGGGCCACCAAGCGGGCCAGGATGTGCAGGGCTTCCTTGCGGGCCGCCAGCACAGCTTGTGAGGCTCCCTCTGCCGGAGCGGCCTTCAGGGCGTTCAGGAACTCGTACAGGCGCGCCACGCCGCTGTTGAAGCGGAAGCCCTCGATGCTGTCGGTGACGAAGCCGATCAGCTTGTGGGCCGACTTGCGCAGGGCCACGGCGGCCTCGTCGGAAGCGTCGTGTGCGAAATCGCCGGCCGGCTGGCTGTCGAACTCGTTCCACAGGCGATGGGTGAACCGCCAGGAGCCTTCGACGCCGCTGTTAGTCCACTGCACGTCGCGTTCGGGCGGGCTGTCGCTCATCACGAACAGGCGCGCGGCGTCGACGCCGTAGGCGTCGAAGATGTCCTCGGGCGCGACGACGTTCTTCTTCGACTTCGACATCTTCTCGATGTCGCCGATGGAGATCGGCTCGCCCGTCACGGCGTGCTTGGCGGTGCGGCTGTTACCTTCCGCCGTGATGACGACGTCGGAGGGCTCAACCCACTCGCCGGCGACGTTCTTGTAGGCCTCGTGGGTGACCATGCCCTGGGTAAACAGGCCCGCGAACGGCTCTTCCACCGACAGCAGCCCCTCGTCCTTCAGGGCGCGGGTGATGAAACGGGCGTAGAGCAGGTGCAGGATCGCGTGCTCGACGCCGCCGATATACTGGTCGACGGGCATCCAGTGATCGGCCGAAGCCTTGTCGATGCATTCATCGGCGGTCGGATTGGCGAAGCGCGCGAAGTACCACGAGCTGTCCATGAAGGTGTCCAGCGTGTCGGTCTCGCGCTGGGCCGGGGCCCCGCACGACGGACAGGTTGTGTGCTTCCAGGTGGGGTGACGTACCAGAGGATTGCCCGGCTTGTCGGCCTCGAAGGTGACGTCGTCGGGCAGCACCACCGGCAGCTGGTCTTCCGGCACCGGCACGGGGCCGCAGGCCTTGCAGTGGATGATCGGGATCGGGCAACCCCAGTAGCGCTGGCGCGAAACGCCCCAGTCGCGCAGGCGATAGACCGTCGCGCCCTGGCCCTGGTCCTGGGCCTCGATGCGGGCGACCACTTCGGACTTGGCGGACTCGATGTCCATCCCGTCCAGGAAGCCCGAATTATAGATCGCGCCGGGGCCGACATAGGCCTCCTTGCCGACCGTGAAGGTCGCCGGATCCTCGCCGGGCGGCAGAACGACCGGCAGCACCGGCAGGTCGTACTTGCGGGCGAAGTCCAGGTCGCGCTGGTCGTGGGCCGGGCAGGCGAAGATCGCGCCGGCGCCGTAGTCCATCAGGATGAAGTTGGCGATCCAGACGGGCAGGGTGATGGTCGGGTCCAGCGGGTGGACGACGCGCAGGCCGGTGTCGCGGCCCAGCTTCTCGGCGCCCTCGATATCGGCTTCCGAGGTCCCGCCCTTGCGGCACTCCGCGATGAAGGCCTGCAGCTCGGGGTTCTCGACCGCCAGCTGCTCCGCCAGCGGATGCTCGGGGGCGATGCCCACGAAGCTGGCGCCGAACAGGGTGTCGGGACGGGTGGTGTAGACTTCCAGCCCGGCGGCGTGGCCGTCGGGGGCCTCGGCGCCGTTGGAATTGTTGGCGTATTTGAAGGTGAATCGCAGGCCCTTGGACCGGCCGATCCAGTTCTCCTGCATGATGCGGACCTTCTCGGGCCAGCGATCCAGGGTCTTCAGGCCGTCGATCAGGGCGTCGGCATAGTCGGTGATGCGCAGGAACCACTGGGTCAGCTTGCGCTTCTCGACCGGCGCGCCCGAGCGCCAGCCCTTGCCGTCGATGACCTGCTCATTGGCCAGGACGGTCATGTCGACCGGGTCCCAGTTGACCGAGGCTTCCTTGCGATAGACCAGGCCGCGCTTCAGCAGCTTCAGGAACCAGGCCTGCTGCTTGCCGTAATATTCCGGGTCGCAGGTGGCGAATTCGCGCGACCAGTCGATCGACAGGCCCAGGGCCTTCAGCTGCTCGCGCATCGCGGCGATGTTGTCGTAGGTCCAGCCCTTGGGATGGACGCCGCGCTCCATGGCGGCGTTCTCGGCCGGCATGCCAAAGGCGTCCCAGCCCATCGGGTGCAGCACCGAGAAGCCCTGGGCGCGCTTGTAGCGGGCCACGACGTCGCCCATGGCGTAGTTGCGCACATGTCCCATGTGGATGCGCCCCGACGGATAGGGGAACATCTCGAGCACATAGTATTTGGGCCGCCCATCCGAGATCTCCGCCGTCTTGAAGACGTCGGCTTTCGCCCAGGCGTCGCGCCATTTGGGCTCGGTGTCTTTGGGATTGTAGCGGGCCATGCAAACCGAATGTCTAGATTAGGCGGAAAGGGGCGCCTAAGGGCGCGTCCGCGAGACATATAAGCGGTTTCGCGGCCGGAGCGCGCTTGAAAGTGCGGCGGTTCGGGTCTTCGCCGCGAACGGCGAAGACCCGCCGGGGCGTTAGCCCTTGATGTTGGAGAGGCGAAGCTGACGGGCGCGGGTCAGGATCGCGTTCTCGATGTCCGTGGCCGTCTGGTCGGCCGCGGCCGCGTCGGTCCAGCCGCCAGCGGCGTCCTTGGCCTGCTTGAACACGTTGACGTTCAGGCCGTCGGCGCGCAGGCGCGTGTCCAGGATGTAGACGGTCGCCTTGAAGCGTTCGTCGGGCTTTTCCGGGTTCACGTACCAGTCGGTGACGATCACGCCGCCGTAAGGGTCGGCCGAGGCCAGGGGCATGAAGGCCAGGGTGTCGAGCGTCGCGCGCCACAGATAGCCGTTGACGCCGATCGAACCCTCGGTGGCGGGAGCCTTGCCGCCCTTGCCCAGGCCAAAGAGGCTGAAGCCGCCTTCTTCCTCGGTGGTGAAGGTCTTGGGACCCTTGGTGCTGCCGCAGGCGGACACGCCCAGAACCGACAGCGCCAGCACGCCAGCGGCGACGCCGCGCAACACTGACCCATGCTTAAACGCCATAGTACCTCGCTCCAATATCTCGCCGGCGCGATCGCGCACTTTGGCGCGCCCCCGCGGCCGGAGCCGGTCTATAGCATGGCCGCGCCGCCTCAAAACAGGAATCGCGTGACTGGTCCGCCACAGGCGCCGTCTGAATCGCGACAATAGCGGTATCATGCGACCAAACGCCGGTTGACCGCGTTGAGGTCAGGCCTTTAATCGATTTCTAGGGCGCGCGTTCCTATGTTTGGAGCGTGTGGGGTTTGGGACAGGTGACGAGTAGCGATGACCGCGACGCGTTTCATTACAGCCAGTGCTGCGGCGCTGATCCTTACGGGATCGGCGACGATCGCCCATGCCCAGGTCAAGACCCGCTCCGCCACGCCTGATTTCACGGTCAAGAACGACTTTACCAGCAACCCCAAGGGCGTGTTCAGCCCGCAGGACTCCAAGAAGACCCTGCAGTGGGACGCCAAGAAGGGCAAATGGGGCCTCAAGCTCGGTCTCGATCAGCCTTTTGGCCGCGAGATGGAGCTGAAGGACGTCGAAGCCGGCGCCTATTACAAGCTCACCCCGTCGATCCGCGTCGGCGGCGCCGTTGCTCTGGGCGACAACAACCCGGCCCTGGCCGCTCGCAAGGCCGAGCCCGTCGAGCCCGCGCCCCGCGTTCGCCTGGAAACCGCGTTCAAGTTCTAGGCGACGAACGCCTCGACGGCCGCCAGGCCGACGATTCCCGTATCTCTGAGCTCTTCCACCGTTTCCGCCCGGACTCCGCCCAGGGCGTAGATCGGCGTGTCCGTCGCCGCGACCAGTCGGCGCAGACCTTCGACGCCCAGCGGCGTTCCCGCCGAGGGGCTGTTGCTTGCAAAAACAGGTGAAACCACCAGGGCGTCCGCCTCCACCGCGCCGGCGGCGATGACGGCGGCGTCCGTGTGGGCGGCGATCGTGATCAGCAAATCGGGCCGCCTTGCCCGGAGAGCCAGCGCGGAGCCTCTGTCTCTCTCCGGCAAATGAACGCCATCGGCGCCAATGGCCCGGGCGAGGGCTTCGTCCGCGCCGGCCAGCAAGACCAGGCCGCGCCGGTCGGCGATGGCGCGCAGTCTCAGCCCTTGGGCTATCGCGTCCGCCGCGCCGAAGGCCCGAAATACCACTCCGGCGCCGCGTGGCAGCCGTTCAGCGACGGCCTCCGGATCTGGAACCCGCGCCGGATCGGTGAAGAAAAGCAGGTTCGGAAGGACGATTCCGCGCGCCGTCCTTGGCGCGAAGGTCATGGCCGTCCTAGACAGGGCTTCCAGTTCATCCATCGGTTTCAAGCGGCCTCCTGCATGTCCGACGCTCCCCAAGCCAGCGCACTGATCGCTATCCGCGCCCGGATCGCCGCCGCCGAGACCGCGGCCGGGCGCCCTTCGGGTTCGGTCACGCTCGTGGCGGTGTCCAAGACGCAAGCGTGGGACCATATCGCCCCGGTTCTGGCCGCTGACCAGCGGGTGTTCGGCGAAAATCGCGTCCAGGAGGCGATGGAGCGCTGGACGCCGCACCGCGAGGGCCTGGAGCTTCACCTGATCGGGCCGCTGCAGACCAACAAGGTCCGCGACGCCGTCGGCTTCTTCGATGTGATCGAGACGGTGGACCGCGAGAAGCTGGCCAGGGCCCTGGCCGACGAAATCCGCCGCCAGGGCAAGGCTCCCCGCCTCTATGTGCAGGTCAATATCGGACAGGAGCCGCAGAAAGCCGGCATCGCGCCTGCCGAGGCCGACGGTTTCATCGCCCTTTGCCGCGAGCTGGGCCTGACCCTCGAGGGGCTGATGTGCATCCCGCCGGCGGAAGACGATCCGGCCCCGCATTTCGCGGCCCTGCGGGAGATCGCCGGGCGCAACGGGGTCGAAAAGCTGTCGATGGGCATGAGCGACGACTTCGAGATCGCCATCGCCCAGGGCGCGACCTCGGTGCGGGTGGGATCGGCGATTTTTGGCGCGCGCGACGCGGGCGGTCTTGGAACCACCCCTCCTGCCGGGTGATATGGCAGGCTGAAGGCTCGATCTCGTCGCAGGGAGATTTCGTGATGAACGCCTTTCCCCAGGGGACGGTCCACCAGGCGGGTGAAGATCTGCAGGCGGCGGTGCAATCGGATCCCGACGTCCTGGAGCTTTGGGCGCGCCTGACGCCGCTGGGGCGAAACGAGTTCATTTGCTGGGTCGACGACGCCAAGCAGCCGGCGACACGCCAGCGGCGCATCCAGCGAACCCGGGAGGAACTGTTGGAGGGCAAGAAACGGCCCTGTTGCTGGGCGGGTTGCATCCACCGCACCGACAAGGCGCCGAGCCGTTGGCAGCAGGCCGTCCTGATCGATGGGAAGGCCAAGAGCGGTCTATAGGCCGGGTCTAGGGCGCGATCTCGATCGCATCCCCCGGCCTGGCGATCGCCAGCAGGGCCTCCAGATCCCCGCGCGCCAGGGCCACGCAGCCTTCGGTGCCGGAATAGTCCTCGCGCGCCAGATGCAGGAAGATCGCCGAGCCCATGCCTGGGACAGGCGGATCGTCATTGTGAGCCAGGATCCCGACAAGGTCATAGACATGGTCGTCCCGCCACAGCTGCTCGGCGCTGGCGGGGTAGGGCAGCTTGACCGGGCGGTTATAGGCCGGGTCGCCCGGCGCGTCGCACCAGCCATCATCGGGAGCCATCGCCTCGACGGGCAGGGCGGTGGTCGGACCGTTCGGATAGACATCGGGGCGGTACAGCACCCGCCGGATCATCCAGACGCCCACGGGGCTTCTGTTGTCGCCCTCGCGCTTGTCGGCGGCGGCGATGACGCCGGCCTTGCCCAGGGCGCATCGGACCGTGCGTCCGTTGATGTCAATCTGGCCGTCGGGGCGGGCCCTGAAGATCATTGTCGGCTTCTCCGATCCCAAGGGTTGTCGCAGGGGGTCGCACCGGTGCATGTTCCGGCATATGGCGCAACGCAAGACCCTTCTGCTCATCGACGACGACGACGACCTGCGCGGCGCGCTGGCCGAGCAGCTCGCCCTGCATGAGGAGTTCGCCGTGGCCGAGGCGGCCACGGCCGGCGAGGGCGTGCGCATGGCGCGCGAGATCAAGCCGGATCTGGTCCTGCTGGACGTCGACCTGCCCGACATGGACGGCCGCGAGGCCTGCCGGCTGATGCGCAAGAACGGCGTGATGGCCCCGGTGATCATGCTGACGGCGGCGGCCAGCGACAGCGACACCATCCTGGGCCTGGAATCCGGCGCCAACGACTATGTGACCAAGCCCTTCCGCTTCGGCGTTCTGCTGGCCCGCATCCGCGCCCAGCTGCGCAGCTACGAGGCCTCCGAAGACGCCCTGTTCCGCATCGGTCCCTACGAGTTCCGCCCGTCGGCGAAACTCCTGGTCGACGAGAAGCAGAAAAAGGTGCGGTTGACCGAGAAGGAAACCAACATCCTGAAATACCTCTACCGCGCCGGCTCCAAGCCGGTGTCGCGCGAGGAGCTGCTGACCGAGGTCTGGGGCTATAATGCGGGGGTCACGACCCACACGCTGGAAACCCACGTCTATCGCCTGCGCCAGAAGATCGAGCCCGATCCGGCCATGGCCAAGATCCTGATCACCGAAATGGGCGGGTATCGGCTGCAGCCGTAACGACCGAGGTCGCGATAGAAAATAAAAACCCCGGCCGCATCGCTGCGCCGGGGTTTCTCAGTTCTATCAGATCGGGAAACGCCTCAAGCGTTGCCGACCACCACGCCTTCGGCCTGGGCCTTGCGGGCGGCATAGACGCCGGCGAAGTCGATCGGATCGATCAGGAAGGGCGGGAAGCCGCCTTCGCTGGTGATGTCGGCGATCACCCGGCGGGCGAACGGGAACAGGAAGCGCGGGCACTCGATCAGCAGCACTTCTTCCAGGGCCGCTTCCGCCACACCGGCGATGTGGAACAGGCCGCCATAGACGACCTCCACATGGAACACCGGCTGCTCGTCGCGCGTGGCGCGGGCCGAGAGCTTCAGGTCCACCTCGAACAGGCCGTCGGTGCGACCGCGAGCGTTCATCTCGACGCCCATGTCGATGGCCGGCTGGGCGGCGCCCGAACGCAAGCTGTCGGGGGCCAGCGGGCTCTCGAACGAGAAGTCGCGGATGAACTGGGCCATGATGCGGATGCCCGATTGAGCGGCCGCGTTATCGTCTGCAAGCGCCTCTGGGGCGGCGGTCGTGTCGGTCATTAGGAATAAATCCGTACTCGGCGACTAAAAAGGCCGCTAGGAGAGAGCGGCGCTGCTAACACGCGGGCGGGCTTGGCGCAACGCCAGGCGCCTGACGAGAGAGCTCGCCTCGCCTATATAGACATGGCGACCAGCCTGTCGACGCAGCCGCGGATATCCAAGTGCTTATTCAGATTCTCGTTCTGGCGGTCATCGCCGCCGTCGTTCTCTACCAGCTCTACGCCACGCTGGGTCGTCGCGTCGGGCGTCAGCCCGAGGACGCGCCCGCCACGGCCAAGACCGTTCCGGCTCCGGCCAGCCCGCTCGAGCCGCTGGTCAGCGGCCCGCTGGAAGGCGTCGCCGCCCTGCGCGCTCGCCAGCCGGATTTCGACACTGGCCATTTCCTGAACGGCGCGCGCGCGGCCTATGAGATGATCGTCAAGGCCTTCGCCGCCGGCGATCGCGAGACGCTTCAGCCGCTTCTGGCCGATGACGTCATGGCCAATTTCGAGGCCGCCATCGTGGCGCGCGAAACCGAGGGTCGCTCGGAAAAGGTCGAGATCATGACGCCGCCGCGCGTCGATCTCGACAATGTCGCCGTTGTCGGCGACACCGCGCGGGCCACGGTGCGCATCCTGGCCGAGGTTCGCGCCCGTTCGACCAGCGCCGAGGGCGACGCCGTCGATGATCGTCGCACGGCCGAGCTGTGGACCTTCGAGCGTGACCTGAAATCGGCCAATCCCAACTGGACCCTGGTCCACGTCGCGGCCGCCGAAGCCTGATGTCGCGCCTTGGCCTGATCGCCGTCCTGGCTTCGCTGACCCTGGCGGCCTGTACGACCACCACGCCGCCGATCGCGACCGGCCCCATCGCGCCACCGGTCAGCCCGACCACCCCGGAGACCCCGGGCGGGCCTGTCCTGGGCTTCAACACCCTGGCGGGCTGGCTCGAGGAAGATCATCTCGCCGCTCTGGACGCCTTCCGCGCCGGCTGCGGCGTGGCCCGCGAAGAGGACATGGCCCGCGTCTGCCGTCTGGCCCGCACGGACGGTCCGCGCGACGAATGGGGCGCGCGCCTGTTCCTGGAGGCCAATTTCCGGCCCCAGGCCGTGGGCGACCAGGGCCTGCTGACCGCCTATTTCGCCCCGAAATACGATGCGCGGATGTCGCGCTCCGACGAGTTCAGCGCCCCGGTGCGCGGCGTGCCCTCCGATCTGGTGATGCTGGACCTGGGCGCCTTCGAGCCCAGCTTCGCCGGCAAGAAGGTCACCGGCCGGGTCAAGGCCGGCAAGTTCGAGCCCTATCCGGACCGCAAGGCCATCGAGGCCTCGCCCATTGACAAGCCCCTGGCCTGGATGCGCCCCGAGGAGCTGTTCTTCCTGCAGATCCAGGGCTCGGGCATTCTGGTCATGCCCGACGGTCGCCGCATGCGGGCCGCCTTCGCTGGCGGCAACGGCAAGCCCTTTGTCGGGATCGCCACGGCCATGCGCGATCGGGGTCTGCTGACTGACAACAACACCTCGGGCGATGCGATCCGCGCCTGGCTGGCCGACAATCGCGGCCCCAAGGCCGACGAGATCATGCAGCTGAACCCGCGCTACATCTTCTTCAAGCTGTCGGAAGACGACGGCAAGGAAGCCGTGGGCTCGGCCGGCATACCCCTGCCGGCGGGCCGCGCCATCGCCGTCGATCCCAGCCGCCACGCCATGGGCGGCCTCTACTGGCTGGACGCCGCGGCGCCGAAGCTGGCCGGCGCCTTCCCCGCCTATCGCCGGCTGGCCATGGCGCTGGACGTGGGCGGCGCGATCAAGGGCGAGGTTCGCGCCGATCTCTATACCGGCAGCGGCCCCGGCGCCGGCGTCGAGGCGGGCCGCGTGCGCCATGACCTGCGGATGTACCGCCTGGTTCCGATTCCGAAATCCTAGCCATGAAACGGCCGCCGCGACCGGAAGAACTGCGCCTGTGGAGCATGGTCGCCGATACGGTGCATGCGCGGCCGGGTGACAAGCCGCTGAAACTGCGGGCCAAGGTCAAGATCAAGCCGGTCAAGGCGCCCAAGGCCGCGAAGGTTCAGCCCACGCACCTGGCCTCGATCGCGCCGCTGCGCATCGATCCGGCCGAGATCCGCCCGGCCCCGGTCAGGACCCCGAAATCGGCGCCCGGCCATATCGAGCCCAATCGCCGCAAGCGCCTGATCAAGGAGCACGATCCCATCGGCGCGCGGCTGGACATGCACGGCTTTGACCAGGAGCAGGCTCGCCCGGCGCTGGAGGGGTTCATCCGCCGCGCCTATGCCGACGGGCACCGCGCGGTGCTGATCATCACCGGCAAGGGCAAGATCGGCCACGGGGTGCTGAAGAAGCGCACGCCGGAGTGGCTGGCTGCGCCGGCCCTGCGCGAGATGATCGCCGGGGTGTCACAGGCCGACCAGCGGCACGGGGGCGAGGGGGCGCTGTACGTGGCGCTGAAGCGGCGGAGCTAGCCCAACCCGTTATTGAGGGCGCGAAGCCTTCTCGGCGATGCCCGAGGTCCCCTCACGGGCCGCCAGCTTGTCGGCCACGGCGTCGAGCGACACGCCAGAGGCCGCCAGCAGCACCAGCCAGTGATACAGCAGGTCGGCGCTTTCGCTGGCCAGGGCGTCCTCGCCCTGGGCAACGGCGGCGATCACCGTCTCGACGGCTTCCTCGCCCAGCTTCTTGGCGGCCAGTTTCGGATCGGCCAGCAGCCTGGCGGTATAGGAGGCGGCCGGATCGCCGCCCTTGCGGCTCTCGATCGTGGCGGCCAGGCGCTCGAGCGTCTCGAACAGCTTGCTCATGCCGCGCCCTTCAGGTCGTCCAGGCGCACGGGGATGCCCGCATCGGCCATGGCCCGCTTGGCCTCGCCGATGCTGATCTCACCGAAGTGGAAGATCGAGGCGGCCAGCACGGCGGCGGCATGGCCATCGCGCGCGGCTTCGACCAGGTGCTCGGTCTTGCCGGCCCCGCCCGAGGCGATCACCGGCACGGAGACCGCGCCTGTCACGGCCTTGAGCAGCGGAATATCGTAGCCGATCTTGGCGCCGTCGCGGTCCATCGAGGTCAGCAGGATCTCGCCCGCGCCGCGCTCGACCACCTTGGCGGCCCAGTCGACGACGTCGAGGCCGGTGTCCTTGCGGCCGCCATAGGTCCAGACGTTCCAGCCGCCGCCGTCCTCGCGCAGCTTGGCGTCGATGGCCACCACCACGCACTGGGCCCCGAAGGCGTCGGCGCCGGCGGCGATCAGGTCGGGATTTTCCACGGCGGCGGTGTTGGTCGAGACCTTGTCGGCCCCGGCCAGCAGCAGACGGCGCATGTCGGCCACCTCGCGCACGCCGCCGCCGACCGAAACCGGCATGAAACAGACCTCGGCGGTGCGGGAAATCACGTCCAGAATCAGGCCCCGGCCTTCGCTGGAGGCGGTGATGTCCAGGAACATCAGCTCATCGGCCCCGGCCGCGTCATAGGCCCGCGCCTGCTCCACCGGATCGCCGGCGTCGCGCAGGGCCACGAAATTGACGCCCTTGACCACCCGCCCGTCCTTCACGTCGAGGCAGGGAATGATCCGGGTCTTCAGCATCAGGCCGCCGCCACCGTCAGGGCCTCGGCCGGCTGGATGGTGCCGGCATAGAGCGAACGACCCAGTATGGCGCCGGCGATGCGGACGCCCTTGCGGGCCTTCAGGCGTTCGATATCGGCCACGGCGGCGACGCCGCCCGAGGCGATGACCGGGATCGAGACGGCGTCGGCCAGTTCGCCCACGCCCTCGACATTGACGCCGGTCAGGGCGCCGTCGCGGCTGATGTCGGTGATGATCAGGGCCGCCACGCCGGCGTCCTCGAAGCGACGCGACAGGTCGATGGCCGAAAGCTCCGACAGGCCTGTCCAGCCGTCGACCGCCACCTTGCCGTCGCGCACGTCCACGGCCACGGCGATCTGCTCGGGCCACAGGCGCGCGGCCTTCTTGACCAGGTCGGGATCATGCACGGCGATGGTGCCCAGGATCACGCGGCTGACGCCGGCCTCGATCCAGGCCTCGATGCCTTCCAGGGTGCGGATGCCGCCCCCCAGCTGCACGGGGATGGAGATCGATTCCAGGATCGACTGCACGGCGGCCGTATTGACCGACTTGCCCTCGATGGCGCCGTTCAGGTCGACCACGTGCAGCCACGAGAAGCCGTCCTTGACGAAGCGCTCAGCCTGATCGGCGGGCGAGGTGTTGAAGACCGTGGCCTTCTCCATGTCGCCGTGCAGCAGGCGCACGCACTGGCCGTCCTTCAGGTCGATGGCGGGATAGAGGATCATGGGCGCCATTCCAGAAAGTTGGCGAGCAGGGAAAGACCTGCGGCTTGAGATTTCTCGGGGTGAAACTGTACGCCGGCCACGTTGTCCTTGACCACCGCCGCCGTGAACGGGCCGCCGTGGTCTGTGGTCGCCAGGACATCGGCCGGATCGGTCGGCGTCAGGGCGAAGGAGTTGGCGTAGTACATGTGGGCGCCGTCGGCGACGCCGGAAAACAATGGGTGATCGCGCGTCAGTTGGATCGCGTTCCAGCCCATGTGCGGAATGGTCAGGCTGGGGTCGCTGGGCGCCAGTTTCCTGACCTCTCCGGCGATCCAGTCCAGGCCCGGCGTGACGCCGAACTCCAGGCCGCGCGTGGCCAATAGCTGATGCCCGACGCAGATGCCGAGGAACGGCGAGCCCCGGCCGTGTACGGCCTCGTTCATGGCCTCATAGACGCCCGAGGCGTCGAGACCCGCGCGGCACGAGGCAAAGGCCCCGACGCCGGGCAGCACCACGCGGTCGGCGGCGGCCACGCGGTCGGGATCAGCCGTGACAACGATGTCGGCGGCGATCCCGCGACGCCGGGCGGCCTCACGCAGGGCCTTCTCGGCCGAGCGCAGGTTGCCCGACCCGTAATCGATCAGGGCGACGGTCTGCATGAAATCAGCTTTCCTACAGCACGCCCTTGGTGGAGGGGGCCTGACCGCCGGTCTTGGGGTCGATCTCGACCGCCTGACGCAGCGCCCGGGCCAGGGCCTTGAACCCGCTCTCGGCGACGTGGTGGGTGTTGTCGCCGTACAGGGTTTCCAGATGGACGCAGGCCCCGCAGTTCATGGCGAACGCGTGGTGGAATTCCTTGAAGAGCTCGGTGTCCATCTCGCCGACCTTGGGCCGCTTGAAGTCGACCTTCCAGATCAGATAGGGCCGGTTGGACAGGTCGATGGCGCAGCGCGTCAGGGTCTCGTCCATCGGGATATAGGCGTGGCCGAAGCGACGGATGCCCTTGAAGCCTTCCAGCGCCTTGTTGACCGCCAGGCCCAGCACGATGCCGGTGTCTTCCACCGTGTGGTGCATGTCGATGTGCAGGTCGCCCTTGGTCTCGATCTTCAGGTCGAAGCCGCCGTGGCGCGCGAAGCTCTCCAGCATATGGTCGTAGAAACCAATGCCGGTGGAGATCGTCGAGGCGCCGGTCCCGTCGAGATCGATCCAGACCCGGATCTGGGTCTCCTTCGTCTCGCGGACCACTTCAGCGGTGCGGGCCATGGTCTTCCTTAGAGTCCGTTCTGGGTCGCGAGATCCCGCAGACTGACCTGCGGGCGCGGACCGTAGTGGGCGATTACCTCGGCGGCGGCCAGGGAGCCCAGCTGGCCGCAGACCGGCAGCGAGCGGCCCTGGGAGAGGCCGTAGAGGAAACCCGCCGCGTATTGGTCGCCCGCGCCGGTGGTGTCCACGACTTTTTCCACGGGATAGGCCGAGATTTCGTGAACCTGCCCGCCCGCGACCACGACCGAGCCGTGCTCGCTGCGGGTGACGGCGGCGATGGTGACCTTTTCCGACAGAGCCTTCACGGCGGCGTCGAAATCGTCGGTCTGGAACATCGCGCAGACTTCGGAGGCGTTGGCGAAGACGACGTCACACTGGGTTTCGATGAAGCCCAGCAGGCCGGTGCGGTGGCGTTCGACCACGAAGCTGTCCGAAAGGGTGATGGCGATCTGGCGCCCGGCGCCATGGGCCAGGCCGGCGGCCTTGGCGAAGGCGCGGCGGGCTTCGGGCGGATCGAACAGATAGCCTTCGAGATAGGAATAGCGCGCCGCCTCGATGATCGCGGGGTCGACGTCGGCGCTGGTCAGCTCGACGCAGGCGCCCAGATAGGTGCTCATCGTGCGCTGGGCGTCGGGGGTGACGTTGATAAGGCTCTGGGCGGTGGCGGGGCCTTCGGCCAGCGAAGGCGTCGTGAAGGCGCAGCCGATGGCCTTCATGTCGTGGCGGAAGACATTGCCCAGCTGATCGTCGGCGACCTTGCCGATGAAGGCGCCGCGACCGCCGAAGCTGGCGACGCCGGCCACGGTGTTGGCGGCGCTGCCGCCCGAGGCCTCGATGGCGGCCGCCATGACGTCATACAGGCTGGAGGCCCGCGCCGGATCGATCAGGGCCATGGAGCCCTTCACCAGGCTCTCGCGCTCGAGGAAGGCGTCGTCGCACTGGGCGATGACGTCGACGATGGCGTTACCGATGGCGGCGACGTCGTAGAGAGCGGTCATGGAGATCGGCAAGCCTTTGAAAGAGCAGGGCGCGAAAAGCGTCTAAGGGGCGGCAAGTAAAGGAAGCGTGAGGTCAAGGCAACGCGAGGCTTGCCCACCGACCCGCGACATTCTAACCGCATGGGCATGACTTCGACGACCGCTGATATCCTGATCCTGGCGCCCTCTTCGGAAAACGCCGCCTATGCGGCCGCCGGCGTGCGGCTGTTCGAGCGGCTTGCCGCCCCGCTACGCGCCCACGGCCTGGCCGTGGCGAGCCAGCCCTGGACCGATCCGGTGGATCCGGACGCCGCCCGACTAGTGCTGCCGCTGCTGGCCTGGGGCTACCATCTTCGTCAGCCCGCCTGGTTCGCCCAGCTTGACGCCATGGAAGCCGCGGGCGTGCCGGTGATCAATCCGGTTCCGACCCTGCGCTGGAACACCACCAAGACCTATCTGATCGAACTGGAAGCCAAGGGCGCGCCGGTCGTGCCCACCCACGCCCATGACCGGCTGACACCCGAGGCCCTTGCGGCGGCCTTCGATGCGTTCGGCGTCGACGAAGTGGTGGTCAAGCCGCAGATTTCCGGGGGGTCGCAGGACACCGTGCGGGTCAAGCGCCACGACGATCCGCAGGGCGGCCCGCCCGGCGCGGCCCTGATCCAGCCTTTCCTGCCCGCCGTGGGCGAGGAGGGCGAGCTGTCGCTGTTCTATTTCGACGGCGTCTTCAGCCACGCCGTCACCAAGGTGGCGGCCAGCGGCGATTTCCGCGTGCAGCCGCAATTTGGCGGTCTGGTCAGCGGCGTCGCGCCCGAGCCCGAGGCCCTGCGCGCGGCCGAGATGGTGCTGGAGGCGGCCAATCTGCCCCTGACCTATGCCCGCATCGACCTGATCCGGGGGCTTGACCACACGCCGCAGCTGATGGAGCTGGAAGTCATCGAGCCGGACCTGTTCCTGGAGCATGCCCATGACGACGGCGCGGCGTTCGCGGCGGCGGTGATGGCCAGGCTCTGATGGGCGACCTCTGGCGGCGCGGCTGTTTGGGCCTATCTTGGCCGTAGCCTACGGAGTTACGATGTCCGATCTTTCCGCCTTCCCGATCACCCGTCGCTGGCCGGCCAGACACCCCGACCGCCTGCAGCTCTATTCGCTGCCCACGCCCAACGGCGTGAAGGTGTCGATCATGCTGGAAGAGATCGGCCTGCCCTATGAGGCGCACCTGATCGATATCGGCGCCAATGAGACCTGGGGTCCCGAATACCTGTCGCTGAACCCCAACGGCAAGATTCCGGCGATCATCGATCCCGACGGTCCGGGTGGCCAGGCGTTGGCCCTGTTCGAGTCTGGCGCCATTCTGCTCTATCTGGCCGAAAAGACCGGCAAGCTGCTGCCTGCCGATCCCGCGCTTCGCTATCAGACGATCCAGTGGGTGTTTTTCCAGGTCGGCGCTGTGGGACCGATGTTCGGGCAGCTGGGCTTTTTCCACAAGTTCGCCGGCAAGGACTATGAGGACAAGCGACCGCGCGACCGCTATGTCGCCGAGAGCAAGCGGCTGCTGGGGGTTCTGGAGCAACGCCTGAACGGCCGCGATTTCATGATGGGCGCCGATTTCACGATCGCCGACATCGCCCTGCTGGGCATGGTTCGCAATCTGGTCGGCTACTACGATGCGGGCGAACTGGTCGACTATGCCAGCCTCAAGTCGGTGCCGGCCTGGCTGGAACGCTGCCTGGCGCGGCCGGCGGTGCGGCGCGGGCTGGAAATCCCGGCGCGGCCCTAGGCGCCCAGGAACAGTTCCCGCGACGGGCACAGGTCCGAGATCTTGCAGATCTCGCACCTGGGCTTCCTGGCCACGCAAACATAGCGGCCGTGCAGGATCAGCCAGTGATGGGCCCGGGTCTGATAGGGCCCGGGCACGATCCGCATCAGATCCATCTCGACGGCGTCGGGTGTCTTGCCCGCCGACAGCTTCAGCCGGTGGGCGACCCGGAAAACATGGGTGTCGACGGCGATGGCCGGCTCGATGTCCAGCTCGTTGAGCACCACGCTGGCGGTTTTGCGGCCCACGCCGGGCAGGCTTTCAAGGTCTTCCCGGTTAAGGGGCACCTGGCCGCCGTGGCGATCCATCAGGATATGGGCCGAGGCGATGACGTTTTTGGCCTTGGTCCGGAACAGGCCGATCGAGGCGACGTAACGGATCAGCCCTTCCTCGCCGAGCTCCAGCATCTTCTCGGGACTGTCGGCGACCTGGAACAGCGGCCCGGTGGCCTTGTTGACCTGGACGTCGGTGGCCTGGGCCGACAGCGCGACGGCGGTGACCAGCTCATAGGGGTTGTTGTAGTTCAGCTCGGTCTTCGGCCGCAGCTCAAGGCTCTCGAAGCGGTCGAACAGTACGGCCACGCGCTCGCGCTCGGCCGTCGAGATCCGCCTCGCGACGGGGCGTTTGCGGACAGGTTTTTTCAGAAGGGCCATCGCCGCGACCATGCCGTGATGCGCACCCCTCGCCAAGACGCCGCCTGGAGCCTAAATCGATGACATGGCCCCGCCGCTCTACATGGACGCCGTGATCAGGCCCAACCGGTCGCTCAGCCGGCGGGGTCTGCACGTGCTGCTGGGCGTTGTCGTCGCCTTCAATCTGATGATCGCGGTGTTCCTGCTGGCGGTGGGCGCGCCACTGGTGCTGCCGTTCCTGGGCCTGGACGTGGCCGCGATGTGGCTGGCCCTGAACGCCAATTTCAAGGCCGCGGAACGCCAGGAAAGAGTGCGGGTCACCGCCGAGGCGATCACGGTCAGCCGTGAGGATGAAAAGGGCGCCCGACTGGTCTGGACCTCGCCCACCGCCTTTACCGGGGTGGATATCGATCAGCCGGGCGAGCATGAGGCTCGGGTTCGCCTGCGCATCCATCGCCGCCGCCTGACCGTGGCCCGAGCGCTCAGCCCGCCCGAACGGGTGGAGTTCGCGGACGCCCTGCGGCGCGCCATCCGCGAGGCCCGCGCCGAACGTTATCCCGCGCCGGCGGCCGGGGCGGGCGCGCAGACGTGAGCAAGAACCGGGCGGACAGGCCGGCGGGGCGGGCATACGCTCCGGCCATGGCTCTCGACATGCACCCCTCCGAAACCTTCGCCCGTCTGTCCGAGCGCTCGGCGGACTATCACCGCATGGCCGTCGCCCTCGATTGGCTGGCCGAGCGCTGGCAGGAGCGTCCGTCGCTGGACGAGGCGGCCGAAGCCGTCGGCCTGTCGCCGTTCCACTTTCAGCGGGTCTTCACGCGCTGGGCCGGGGTCAGCCCCAAGACCTTCGTCTCGGCGATCGCCCATGCCGAGGCCCGCAGATCGCTGGAAGCCGGCGCCAGCGTGCTCGACGCGGCCTATGACGCGGGACTTTCGGGCCCTTCGCGCCTGCATGACCTGTTCATCGCTCAGGAAGCCGCCACGCCGGGCGAGGTTCGCCGTCGCGGGGCCGGTATGACCCTGAAGTATGGCTGGGCGCCCACGCCTTTCGGCAGGGGCCTGTTCGTCATGGCCGAGCGCGGCCTGGCGGGCCTGGCCTTTTCCGATGGCGACGACGCGGCGACCTATGACGACATGCACCGCCGCTTTCCCGCCGCCGACTGGGTCCGCGACGACGAAGCCGCCAGCGCGACGGCCGTCCACGCCTTCACCGGCGGCAAGGGCCCGCTGCCGGTGGTGCTGATCGGCTCGCCGTTCCACATCCAGGTCTGGAAAGCCCTGCTGCGCATCCCGGTCGGCGAGACCAGCACCTATGGCCAGGTGGCCTCCTGGGCCGGTAAGCCCCGGGCCTACCAGGCCACCGGCGGGGCGATCGGGGCCAATCCGATCTCGCTGCTGATCCCGTGCCACCGGGCCATCGCCAAGGATGGCCGGCTGACCGGCTATCACTGGGGTCTGGCGCGCAAGGCGGCGATGCTGGGCATGGAGGCGGTTCAGGCGGCGGGCTGAAACCTCGACCCTCTCCTTTCGGGAGAGGGAGGGGCCCGTCGCGAAGCGATGGGAGGGTGAGGGGTTACGGCGTCAGACGGCGTGCCGGCACTCCGGTTAGCGGTGTAACCCCTCATCCTCCCACGCCTAAGGCGCGGGCCCCTCCTTCTCCCGTTGGGAGAAGGAAATCATAGAATAAACCGGCTCAGATCGGCATTAGCCGCCAGCGCGCCGACCTTGTCCTGCACATAGGCCGCGTCGATGGTCACCGTCTCGCCGGAGCGGTCGGCCGCCGTGAAACTGATCTCCTCGACCACCTTTTCGAGGATGGTCTGCAACCGCCGGGCGCCGATGTTCTCGACCGAGCCATTGACCGCCACGGCCGCGTCGGCCAGGGCGTCGATGGCGTCGGCGGTGAAGACCAGGGTCACGCCCTCGGTCAGCAGCAGGGCCTGGTGCTGGCGGATCAGATTGGCTTCCGGCTCGGTCAGGATCCGGCGCAGGTCGTCGCGGGTCAGGCCCTTCAGCTCCACCCGGATCGGCAGACGGCCCTGCAGCTCGGGCAGCAGGTCGCTGGGCTTGGCGACATGGAAGGCGCCCGAGGCGATGAACAGGATGTGGTCGGTCTTCACCGGGCCATACTTGGTCGAGACCGTCGTGCCCTCGATCAGCGGCAAAAGGTCGCGCTGCACCCCTTCGCGCGACACGTCTGCCCCGCCGCGCTGCGACGAGGAGGCCACCTTGTCGATCTCGTCGAGGAAGACGATGCCGTGGTTCTCGGCCAGTTCGATGGCCTCCTGGGTCAGGGCCTCCTGATCCAGCAGCTTGTCGCTTTCTTCGGCGATCAGCGGCGCATGGGCGGCCGCCACCGTGGTGCGGTGGACCTTGGTGCGCCCGCCGCCGAACGATTTCATCATCTCCGACAAGTTCAGCACCGAGGCGCCGGGCTGTCCGGGGATCTCGAACATGCCGCCGCCGCCGGTGTCGGCCAGCTGCAGCTCGACTTCCTTGTCGTCCAGCTCGCCGGCCCGCAGCTTCTTGCGGAAACTTTCGCGGGCGGCGGTCGAACCGGGACCGGTCAGGGCGTCGAGAATGCGCTCTTCGGCCGCCGCCTCCGCCTTGGCGCGGACGCTGGCCCGGCGCTTGTCGCGGACCATGCCCAGGGCGCTCTCGACCAGGTCGCGGACGATCTGGTCGACGTCGCGGCCGACATAGCCGACCTCGGTGAACTTGGTGGCCTCCACCTTCAGGAATGGCGCCTGGGCCAGCTTGGCCAGGCGGCGGGCGATCTCGGTCTTGCCCACGCCCGTGGGGCCGATCAGCAGGATGTTCTTGGGGGTGACCTCATCGCGCAGGTCGGCCGGCACGCGGCGACGCCGCCAGCGATTGCGCAGGGCCACGGCGACGGCCTTCTTGGCCTCGGTATGGCCGACGATGAAACGGTCGAGTTCGGAGACGATTTCGCGGGGGGAAAATTCGGTCATGCGTCCTGGTTCAGGGTCTCGAAAATCAGGCGCCAGCCTTCGGCGCGCCTCTGCCAGACATGCATGTAGTGAGCCTTGAACGCGGTTGCATCCTTCCCGGTCCAGGCAGCCTCGCCATAGGTCCAGACGAAGTCGCCGGCTGTCGAGGCGCCGCCGCCCAGGGGCTTGAGGGTCATCGTGGTCGGCCGGACCGCCAGGCGGCCGGCTATGTCGCTCGCCGCCAGGTCCTTGGCTTCGCGCGGACCCAGTAGCCAGGCGTCCGCGCTCAACGCCGCGCGATAGGCGGCCGGCGCGTCGATGGCGGCCTGGCCGACCAGCGCGGCCTCGGCCGCCTGGGCCTCCGCCAGGCCCACGGCCTGGGATCTGGACCCGGCCGGCGCGACGGGAACCTTGCCGGCGGGAACTTCGGGGCCGGGCGCGGAAAGCGCGTCGGCCTCGGCGCCGCCGTCATAGATCCACTTCCATTCGCCGCCCGCGCCCTTGCGCCAGATGGTCGAATAATAGCCGCTCCGCTTGCCGTTGACCTGCGCGGGGCCCACCGACAGACCAAGATCGCCGGACCGCGCTATGGCGACGTGTTGCGGCCACCATTCCAGTTTGGGCTCGCTGGTCGCAGGGCGCTCGCCATAGAGCGCCCGGGCGTTGACCGGTCCCGGCGCGAACATGATCGCGTCGTCGGCCATGTGGCGCAGGAACGAGCCCCTGATCCCGTAGGTCAGGCCGTCGGCGGCGAAGGCGCGCTCGGCGGCCTCGATCGGCGTGGCCGGGTGGTCGGCGGCGACAGCGGGGCTCGCCGCGATCAGGGCGATGGCGATCAGGGTCTTGAGCATGACGGGTCCCTCCGCGCCCAGCTAAGCGCGGTATGGCCGGTCTGACCCGTGAATTCGGCGTAAGCTACAGCGTTTCAACCGTCAGATTGCCATTGGTGTAGACGCAGATCTCCGCGGCGATCGCCATGGCCTTGCGGGCGATGTCCTCGGCGGAAAGATCCTGGTCGATCAGGGCCTTGGCGGCGGCCAGCGCATAGTTTCCGCCCGAGCCGATGGCCGCGACCGAGCCGCCGCCGGCGCTTTCGCCCGGCTCCAGCACGTCGCCCACGCCGGTCACCGTGTAGATCGCGGTGTCGTCGGCCACCAGCAGCATGGCCTCCAGCCGGCGCAGATAGCGGTCGGTGCGCCAGTCCTTGGCCAGGT
>CAYRTE010000035.1:0-45571 GCA_964427205.1 uncultured Caulobacter sp.
GTCGCGGCCCCGCTCAGCTCCATCCCCATCGCCGCCTTGGGCCGGTACCACGCGCCCTCCCCTTGCGACGGGGACAGCTATGAGAATACGGGAGGTTTGAGCGCCGAGGATTGGCGCGATCGATTATTTTATAAGCGGTTGATCAGGCTGGAGTTTGTTCTGAAAAGAACGGGGATAAACTGCGCTCTATCCCCTCTCCCATAGGGAGAGGGAGGGTGAGGGGTTACGGCGTGGGACGGCGTGCCGGCAGGGTATCAGCGCGACATCGGCGAGGGTGAAACCACTCACCCTCCCACCGCTTCGCGGCGGGCCCCTCCTTCTCTCTATGAGAGAGGGATCAACAAGCGCTCCCCGGCGCGCCAGCCTCCGCTGCGGCGGAAGGATGAGCTAGTTGATCGGTAGCTGCGGCAGAAGTTTTGACAGACGAGTCTCGACTGCACCGCTGCCATAAAGACTGTCATGCGCGAGGCCAGGAGGGATGCTGGATCGGTCTTCGTCTCTGCGAGCTGTTATATCGTCATCTGCATAGACAACGACGTGATCGGGAAGTCTGCCCAGAGGGCATTGCCAAAGAAATTCCGGTATAGGCCACTCTGAGCGATCCCAGACATCCAAGCTACCAAAGACAGGCCACTTGTTTCTGACTAGATCGAGATCCCCGAAGCGAACGCGAAGGATGGCGTCCTCGGGTTTCACCTTGTCGAAGCACGCCGCCTCTTTCGTGACTCGGGGACCAAAGAAGTAACCCAACAATGTGCCGCCGCCCGGAGCCATCCGTGCGATGACCCCTCGGGCATAACCACCTCCCTTTAGTGGAACCAGGAAGCGAAAGCCTTCAGCGTACGGGAGCGGTTTTACGGCCATCTCGAAGTATTGGCTCGATCCGACCCGTGTCCGCAACAACGCGGGAGGGACCGCCACCAGGCGGCAAGACGCAAACCTCACCCAAAACCTAGCCACCATCACCACTTCCCCCTATACCGCCCGCATGTTTGAAGGCCTCTCCCCCCTCGCCCGCGACGCACGCGCCTGGCCGTTCGAGCAGGCGCGCGCCCTGCTGGCCCGCACCCTGCGTCTGCGCCTGTCCGACGCCGAGCGCGATCTCGCCTCGACCCTGATCAACGCCGGCAAGACCGACGAAGCGGTCGCCACCCTGGAGGCCCTGCGCAAACCCGTGGTGCTGGAGACCGGCTATGGCCCGTCGGGCCTGCCGCACATGGGCACCTTTGGCGAGGTGGCGCGCACGACCATGGTCCGCGCGGCGTTCCGCGCCCTGACCGACGACAAGATCCCCACGCGCCTGATCTCGTTCAGCGATGACATGGACGGCCTGCGCAAGATCCCGCCGAACGTGCCGAACGGCGAGGTCATGATCCCCGACCTCGACAAGCCGCTGACCGTGGTCCGCGACCCCTATGGCGAGCACGAGAGCTTCGGCCATCACAACAACGCCCGCCTGCGCGCATTCCTCGACGGTTTCGGTTTCGACTACGAGTTCGTGTCGTCCACCGACTGCTATCGCGGCGGCCGCTTCGACGAGACCCTGCTGATCGCCCTGGAGCGTTTCGACGCCATCCAGAAGATCATGCTGCCGTCGCTGGGCGAAGAGCGCCGGGCCACCTATTCGCCGTTCCTGCCGATCAGCCCCAAGACCGGCAAGGTGCTGCAGGTCCCGACCCTGGAGCGCAATGTCGCCAGGGGCACGATCGTGTTCCGCGACGAGGACGGCGAGCTGACCGAGGTTCCGGTCACCGGCGGCGGCGTCAAGATGCAGTGGCGCCCCGACTGGGCCATGCGCTGGACGGCCCTGGGCGTCGACTACGAGATGAGCGGCAAGGACCTGATCGACAGCGTCCGTTTGTCCAACCAGGTGTGCAAGGTGCTGGGCGGCTCGCCGCCGGAAGGGTTCCACTACGAACTCTTCATGGACGAGAACAACCTGAAGATCTCCAAGACCAAGGGCAACGGCCTGACCATGGACGAGTGGCTGCGCTACGGCGCGCCCGAGAGCCTGGCCTACTACATGTTCCAGAGCCCGAAATCGGCCAAGAAGCTCTATTTCGACGTCATCCCCAAGGCGACCGACGAATACCTCCAGCAGCTGGACGCCTTCGCCAAGCAGGAGCCGGGCAAGCAGATCGACAACCCGGCATGGCACGTTCATTCGGGCAAGCCGCCGGAGCAGGGCTCGCCGGTGTCGTTCAGCCTGATGCTGAACCTGGTCTCGGCCGCCGACGCCTCGACCAAGGACATCCTGTGGGGGTTCCTGGGCCGTTACGTGGATGGCGCAACGCCGCAGACCCAGCCGCTGCTGGACCGCCTGGCCGGCTATGCGATCAATTACTACGAGGACTTCGTGAAGCCCTCGAAGACCTTCCGCGCCCCGACGGATGTGGAGCGCGCGGCGATCGTCGATCTGCGTGCGCGCCTGGCCGCCCTGCCGGCCGATTGCCAGGACGCCGAGCTGATCCAGAACGAGGTGTTCGCGGTCGGCAAGGACCATGCGTTCGAACCTCTGCGGGCTTGGTTCCAGGCTCTGTATGAAGTGCTGCTGGGGCAAAGCCAGGGCCCGCGCTTTGGCTCGTTCGCGGCGATCTTCGGCCTGGACCGGACCATCGCGCTGATCGACGAGAAGCTGGGGTAAAGTCTCTCGACACGGTTCTTTTTTCGTCATCCCGGGACTTGTTCCCGGGACCCAGGGTTCAGCTTCAGCGTGAGAACGCTTTTGGCTCTGCCTGCGCGGCCGACAAATGGGTCCCGGGAACAAGTCCCGGGATGACGACGGTTTAGAATTCGCAGCGGCAGCCCCCACCACGCGCATCCACAGCCCAGCTTCTCCCGCCTCCGGTGAGTCACCGCGCCTGCGACACCATGTCCGCTAAGATGAACGAGACCTGAATTCCCGGTTAAGGGAATGTCCGCAATTGTGGGCGTAAGGTTCCGGGATCAGAACCCCAAGGTTAGTCCAATGGCTTCGTTCACCCTTCGCCCGTCAGACCGTTCGGAATTCGATTCTCTGCTCGGAGATCTGACCTCCAAGTTCCCCGGCGCCCATGTGGAAGCCGCGCATAACGACATCTGGGGCTCCTACCGGGTCGACGTGTCCTGCGACGCGCCTTGGGAAGGCGATCTGCTGGCCTATATCAACGGCCAGCACGGCAACTGCCCGCGCACCTAAGGCCTACGGGCTGGCCCCCAATTACTGGCTGGCCCAAAGGATCCTGGCGATCCAGGCCACATCGCCACGCTCCAGCACGCGGTCGCCATAGTCCCGGTTCAGCGAGGTCAGCTCGATCGTCCGGGCGGTGACGCGCGCCAGTTCCTTGGCCATCACTTCTCCCGCATTGGTCTTGACCACCACCCGGTCGCCCCGGCGTGGCTCGATCGAGGGCGAGACCAGGATGCGGTCGCCGTCGCGGAACACCGGGACCATCGAGTCCCCGGAAATCTCCAGCGCATAGACGCCGTCTTCCTGCAGGCCGGGAAAGGCGATCTCGTCCCAGCCCTCGCCGGCCGGGAAACCCGCATCATCGAAGAAGCCGTCCGAGCCCGCCTGGGCGAAGCCCAGCAGCGGCACGCCCCGCGTCACCGGGCGCTTGGCGTTTTCGGTCAGGGCGGCGAACTCGGAAAAGCCCACGCCAGTGGCCTCCAGCACCTTGGCCAGGCTCTCGGTCGAGGGCCAGCGCGGGCGCGCCTCGGCGTCGGATGAGGTGCGCTTGGAGCGGTTGAAACTGGTGGGGTCGAGACCCGCCATCTTGGCCATGGCCGAGGGGCTCATGTCGAAACGCTTTGCGAGCGCGTCGATCGCGGTCCAGATTTCGGTATGCGAAAGCGCCGTCATGTCGCGGGATCCAGCGTGGCCGTGGCGGCAGGAAAATAAGCCGCAAGGCTAGGAAAGTAAACCTATCGACATCGCGTCAAGTTGACGTTTACGTAAACGTTGACGTCAACGGAAACCCGGAATAGGGTGATCAACGATAACAAAGCGGCCCCGCCGCGTAGCTGGGCCTTTCCTCTTGGGAGGTTTCTATGTTGGCCGACCTGCGTCGCCCCGAGCGGACGTTCACGATCCGCAATCTCTGCAACGAATTCAAAGCCACGCCCCGCGCGCTGCGCTTCTATGAGGACAAGGGCCTGCTGTCGCCGGCCCGCGAAGGCCTCAACCGCGTCTATTCCCACAAGGACCGTGTGCGCCTGCAGCTGATCCTGCGCGGCAAGCGCGTGGGCCTGTCGCTGTCGGAAATCCGCGAACTGCTGGACCTGTATGACGAGAACGACGACGGCGCGGCCCAGATGGCCCGGTCGCTGAAGAAGTTCCGCGAGCGCGCCACCGCGCTGGAGCAGCAGCGCGAAGACATCGACGGCGCCCTGATCGAGCTCCACCAGGCCTGCGCCCGCCTCGAACAGCGTCTGGCCGAGATCCGCCCCGACCTGCTGCCCCGCGCCGCCGACTATGACCAGGTGCTGCGCGCCCGGCTGGACGGTCACGCGGACGCCGCACTGGGCAAGTAAGACACCCTCTCCTCTTTCTACCCCTCCATCTTCCAGGACTTTTCATGACCTACCAGGCGCCCGTTCGCGATCACGTCTTCATCCTGCGCGACATGCTGAACATCGATCAGCATGGCCAGCTGCCGGCCTTCGCCGACGCCTCGTTCGACACCGTTGAACAGATCCTGGAAGCCGCCGCCCAGTTCACCGGCGAGGTCCTGGCCCCGCTGAACACCGTCGGCGACAAGACCGGCTGCGTGCTGAACAAGGACACCAACGAGGTCACCACCCCGCCGGGCTTCAAGGAAGCCTACAAGCAGCTGTGCGAAGGCGGCTGGACGGGCCTGGGCTCCGACCCCGCCTATGGCGGCCAGGGCCTGCCGCACGTCGTCAACCTGGCCTTCAGCGAGATGTCGAGCTCGGCCAACATGGCGTTCTCGATGTATCCGGGCCTGGCCCACGGCGCCTACTCGGCCATCCACACCGGCGGCACCGACGCGCAGAAAGAACTCTATCTGCCCAAGATGGTGTCCGGCGAATGGACCGGCACCATGAACCTGACCGAGCCGCACTGCGGCACCGATCTGGGCCTGCTGCGCGCCAAGGCGGTTCCGCAGGCTGACGGCACGTATCGCATCACCGGCCAGAAGATCTGGATCAGCGCCGGCGAGCACGACATGGCCGACAACATCGTCCACCTGGTGCTGGCCCGCATCGAAGGCGCCCCGGCCGGCGTCAAGGGCATCAGCCTGTTCATCGTGCCCAAGTTCCTGCCCAAGGAAGACGGCTCGGTGGGCGAGCGCAATGTCGGCGCCAAGTGCGTGGGCCTTGAAGAGAAGATGGGCATCCACGGCAACGCCACCTGCGTGATGCAGTATGAAGACGCCAAGGGCTGGTTGATCGGCGGCGAGAACGCCGGCTTGAAGATCATGTTCGTGATGATGAACGAGGCCCGCCTGGGCGTCGGCATGCAGGGCGTGGCCCAGGGCGAGGCCGCCTATCAGGCCGCCGTCGCCTTCGCCAAGGACCGCCTGCAGGGCCGCTCGCTGACCGGCCCGAAGAACGCCGACGGCCCGGCCGATCCGATCATCGTCCACCCCGACGTGCGTCGCATGCTGCTGGAGAGCAAGGCCCTGATCGAAGGCGGTCGCGCCTTCCTGTTCTGGACCGCCCTGCACGGCGACCTGGCCCACGCCCACCCCGACGAAAAGGTGCGCGAAAAGGCCGAGGACTATATGGGCCTGATGACGCCGGTGCTGAAAGGCTACCTGACCGACAAGGGCTTCAAGATCTGTTCCGACGCGGTGCAGGTGCATGGCGGCAGCGGCTTTACCGAACACTTCCCGGTCAGCCAGTTCATGCGCGATTGCCGCATCGCCCTGATCTATGAGGGCACCAACGGCGTGCAGGCCCTGGACCTGGTCGGCCGCAAGCTGGCCTCCAAGGGCGGCCGCGCGGTGATGACCTTCTTCCAGGAAATCGACCAGTTCATCGGCGAGAACGACACCGACGCAGGTCTGAAGCCGTTCATCACGGCCCTGGCCGAGGTGAAGGCCCAGCTGCAGGACGGCACCATGTGGTTGATGCAGAACGGCCTGCAGAACCCCGACAACGCCGGCGCGGCCTCGACCGACTACATGCACCTCTTCGGCCTGACGGGCCTGGCCTATATGTGGGCCCTGCAGGTCAAGGCGGCCCAGGCCAAGATCGCGGCCGGCTCGTCCGACCCGTTCTATTCGACCAAGGTCGTCACGGCGCAATATTTCATCGAGCGCATCTTGCCTGACGCAGGGGCGCATCTGACCAAACTCAAGACGGGTTCGGCGACCCTGATGGCGCTGCCCGCGGAGGCTTTCTGATCATGAGCGTGCTCGACGTCGCAAAACCGGCTTTCATGGCCGAGGAAGACATCGCGATCTTTGAAGACGCGGTGGGCAAGTTCTTCGACGAGCACGCGCCCGAGCATGTCGTGGCGACCTGGCGCAAGAACCACTGCGTCGATCGCTCGATGTGGACCAAGGCGGGGGAGGCCGGCTTGCTGGGCCTCTCCACGCCCGAAGAATATGGCGGGGCCGGCGGCGACTATCGCCACGAGGTCGTGCTGATGGAGCAGCTGGGCCTGAAGGGCGTCGACGGCTTCGGCATCAGCCTGCACAACGCCATCATCATGCCCTACCTCGTCCACTACGGGACCGAGGAGCAGAAGCAGCGCTGGCTGCCCAAGCTGGCCACCGGCGAGCTGGTCGGCGCCATCGCCATGACCGAGCCTGGCGCGGGATCGGACCTTCAGGGGGTGAAGACCACCGCCAAGAAGGTTGGCAACCAGTACGTCATCAACGGCTCCAAGACCTTCATCACCAACGGCCAGACCGCCAATCTGATCATCGTGGTCGCCAAGACCGACGCCGCCGCCGGGGCGCGCGGCACCTCCCTGCTGATCGTCGAGACCGACGGAGCCGAGGGTTTCGAGCGCGGCCGCAATCTCGACAAGCTGGGCCAGGAAGCCCAGGACACCTCCGAGCTGTTCTTCAATGACGTCAAGGTTCCGACCGAGAACCTGCTGGGCACGGACGAGGGCCGGGGCTTCTTCCAGCTGATGGGCCA
This sequence comes from uncultured Caulobacter sp., assembly GCA_964427205.1. Taxonomy (GTDB): domain Bacteria; phylum Pseudomonadota; class Alphaproteobacteria; order Caulobacterales; family Caulobacteraceae; genus Caulobacter. The sequence continues at coordinate 7,096 of CAYRTE010000035.1, forward strand.
GCTGCCCCAAGAGCGGCTGAACATCGCCGTCCAGGGCATGGCCACCATCGAGCGGGCGCTGGAGCTGACCATCGCCTACGTCAAGGACCGCAAGGCCTTCGGCAAGGCGATCATCGACTTCCAGAACACCCAGTTCGTGCTGGCCGAGTGCAAGACCGAGGCGACCGTCGCCCGCGTCTTCACCAACCACTGCATCGAGCAGCATCTGGCCGGCAAGCTGGACGCCTCGACCGCCTCGATGGCGAAATACTGGGTCAGCGACCTGGAGAACAAGATCGTCGATCGCTGCCTGCAGCTGTTCGGCGGCTATGGCTTCATGAATGAATATCCGATCGCCCGGATGTACCGCGACAGCCGCGTCCAGCGGATCTATGGCGGCACCAACGAGGTGATGAAGATCCTGATCGCGAGAACGCTGTGATCCTCACGCTCGCCCTGATGGCCCAGGCCGCCATGGCGGCCCCCAAGCCCGCCGCCCCCGAGGCGCGCGCCGCCGTGGTCTGCGTTCGCGCGGCCCCCGGCGGTCGCCGGCCCCTGACCTTCAACGGAACCCTGGTGGGCAAGCGTCCGCAGCCGGGGGCCTTCAAGCTGCCGCTGACGCCCGGGACCGACGTCTGCAACAACCTGCTGCGCTCCAAGATCGCGACCTGGTCGCTGGAGGTGACCACCTCGGGCTTCACGCCCTGCGTCCTGCCCGCGCCGGAGTTTGGCCAGCGGGTGACCTACAGCGCCAAGGCCGGCGCGCGCGGCCTGCAATGCGCCCAGATCGCCAAGTCGCCCATCGGGACCTGGAAGTAATGTCGGTCCACACCGCCACCATCAACTGGGCCCTGAAGCCCGACGAGGACTTCGCCAGGGGTCGCTACAGTCGCGTCCACACGCTGTCCTTCGACGGCGGCGTGACGACGACCGGCTCGGCCTCGCCCTCGGTGGTGCCCCTGCCCTGGTCGGATCCCGCCGGCGTCGATCCCGAGGAGATGTTCGTCGCGGCCCTGTCGGCCTGCCACATGCTGACCTTCCTGGACCTTGCCCGCCGGGCGGGGTTCGTGATCCGCGCCTATGCCGATACGGCGCAAGGCGTGATGACCAAGAACGAGCACGGCGCGCACTGGGTCAGCAGCGTCGCCCTGCGGCCGAACATCACCTTCGACGGCCCCGAGCCGGACGAGGTTACCCTGACGGCCCTGCACGAGGCCGCCCACCACACCTGTTTCATCGCCAATTCGGTCCGCACGGATGTGCGGGTCGAGCCGGCGTTCCACCCACACCCCGTTTAAAGATACGCAGGAAGGAGCCATCAAATGGCCGACGCTTACATCTTCGACGCCGTGCGCACCCCGCGCGGCAAGGGCAAGAAGGACGGATCTCTGCACGAGATCACCTCGCTGTCCCTGGCCTCCCAGGTCCTCGAGGCCCTCCGTGACCGCAACAACCTCGACACCTCCTATGTCGACGACGTCGTGCTCGGCTGCGTCGCCCCGGTCGGCGAGCAAGGTTCGGACATCGCCCGCACCGCCGTGCTGACAGCCGACTATGCCGAGAGCGTGGCCGGCGTGCAGATCAACCGCTTCTGCGCCTCGGGCCTGGAAGCCGTGAACATGGCGGCCGCCAAGGTCGCTTCTGGCGAGGCCCAGCTGGCCATCGGCGGCGGCGTCGAGAGCATGAGCCGCGTGCCCATGGGCAGCGACGGCGGCGCCTGGCCGACCGACCCCTCCAGCGCCTTCAAGACCTATTTCGCCCCGCAGGGCGTCTCGGCCGACCTGATCGCCTCGCTCTATGGCTTCAGCCGCGATGACGTCGACGCCTACGCCGTCGAAAGTCAGCGCCGCGCCGCCGCCTCGTGGGCCGACGGCCGCTTCAAGAAGTCGGTGATCGGCGTCAAGGACCAACTGGGCCTGACGATCCTGGATCACGACGAGACCGTGCGCGGCTCGACCACCATGCAGACCCTGGCCTCGCTGAACCCGTCGTTCACGGGCATGGGCGAGATGGCCTTCGACGCCGTGGTCACCCAGCGCTATCCGCAGGTGGAAAAGATCAATCACGTCCACCACGCCGGCAACAGCTCGGGCATCGTCGACGGCGCCGCCGGCGTGCTGATCGGCAGCAAGGAAATGGGCGAGGCCCTGGGCCTGAAGCCCCGCGGCCGCATCAAGGGGGCCGCCTCGATCGGCAGCGAGCCCTCGATCATGCTGACCGGCCCGTCGCTGGTCACCGAAAAGCTGCTCAAGCGCCTGGGCATGGGCGTGAAGGACATCGACCTCTATGAGCTGAACGAGGCCTTCGCCGCCGTCGTCCTGCGCATGATGCAGGCGCTGGACATCCCGCACGACAAGATGAACGTCAACGGCGGCGCCATCGCCATGGGTCACCCCCTGGGCGCCACCGGCGCGATGCTGATCAGCACCATGCTCGACGAACTGGAGCGCTCCGACAAGGAGACCGCCCTGATCACCCTGTGCGTCGGCGCCGGCATGGGCACCGCCACCGTCATCGAACGCGTCTAGGACTGAGGAATTAGCACCATGGAAAACTTCAAGATCGAGGTCGATTCCGACGGCGTGGCCCTGGTCACCTTCGACGTGCCTGGCCGGACGATGAACACCCTGACCGCCTCGGTGATCAAGGAAATCGGCGACGTCGTCGAGACCATCAAGAGCGACGCCAACATCAAGGGCGCCGTCATCACCTCGGGCAAGACGACCGGCTTCTGCGCCGGCGCCGACCTGGGCGAACTGGGCGGCTCCGGCGGCCTGGGCGGCGCGGGTTCGGGCGAAGAGGGCCTGAAGGCCGCCTTCGAGGCCGGCTTCGCGCTCAACAAGGCGTTCCGCGCCCTGGAAACCTGCGGCAAGCCGGTGGCCGCGGCCATCAATGGCCTGGCCATGGGCGGCGGTCTGGAAATCACCCTGGCCTGCCACTATCGCGTCGTGGCCGACAATCCCAAGATCCAGCTGGCCCTGCCGGAAGCCAAGGTCGGCCTGCTGCCCGGCGCCGGCGGCACCCAGCGCCTGCCGCGCCTGATCGGCGTGATGGCCGCCGCCCCCTACCTGCTGGAAGGCAAGTCGATGAAGCCGGCCGAGGCGCTGGCTCTGAAGGTCGTGCATGAAGTCGTGCCGGCCGATCAGGTGGTCGAGGCCGCCAAGACTTGGGTCAAGACCAAGGGCGACGCCGTCGCGCCGTGGGACAAGAAGGACTTCAAGCTGCCCGGCGGCGGCCCCTACAGCGCCGGCGGCAGCCAGGTGTTCGTGATGGGCAACGCCATGCTGCGCAAGAGCACCTATGGCAACTATCCCGCCCAGCTGAACATCATGAAGGCGGTCTATGAGGGCACCCAGGTGCCGTTCGACGCCGCCCTGCGGATCGAGACCCGCTACTTCCTGAAGACCATGATGACGCCCCAGGCCAAGGGCATGATCCGCACCCTGTTCCTCAGCTTGCAAGAGCTGGGCAAGGGTTCGGGCCGCCCGGCCGGCGTGCCGCACTATGACGTCAAGAAGGTCGCCGTTCTGGGCGCAGGCATGATGGGCGCGGGCATTGCTTACGTCCAAGCCATGGCCGGCATCGAAAGCGTGCTGATCGACCAGACGCAAGAAGCCGCCGACAAGGGCAAGGGCTATGCCGAAGCCCTGGTCAAGAAGGCCGTCTCGCGCGGCAAGATGACCGCCGAAAAGGGTGAGAAGGTCCTGGCCCTGATCACCCCCACCACCGACTACGCCCTGGTCAAGGGTTCGGACCTGGTGGTCGAGGCCGTGTTCGAAAACCGCGAAGTGAAGGCCGACGTCACCAAGAAGGCCGAAGCCCAGCTGGCCGACACCGCCATCTTCGGCTCCAACACCTCGACCCTGCCGATCACCGGCCTGGCCAAGGCTTCGGTGCGTCCGGCCTCGTTCATCGGCATCCACTTCTTCTCGCCGGTCGACAAGATGGGTCTGGTCGAGATCATCATGGGCGAAGCCACCTCGCAGGAGGCCCTGGCCAAGTCGATCGACTACGTCCTGAAGATCAAGAAGACCCCGATCGTCGTCAATGACAGCCGTGGCTTCTACACCTCGCGCTGCTTCGGCACCTTCGTGCAGGAAGGCCTGGAGATGATGGCCGAGGGCATCGCCCCGGCGATCATCGACAATGTCGGCCGCGCCACCGGCATGCCGCGTGGTCCGCTGGAGATGAACGACGACGTCGCTCTGGACCTCTCCTACAAGATCGGCGAGCAGACCAAGAAGGACCTCGGCGACAAGTACGAAGAGCGTCCGTTCGCCCCCGTGCTGGCCAAGATGGTGGTCGAGCTGGGTCGCCTGGGCCGCAAGAACGGCAAGGGCTTCTATGACTATCCGGAAGGTGGTCAGAAGAAGATCTGGCCGGGCCTGGCCGAACTGATGCCGGTGACCACCAAGGACGCCGACGCGGCCCTGATCCAGGAGATCCGCACGCGGCTTCTCTATCGCCAGGCCGTCGAAGCCGCTCGCTGCTTCGAGGAAGGCGTCATCACCGACCCGCGCGAAGCCGATGTCGGCGCGATCCTGGGCTGGGGCTTCGCGCCCTGGACCGGCGGTCCCGTCAGCATGATCGATGGCATTGGCCTGAAGGCCTTCGTCGAAGGCTGCGACGCCCTGGCCCAGAAGTTCGGCACGCGTTTCGCGCCGCCGAAGCTGCTGCGCGAAATGGCCGAGAAGGGCGAAACCTTCTACAGCCGCTTCGGCGTCAAGACGAAGGCGGCGGCGTAAAGCTTCCTCCATCGCGAGACCAGGAGAGGGCCCGGCGGCGACGCCGGGCCCTTTTCGTTTCAGCGCGGCGATGTTGCGGCCACGGTTCAGCCCCACGCCCCGCGTATGTCACGGCCTTGGATGGACGGGCGAGACAGATACGGATGCAGGCGGCACTCGCCCTGATCGCCGATGGCCCCGCGCCGCGCCGCCGCCGCAAGAGCCCGCTGCCGTGGGTGCTGCTGGCCTCGGCGGCCGCGCACCTGCTGGTATTGGTCGGCCTGGCCAGCGGCGTTCCCGTGACGCCATCGATGGTCGAGCCGCCGGCCATCACGATGGAGCTGCTCAGGCCCTCAGAGCCGGCAAGACCCGGCGCGCCGCCAGAGCCACGAGCGCCCATCGCGGCGCCCCGGCCCGCCCCGCGTTCGCCCGGTTCGATCGCCGCGCCGGTTGCGACACAGGCCATTGCCAGCCCCTCGCCGCCGACCTCGGCCACGGCCCCGCCCGGCTTCAAGGCCCGCGGCCTGACCGGCGGAGGCGAGACCCTGCGCGAGGCGGCCCGCGCCGGGATGGGCTGTCGCAACGCCGACGCGCTGGCCCTGACCACGGCCGAGCGCGCCGTCTGCGACGAGACCCTGGGCGAGAAGAACAAGAACCGCCCGGCGATGTACGCGGTGATCGATCCCGGAAAGAAGCGCGCCTTCGACGGAGCCTGCAAGAAGGACGACGACTGGTGCCTCTACCGCGCCGGCAAGGGTCCCTATCCGGGGATCCTGGCCCTGGGCCGAAAGAAGAAGATCAAGGGCTGGGACTGAACCATGGCGCTGGGCGCGCCGGAGGATTAGGCTGATCCCATGCGCAACACCCTCACCGCCGATGATCGCGTCCTTCTCGACCGCTATATCGAGAGCGTCCTGCTGCGATTTAACGACAACCGCTACAATCTGGGCGAAGCCACCCAGGAGCTGGCCGAGGCCTTCGCGCGGGTCGCCGCGGGCGAGCCCGACTGGCTGACCCACATGCGCGGCGTGGTCGAGGCCGGCGACGACGCCTGAACCACAACGGAAAAGGGCCCCGCCTTGCGGCGGGGCCCTCGCTCTCCAGCGCTAGTTCAGGCTTACCAGCTCTTGGCGACGCCCAGCATCACGCGACGCTCGGCTTTCAGACCGCTGACGCCCTTGGCCTGCGACTGACGCTCGGTCAGCAGGTTCTGGCCATTCAGCGACACTTCGGCGCCCGGCGCGAACGCATAGGCGACCCGACCGGCGAGCGTGGTGTAGCCCTTGACCGGCTCCAGCGCATTGCCGTTGTAGGAGCTGAACTTGCTCACGAAGTGAGCGTAGCCATCCATGCTCCACTTGTCGTTCGACCAGCCCGCGGCGAGGTTGCTGCGGTATTTGGGCGAGGTCGCCTCGAAGTTCACCTTGCGCAGCACGATCGAGGACAGCGTGGTGAACGGCGCGTCGTTGACGTTGGTGTAGGTGGTGTCGGCGCTCCAGCGGAAGCCGCCATCCAGCTTGCCCGAGGCGGCCAGCTCGACGCCGCTCATCTTCGAGTCGGAGACGTTCTTGTAGGTAAAGGTGGTCCAGGTCGTCGCGGTGGGCGCGATGTCGACCGCCGCGGTGCTGAACTGGCCCTTCACGCTTTCGGTCTTCTGCGTGAACAGCTTGACGCTGGCCTTGGCGTTCAGCGACGGCAGGTTGCGGTCATAGGTCAGCTGATAGTTGCTGACCAGGGCCGGTTCCAGCAGCGGATTGCCGGTGATCAGCACGCCAGTCGGCGCCGGCGTGGCTGGCGGGATCAGCAGGCCGCCCAGTTCCAGAAGGGTCGGAGCCTGAACGCCGCGGGCATAGGTGGCGCGCAGGGTGTCCTTGTCCGAAACCTTGTAGACCGCGCCCAGATTGATGCTGGTCTCGGTGATGTCACGATCCCAAAGGGCGTTGTTGGTCTGGGGTGCGCCGGCGGGGAAGGGACCCGTCCGCTTCAGGCTCAGCTTGTCGACCCGCGCGGCGGCGGTCAGCGACAGCTTGGGATTGACCACCCAGTTCCACATCGCCGAGGGGGCCAGCACGGTGTAGCTGATCTTGGCGCCTTGATACGAGGCGGTGTCCAGCTGGTTGTCGCGGTATTCCACGCCCACGCGGATGGTGTGAGCAGCGCCGATCTTGAACAGGTCTTCCAGGCTGTAGACGGTGATGTCGTTCAGGTACCGGCGACCGGGGGTCAGGGCGTCAAGGCTGTTGCGATAGGCTTGAGCCTGGATCAGGCCAAAGCTGGTTTCCGCGTTCAGGGTCGCCTTCATCGAGTCGGTTTTGACGCGATGCGAGGCATAGGCGAAGGTCGAGATGACCTGGGTGGAAGCGCCGTTGGACATCGAGCCTTCGACACGCAGGCTGGCCTTGTCGGTCAGTTGGGCCACGGCGTCGATATTGGCGCGCGCCGTCGACGGGTTGTGGATCTGCGAGGCCAGGACAATGCCCGTGCCCGAGGTGGTGTTCTTCCACTCATTGGCGTGGTCGACGCCGCCCGAGATTCGGAAGGAAAGACGCTCGCCCAGGCGAACGGTCTTCACAGCCGAAACGCTGGTGCTTTCGCCCGTGCCCGCCCGCAGCTCGATGACGTTGGTGTCGTCGAACTTCGGGTTGAAGGTGATGATGTTGACTACGCCCGACACGGCATTGAAGCCGAAGATGGCGCTGTTGGGGCCGCGGACGACTTCGATCTGGCGGATTTCGCTCAGGGCGATCGGCAGCGAGGCCCAGTCGGTGTAGCCGAAGTGGTCCAGATAGACCTGACGGCCGTTGATCAGGACCAGCAGGCGCGGCGAGCGGGCCTGGTTGTAACCGCGGATACCGACATCGGACTGGCCGGCGGCGAAGTTCAGGACGTCCACGCCGGCGACGCGGCTCAGGATCGTCGGCAGGTCGCCGGCGCCCGAGCGCTTTATGTCAGCGGCGGAGATGATGGTCATGTCGACCGGGACCTCGGTGGCGCGCTGGGGCGAGCCCGTGGCCGACGTGGTGACGGGTTCGTTGAACAGCTGCTCCATGGCGCCGTAGTCGATCGACTGGGCGGAAGCGGCGGTGGCCGAAGCCAGGATGATCAGGCCGACCGAAGCGCCGGCGAAGAGAGTCGTTTTCATGATTTTGTCTCGTTCGTTCGCTGGGGTCAGACTTCGCGGATCATCATGCGGAAGGCGGCCTTGAAGACCGCGCCGACCGCGGCGGCCGCCGAGCGGCTGACCACGATTTCCACCTTGGGATCGGCCGAGACGCTCATGACGCAGGCGCCGCTGGTGACGCAGGACATGTCCGAACCGATGGTGATGATCTTCTTGCCCTTGGCGGCGGCGCCGACCGGGCCGGCGTTGACGCCAGTGGTGATGTAGAGGGCCGCGACGCCCGACACGCCGGCGACGTCACCGGCTTCGACGGCCTTGCCGCCCAGGGTCAGGGCGCCGGCGCTGAGGCCCGCGCCGAGGGCGGCCATGATGGCGTTCTTTTCGGCGACGGAGGCCGGCTTGGACGGATCGAAGACGACGCCCAGCGTGGCTTTGCCGGTCGGGCCGTTTTCGAGGAAGGTGAGCGCGCGGCCTGCGACCTGGAGGTCCTTGGCGGCGTCGGCGTGAGCGCTGATCGGCGCGGCGATGAGCGTCAAGGCGCAGAGCGCCAGAACGCCAGGCTTGGTCTTTTTCGACATTTAATAATCCCCTGCCCGGATTTTCAGTCGGGCTTTCCTGCAGGGGAAAAAGAACTCGATTAGTAAATAGAATGTAACTCAGGTTCGAAGAGCGCCGTTATGCGTTCTCCTTTGTCAAGACTTCTAGAGTATCACAGCATCCTCAATATGAGTTTTGCTGATCTATTACAGGAAGCGTAGTCTCATTTCGGCGATTTTTGATCTATATGCCGAGGAACATCTTGATCCTATTTTTGTATAGATCTTTGACTGTCGGTAAAATCACACCTTGACCATGGAGGGGCCAGATGAGCAAAAGAGCTTCCCGTCGGCAGGCCCGGCTTTTCTGGACCGCAATAGCTGAAACGGACATTTTGTCGCATTGGCGCGCACAGCGCCAAAAAGTGCGCGTTTTGGGGTCAATCCGAAGCGGATTTTGGCTTTCGTATGGCGACTTCGCCCGTTCAGCGCGGCGCAGACATGACTACGAGCGTGAAGCCCATCGGCTTCACGCTCGGGGCGAACCCTTGAATGCGACGCTCTCCAGAGGCCTCGGCGAGGCCTGTCCTAGAAGAAGCGTTCACCGATCCGGATGGTGTCGCCCGGCGCGACGGTGACCGTCGGGTCCAGCGTCAGCTTCTGCTCTTCGGTGGCGCCGTTGCGCTTGACGAAGACCTGCTTTTTGTCGGCCCGATAGGTGTAGCCCCCGGCCGTGGCGACCGCGTTCATCACCGTCAGGCCCGAGGTATAGGGATAGGTGCCGGGCTTGCTGACTTCGCCCAGGATGTAGAACGGACGGAAGGTGAGGACCTCGGCGCTGACGCGCGGGTCTTTCAGATAGCCGTCGCTCAGCGAGACCTGCACGGCTTGCTGGAACTGGCTGAGGGTGAGGCCAGCGGCCTTGACCTCGCCGATCAGCGGCAGGGAGACCACGCCGCTGCCCGTGACGAAGAACTCACCCGAAAGGGTGGGTTCGCCATAGACGGTGACGCGAACCTTGTCGCTGGACCCCAGCAGATAGTCGCCGTCCTGAGCGGCGGCGGGGGGCGGCTGTTGCCGGGCGTGAGCTGGCGCGGCGCTCAGGGTCCCGAGGACAAGCACACTCGCCAACAGGACAAACAGCCAATTTAGGTTTCGTCTGACGATAGTCATCGGATTGAAGTCTCTGAATAAGCGTGTCCCTACCCGCGTGTCATGACACGGGCGCAGAGCAGCGACAAGCATGCGACTTAAGCGCGACGAGACTTTCGGGCCTGAAGAATGACCGGCGGGCCCTCGATCAAGCGAACCGCGGTGAGAACGCCCGTCGCATAGGCTCCCGTATCAATATTAATACGGTCGGGACCGATGAAGGGTTCTTCATCCGGCGTGTGGCCATGGACAACGACGCAGGGCAGCCGATGCGGCTGTGACAGGAAGTCGTTGCGGATCCACATCAGATCCTCCGGCGTCTGGCGGTCCAGCGGCACGCCGGGCCGAACCCCGGCATGGACGAAGAAATAGTCGCCATAGGCAGCCGACAGCTCCAGCGCCTGCAGGAACGCCACATGGCTGGCCGGCACCTGGGCCTGGAAGCTGGCCTGGATGTCGCGCCAGGCGTCCTGATCCACCCGGCCGATCGGCCGGGCCACGCCATAGGACGTCATGGTGTCGGCGCCGCCGAACTCCACCCAGGCCGCGCCGGCCTCGGGATTGTCGAGGAACGACAGCATGGTCTGCTCGTGATTGCCCATCAGGGCGCGAACCTCGAAGACGCCCTGCTGGGCCGAGGCGGCGGTTAACGCGATCAGCCGCTCGACCACGCCACGCGACGCCGGGCCGCGATCCACATAGTCGCCGACGAACACCAGAACCGGGCGGTCATGGCGCTCCAGCGCGGTGAAATCGCGCGCGATCACGTCCAGCAGCTCATCCAGCAGCTCCAGATGGCCATGGATGTCGCCAATCGCATAGACGACGCGCCCGCCCGTCGAGGCGACCGCCGCGGGGCTGGGCTTGGGGCGGAAAAACTTGAACTTCATCACCTGTCCACTCGGGCGCTTCGACCGCCCACTGAGGCGGGGTGCAACTTGCCTGAGACGGGGAGGTCCATCAACCACCCGCCAGGAAACCTTACCAGACAATATACCACACTCGAATACATAACGTTCACCACGGTTATTCGCACGTCATTATTCTTAATTCTCTAGTTACCACATGTATTCATCGCCAAATCACCAGTCTTTTTAAGCTGATAATTGCGGCTTAATTGCATTGTTACGTCGTCATTAAGGGCGATGTTTCGATGAATATCCGCAAACAACTCATCAAGTTCGTCAGCGTTGCTTTCGTTCTGGCAAGCGCCACGGTCGCAACCGCCGAGAGCCGCCCCTTCATGGCGCGCGGCGAGACGGTCGAGGCCCCTCCCGGCTTCACCGACCTGTGCCTGCGCGATGAAGCCAGCTGCGGATCGCCCTCCGCCATGGTCGCCTCGAGCACACCTCTGGCCATGGCGGCGCTCAGCACCTCGTCGCTGGGTCGCACCTGGCCGATGGCCATGGCCGCCGCCCAGCGCCAGGCTTCCGACGCCGTCGAGGACGCCGCCGCCCTGGGTCTGGTCATGGTTGAGAGCCTGCAGGCCTACCGCCCCGAGGCCATCGAGGATTTCCTACCCGCCGGCGTCCTCCGTTCGCCCGTCGCCGCCCCGACCGTGACCCAAATGGCCGCCGGCCCCGCCCAGCTGGCCAAGGGCCAGCTGAAGCTGATCACCAACATCAATCGCGACGTGAACCGCGACGTTCACAAGGCCAACGACTTCGACCAGTACGGCATGCTGGAATACTGGACCCTGCCTCAGGTCATCGACGGCAAGATGTATGGCGACTGCGAGGACTATGCGCTTGAGAAGCGCCGTCGCCTGATCGAGGCCGGCGTGTCGGCCGAAGCCCTGTCGATGGCTGTCGTCGTCACCCGCCGCGGCGAGCGCCACGCGGTTCTGGTCGTGGCCTTCGAGTCCGGCGACGTGGTGCTGGACAACCTGACCCCTTGGCCCACCCCCTGGGCTGACCTGGGCTACACCTGGATCCAGCGCCAGGTCGCCGGCTCCAACGCCTGGACCACCGTCAGCTAGAGCAGTTTCGAGCGAAGTGGATCTCGGTTCGCGTGAAGACAATGCGCCAAACAAGGACCTGGAGGTCCGGACTGACGCAGTCAGGACGGAAAATGCTCTAGGGCAGTTTCGAGCGAAGCCGGGTCCGGTTCTCGGAAAGACGGCGCGCGGAAGACAAGGATCCAGCGGCCCGGACTGCAGGGGTCGGGCCGGAGAACGCCCTCGAAATCATGATCGCGCCGGGCCGGCCGTCGGCTTCGGACAATGAAAAAGCCCCGGAGAAATCTCCGGGGCTTTTCAGTATTGGCTCGGGAAAGGCGGTAGCTAGAAGGTCAGGCGGATCGCTTCGATCGCCAGGACCCAGAGGCCCGCGGAGGCCGCGGAGGCCGACAGCCATCCGATGGCGCGCGGCAGGCGCCGGACCCCGCCGACGGAGGTCGCCGTCACGGAATGCATCGCGGAAAGGTCGGCCGGGATCATCGACATGGTGGTGCTCCTGTGACCTCCAGCCTAGGGAGCGAGCGCTAAATTCCCGCTAACGAACAGCGTTTACGCAGCGCTAACGCAATCTATAGTTAACCAGCGGTTTAGAAGTGACGCCGGCGCCGCACTGCGATAAATGAACTGTGGACGGCTTGGGAATGTCTCCCGGCCACAGCGCATGATGGGGATCACGCGGTGAGTGGGGGTTGGAGCACGGAAGTTCTGAAGCGCGACCCCGCGACATTTCTGCCGCGCGTGGCTGTAGATCCGATGAAACGTCTCTGTGACGTTCTTGCGTCGGCTTTACTACTTATCTTCTTTCTACCGGTGCTGTTGCTGGCCTCTCTGCTGATCCGGCTGGAATCGCGGGGGCCCGCCCTGTTCCGCCAGACGCGCGGCGGCCTCAACGGCAAGACCTTCACCATCTACAAACTGCGTTCGATGCGCTGCGAGGAGAACGGCGACGCCGTCGTTCAGGCCAAGCGTGACGACGACCGCGTCACCCGCATCGGCAAGGTCATCCGCGCCACCAGCATCGACGAACTGCCCCAGCTGCTGAACGTTCTCAAGGGCGACATGTCCCTGGTGGGCCCCCGCCCTCACGCCCAGGCGCACGACGCCTATTACAGCGCGCTGATCCCGACCTATCAGATGCGCTTTCAGGCTCGCCCCGGCCTGACCGGCCTGGCCCAGATCAAGGGCCTGCGCGGCGCCACCAACGACGTGGACGACATGTCCAACCGCGTGAAAGCCGACATCGACTATATCGACAACTGGTCGCTGCTGACGGACCTTCGCATCATGCTGATGACCGTGCCGCACCTGTTGCTGGCCGAAAACGCCTACTAGGGCCTTTTCGAGCGAAGCCGTTTCCGGTTCGCGTGAAGAGAAAGCGCCAAGACAAAGATCTGGAGCTCCGGACTGACCCGGTCAGGACGGAAAATGCTCCAGACCACGCGCCATGAAGCCTGGGCGGCTTTGGCGACCTCACCCTCGCAGCCCCCGGCAGGATCGCGGCGGGACTTTGCGTCGGTCGCTCAGGGCTCCGGCTCCAGAGCCAAAAGCCGCGCCGCCCGAGACCTGAGGGGCAGGGCCCGGCCGGCCACCGTCTATCCTCGCCTCGCCGCGCGGCTCAGCGGACCGGTGGCGGCTCCGCGCGCAGGACGGCGATCTGAAGCGCCATGCCGACCCGTCCGGTCGGATTGCTCAAGGCGTTGGCCATGGCGATAAAGCGCTTGGGCTGGCGCTGACGACGCCACTCGGTCTTGAACTGATAGATCGTCGCCTGACGGGCCGAGGGACTGATCTCGCCCCAGTGCTCATAGGCGAACATCGTCCGACGGGTGAACAGGCTGGTTTGCAGGGGGGCGACCGCGAAGGACCGCTCCAGGGCCACACTGGAAGACTCCCACCGCCCCCGGGCGGCGTCCACAGCCGCCCGTCGCAGCCAGGCGGCGCCAGAGGCGGGTCGCAGGCCAACCTCGCGCGCGCTCAGCCGATCCAGTCGATCCAGTTCGGCGGCGTCTGGCCTTGGCTGGACCAGACCGGTCTCTATGCGCCGGGCCAGGGCCTCGGCCGGGGCGGTCGGCCATGCGGTGAGATCGCCGCCAAATCGCGAGGCCAGCATGGGCGCCGTCACCAGGATCGACGCCAGAGCGACCACGCCAGCGGCGGCGCCCGTTCCCCACGAGATCCGCGCATCGGCCGGTCGCGGGGAACCGGCTCCAGCCGCCATCGATCCGACCACCCCCAGCATGAGGGCCGCGAGGGCCTGGATGGCCGGAACCTGCAACGCGAAATCGGTGACGCCATGCAGCAGGAAAACCAGGGCCGCGCAGGCCGTGGCCCTGGCCCAGGTCGCGGCCGCGCCCTCGCGCAGACCGCCGCGCAGGATCGGCCAGATCAGGACGATGAACAGCAGCGCCATGATCACGGCGCCGACGACGCCGCCTTCCTCGAGCCACTGCAGATAAAGATTGTGCACCGCGCGAACGTCGAACAGCACGCGCAGATTGTCCTGGGTCGCCACCAGCTGATTGACGGTCGGAAACGACCCCAGGCCAAACCCGAACCAGGGCGAGGCCTGGAAGGCTTCCCAGTGCGGGGCGAGGATCGCGGTCCGGACCGAGATATCCTGTTCGGTGTTGCTCAGCCGTTCAGCGACCAGTTCGGTGCTCCGAAGGCTCAGGGCCCCGACCACGAGGATCAGCGCCATGGCGCCCAGTCCGGCGACCACGCGGAAGCGTTGGCGCTGGGCGATGGCCTCCCAGACCAGCATCAGGCCCAGGCCGACCAGGGTCGCGGCTAGGCCGGCGCGGGAGGCGGTCAGGAGCAGGACCGTCAGCAGCACGCCGACAATGGCCAGGCACGCCACGGCCTCGGGGTCGCCACGCCGGAGCATGGCCAGACCGCGTTGGCGGCGAACCCGGTTGGCGGTCGCCGCGACGGCCAGCAGGAGCCCCGCGCCAAACACCGTGGCGGCGCTGTTGGGGCCCAGCAGGGTCGCGACCAGACGCGTCGAGCGACGCAGGCCGACATGGTCCAGAAAGGCCAGGGTCGCATAGACGCCGATCGCCATGACCGCGATCCGCAGGAACCAGCGTCCCCGCGCTTCAGAGGCGCCGATGATCCGCGCGGCGACAAACAGGCAACCCAGCCCGAGAAACTGGACGACGCCGAGCAGCACGGCCGAACGATCAACGGTCAGGGCGCCTGGCTGCTCGGGCACATAGGCCCAGACGGGATGGGCTCCGCCCGGTCCCCAGGGGCCGAGGGGCCACAGGACGGCCAGCAGCAACAGCGCGAAGAGCGAGATCTGGATCGCCATGCCACGCAGCCGCGCCAGATCTCGCCTGGCCCAGCGACAGCTCGCCAGAAGTCCGATCAGGAAGGCGGCATAGACGCCGCTGAACAGGCAGGCCGTCGCGATCTCGCTGGCCCCGAAGGCGATGACCGCCATGAAGACCAGTCCGAGAAGAACGCCGACAGCGACCTTCTCGGACAGGGCAAGGCGACGAGCCGCGCCGCGGCCCGAGCGGGCGGGCGACGCGGCCGCTGGCCGCGCCGGCGCCTTAGTCGGCATAGTACTTGCGGTAGCTCTTGTAATAATAGTCGGCGCCGCCGTAGCCGTAGCGGGTCTGGGCCTTCAGATCGACCTGGGTCAGGGCCAGGCCCGCCAGGAAGACGCCGCGGCCTTGCAACAGGCTGATGGCGGCGGTGATGGCCTTGACGGGCGTCTTCTTCCAGCGGGCGAGCATGACCACGGCGTCGGTGTGCGGCGCCAGGATGCGGGTGTCGGCGATGGCCAGCAGCGGCGCGGTGTCGAGCAACACGACGTCGAAGCGATTACGCAGTTCGCCCAGCAGGCGCAGCATGGCGGGCGAGCCCAGAACGTCGCGCGGCGTATAGGCCGACTTGGTCAGAGCCAGCACCTTGGCGCCGCTGGGATCGGTGATCAGCGCTTCATCAAGCGTGCAGACGCCATTGAGCACTTCCAGCAGTCCCCGGGCGGGAACTTCCGGCAGGAAGCGGTTGATGGCGCTCTGCCGCAGATCGCAGTCCACGATGATGACATTGGCGCCCGAGGTGGCCAGGGTGCGCGCCAGGGAGAAGGTGGTGGTGGTCTTGCCTTCGCCCGGCAGGGACGAGGTGACCGCGATCACCTTCACGGCCTCGCCCACCTTCGAGTAGAGGATCGCGGCGCGCAGCTTGCGGAAGCTTTCGGCGAAGGTCGAGAGCGGCTTGGCCAGCAGGTAGTCGGGCGGACTCATGTCCCGCGCCAGTTTGGCGTCTTCCATCGCCGAGCTCAGCAGCGGGATCGACCCCAGATAGGGCAGGCCGATACGGCGCTCGACCTCGTCCTCGGTGAAGATGCCGGCCATCAGGATCTCGGCCAGAACCACCGACGCGGCGCCGGCGCCCAGGGCCAGAACCAGACCCAGGGCCAGGTTCAGCGAAGGCTTGGGATAGCTGGGCGCGGTCGGGATCTTGGCGCGCGACACGACGCGGGCGTCGGCCTGTTCAATGCCCTGGCTGCTGGAAGTCTGCTTGAAGCGAGCCAGCAGGGATTCATACAGCGTGCGGACTGACTCGGCCTTACGCTCCAGTTCGTTCAGGCGGATGCTGGCGCGATTGTTGCCCGCCAGCGCGCCGCGCGAGGCGGAGACACTGCCAGCCATCGAGCCCGTGCGCTGGCGCGCGACCTGGGCCTGGGCTTCCAGATTGGAGATGATCCGGCGTATTTCGGCCTGGATCTGACCATCGATATCGGCCAGCTCGCGCTTGGCCTTCAGGAGGTCGGGGTGACGATCGCCATAGCGACCGGACATGTCGGCGACCTTGGCGCTCTGCTCGGCGCGCTGCTTGCGAAGCTGCTGCACGACGGGAGAATTCAGCGATTCACCGACATCCTCGCCGGTGCTGCCGCGCGCCAGCTGGCTGCGAGCGATATTGAGCCGGGCGTCGGATTCGGCCTGTTGGGCGCGGGCCGAGGCCAGCTGCTGATTCAGACCCGAAATTTCCTGCTCGGTCAGGGTGGCGCCCTCGGCGCTCATCAGATTGTTGGCGATCTTGTATTGCTGGACGGCCGCCTCGGCCACCTGCAGCTGGTCGCGCAGTTCGGCCACGCGGGTGTCGAGCCACTCATTGGCCTTGGCGGTGGCGTCGAACTTCGCCTCAAGCTGTTCGGTCAGATAGAGGTCGGCGAAGGCGTTGGCGATCTTGGCCGAGTCTTCGGGATTGGTGTGGGTGTATTCCACCGAGATCAGATAGGTCAGCCCGGAGCGGCGAACCTTGAGGCCGCCCAGCAGATTGTCGACGACCTTTTCCTGCTGGCGCTGAGCCTCGACGGAATCCACGGCCGCCGTCGGCGCAACCACCTTCTTCACCCAGGGCAGCCACGAGGCCACGCCCTTGGCGCCCGGCGCGTTGGGATTGAAATACGGATCCTCGGTCAGCTTCAGCTGCTTGACGACCCGCGCGGCCAGGGACCGAGACTTCAGCACCTCGACCTCGGTGTCGACCACCGAGGAGTCCGCCGGCAGGCCCGACAGAACGGCGCTCATATCGGCGACCTGTTCCTTGCGGACATCCAGCATGACCTGGGCGGTCGCCGTGTAACGCGGCGTTTCCTGCAGGGTGTAGAGCAGCACCGCCACGAAGACCGCCAGGGCCACAGCTGCAAAGAGGCGCAGCCGGCGACGGAAGGTGGCGATGGCGATGTTCAGATCAAAAGACATCGCTCCGGCGCTAGGCGCCGGAGCGTGTTGGGTCTCGAAGGAAGAGCCGTCCATGGGTACTCTCAATGGGGGCCCTGCTCGGACCTAGAAAATCCTTCTACAACTAGAAGGGTAACCTAGAACTGAAGAGCGACAGAGGCGGCGAGCTTGTTGTCGGTGAACGACGAGCCCTTGGCCGTGCCGGAAGATTCCTGCTTCAGGTAGGTGTAGGTGAGGAAGAGGCCGACATTGCGGTTCAGCAGATAGGCGGCCGAGGCGTTGAAGCCCGTACGCTTGTCGTCGCGATCAACGCCTTCATACTTGTCCTTGCCGTAGCTGGCGTTGGCGGCCAGCAGGACATTGCGCAGAAGTTCGTGGTCGACGCCGACCGAGACGCTGTTAGCCAGATAGCCCTGCGACCCCGGCGCGGTCGATTCCTCGATGCTGCGCGACCCGGCGACGTTCAGGGTGGTCAGCTCGGTCGGGAACCACTCGACGCGGCCCTTTGCGCTCAAACCGTCGATGTCGCCATAGAGCGGATTGTCATAGGACTGCGACATGTAACCGGCTTCCAGCTCGCCGCGAACGGCTTGCGAGAGGTCGAAATTGGCGCCGACCGTGGCGACATAGCCATCGGAATCGCGACCGGCGACGGCCGTATCGTATTCCTTGGTGTTGCCGACCAGCGAGGCGAACACGGCGGTGTCGGGGCTGACGGCATATTCAGCCTTGCCGCCGTAGTAGAACTCGTCGCGGTCGCGGTTGTTCTGGTTGAAGGTCAGGCTGCCCTGGTCGTCATAGTCGAACTTCTTGGTGTCCAACTTTCCCGTCAGGCGCAGGCGGTTGAATTCCTTCACGCCGGTCAGGTTGCCGGACCACAGATAGTATTCGACGGGCTTGGCGGTGGCGCCGGCCGGAGTACCGGCGGTGATCGCCGTCCGCGGCTCGGTCAGGGCCTGCCACTGGGCCGAGGCCGAGATGTAGGAGCCGCGCTCGACATCCAGACGGCCGTTGAAGCCGAGGGTGTATTCCTCGGTGTTTTCGGTGTCGAAGTCGGCATAGCGGTTGACCGAGGCCGAGGCGAAGGCGCCAACGGCGTGACGCGACCAGTTCGAGCGCGCCGCCACTTCCGGCTTGACCCGCCAGATGACGTCGGACTGCTCACCCGTCGCGACAGCGTAGATGTTGTCGTCGTGCACGGCTTCGACGGTGACGCGCGGATACAGCGTGAAACCGCCGGCTTTCATGCCGATGGCCTCATAGTCCGGACGCGGGCGCTGGCGAACACTGGTGTTCTTGTCGCGCTTGAAATTGGAGCCCAGATCTTGAGCCACTGAAACGGCGGGAACGGCCGCCATGAGCGCGGCCGCTACGGCCGCCGTTGTCAGAATTCGCATATCGTATATCCCCACCTCAAGGCGCCTAAAACGCCCGTCAGATCCAAACACAAACACAGAACCAGAAGGGCGAGCCGAGCTCGCCCTCCCTGAACTTAACCGCAGTAGTCGGCGACGACGCCCGCGCAAGGATCGAAGGGCGCAACGACGACCGTGGTCGGAGTCGTGGGCGCCGCACCGTCGCCACCCGTGGTGGCCGTGTTCTGCAGGTTGGTCAGAACGCTCACCGTGGATTCGGTGGTGACCGCGCCGGTCGAAGCCGTCGCGGTGCCCGTCGTGGTGATGTTGGCGGCCACTTGCGTGGCGAACGCCGGGGCGACATCCGCGGCGATCGAAACAGCCAGACCAGCGGGGATGACGTTGTTGTTGGCGGCGGTGGTCAGGGCGGCGGCCATAACCGAAGGCGCGGCGCCGGAGTCAGCCAGGGCGGCCTGAATGGCCGCCTTCAGCGCGGCGGCCTTCTGGTCGGCGGTCAGGGCGGCGAAGCCGGGTTGAGCGGCGCGCGTGCGCGCGGCGGTCGCGATGACCACCTGCAGCGACGCTGCGGTCGGGGCGGGGGCGGCGGCGGGCGGGGTTTGAGCCCAAACCGAACCACCCATCGGACCGGCGACGATCGCCAGACCCAGCACAATGGCGCTTGTGAGACGCGTTGACATGGCGACCTTCCAAAAAAGCGATTAAGAGTTCGGAAACCTATACTGCATGAGCGAAGAGCGCTCCAGTGACTTTTTGCAAGTCTAGGACGAGGCCGCCACAGATGCGTGCATCCGCAGCCAACCAGCCATTTTTTTGAGCGAAAATCACCACTTGCGATCAAAGGATCGACGAATGGCGATGACTCTGCTGTGTCAAACCGCACAAGAGCCCGCTCAAATCGTCCGATTATTCACGCATCAGGCGAGATCCGGCGCCCGGGCGAATATTATCCAAAGCTCCCGCGACATAATTGCCACAGATCTAAGGGGCAGCCGAAGCGTCAGCCGGAGTCATGGCCGGCGACGTTTGAGTTGCCGAATGGCCCGCAGCAGCGGCCGCTCAATGCTGGGCCAGATCAGCAGCGCGACGAAACCCAGGATAACAGTTGCGGCCAACAGCACGAGATCGCCTCCCTATTGCGGTCCGGATAGCCGTTTTTCGTGACAATTAACCCTACGCTCAAGTTCGGCGGCAAGAGAGTCGCCAATTCTTGACGCAACGCACAGCGCTCGCGCAGTTCGCGAGCCACCGTGGCGCGGGTTGGGTGTTTCTGAACCAACCCAGGGCCCGCTGTTCAGGGGCCGAGGGCGAGAATGGTGCCGCTTAGGTGACTCGAACACCTGACCCCATCATTACGAATGATGTGCTCTACCAGCTGAGCTAAAGCGGCCCACGGCGCGTTCGAGGCTAGGCCCCGGCGCGAGGAGGCGCCTATTTAGCGGCGCGAGGGCCGCTTGCCAAGCGTCTACGTGAACCCGTGTTGCGGCGCGGCGCCGGGCCCTCTCCGGAAGGCTCGGGAACGGGCGCGGCGTCGAGGACGCCAGGATCGTCCGGGATCGGCATCAGAGGACCGCCAACCTCGGCCGCGCGGACGAAAGGCGTCGATTCCACATAGGCCGAGGGCAGTTCGGGCAGGTCGTTCATGGTCCGCTCGCGCCGCTCGTGGCGCGGATGGATCAGCTCGCCCGTCTCGGCGAAGCTGACGGCCAGGCGGGCCCAGTCCTCGCGGCCATAGGCGAAGGCGCGGCCTTCGGGATCGAGGTCGGACCAGTCGGGCTCCTGCGGCGCGGCCGAGCCCCGGGCGATCCAGGCGCGGGCCTCGTCGGCCTCGCCATTGGCGAAGGCGACGCGGGCCATCAGGCCGGCGAAACGGGCGGTGGGGGCCTCTTCGTCGAGCAGACGGGCGGCGGCGCGGGCCGCGACGGGATCGCCGCCCACCAGGCCGCTTTCGACGCGCAGGATGCGGCTCTCTCGCGCGTCGGGCTTCATCGCCGCCAGGGCGGCCAGGCGCGCGGCGCGGGCCTTGGGTGTCTCATTGGTCTTCAGGTCGCGATAGGCCAGCCAAAGAGCCGGATGCGGCGCGCTTTTCCAGGCCGCCTCGATCATCTGCCCGGCCTTGGCGACCTTGCCGTCGGCGGCCAGGAGACGGGCGGCCATCACCACGCCCGGCGCGAAGTCGGGCTTGAGCTTGACGGCCTGGGTCGCGAAATCGAGGGCCTGACCGCGCTTGCGCGGATCCTCGGAGCCTTCCAGGCTGGCGGCGGAGGCGGCCAGCAGGGCGGCGCGCGCGCGCTCGGCGACGACGGGCGGCACGATCTTGCGGTCCAGGGCGCTCTGGGCCAGATCGAGGGCCGAAGCCCAGTCCCCTGCCTCCAGTCGGGATTCCAGCAGGGCCCGCCAGGCCCAGCGGGCGGTGCGGGCCAGGCCAAAGGCGGTTTCGGCATGACGCACGGCGGCCAGCCTGTCGCCCTCGGCCAGGGCGGTCTGCATCAGGCCGCGCAGGCCCGCCAGCCGCATCTCCGGAAAGCCCAGCATGGCGTTATAGGCGGCCTTGGCGGCCACATGGTCGCCGGCCGCTTCGGCCGCCTGGGCGGCGAGCACGCGAACCAGGGCGGGCGCGTCCTCGGCCAGATCGGCGGCCTTCTGCGCGAGGCGGCGCGCCTCGGAGCCGTCGCCGGCCGCCACGGCCAGAAAGCCGCGCGACAGGGCCTCGACGCCCTGCTGGCGCTTGCTTTCAGCGCGGGCGCGGGCCGCGCGGCGCGGCGCCTCGACCACCCAGATCAGGCCGCGCCACAGGATGGTGGCCAGCAGGGCGGAAAACAGGGTCAGGAGCGCGGCCGCGGCGGCGGTCATCTCGACCCGCCAGCCCATCCAGTCGAGATGGGCGCGGCCCGGCTCGCCCATCAGGGCCACGGTCGCGACGGCGGCCGCCGCCACCAGGAACAGGATGAAGGACGCGCGGATCATGGCTCGGCTCGCGAAACCTGGGCCAAGGCGGCCAGAGCGTCAGCGCGGATAGCCGCAACGTGGCGATCAACCTCGACGCGGCGCTCGGCCGACGCCAGCCAGGGGGCCAGGACCAGGCGGGCCGGATCGGGAAGCGTGTCCAGCGTCCGGATCGCGCTCTCGACATCGCCCTCGTCCAGCAGGCGCTGGGCGCGGGCGAGCTTGGCGTCCGGCGTCGTTCCGCGCGTCGAGCTGACCTGACGGATCGAGACGATGCCCGACAAGGCGTAACGGATGCGGGCCAGCAGATCGGCGTCCTCGCCAGGATCGCGCGCGGCGGTCGCGGCGCGGCCGGCCAGGGATTCGAATTCGGCGGCGAGACCGGCGCGGGTCGGGGCCCCGGTCTGGGCCAAGCGCGACAGGGCGCGCAGGTCGGGCGACATCGGCAGCACCCGTCCAAGGCTGGCCAGTTCTTCATCGAACGGACCCGAGGTCTGGGCCGCCTCCGCGAGGGACGCCGCGGCGAGCGAGGCGGCGGCGGCGTCCAGAACGCCCTTCTGGCCGGCTTCGAGAGCGGCGAGACGCGCCTCCAGGCGCTCGATCTCAATGGCCGCCCCCGCCAGGACCGGCGCCGCGGTTTCCACCGGCAGCGGCGAACCGATCGGCAGGCGCGCGGACGGCGGCGTCGCGCTGGGCGCGGCCTGGATCTGGCCCTCGACGGCGCCCTTCAGGGGAAACCAGGTCGGCCCGTACCGGGTGACCAGGGCGCCCAGGATCACGCAGGACACGCATAGGGCGATCATCGCCCAGAACCCCAGCCCGAGCAGCGGGCGACGGCGGGCGTACAGCGCGGGATCGCTGGGCGTGACGATTTCAGCGGAATCTGGAGCGGCGTTCATAAGCCATTCGTGCCCCACGCCGCACCGCCGCGCAATGTTCAGCTATCGTGCAAGGAGATCGAGCAGCGCGGATTCACGGGGGCGCGACGCAAAGGCCACAGAACCGACGTGGCCCGCGCGTCGCGCGACGGTCAGCGGCTCGGCCACGGCGCGCGAGAGGCAAAGCACGCGGAGGGCGGGGGCCGGGACGCGCTCAAGAACGGCGGCCAGACCCCGCGCGGCGCGGGGCGAGTGCAGCAGGACGGCGCCAAGGCCAGCCAGTCTCGCGAGGGTTTCGGCCGCCGGCGGTCGATCGCGCGCCGCATAGACCGCCAGGGCCCGCGCGGAAATCCCCGCGGACTCCAGGAGAGCGGGAAGGTCGGCGGCGGGTTCGCTCGCCCCGACACACAGGACCGGCCCGGTCCGCGTTCGCGCGATCAGCGCCGCCAGGGCCTCGACATCGCCGTCGGCGCTGACCGGCTCGGCGAATCCCATGCTGCGGGCCGCGCGGGCCGTCGCCTCGCCCACGGCGAACACCGGGAGATCGCGCGCGGCGCTCAGGCGCGCGAAGGCCTCGACGCCGTTAGCGCTGGTAAAGGCCAGGGCCGCGATCCCGGCCAGATCGACCGTGGGCTCAAGAAACCTGATCTCCAGAAGGGGATCGACGAGCGCCGTAAAGCCCAGCGCCTCGACGCGTCGGGCGGTGACCTCGGCGCCGGGGCGGGCGCGGGTGATCCAGATCGCGCCGCCCGCGCTCATCGCCTAGTCCGGCAGGATCAGGGCGTCGCCGCCCTCGGTCTTGACGGCCAGGCCCAACGACAGACCCAGCGCGCGAGCGGCGGCGATATCGTCGGCGCCGTCCAGCACCACCTCGCCCTCGCGGCGGAAGCGCTGGACGCCGTCAGGGGTCAAGGCCTCGACGATCAGCGACAGGCGCTGGCCGTCCAGAATGGCGTAGGCCCCGATGGCGGTGCGACAGGAGCCTTCCAGGGCATAGAGCGCGCCCCGTTCGGCGGCGACGCAGACCGTGGTCGGACGGCAGCGGACGGCCTCGAGCCAGTCGGCGTTCACATCTTCAAGGCGTGTCTCGATGACGAGGGCGCCCTGGCCCGGGGCCGGCGGGCAGGCGATCGGGTCAAGCCAGCTCTTGGGCAAATGACCCAGGCCCAGGCGGTTCAGGCCCGACTGGGCCAGCAGGATGGCGTCGGCCTCGCCGCGTTCCAGCTTGGCCAGGCGGGTGTCGACATTGCCGCGCAGCATGACGATCTCGAGATCGGGTCGCACATGCAGGGCCTGGGCCTGACGACGCAGGGACGCCGTGCCCAGGCGCGCGCCATGGGGCAGGTCTTCCAGCCGATCGCAGATGTTACTGATGAAGGCGTCGCGCGGATCCTCGCGCTCGGGCGTGGCGGCCAGGATCAGGCCCGGCGGCAGTTCGGCCGGCATGTCCTTCAGCGAATGGATGGCGCAGTCGATGCGGCCGTCCAGCAGGGCTTCCTCGATTTCCTTGGTGAACAGGCCCTTGCCGCCGATCTCCATCAGGCGGCGATCCTGGATGCGGTCGCCGGTGGTGACGATGGGGATCAGGGGCGCATAGGCCTCTTCCTCACCGGGCGATCCGCCGAGCGCGGCGGCGATCCTCGCCTGCATGAGACCCGACTGGGCCAGGGACAGCTTGGAGCCACGGGCGCCAATACGGATGGGAGGTTGCCGGGACACGGTCTGAACGTTACCTGCGGAGACAAGATTGAAGCCATCGCTGCTACAGGAGCGGCGGGAACCCCGCAACCGAATGCCAAATTCCACGACCCTCGGCCTGACGATCCTTGGCCTGGAGACCAGCTGCGACGAGACCGCGGCCTCGGTCGTGCGCCGCGCCTCCGACGGAACGGTCAGCGTGCTGTCCTCGATCATCGGCACCCAGTTCGAGCAGCACGCCCCGTTCGGTGGCGTGGTGCCGGAAATCGCCGCCCGCGCCCATGTGGAAGCCATCGACGCCATCGCCGCCGAGGCGATGCGGGCGGCCGGGATCGGCTTTGACCAGATCGACGGCGTCGCCGCCACGGCCGGGCCGGGTCTGGTGGGCGGGGTGATGGTCGGCCTGGCGTTCGGCAAGGCCGTGGCCCTGGCCCGCGACGTGCCGCTGGTGGCGGTCAACCACCTGGAAGGCCATGCGGTCTCGGCCCGGCTGGGCGCCGACATTCCCTATCCCTTCCTGCTGCTGCTGGTCTCGGGCGGCCACTGCCAGCTGCTGGAGGTGGCCGGGGTCGGGGCCTGCACCCGCCTGGGCACCACCATCGACGACGCGGCCGGCGAGGCCTTCGACAAGATCGCCAAGTCGCTGGGCCTGCCCTATCCGGGCGGTCCGGCGCTGGAGACCCTGGCGATGAGCGGCGATGCGAGCAAGTTCGAGCTGCCCCGCGCCCTGCTGGGCCGCAAGGACTGTGACTTCTCGTTCTCGGGCCTGAAGACCGCCGCCGCGCGCCAGGCCGAAAAGATCACGGATGAACAATCGCGCGCCGATCTGGCCGCCGCCGTCCAGGCCGCCATCGCCCGTCAGCTGTCGGAACGCACTGACCGGGCGATGAAGCTCTATAAAGCCAGCCACCCGGACCAGCCCCTGCGCTTCGTGGTGGCCGGCGGGGTGGCGGCCAATGGCGCGGTCAAGGCGGCGCTGAAGAAGAACTGCGACGATAACGGCTTTTCGTTCGACGCCCCCCCCCTGGCCTATTGCACCGACAACGCCGCGATGATCGCCCTGGCCGGCGCTGAACGCCTGGCGCTGGGGATTTCGGACGATCTCGACGCCGTGGCCCGTCCGCGTTGGCCGCTGGACGAGGCGGCGGCGTTATCCAATCCGAGCAACAGTTTCGGTCGCAAGGGAGCCAAGGCATGAGCAGCTTCAAGCACGCGGGCGTCATCGGCGCCGGCGCCTGGGGCACGGCCCTGGCCCAGGTCTGCGCCCGGGCCGGCCTGCGGGTCACCCTGCAGGCCCGCGAGACCGAGGTGGTCGAGAGCATCGTCGCCAGACGCGAGAACACGCTGTTCCTGCCCGGCGTCGTGCTGGAGCCCGAGATCGCCGCGGTCGCCGACATGGCCGGCCTGGCGTCGTGCGACCTGATCCTGGCCGTCGCCCCGGCCCAGCACCTGCGCTCGGCGCTCAAGGCCCTGGCCCCGCACCTGCGCTCGGGCGTGCCGGTGGTGCTGTGCGCCAAGGGCGTCGAGCAGGGCACGTTGAAGCTGATGAGCGAAGTCGCCGCCGAGGTGCTGCCCGCCGCGCCGCTGGCGGTGCTTTCGGGTCCGAGCTTCGCCGGAGAGGTGGCGCGCGGCCTGCCCACCGCCGTGACCCTGGCCTGCGAGGATGAAGCCCTGGGCCGGCGGATCATCGAGGCCATCGCCATTCCCGCCTTCCGTCCCTATCTGGCGGCCGACATGATCGGGGCCGAGGCTGGCGGGGCGGTCAAGAACGTGCTGGCCATCGCCTGCGGGATCGTCGAGGGCAAGGGCCTGGGCCGCAGCGCCCACGCCGCTCTGATCACCCGGGGCTTCGCCGAACTGACTCGCCTGGCCATGGCCCTGGGCGCCAAGGCCGAAACCGTGGCCGGCCTGTGCGGCCTGGGCGACCTGGTCCTCACCTGCTCCAGCCCGCAGTCGCGCAACATGAGCGTCGGCCTGGCCCTCGGCCGGGGCATGACCCTGCAGGAGGCCCTGGCCGGCAAGCTGTCGGTGGCCGAAGGCGTCGCCTCGGCGCCGGCCGTGCGCGACCTGGCCGCGCGCCTGGGCGTCGAGATGCCGATCTGCCAGGCCGTCGCCGCCATCCTGGCGGGTGAAGCCGAGGTCGACGCCGCCATTGCGGGGCTGCTGTCGCGCCCCCTGAAATCCGAAGCCTGAACGCCGTTATATATAAGGAGTGTCCGATGCCTCTTTTCGCCATCACCTGCAGGGACAAGCCCGGCGCCCTTGAGACACGCCTGGCTACCCGCCCGGTTCACCTCGACTATCTGAAGGGCTCCGCCGGCCTGAAGCTGGCCGGGGCTTTGCTGGGCGAAGATGGCAATCCGGTTGGCTCGCTGCTGATCGTCGAGGCCGACGACCTGGCCGCCGCCCAGGCCCAGGCCGACAACGACCCCTTCACCATCGCCGGAGTGTTTGAGAGCGTCGAGGTTCGCCCCTGGCGCCTGGCCATCGGCGAACTCTAGCCCGCGCGTGCGATCCGACCCCGACAACCCGGCCCGCCCCGCTTCCGGGACCGTGCTCTGCGCGCTGGACGAGATACCCTCGCCCGGCGCCAAGGGCTTCCGGTTCCGGCAAGACGAGATCCTGTTCGCCGGCTTCGTGGTTCGACAGGGCGAGGCGGTGTTCGGCTATGTCGACAGCTGCCCGCACGCTGGCTGGCCGATGGCGGGCTTCGCCGGGCGCTATCTCACCCGCGACAACGACCTGATCCTGTGCGGCGGCCACGCGGCCCTGTTCCGGATCGAGGACGGCGTCTGCGTGGCCGGCCCCTGCCCGGGCCAGATCTTGATCCCCTGGCCGGTGCGGCTGGACGGCCGGGATGTCCTCACCGCCTGAGAAGGCCGGTCCGGGATTAGCCTGGAGCCCTCTCCGCCGAGAACGCCGCCAGGTCCTCGATCAGGGCCCTGGCCGCCATCGCCACCAATTCTCCGCCCTTTTCCGGCGTCGCCAGAGCCGGATCCGAACCCATCCGGCCATCGGGATAACGCGCCCGGAAGTCCAGCGCCTCGCGGATCGGACCGGTGGGCGCGATCCTGGGCTCATAGGCCGTGGTCTTGATCGTCTCGGGATAGGCCCACTGGGTCACGGCGATCTCGGACGGGGTGGCGTGGCTGCCGTGACCCACCGGGAATTGCCGATTGGCCAGGGCGTTGACGCCAGCCAGGTCCCACCAGTTCTTCAGCTTGAGGGCGAACGGGGCCCGCGCGCCCCGGAAGCTGTAGTCGGCATAGATCTCCGAGAACGCCGCCTCGATGGAGGCGACATTGCCGCCGTGGCCGTTCAGGAAATAGATCCGCTCGAACCCGTGCGCGCCCAGCGACCGCACCCAGTCGCCGATCGCGGCGATGAAGGTCGAGGGTCGCAGGAAGATCGTGCCCGGAAAGGCCAGGTGGTGCTGAGCCATGCCGATATTGAAGGTCGGGGCCACCAGCACGGTGTCCGACAGCTTCTGGGCCTCGTGCGAGATGATCTCCGGACACAGCCAGTCGGTGCCCAGAAGACCGGTCGGGCCATGTTGCTCATTGGAGCCGATGGGAACGACCACGGTCTTCGACGTCTTCAGGAAGGTCTCGATCTCGGACCAGGTTGAGAGGGCGAGCAGCATGAGGACCTCCGGAATACACAGGCCTTCGGCATAGCGCGTACCGATCCCGGGGTTAAGCGACAACCGGGCGCCTTGCCTAGGCCGTGATCCCGGGCGCATGCTGGAAAAAAACGGGAGGAAGCCCATGGCCCCTCAGGGCCACGCGCACCGCGTGCTCGCCAGCCTTGATGGCTCGCAGGCCGCCCTGTCCACGGTCGCCGCCTCATGGCGACGCTGTGTGACCGTGCATGGGCTGGATCCCGAACGCCGCACCGCGCCCCACGTACTGTCCAGCGCAGAACTGCGACAGGCCCGTGATGGCATGGGGGCGATCCTGCCCGCCGCCCAGGCCAGCCTCGACGCCCTGTTCAAGGCTGTCGGCCACGCCGGCTGCTGCGTGCTGCTGACCGACGCCACCGGCGCACCCGTCGATCGCAGGGGCGAGGCGGGCGACGACGCGGCGTTCAGGCTTTGGGGTCTCTGGACCGGCGTGGTGTGGAGCGAGGCCGCCGAGGGCACCAACGGCGTCGGCACCTGCCTCACCGAGCAGCGTCCCCTGACCATCCATCGGGACGAGCATTTCCATACCAAGAACATCGGCCTCTCCTGCACGGTGGCGCCGATCTACGACCCCTGGGGGCGCCTGGCCGGCGCCCTGGATGTATCGTCGTGCCGGCCGGGGCTGGGCGACATGGTCGAACTTTTGCGCGCGGCGGTGCTGGACGCCGCCCGGCGCATCGAGGCCGAGGCCTTCCGCCAGACCTTTCCCAATGCTCGCCTGATGATGCTGGGCGAGCCCGGCGCGCGGTCGAGCACGCCCCTGCTGGCGGTCGACGGCGACGACATGGTCGTGGGCGCCACCCACGCCGCGCGCAAGGTGGCGCGGCTGACCGACCAGATGATCCAGTGGGGCGCCTCGGCTTCCGACCTGATCGCCGGCCCCGAAGGCGCGGGGCGATCCGATCTGGTCGAGGCCGAACGCGGAGCGGTCAAGCGGGCCCTCAGCCGGGCCGGAGGCAGCGTCTCGGCCGCAGCCCGCGACCTGGGCGTCAGCCGCGCCACCCTGCACCGCAAGATGAAGCGACTGGACCTGCACCGGCCGTCGAAAGACGCCTGACCTGTCGCATTCCTGCGACAGAAGACGCCGGCTCGATCGGCTTGACCGACTCCCGGCCCCGGCGCGGTCCTAGCCTGGCCTCCAGACGCCGCTCAAGGCGCGACGGAGGAAACCATGACCAAGCCAGAGTTCATCGACTCGCTTTCGCGTCCGCCCTTCAAGACCCGCTACGACAATTTCATCGGCGGGCAATGGACGCCCCCGGCCGATGGCCGATATTTCGACAATGCATCGCCGATCCACGGCAAGAAGATCTGCGAGATCGCCCGCTCGCAGGCCGAGGACATCGAACGCGCCCTCGACGCCGCCCATGCGGCCAAGGACGCCTGGGGCAAGACCAGCGCCGCCGACCGTTCGCTGATCCTGCTGCGCATCGCCGACCGCATGGAGGCCAATCTCGAGGTCCTGGCCACGGCCGAGACCTGGGACAACGGCAAGCCGATCCGCGAGACCCTGGCCGCCGACCTGCCCTTGGCCATCGACCACTTCCGCTATTTCGCCGGCTGCCTGCGCGGCCAGGAAGGTTCGATCTCCCAGATCGACGAAGACACCGTGGCCTACCACTTCCACGAGCCCCTGGGCGTGGTCGGTCAGATCATTCCCTGGAACTTCCCCCTGCTGATGGCCTGCTGGAAGCTGGCCCCCGCCCTGGCGGCCGGCAACTGCGTGGTGCTCAAGCCCGCCGAGCAGACCCCCGCCAGCATCATGGTCTGGGCCGAACTGGTCGGAGATCTCCTGCCGCCCGGCGTGCTCAATATCGTCAACGGCTTTGGCGTCGAGGCCGGCAAGCCCCTGGCCTCCAGCCCGCGCGTCGCCAAGATCGCCTTCACCGGCGAGACCAGCACCGGTCGGCTGATCATGCAGTACGCCAGCCAGAACCTGATCCCGGTCACCCTGGAGCTGGGCGGCAAGTCGCCCAACATCTTCTTCGACGACGTGGCCCGCGAGGACGACGACTATTTCGACAAGGCGCTGGAGGGCTTCACCATGTTCGCCCTCAACCAGGGCGAGGTCTGCACCTGCCCCAGCCGGGCCCTGGTGCAGGAGTCGATCTATGAGCGGTTCATGGAGCGCGCCCTCAAGCGCGTGAACGCCGTCGTCCAGGGCAGCCCGCTGGACCCGGCCACCATGATCGGAGCCCAGGCCTCCGAGGAGCAGTTGAACAAGATCCTCGGCTACATGGACATCGGCCGCGACGAGGGCGCCAAGCTGCTGACCGGCGGCAAGCGCAAGATCCTGCCGGGCCTGCTGTCCGACGGCTACTATGTCGAGCCGACCGTGTTCGAGGGCCACAACAAGATGCGGATCTTCCAGGAGGAGATCTTCGGCCCGGTGCTGGCCGTGACCACCTTCAAGGACGAAGCCGAGGCCCTGGAGATCGCCAACGACACCGCCTTTGGCCTCGGCGCCGGGGTGTGGAGCCGCGACGCCAACCGCTGCTACCGCTTCGGGCGGGGCATCCAGGCTGGCCGGGTGTGGACCAACTGCTATCACGCCTATCCCGCCCACGCGGCCTTCGGCGGCTACAAGCAATCAGGCGTGGGACGCGAGAACCACAAGATGATGCTCGATCACTACCAGCAGACCAAGAACATGCTGGTCAGCTACAGCCCCAAGGCGCTTGGCTTCTTCTGACAAAAAAAGACCGGATCAGGCGGCGCGGCGCGGGAAAACGGAACGGTCTTCTTGCGCCGCGCCATCGCCTTTGCATACTCCGGCCACAACAAGACCAAGGGAGTAAACGGCGTGAGCGACGGACAGGTTTTCACGGTTCCAGAGGCCCTGGCGCGCGAGGCCCATATCGACGCCGCCGCCTATGAGGCCGCCCTCGCCCGCGTCGAGGCCGATCCGGAGGGCTATTGGCGCGACATCGCCGCTCGCCTCGACTGGATCAAGGCCCCCACCCAGATCAAGGACGTCTCGTTCAACAAGGACGACTTCCGCATCCGTTGGTACGCCGACGGCGTGTTGAACGTCAGCGCCAACTGCATCGATCGCCACCTGCCGCACAAGAAGGACGAGATCGCCCTCATCTTCGAAGGTGACGAGCCGGGAACCTCCGAAACCCTGACCTATGGCCAGCTGCACGAGGAGGTTTGCCGCATGGCCAACGTCCTCAAGGTGCAGGGCGTCCAGAAGGGCGACCGGGTGACGATCTATCTGCCGATGATCCCGATCGCGGCCGTCGCCATGCTGGCCTGCGCCCGGATCGGCGCGGTGCATTCGGTGGTGTTCGGCGGCTTCTCGCCCGACAGCATCGCCGGCCGCATCCAGGACTGCGCCTCGCACTTCGTGATCACCGCCGACGAGGGCAAGCGCGGCGGCAAGCGCGTGCCGCTGAAAGCCAACATGGACGAGGCGCTCAAACACTGTCCGTGGGTGGGCAAGGTGCTGATGGTTCGCTGGACCGGCGCCGACGTGCCTCTGGTCAAGAACCGCGACATCGTCTGGCAGGATGTGCGCGAGGCGGTGTCGGCCGACTGCCCGCCCGAGCCGATGAACGCCGAGGACCCTCTGTTCATCCTCTATACCTCGGGCTCGACGGGAAAGCCCAAGGGCGTGCTGCACACCACCGGCGGCTATCTGGCCTGGGCCTCGTGGACCTTCTGGGCGGTCTTTGACTACAAGCCTGGAGAGGTCTTCTGGTGCACGGCCGACGTCGGCTGGGTGACCGGCCACAGCTATGTGGTCTACGGCCCGCTCGCCAATGGCGGGACCAGCCTGATCTTCGAGGGCGTGCCCAATCATCCTACGCCCAGCCGCTTCTGGGAGGTGATCGACAAGCACAAGGTCGAGATCTTCTACACCGCCCCCACGGCCCTGCGGGCCCTGATGCGCGAGGGCGACGACCACGTCCTGAAGAACGATCTGTCGAGCCTGCGCCTGCTGGGCAGCGTCGGCGAGCCGATCAACCCCGAAGCCTGGCTCTGGTACCACCGCGTGGTCGGCAAGGAGAAGCTGCCCATCGTCGACACCTGGTGGCAGACCGAGACCGGCGGCATGCTGATCACCCCCCTGCCCGGCGCCACCGACCTGAAACCCGGCTCGGCCTCCAAGCCCCTGCCCGGGGTCAAGCCGCAGCTGGTCGACGCCGAAGGCGGCGTGCTGGACGGCGCGACCGAGGGCAATCTGGTCATCACCGACAGCTGGCCCGGCATGATGCGCACGGTCTATGGCGACCATAGCCGGTTCTTCGAGACCTATTTCTCGACCTATCCTGGCAAGTATTTCACCGGCGACGGCTGCCGTCGCGACCCCGACGGCTATTACTGGATCACCGGCCGGGTCGATGACGTGATCAATGTGTCCGGTCACCGCCTGGGCACCGCCGAGATCGAGAGCGCCCTGGTCGCCCACGAGACCGTCGCCGAGGCCGCCGTGGTTGGCTGTCCGCACGACATCAAGGGCCAGGGTGTCTATGCCTATGTGACGCTGAACGCCGATGTTGAACCCACCGAGGAGCTGCGCAAGGCCTTGGTTCTGTGGGTGCGCCACGAGATCGGCCCGTTCGCCGCGCCCGACGTCATCCAGTGGGCTCCGGGCTTGCCCAAGACCCGCTCGGGCAAGATCATGCGCCGCATCCTGCGCAAGATCGCCGAGAACGAACTGGGGAGTCTGGGCGACATCTCGACCCTCGCCGATCCGTCGGTGGTGGACGATCTGGTGAAAAACAGAGCGGGGGCCTAACCGAAACCGCGGCGGCGCGTTAGCGTCAGCATGATGCGCCGCCTCTTTCCTCTCGTCCTGATGCTTGTGGCCGGCCCGGCGTTGGCCGACGGAAGCTGGATTGACCGCCTGCGGGCTGGCGAGATCCCGATCGAGGCCCATGCCGACGTCAGGGGACGCGGCGGCATGGTCAAGGCCGCCATCGATATTCCGGCCCCCGCGGCCGTGGTCTGGCGCACCATTCTCGACTGCGACCGCGCGGCCCGCATGACCCCGGGGGTCAAGCGCTGTCGGGTGCTGTCCCGCGCGGCGGATGGCCGCTCGGAACTGCGCGAACATCTGGTCAAGTGGGGCTTCTTCCTGCCGACCCTGCGCTCGACCTCACGCATCGATCTGGAGCCCGAGCGCGGCATCCGCTTTACCTGCGTCGGCGGCGACATCCGCGCCTGCGAGGGGTCCTGGACCCTGGAGCCGATCAAGGCCGGGACCGCCACCCGCGTGACCTATGAAATGTGGGCCGCCGCGCCCTTCGCCGTGCCCGCGCCAGTGCTCAGCGGCCTGATGCGCCGCGACGTCCCGGACGCCTTGAGAGCCCTGCGCCGCGAATGCCAGGAGGCCGAGTGAGCGCGGCGTCGCAGGACCCGCCCGATGGCCTGTGGCTGTTCGACGGCGTCTGCAATCTCTGCTCGGGCTCGGTCGCCGTGGTGCTGAAACTGGATCGCGAGGGCGTCATCCGCTTCACGCCGATCCAGTCGCCTTATGGCCGCCAGTTGGCTCTCGCCCACGGCATCGACCCTGACACGCCCGCCAGCTTCCTGTTCATTGACCACGGCAGGGCCCTGGAAAAGACCGCAGCCATCGGGGCCCTGCTGCGCCGGCTGAAGGCGCCGTGGCGCTGGCTGGCCGTCGTCGATCGCCTGCCCAGGACGTCGGCCGACGCCGCCTATGACTGGCTGGCGGCCAACCGTTATCGACTGATGGGCAAGAAGGACGCCTGCATGGTCCCCTCGCCCGCCCAGCGCGCCCGCTTCATCCTGGAGCCGCCGCCCCCCGCTTCATGACAAGACGGTAAGCTTTCGCCCGGACAGGCGGATGATAGGGTCGGCGCAACCGCGTTTGCTGGAGCTCACCCGAATGATCCGCCCCTTTGCCAAGGCCGCCCTGGTGGCGCTGGCGCTCTCGACCACCGCCCTGTCACCCCTGGCCTTCGCGGCGCCCCAAGACAGGATGGGTGCGCCGTCGATCAGCGTGCCGCCGATCGTCTACAAGGAGCGGGTTCTGGCCAATGGCCTGAAGGTGTTCACGGCCCGCGACACGACGACCCCGAACGTGACGGTGCAGGTCTGGTACGGCGTCGGCTCCAAGGACGATCCGGAAGGCCGCTCGGGCTTCGCGCATCTCTTTGAACACCTGATGTTCAAGGCCACGCGCAACATGCCCAACGAGACCCTCGACCGGCTCACCGAGGACGTGGGCGGCTTCAACAACGCCTCCACCTATGACGACTTCACCAACTATTACGAGGTGGTGCCCGCCAACCATCTGGAGCGCCTGCTGTGGGCCGAGGCCGACCGCCTGGGCTCGCTGGTCATCGACGAGGCGGTGTTCGCCTCCGAGCGCGACGTCGTGAAGGAAGAGCTGCGCCAGCGCGTCCTGGCCGATCCCTATGGCCGCCTGTTCGCCCTTTATGTGCCGCAGCAGTCGTTCACGGCCCACCCTTACAAGCGCCCGGGCATCGGCTCGATCGAGGAACTGGACGCCGCCACGGTCGACGACGTGCGCGCCTTCCACGCCACCTACTACCGCCCCGACAACGCCGCCCTGATCGTGGCCGGCAATTTCGACGAGGCCCAGCTGCAGGCCCTGGTCGACAAGTATTTCGCGCCGCTGAAGACCCCGGCCGCGCCCCTGCCCAAGGTCACCGTGGTCGAGCCGGCGCGTACCGGCCCCAAGACGGTCAACACCTATGGCCCCAACGTGCCGCTGCCGGCGGTGGCGATCACCTGGCTGGCCCCGGCCTCGGCCGACAAGGACGCGCCCGCCCTGGCTGTGCTTGACGCCATCCTGTCGGCCGGCAAGTCGTCGCGCCTGTATGACACCCTGGTCTACGACCAGAAGATCGCCCAGTCGGTGTTCTCGTCGGGCCCGACCAACGCCCAGCCGGGCCTGTTCTATGTCGGCGCCGTGATGGCCGGCGGCAAGACGGCGCAGCAGGGCGAGGCCGCCCTGCTGGCTCAGGTCGCCCGCCTGCGCGACGCCCCGCCCACCGAGGCTGAACTGGCCGAGGCCAAGACCGGCCTGCTGGCCGACGCCGTGCGCCGCCGCGAGGAGATCGACGGCCGCGCCTTCGCTATCGGCTACGCCCTGCTGACCGACGGCGACGCCGCCCGCGCCAACACCAACCTCGCCGACCTGCAGGCGGTCACAGCCGCCGACGTCCAGCGCGTCGCCAAGAAGTGGCTGGCCGATGATCGCCGCACGTCGATCCGCTATCTGCCGGAATCGGCCCGTCCCGCCGGAGAGAAGGACAACACCCCGGTCCCGCCCAAGGTGGCCTCGGTCAAGTTCGACGGCGCCGTCATCACCCTCGCCCCCGAAGGCGAACGCCAGGCGATCCCGGCCGTCGCGGCGCCGATCGCCGCCGTACTGCCCTCGCCCGTCGAGAAGACCCTGGCCAATGGCCTGCGCGTCATCGTGGCTAGGTCCAGCGACCTGCCGCTGATCACCGCCGACCTGACCGTGCGGGGCGGCGCCAGTTCCGATCCCGCCGGCCTGGCTGGCGCGTCCAGCCTGACCGCCGACCTGCTGACCGAGGGCACCAAGACCCGCGGCGCGGTCGAAATCGCTCGCCAGACCGAGGCCCTGGGCGCCAATCTGGCGGCCGGCTCGGGCTGGGAAGCCTCGTCCCTGACCCTCAGTGTCATCGCCGACAAGGCTCCGGCCGCCATGGCGATCATGGCCGACGTCGCCCAGAACCCGGTCTTCAAGGCCGAGGAACTGGACCGTGTTCGCGCCGAGACCCTGGACGGCCTGTCGGTGGCCTATCAGCGCCCCGGCAGCCTAGCCGCCTACGCGACGGCCCCGGTGCTCTATGCCGGCTCGGCCTATGGGCATGTGGCCGGCGGCACGCCGGGCTCGCTGCCGAAGATCAAGCGCGAGGACCTGGTCAAGATGCACACCGCGTCCTGGCGTCCGGACAACGCCGTGTTGGTGCTGACCGGCAACCTGTCGCCAGAAGCCGGCTTTGCCCTGGCGCAGACGGCGTTCGGCGGCTGGAAGAAACCCTCCACCCCGCCGCCGGCCACGCCGGCCGCCCCGAGCGGCTACAAGCCCCGCAATGTCGTGATCGACCTGCCCGGCACCGGCCAGGCGGCCGTGACCCTGGCCAAGCCGGCCATCACCCGCGCCGACCCCAACTACTATTCGGGTCTGGTGACCAATGCGGTGCTGGGGGTGGGCTATTCCTCGCGCCTGAACCAGGAGATCCGCATCAAGCGCGGCCTGTCCTATGGCGCCGGTTCCAGCCTGACGCCGCAGGGCCAGTTCGGCGGCTTCTCGGCCCGGGTGCAGACCAAGAACGAGTCCGCCGGTCAGGTGGTCAGCCTGGTCCAGGCCGAACTGACCCGCCTGGCGGCCGAGCCGGCCTCGGCCAGCGAACTGACGGCCCGCAAGTCGGTGCTGGTCGGCGGCTTTGGTCGCGAGCTGGGCACCTCGGAAGGCCTGGCCGACATCCTGGGCAACCTTGCCGTCTATGGCGTGCCGCTGAACGAGATCCAGAGCTATGCGAGCAAGGTCGAGGCCGTCAGCGCCTCAGACGTCCAGGCCTTCGCCAAGTCGATGATGGATCCCGCCCAGACCAGCATCATCGTCGCCGGCGATCTGAAGGCGATGGGCGACACCCTGCCCGCCGCCGTGCCCAACGCCACGGTGATCCCGGCCGCCCGGCTGGACCTCGATAGCCCGAGCCTGACCAGCGGGAAGTAGCGCGGCCAGGACCTGTCATCCCGGACGCGCCGACGGCGTGAGCCGGGATGACAAGCCTACTTTGTTTTCGACTTGGGTTTCGCGGCGGTCTTGGCCGGAGCCTTCGCCACAGCCGCCCTGGGCGCGGCGGCCGCAACCTTCGGCGCCCCGCCTCTGGCCAACAGATCCCGGATCTCCATCAGCAGCGCCTCCTCGCCCGTCGGGGCCGCGGGCGTCTCAGGCCCAGGCTCGGCGGCGTCGGCGCGGCGGATGCCGTTGACCACCTTGACCAGCAGGAAGACCACGGCCGCCACGATCAGGAACTGGATCAGGGTGTTGATGAAGGCCCCGTACTGAACGGCGACCTTCTCCACCGCCTCGGTGGCCGCGTCTTCGGGCTTGAGCACCCATTCCAGCTTGGAGAAGTCCAGGCCCCCGGTCAGCAGGCCGATCGGCGGCATGATCACCTGGTCGACCAGGCTTTTGACGATGCCGTTAAAGGCCGCGCCGATGATGACGCCCACGGCAAGATCGATGACGTTGCCGCGCGAGATGAACTCGCGAAATTCCTTGATGACGCTCATGACCGGGTCTCGCCGATTTGCCCTGCGGATGGTCGCGAAGCTGATGGCGTTCGGCCCCCGAGGTCAAGGGCGGGTCAGATTACTCGTCGGCGTTGAGTCGGGCCCGAAGTTCCTTGCCGCTCT
This sequence comes from uncultured Caulobacter sp., assembly GCA_964427205.1. Classification (GTDB taxonomy): domain Bacteria; phylum Pseudomonadota; class Alphaproteobacteria; order Caulobacterales; family Caulobacteraceae; genus Caulobacter. The sequence goes on from CAYRTE010000035.1 coordinate 44,234, forward strand.
TGAAGAACGGCACGTGCTTGGCGCGGACATCGACGGTTTCGCCGGTGCGCGGATTGCGGCCCGAGCGCGCCGGACGCGAGCGGACCGACAGGGCGCCAAAGCCCCGAAGTTCGACACGACCGCCGCCTTCCAGGGCGCCGATCATGCGCTCCAGGATCACGCTGACAACGCGCTCGACGTCTTTCTGCGTCAGGTGCGGATTTTCATTCGCGAGCCTGGCGATGAGTTCAGACTTGATCATCGATATCCCCGGCGCCGGAGGGAGGAACTGGCGCGTGCGGACCTTTGCCCAAGGGTGGTTGAGTCTTCAAGAGGCAGGTTGAGATTCTAGCGCCCGACCTGGGCGTCCGGTCGACGCGAGACAGACAGGATCGCCCAGCTTTTGGCCTCAATTTGGGTTTGCATGCCTCGTCCTCAGTGAAGATGCGCAAGCTTCACATGAATTCTCTCGGGTTTGCGCTGAAACGTATCTGATGGCGCAGGGACCGATGAAACGCGCGGTTTCGACCCGTGATCGGGGTCATCATGGTGAGCGCTGTCTTCACCAAAGGCGTCCCTGTCCAAGGACTTAGCGAAACAGGACGCAGGCTGGGCGCAAAGAAAACGGCGGCCGGATCGCTCCGGCCGCCGCTGACTTCAGTCCCGGTGAAGGGGCGGAAGACTATTCCTTCGGGGTGGCCCGTTCGCGGAGAGCCGCGCCCAGGATGTCGCCCAGCGAAGCGCCGGAGTCCGACGAGCCGAACTGCTCGATGGCTTCCTTCTCTTCGGCCATTTCCAGCGACTTGATCGACATCGAAACGCGGCGGGCCGCCTTGTCGATGTTGGTGATCTGAGCGTCGATGCGGTCGTTGACGGCAAAGCGTTCCGGACGTTGCTCTTGACGGTCGCGCGACAGGTCCGACTTGCGGATGAACGCGGTCATCAGGGCGTCGTCTTCGCCGAAGCGAACTTCGATGCCGCCGGTGGTCACTTCGGTCACGGTGACGGTGACGGTCTGACCCTTGCGATAGGTGTCGCCCGACATCGGATCGCCGCCCAGCTGCTTGATGCCCAGCGAGATGCGTTCCTTCTCGACGTCAACGTCGAGAACCTTCGCCTTGACCATGTCGCCCTTCTTGTAGCGGGCCATGGCTTCTTCGCCCGACGCGCTCCAGTCGATGTCCGACAGGTGCACCATGCCGTCGATGTCGTTGTCGAGGCCGATGAACAGACCAAACTCGGTCGCGTTCTTGACTTCGCCTTCGACGGTCGAGCCGACCGGGTGGGTTTCGAGGAACGAATCCCACGGGTTGGCCAGAGCCTGCTTCAGGCCCAGCGACACGCGGCGCTTGGACGGAT
>CAYRTE010000036.1:0-44822 GCA_964427205.1 uncultured Caulobacter sp.
CGCCGATGTGGGCCTGGGCGAGGAGCTTCGCACCGGGGCCGCCACCGAGAACGGCCAGGAGGTGGTGCTGGGCACCGTCTTCATGCTGGTCGGCGAAAACAGCCGCACGGTCGCCCGCGCGGCGGCGGCCCGACTGGAGCAAGCGGCAAAGGCCCTGCCGCCGGGCGTCGTCGCCGAGGCGGTCTATGACCGCACAGAGTTGGTCGATCGCGCCATCGCCACGGTCGAGAAGAACCTGGTCGAAGGCGCGCTGCTGGTGATCGTCGTGCTCTTCCTGCTGCTGGGCAACATCCGCGCGGCGCTGATCACGGCGGCGATCATCCCGTTCTCCATGCTGCTGACCATCACGGGCATGGTCCAGAGCCGGGTGTCGGGTAATCTGATGAGCCTGGGCGCGCTCGACTTTGGCCTGATCGTCGATGGCGCGGTGATCATCGTGGAGAACTGCCTGCGCCGGTTCGGCGAGGCCCAGCATCGTCTGGGGCGTCTGCTCAGCAAGGACGAGCGGTTCGCCCTGACCGCCAGCGCGGCCGGCGAGGTGATCAAGCCGTCGCTGTTTGGCGTGCTGATTATCACCCTGGTCTATGTGCCGATCTTCGCCCTCACGGGCGTCGAGGGAAAGATGTTCCACCCGATGGCGATCACGGTCGTCATCGCTCTGACCGCCGCCTTGGTGCTGTCCCTGACTTTTGTCCCCGCCGCCGTGGCGACCTTCGTCACTGGCAAGGTCGAGGAGACGGAAAGCCGCATCATGCGCGGCGCTCGCCGCCTCTATGAGCCGGCCCTGGCCGTGGCCCTGCGCCTGCGGGTCGCCTTCGCGGCCGGCGCCGTGGCGCTGGTCGTGATTGCTGGCTTCGCGGCCAGTCGGATGGGCTCGGAGTTCGTGCCCAATCTCGACGAGGGCGACATCGCCATGCACGCCCTGCGTATCCCCGGCGCCAGCCTCACCCAGGCGGTCCAGATGCAGGCGGCCCTGGAGGCGCGGATCAAGTCGTTGCCGGAGGTCGAGCGGGTGGTGAGCAAGATCGGCACCGCCGAGGTCGCCACCGACCCGATGCCGCCCTCGGTCGCCGACACCTTCATTATGCTGAAGGACCGCAAGGACTGGCCTGATCCGCGCAAGCCGCGCGCCAAGCTGGTCGCCGAACTCCAGGCCGCCGTCGCCACCATCCCCGGCAACAACTACGAGTTCACCCAGCCGATCCAGATGCGGTTCAACGAACTGCTGTCGGGGGTTCGCGCCGACGTCGCGGTCAAGGTGTTCGGGGATGATCTCGACCAGCTTCTCGAAATCGGCAAAAGCGTCGGGATCGTGGTCGAGGGCATCGAGGGCGCTCAGGACGTCGGAGTCGAGCAGGTGACCGGCCTGCCGGTCTTGCAGATCACCCCCGACCGCGCCGCCCTCGCGCGTCTGGGCCTGAACGTGCAGGACTTGCAAGAGGTCGTCGCCACCTCCATCGGCGGCGCGGTCGTGGGCCAGGTGTTCGAGGGCGATCGGCGTTTCGACGTCGTGGTCCGTCTGCCCGAGGCGATCCGCGGCGATGTCGATGGCGTGGGGCGACTTCGTGTTCCGCTGCCGGCGACCGCCGACGGTGCGCGCGGCTTCGTGCCGCTCCAGGATATCGCCAAGGTCGAGACCGTCATCGGCCCCAACCAGATCAGCCGCGAGGATGGCAAACGCCGGGTCGTGGTCACCGCCAATGTGCGGGGCCGGGACCTTGGCTCCTTCATCACCGAGGTCCAGCAGAAGGTCGGCGCTGAGGTGGAAATCCCGACCGGCTACTGGGTCAGCTATGGCGGCACGTTCGAGCAGCTGATCTCGGCGGCCAAGCGGCTTCAACTCGTTGTTCCGGCGGCGCTGCTGCTGATCTTCGGCCTGCTGTTCGCGTTGTTCAGATCGGTGAAGGACGCCGCGATAGTCTTCTCCGGCGTGCCCCTGGCCCTGACCGGCGGGGTCGCGGCGCTGCTCCTTCGCGGTCTGCCGCTGTCGATCTCGGCGGGCATCGGCTTCATCGCCTTGTCGGGCGTCGCCGTGCTCAACGGCGTGGTCATGGTCAGCTTCATCCGCAGCCTGCTCGCCGAGGGCCGGTCAATGGACGAGGCGATCTCCGAGGGCGCTCTGACCCGGCTGCGGCCGGTGCTGATGACCGCCTTGGTCGCCAGCCTGGGCTTCGTGCCGATGGCCTTCAATGTCGGGGCCGGCGCCGAGGTGCAGCGACCGCTGGCCACCGTGGTGATCGGCGGGATCATTTCCTCGACCTTGCTGACCCTGCTGATCCTGCCCGCCCTGTACCGGCTTGCAGGGGGCTCGCGGCCAGTCCAGGGGAACAACTCCAGGCCGCAGGAGCAGGTCACTTGATAGCCAGCACTTCGCGGCGGCTATTGTTTCTGGCAAGGCATCGCTTGCTAGAAGGCAGAGGTGCTGCCGAGCTTTGGGCTTGTACCGCCATTGCCCCGGCGCCGCGACCGCCGTCGACCCAGGCCGGATCGTTACCGATCAAGGCCACGGCCACGCACAGATCGATCTCGCGCCTCCGCGCGCTTCCCGGAGTTTGTCGGCGCCTTTGTCGGTTTGGGTCCCGAGAACGCATATGCGCTCGCGGCAAAATTGTTGGAGGAACGTGGTGCGCGTGGCGAAATCAGGAACGCTGATGGCGCCCTGCGCGGCGCCCTGGCCGCGCGACCGTGGCCCGTTGTCACAGCCTCGGCGGCGGCTCAGCTGTGTCATGGCGCAATTGTAGGCCCAAGGCCCAACGGTTCTGAAAGCCCGGCCAGTAGCCGGCGCTCGCCGGATCCGACGGGGAGGCATAGACGCCCTCCGTGGTCGCGCCTTGGCCGACGCGCCAGACGCCGTCCGCCGCCTTGGGCGTCGGCGCGGTCAGATAGCCTCCGTGGGCTTTGTCGCCTTTCAGATGCGCGTCGAGGAAGGCGGTGATGAAGTGGCGGTTGATCGCCAGGATTCGATCGCGACGCCAGACCGGCTCTTCGAAGCGCACGACCGATTGATAGTCGCTGACTAAGCTGGGCGGCGTGCCGTCGCGAGCGATGTTGTGCCGCGCGTTCTCGTAGACGAGAAGATTGCGGTCGGCGCCCCGCATTGCGCCGTAAAGCCAGGCGACGCCATCGGCGTAACCACTGACGTCGTCACGATCACCAACGATCAGCAGGCTTGGGACCGTGATCCTGGCCAGGCTGTCGGCCGTCCAGGCGCGCAGCGGCGGCGCGCCGCCCCAGGGCGCGAAAGCCACCATCGCCTTGACGCCCTTGGGCGTGTTCGCGGTGAAGTCCCGATTGTCGGCGGTGAAGGGTTGGAGCAGGCCCCCAGGCGCGACCTTGGCGAGCGGGCCGTTCGGATCCAGCCCCGCGCCCATGGTCGCCAGCGCTCCGAAGCCGCCCATGGAATAGCCGATCAAGGCGATGTTGCCCGGATCGTAGACGTTTCGCAGGGGGCCCTCTCCGGCGCCCTTCGTCAGGGCTTCGATGACGAACCTTTGGTCGGCCACGCGTGTGATCACCGTCGTGGCGAACGACAGCGGCGGCGCGGCCAGGGTGACTGGCTCAAGATCGTGATGGTCGATCGCCGCCACGACGTAGCCCTTGGACGCGAGGTTCTCGGCCAAGTCGCTGAAGCTGGTCGCCCAATTGCGATAGCCGTGCGAGATCACCACCAAGGGAAAGGCTTCGCCGCGCACCGGCTTGGCGTCGGGATAGGCGCCGCCGATCTTGTAGGGAACCTGGACGGCAGGTTCGCCGACCGCCGGCTTGCCCGGCATGGTGTAGCGCACGGTGGCGGCGCCATCGGCCGGACGCGTGGCGGGATACCAGATCGCCAGCGGCAGGACGCGATCGCCGCGCACCAATTTGCCGGCGGGAAGGTCGCTGGCGACGAGGTTCGGCTGGTCCTTTTCCGTCAAGGTTTGGGTGATTACGCCGACCGGGTAGGCGCCCGCTGCGGCCAAGAGGGGCTGATCGGAGATAGTCTCCTGCGCCAAGGCCGCGCTGGGCGCGGAGAACAGGAGGAAAAGCAACAGGCCTGTCGGGAACTTCATAGCGGCGCCTCTCGTACGCTTACTGGCGGCGCGATTCGCCGTCTCTATTCGCGAGGCGGCATAGCCGAAGGCCAAGACAGGTTTGTCACGGTCACCCGGCGATTGATCGCGCGCCTTGGCCCGTCAGCCGTCGCTAAAAGCAACGCTTTCACGCGACTCTCACGGACGCGTCGCGAATTCGCAGCCTACCGGATCTGAACGTCCAAGTTTGTAGAGGCGCCAAGGTCTGCATGGGGCGGATTTCGTTGAAAAAGGCGGCCGCCGAGATCGCCGCCAGTACCGGAGCGAGTCGAAGAGCCGACCGGCTGAACGGCAGGGGGCGATGTATTGCGATCTGAGCTTCAAACCGTTGGGGTCGTTGCAGCAATTGGGTTGGTCGCGCGAAAGCCCTATCTAACGGCCTTCTCAAACACCTTGTCGGCATTGCCCCAGTTGATCGTCGCCATGAACGCATCGACATAGGCGCCGGCCTTTGCGCCATAATCCATGTGATAGGCGTGTTCGTACATGTCGAGCGCCAGAATGGGTGTGCCGCCCGCCAGGGTCATGGTGTGGTCAGCCGCCCAAGTGTTGACGAGGCGATTGTCGCGCTGGCTCCAGGTCAAAAGCACCCAGCCCGATCCGCCGCCCAATGCCTTGCCGATGCCTGTGAACTCGGCTCGCCAACGTGCATCGCTGCCAAAGTCCCTCTCAATGGCGGCTGCCAGCGCGGCGCCCGGGCGATTGGCGGCGCCCAGACCCGCGAAATACAGTTCGTGCAGGATCATCGAGTTCCAGGCGATCAGCTCTTCGCGCTTCAGACCGTTGATCATGAAGCCCGGCGCGACGGTCGGGTCCAGACTGGCAAGCTGGCCTCCGATGGCGCCGAGGCGTTTGACGGCGCCGACATAGTTGTTGTCGTGGTGGCTGATCAGCAGCTTCTCCGAAAGGCCGACGATGGCTTTCGGGTCGAAAGGTAACGGCTTTGGCGAGAAAGTCGCCGGAGCGGTCTGGGCTGCCGTGGCCGATGCAGCCGCGCCGAGCGCCGTTGCGACGACGGCGGTGGCGGCGAACATCTGCCGCCGATCAAGATTGGGAGACGTCATGGTGGTTTCTCCAAGGTCGAGTTTTATTTGAGATCAGACGCCCAAGCCGTGCAGGGCCAGGGCGACGGTGACACACGCCGCCAGGGTTTTGATGTCCCCGGCGTGAAAGCGAAACAGCAGCACGCCCGCGAGGATTGCCAGCCCAAGCGCCTTGCCGTCCAGCGAGGCGATGTCTGGCCACTCCATCTGCCCCCAAGGCAAGGGCAGCGGGCTGTAGGTCGCAAAGAGGACGTGAAGAGTGAGCCACAGGGTCAGGTTGGCGATGACCCCCACGACCGAGGCGGTGATCATCGCCAACCTGGCCCTGCTGGACGGCGAGTTCGATACACCCGCTCGCAAGGGCGCGCCGTTCCAGGGCGCCTCGAAGACCGTGATCAACGCCGCGATCTCCTATGAGAAAACGGCGGCGACTGGCCGTTCTTCGCGCGCCATTACGATCTGGACGCGGTTCGGCTGAATGAGGCGCGGTGGCGGCGCTTAGTCACAATCGCCGCAATCGCCGTTCAACCTCGTTGAAATATTGAATCTTCACTATCCCTCGAGTTTGATTTTTGTGAAGGGGAGGGGAATTGTTTCGTCAGGCGCCTATTGAGAGCCAAAATGAAACCCTACTTGCTCGTCCTCGTGAGCTTGCTCGCCCTGCCCGCAGCGCCCGTCGCGTCCCAGACCCTGCCGCAACGCCCGATCGCCAAGCCCGTCACGGCCCAGCCAGCGCCAAGGCGGGTTGAGGCCTATTATGAGGCGGTGTTGGCAACGGCCGAACGGTTGAAGGATCCGCAGGTGCGCCGTGAGACGCGGGAAGCCATCGGCAGGGCGCCGTGCATCCGTCACCGCATAGGGTTGGATACGGCCTCGCGTCAGGCGGTTCTGGCCACATTGAGGGCGCGCGGCGACATTGGCGCCGATGCTGACGAACAGGGCGTATTCGTGCCCGTGGCGCAAGAGGACAGTTCCTGTCCCACCCTGATGAGCCCGTTCGTGCTGGCGCCAGGTGGCGACCTTAGAGGTCACCATGGCTGGCCCGGCGGCCTGCCCGAGCATGAAGACTTCAACCAACGCTCCGGCCAGTGGCTGTCGACGGCCTATGGAGCGGCGGGCGGTGTGCCGGTTGATGGCGACCTGGTGACGGCGGCGGTGTTGTGGCACGACTGGGCCAAGGCCCTGGTGTTCAGCTGGAACGCCGACGGCTCCTTGCCGGCGGAAGCGCGCATCGCCGGGACGAGCGCCCATCATGTGCTGGGCCTGTCCGAGGCCATGGCCCGTGATCTGCCGGCTCGTTTGGTGATCGTGCAAGCTTGCGCCCACGAGGCCCCTCTCGGCGACAAGGCTCCTATGGTCGCCCGATGGGTGGCGGCGGCGGCGGTGATCGCCCGGGTCGATCCCGTGGCGCGGGGCTATCTCAAGGCCGGCGGCGGCCTCAACTGGGGTCCGCAGTCCAGGGGCGATGAGTCCGTTTGGCGCGAATGCCTGATCCACAACAGCTCGGACGACAACTTCGTCCATTCCGTCCAGGCTCAAAAGGCCGCCGATGCTGTGCTAAAACGTCTGGCTCCGCGTTTCGGTGTCGATCCAGTTGGGCCGGACTATCTGAATGGGTTCCGTCACCCAATCCTGTCGCACCTCGGGGCCGACGCCATCCAGGCGCTTTTGACGACCGGCGGTGATGAGGCCGTGGCCCAAGCCATACAAAAAGCGATGTCGTCCCCGTCCTGAGGCCGGTCCGGGTGTAGCCATATCTGAGCTGGCCTTGCGGCGCGGCCGTCTCAGGCGTCGAAGATGAAACATTTGTTAAGTTTCCGCGCGTTGGCGGGGGTGCTGCGTCCCTTTGCATGAGGCCGTTTTACAGGCCCTGCACTGGGGATAGACTGACCATGACACCGTTCTCTTTCAAACAGGCTCTGCTCCTGACCGTCGCCGGTCTGAGCCTTGGCGCAACGTCCGCCCTTGCCGATACCGTCGCCGAACAGACCGCCATCGCCACCGGGGCGGACGAAACCACCGTCAGTGAAGTCGTGGTGGCAGGCCAGCGCCGCAGCCAGGCGCGCGCGATTGAGGAACAACGCGAGAGCCTGACCGTGGCCAACGTGGTCTCGGCCGAAGAGCTGCAGGCTCAACCGACCGCCAACCTCGCTGACCTTCTGTCGCGTTTGCCCGGCCTGTCCTCGGCCGTGGACCAGTCGCGTAACCAGGCCGGCACCGGCGAAGCCCAGTACGTGACCATCCGCGGTCTCGACAGCTCCTGGAACGCCTATTCGATGAACGGCGTGCGCCTGGCTCAGACCGACTCCAACGCGCGCAGCATCTCGATGAACCTGCTCTCGCCGTTTGCCCTGTCGTTCGTTCGCGTCGACAAGGCGCCGACGGCGGAACTGGACGGCGACGCCCTGGCCGGCTCCGTCGATTTCCGCACCGCATCGGGCTTTGACTTTGCCCGCAGCTACAACCGCCTGCGCCTGCAGGGCCAACTGGCTGACCGCGCCATCCAGCGCGATGTCGAAGGCCTAGGCTACACCGCCCAGATCGAACTGGCGCGCACCTTCGGCGACGCCGACCAGTTCGCCGTCTATGGCAACCTCTATTATCAGGACAAGGACAACGCCGGGGAATCCCGCGCCGTTCAGCAGGACTATATCAAGCTGGACTCCACCGCCCCGGGCCTGATCCGCGATCAGGGCACAAAGCTCTATGCGCGCGGCCCGCAGTGGAACTTCTACCGCAACAACGTCCAGCGTCAGGGCGCGACCCTGTCGCTGGACTACAAGACCGACGCCCAGAGCCTGTATGGCCGCTTTACCCACGGTGAATTCGAGCTGCAGACCAATATGGACCAGTCCTCGGTCCGCCTTGGCCTGGCCACGGCCCCGAGCGGCTCCAAGGAACTGGTGGACTTCCTAACCTCGGTGCGCCCGTCCAGCGCCTGGCAGGCCAATGGCGACTCCGATCCGAAGAACATCAGCCTCTATGGCGCGATCCCCGGCCAGTATAGCCGCACCGAGCACTCGACCCAAACCTTGACCACGGCGCTGATCGGCGGTGAGACCAAGCGTGACGCCTTCACGCTGGACTATGCCGTGTCCTACTCCAAGGGCCGCACCGAATATCCCTTCCGGATGCAGGCGGGCTTCTACGCCTTCCCCTTCATTGGCACGCCGGATCAGGGCGGCAAGGCCGTGACGCCGCTGATCACCGACATTTCCGACCCCAAGGATCCGCGCGCCGTTCTGTCGCCGGAAGGTCTGCGCTACGTGGCCCGCACCGATATCACCCGTCAGTGGTACATCACCTACGGCTACGAATACGCCGAAGAGTCGAAGGTTGACCTGAAGACCAACCTGGCCTGGGAGCTTGATCATCCGGTGATCAAGACGCTCAAGGGCGGCCTAAAGTACGAAACCGCCGATCGGGAATCCAATGCGGTCGGCACCGACGATGAGAACCGCTTCTACTTCTACAAGAAGGACGCCGCCGGCAACTGGACGACCAATCCCGCCCTGCTGAGCAGCGGCAGCAACCGCTGGGCCGCCCAGGGCGAGTATCTGTTCGACCTGCCGGGCCAGACCCTGACCAACTTCATGGGAGGCGGTCTGCAGGTGCCAATGCGTCTGGTGGATCCCAACTACCTGAAGAACCAGGCCTACCAATATGCGGCAACCATCCCGTGGACGGACGAAGTTCTGAAGCGCAATCGGCTGACCGGCGAAGAAGCCCGCGCTTCGGCCTATGTCCAATCGACCCTGACCTTTGGCAAGGCCGTGATCGTGGCGCCGGGCCTGCGCTTTGAGGACAACAGCTTCAAGGGCTCCTACTGGCGGCCGGAGTCCGTCAAGGGGGCCGATGGCAAGACGACGACGGTGCGGACCCTGACCCACTCCGACCGCAGCTTCAACATCCTGCTGCCGAGCGTCGTGGCGTCCTGGCGTCCGAACGAGGAAATCGTCGTGCGCGGGGCGGTTCGTCGCGCCTATACCCGCCCGGCCTTTGACCAGATGATCGGGGCCACCAGCATCTCCAAGGATGCCGACGGCAAGATAACGGCCATCAGCATCTCGAACCCGGATCTGGAGCCGGTCACGGGCGTCAACTATGACCTCAGCGTCGAGAAGTATGGCCAAGACGGCCAGTATCTGATGGCGTCGGTCTACTACAAGGACCTGAAGAACGTCATGTTCGTGTCGGGTTCGACCAATACCGGCACCGACTACAACGTCTGGACCGGCGACGTGGTCAAGGACGCCAGCGGCGCTGAGATCACCCGCCTCGACAACGCCAAAGAGGGGTCGGTTCTGGGTCTGGAACTGGGCGTGCGTCAGCGCTTCACCACCCTGCCGGGCCTGTGGAACGGCTTCGGCGTCAGCGGCAACGTGACCTTCCAGAAGACCGAAGCGAAAATCCGCGTGGGCAATCTGGGCAAGGACCTGACCCGTCGCCTGATCAACGCGCCCGACAGCATCGTCAACGCCTCGCTGTTCTACAACAAGTCGGGCGTCCGGGCTGAGCTGGCCTATAGCCGGGTGGGCATGATCTACAAGGACGTCCGCACGGACAACGACGACACCTGGGTTCAACCCATGCGCCGTCTGAACTTCAACGCCAACTATCAGCTGCCCAATGGCTGGCAGATCGGCGCTGCGGTCGAAAACATCCTCAACGACCAGTCCTACTGGGCCACCCAGGGCAAGGCCGAGGCCCTGATCTCGCACGACCGCAAGGGCGGCTATGTCGAGACCGGGCGCACCTACATGATCAATACGTCCTGGACGTTCTGATCCGACTTCCCCCAGGGCTTCACCCTCGGGTGAAGCCCACACCTTCCGGGCCGGAGCGTTTACGCTTCGGCCCTTTTTTTGCTCATCGCTGTGAGCGGGATCAGCGAGTGATCCGCAATCCGAGCCGGATTTGACGCCCTGTCTGCACCTTGCTGCTGATCACCCGGCTGGATCGTCCGACATGGGCTTCGTAGCCCAGCGCGTCGGTGAGGTTGGCGACCCCCAGTTCCAGACGGGCCGCGTCGCTAAATCGGTGATGCAGACTGAGATCGGTCTGGACGGTGGGGCGAACCCAAAGATTGTCCCAGTCGCCTGGCGCGTCCAGCGCATTGTAGTCCGACAGAAATGCACCCGAATAGCGGGCGTTGAGGAATAGCGTCCACGGCCCCCGATCATAGGTCAGGCCCGCACTCGCCCGCCAGTTCGGCGCGGACTGCATGGGAACCTTGTGGCCAAGCTCCGTCGCCCCCAGGTCCGCCCGGGTCCATTGCCGGCTGGCGGTCGCCGACAGCACCAGCCGCGAGGCGGGGTCAAGGCCAGGCCGGAAGGTCTGGTGCCATTCGACCTGGACCCCCTTGACCTGGGCCCGGCCGCCATTTTTCGGGGTCACCAGCCGATAGGCGCCGGAGGGGCGAGGCACCGCCCCGGAATAGCCCCCGCCGCTTTCAAACAAATAGTTGTCGAGCCACTTGCTCCAGAATGACAGACCCCACCCGCCCCGAAGGGTCCGCGCCTGATAGTTCAGATCAAGATTGAGGGCGGTGACGGCCTTGAGATCCGGATTGCCCCGCGTCAGGGTCACCTCGCCCCCGGCCGCGGTCTGGAGCGAGGCGCCGCCGCCCAGTTGATACAGCGCCGGTCGGCTGTAGGACCGCCAAAGCCCGGTCCGCACAACGCGATCCGGGGTCGGGCGCCAAGTGGCGAACACCGAGGGCAGGGTCACGTCAAAGCGGCTGTGGCTGGTTTGCCAATCGCCTTGCTGCTCTCCGGCGGCGGTTACCGGATAGAACCAGAACCGACTGCGGACCTGACTGGCCTCCTGGCGCAGGCCCGCAAGGGTTTCGACCGGACCAAGCGTCACCGTCGCCATGAGATAGGCCGCCGCGACCTGCTCGCGTCCCCGCTGCGTGCCGCAGTTCAGATTGTTCACATAGAGCTTGCCGCAGCGATCGAAACTGTCCGGCGACAGATAGCGCTCGAACAGGGCCTCAAGCGCGTCATGATCCACGCGCGGCGTGCGCCAGCCATAGACGCCGGGCCAGGCCTCGGGCCAGTAGCGCCCCGGCGTTACGCCAAGATCGCGCCAGGTCACCCCGTCCTGGCCGGTCAGGTCGCCGACATAGCCGTTGGTCCAGTTGCGCTCGGTCACATCCCGGATGCCGTCTGACAGGCTCATGCCCGTTTTGATCCCTGTCAGACCTGTTGTCGCGGACCGTATCCACTCGGCGTCCACCGAGGTGACAACTCGTTTCTGGCCGCTGTATTGCGCCGTCTTCTGACCGGCCCGGCGGGCCAGCAATCTGACGTCAGCCTGATCGAGGTCCTCAAACAGGTCCGGGGTCAGCCGGGGTCGTGGAAAGCCGTTGACCTGGTCGATCAACAGACCCGAATAAGGGCGCGCGGTCTGGGCCGTATTGAACCTGTCGATCTGATTGATCCGGACTGAGGCCTCGATACGGTCGGGGCGGTCGCTGGTTCCCTGGCTCAGAACCAGGCGGGGCGTGATGATCCAGCTATGGCCGGGGTTGCGCCCGCCGCCGGTCACGACAAGCCGCCCGCCCACAATCGCGGAGGTCAGGCCGACCACATCTGGATTGGTCTGATACCACAGACGGCTGGAGACCTCTCCCAGGGACAGCCTGTAGCCGCCTGCGGGATCGGGGAGCCACTGGCGGGCCCCGCCCACCAACTGGCCGAGCGTCGAATTCTGGCGCGTATGGGCTTTCAGATCGACCAGAGAAACCCAGAATGACCGATTGCTGTCGGGCCGCCAGTCCACGGACAGCATGGTCGAGCGGTTGCGTGACGAGACCTCCGACACCCCCACATTGAGCGCCGTCAGCACCAGATCCCGCTCCGGATTCGGCGGATCCATCGGCGAGCCATGGAAGGTGGGTCCCGCCGTGGCGGACCAGCCCCAGGCCCAACCGTTGTCGTTCTGCGCCGACATGACGCCGGCCATTTCCGTCGTGACGGTGCGGCGGGTTTCCTGTCGAAGGCTGAGCGCCAGCCCCAACTGATCCTGCGATCCGAACCGGCCAGACAGCAGCAGGGCCGCGCTCCCGCCGGTCCCGTCATCGCCGTAGCGACGGGCCTGTGGCTCAAGGCGGCCGGACAGCACCAGCTCGGCCCGGCGCCTCTGCGGAATGTCGCTTGCCCGCAAGGCGCGGAAATCCAGCGCCCCAGCGATCAGGTCACCCTCAAGATCCGGGCGACCGGTGCGGTGAATCGCCACCCCGGAAAAGCCCTCCGGCGGGATCAGGTTCATCTGAACGCCACGCGAATGGGGCAGGCCCTGGGCTACCGGGGCGCCATTGATCAGGGTCAGACTGTATTCGGGGCTGAGACCGCGAAGCCCGACGAACAGGCCCTCGCCCCGGGTGGCGGAATCGACGCCAGACACAAATGATCGCCCGGTCGTCAGCACGGTCGTATCCGGCAGGGCGGCCAGGGCCTCGGTGATGTTCAGCGCCATGCCGCCCTCGAACCGGTCGCGCGACAGCTGGCTTAGCGGCAGGGAGGCGTCGAACGTGTCGGAATAGTCGGTCCCGACCGTGCTCTGATCCGAAGATATTGTTCGCTGGCCGTACACCGTCACCTCGGAGACGGGCGCGGAGGACATCGGGTCTGGCCCTGGCGGTAGAGCCGTTCGGTCCGTCGGCTCTACCGACGCGGCCTGATCGCCCCTGACCTGGGCCGGCGGCCGTGGGCCGGCGACAACGGCATAGGTCCGCGCATCAAGGCGCACCACGCGCAGTCCCGCGGGCTCGGCGATGTATCTGAGCGCCTCCTGCGGCGACAGGACGCCCGTCAGGGGCCGGCTGCGCACCGCGGGCAAATCCCTGGCCGAAAACAGGATCTGCAACCGCCCCCTGACCGCTAGCATCCGCAGCGCCTGGTCCAGCGGCAGCGCCGGAATCTGATAGGGCGCCTGGGACAGGGCCGGTGAAGAGGATTGCTTTCGGGGGCTTGCCTGACTGACGAGCGGGCAAAGGAGCGGCGCGGACAGGCCCAGAACCGCCAAGACGCCGAGCTGGCCGCTTTTCAGACGGCCGGACCGTCTATCGCCCGGGGCTCGCCCATACATCGCCAGGTCATCGCAGCAAACTTCACCAGGGCCCCTCCTAGCGGCGCAGTTCGATGAGTTTGTGACATGGCTTTGGTCATGCCGCCTTTTCCTGGACCCGGATCACCAGGATGTCGGCCGGCGCGCGCATGCTCCGCCGAGGTTTTCGGCACTTATTTTGGCGGTTCTGCGCGTCTCCTACGTTAATCTGATAGAGCGTCGCGCGCCTGACCGCAGTGGCAGGGTTCAAGGAAGGCCAGCAGGTTTGCAGACGGCGACCGCTACGGAAAACTTGCGTGATCTACTCAACCGCTATGACGGGCGTCTGCGACGCTATCTGTCTCGCGCCCTGAACACGGCGGACTCCGAAGACGCCTTGCATGATGTCTATGCGCGTCTGGCCCGTCAGGCGAACCGGATCCCGCCGCCTGTCTTCAACAGCACCTATGTCTTCAAGACCGCCGACGCGGTTGTGTACGATCTCTACCGCCGACGAATAAGCCGCAGCGCCGGTCAGCATGTGGAATTGACCGAGGACATCGCCGCCGAGACGCCAACCCCTTTTGATCTGATGCGCTGGAAACAGAACGCCGCCCTGTTGCAGGCCGCCATTCGCAGCCTGCCGCGCGAGGAGCGCATGGTGCTGATGCTGCACCGGATCGAAGGCCAGAAACTGACGGAAATCGCGCAAAGTCAGCGCATCCCGCTGCGCAGGGTCCAGCGGCTTTTGGCCCAGGCGCTTGCCCGGTGTCGCGTTAAACTGAAAGATAGCGGATGGTTCGAACTGTGATCGCCTTGCCGTTCACACGCAAGGCGGCGTCTCCCGTGCAACCGCCTCTGACGGAAGCCGATCTGGCCGCCGCCGAGGCGGTATGCGCGGCTTTCGCGGACGAGGAAACGGACGGCGCCGAGCCGGTCGCCGACCTGGATCGGCCGGATGTGGCGCAGACGCGTCAGGTCTGGGACGCCCTGGGCGTTCTGGACGCCCGTGACTTCGCCCTGGATGCGACGCCCGCCGCGCCTGTCACGACCCGGCGCAGGGTCTGGGCGGCCGGCGCCGCGGCCCTGGCTGCCTGTCTGGTGGCCGCCGTCTGGTTGCAGAGCCGGGCTGGATTTGAAACCTACAGCACCGCGATTGGCGAACAGAAGGCCGTTACGCTGGCCGACGGATCGAGGCTCAGGCTGAACACCGGAACAAGCCTTGAAGCGCGCATCACCGCCTCTCGTCGTGAGGTGCGGCTGATCTCCGGGGAGGCCTGGTTTGCCGTGGCAAAGCAGGGTGAAGGGGCGCCCTTTACCGTTTCGGCCGGACCAGCGCAGATCCGCGTTACCGGCACGCAGTTCAACGTCCGCCACCTCACAGGCCAGACCCGGATCGATCTGCTTGAGGGGCATATCCGGGTCTCTAGCCGGAAGGACGCCAAAGCCAACGGTCTGAAAGCGGGTGAGGCGATTCGTGTCGATGACCGGGGACACATGAGCCCGCTTGAAGCCGCCGAGACAGCGCGGATCAACGACTGGCGGGCGGGTCGGATCAGCTTCTACCAGACCCGCCTCGATGACGCGGTAACCGAGCTCAACCGCTACGCGCTCAAACCCATAGCATTGGCCGATCCGACGCTGGGGGCTTTGCGCGTCGATGGCGTATTCGACACGGGCGACACGGCCAGGTTCGCCCGCGCCGCCGCCGCTGTGCATGGACTGAATCTGACGGAGACGGGCTCTGCCTGGGAGATTGAAGGTTCACGTGAACCGCCGATTGGGTCATCGCGCCAGGCTCCAGGCTGATTGGGCCCACCAAAGAATTGTGGCGGCTGAAGGTCCGGAATCTGGAACTGCTCTAAGGGCAGCTTCTGACGCTACGGCGTCAAACCGAAGATTTTGGACAATCACAAAACTCATAGGATGTTGCGCTAGGCTTCTGCATGGACGTAGGGACGCGCAGGGCGGGCAGATTGATCGGCTTCGGCGCGTCGCATTTCGGGCGCACCGTTGTCTGGGTAGCCGCCGACCTTTACGCTCTCTACGCCCTGACCCGTATCGCCGGACTTTCCGACGCCGTCGCCGGGGGCGTCTTTCTCTTGGTGATGTTGTTCAGCGCGGCTTGCGATCTCTTCGTCGGGGGGCTGATCGACCGGCATGGCTCGCCTGGAGTCCGCACGCTGATCGGGGCCGCGGGGCTGTCGTCGGTCGCATTCGCCGTCAGCCTGTCTTCCGGACAGCCGTTGATCGCGGTGTCGGCGGCCTTTGTGTTTCGGCTCGCCTATGCGGTCTACGACGTGCCGCATAACGCGTTAGTCAAGCGACTCAGTGGGGCTGGTGGTGACGCGGTCGTGACGGTTTCGACTGTCCGCTTCCTGACCGGGGCTGCGGCCTCTTTAACGGTCGCCGGGCTGGCGGCGCGGCTGGTGGCCCCCGGGGGGCAGGGTTTGGGGTGGCTGGCCGTCATCTCGGCGGGCGTCGCGGCGTCGGCCATGGTCGCCTATGCGCCGGTCATGGCGAGGCTGAGACAGGCCGTCCCTCCGGTCTCGTCCGGTGCTCGGTTAAACGCGTCAAGCACGGTGCTGAGTTTGATCGCGGTTGCGCTTTTGGGCGCGATCCTCGGCGGCTTGGTGACCAAGGCCCTGGCCTTCCTGGGTGACGCCGAGTTGGGTTCGCCGGGTTGGACGGGGCGCGCGCTCGCCATCCTGACCACTGGCCGACTGGCGGCGGCGCCGATCTGGGCGTGGGCGGGGCGTCATCTTCCGCTCGTCACGCTGCTGGCGGGGGCCTTTGGCGTGGTTGGACTGGGCGGAGCGATGTTTGCCGCCGCGCCAGCCTCCATCGTCGCCGTCGAGGCGGGGGTGCTGATCCTCGGCGCGGGATTCAGCGGTGTTACGGTCTATTCCTGGGCGCTGCTGCCAGATCTCAGCGGGGCGCTCGGGCGGGGGCGGGCGCGCGATCCGATCCACACGGCCGTAGCGGCCTATACCTCGATCAACAAGCTGGCCTTGGGCGTTGGCGGCGCCGCCATCGGCACGCTGCTGGCCTGGATCGGTGAGGCGCGCACCGGCGTGTCCCTATCCTTGGCGCTTGGCCTGCTGATCGTGACCGGAAGCCTGGCCTGCGCGGTGATGTTGATCTTCGCCAGGCGCAGCCTTCGTGAGGTGATGTCGGCCTGAGGACGCCGCCTCAAGCGGCGAAGAAGATGTGGAAGAAGCAGGCGGAGGCCGCGCCGATCACACCCGCGAAGGCGCCCAGTTCAGAGACCGCGAAGGCCGGGGAGGGCAGGGGCCTGCTGCGGTCTAGAACCGGGCCAAGGGGCGTGCGCATGTAAAGCGCCTCAAGGAATCGTGGCGGCAGCCGACCGCCAAGAATGACCGCCTGCGGGTCGACCATCCTGACCGGCGCCTCCAGTCCCTCGGCCAGCTGAGCGCCGGCCCGATCAAGCCAGGACGATACGGCCGGCTGGTCCAGGTCAAGGCTGTCGAGGACATCGAAGTCGTTGGCGGGGATGCCGCTCTTGGCCAGGGCGGCGAAGAGGTCCTGGCCGGACGGGCGAGGCCGATCCATGGGAAAGGCGACCCCAAGCAGGCCGGCGTTCAGATGGAAGCCGCGATGCAACTGGCCGCCCAGAACGAGACCGGAGCCGATCCCATGGCCGATATGGACCAAAATGAAGGAATCGAAGCGTCGACCCAGGCCGTGTACGCGCTCGCCCAGGGCGGCGCTGGCGGCGTCGTTCTCGATAACCACCGGCACTGGCATGTTTCCAGCGAATACCGCTTGCACGTCAATGTCCGCGAACGCCGGGAAATAGGCATGAGCATTGAGGCGGTTGGGCGAAATGAAGTCGCCCGGCACAGAAAAGCCGGCGCCCACGGTCCGCTTCAAGGGGATGCCGGTGCGTCGCCGCAGACGCTCGAACGCCTCCGCAGCGAGGGCGCCGACGAGATGCGGCGTCGGTTCAGCGAGGGGAAGGCGTTCGTGTCCCGCCATCTCGCCCGCCAGGCTAACGAGACCGACATCGACATAGGCGTGTGAGAAGTTGACGCCCAACGCATAGGCGCCGTTCGCCGCGAGAGATACCGGGCGGCTTGGCTGCCCTCGCGCGCCGTCGTGCTGCACGCGATCCACCGTCAAGCCGCGCTCTTCCAGATCCCGCACGAGGCGGGTGGCCGATGCGCCGGTCAGGCCGGTGGCCTTGGCGATATCGACCCGCGAGATCGCGCCGTGACGCCAGATCGTTTGAAGAACCCGCTTTTGCGTGGCGCTCAGCGAGAAGAAGGGGGGGGCGGCTGCGGGCACGGGATCACCTGGCGACAGACGGCCTGAGTGGCGCGGACCGTTCGCCCGGTCAAGAATATAGCTTAACTTACTCAATGTAATCTAAACGTCACCTGCTGCTGTTAAGGCTCGCAAGGGGTCGGTTGGATGCGCACGGTGCGCCGCCGAGACGGCCAACGGGGACTTCCGATGCGTGCTTCAGGTTCTTTTCGGTCGCGTGGCGTCATGGCTGCGAGCGTTTCGCTGTTGGCCTTGCTGACTGCGGCGCCGGCGCTAGCGGCCGAGCCGACCGTTGTCGAGGAACTCATCGTCACCGGGGCTCGCGCCAGCCTGAACAAGGCGCTGGTGCAAAAGCGAAACGCGATCGGCGTGGTCGATGGCATCTTCGGTGAGGACATCGGCAAGTTCCCGGACCTGAACGTGGCAGAGTCGCTGCAGCGCGTGCCGGGCGTCACCATCAGCCGATCGGTGACGGGGGAAGGCAATCAGGTCAGCCTGCGTGGACTGCCCTCCGAGTTCGTGGCCGTCACACTCAATGGAATGCCGGGCGCCAGCGGCAATGCCGGCCGCGAATTCGACTTCGATGTCTTCGCCTCCGAACTGTTCACCGGGGCGAAGATCACCAAGACGCCGTCGGCTGATCTCACGGAAGGCGGCCTGGCCGGGACGATCGACCTGCGCACGCCGGGCGCTCTGGAGCTTGGCCGGAGCGGCGGCGTCCTGTCGGTTGGCGGGCAATATGCCAAGCTGGGAAACGGAAAGACCAAGCCCCGGGTCTCCGGCCTTCTGAACTGGCGCAATGCCGAGGGGACCTTTGGCGTCATCGCCTCGGCGGCCTGGTCGCAATCGGTCCTGCGCAACGACACCCGGCAAGGCTTCCGATACGAGATGCTAGGCGCAAGCTCGGGCCTGGATGACCTGGTTCGTCGCCAGCAGGCTTCCGGCGGTCCCATGCCCACCGTCATCGTTGATGGGACGGCTGTGAACGATGCAGCGGCGCTGCTGAAGCTGGCGGCCGAGACGGCCTATCCGATCCTGCCGCGCGTCGGCATCGACCTGCGCAACCGCGAACGGCTCGGCGTCACCGGCGGCTTTCAGTATCAGCCCAATGATCGGCTGAACGTGGGCGTCAATGTGCTCTACGCCAAGTTCGACGAGCTGGGCGAACGTCATACGATCGATGGCGCGCCGGGCTTCAGCGGCACGGGCGGCGTCGACGCCGTGCCCACCCGGCTGACCATCCAACGCGGCGGGGCCGTACCCTACGCAGTGGCCGGGGAATTCACCCGTGTGGCGCAGCGGGTCGAGAGCATCGAGGAGACCTTCAATTCCGAGCTCTGGCATACCACGGCCGATCTCGACTACCGCTTCACCGACGACCTCAAGGCCTCGGCCGCTCTGGGCTATTCCACGTCCCAGGAAGATGAGCTGCGGCGATCCTATCTCTACACGCACACCGGAACCTGGGCCTACGATCTGACCGATCCGCAGTGGCCGAAGTTCAAAGGGCTGGACTTCGACTACCTCAACCCAGCCGCCTACACGACGCCCGACCGGCCGCGCTTCCGGCCGTTCAACCGTGAAGACCGCATCTATCGCGGGCGCGGCGACCTGACCTGGTCGGCGGGCGGGGGCTCTCTGACCACGTTGCGAGGCGGGGGCGAGTATGTGGACCGCAAGAAGCAGAACATCCAATTTCTGGAAACGCGGCCGACCACCACCGTCCCGTTCAGCGCAGTCTACACGACTCTGCCGGTTGATGATTTCAACAAGGGCGCTCCAGCGGGGGTCATCACCGATTTCCTCGTCGTTGATCTCGCCAAGGGGCGGGAGCTGCTCCTGCCGGATAGCTTCTTCCAGATCGCCGGTCCGGACCTGAGGGGCAGCTGGGTGGTCAGCGAAAAGGTGGCAAGCGGCTATGCCCAGTCGCTGTGGGATTTCGATCTCGCGGGCCGGCCTCTGGCGGTCGACCTCGGGGTCCGCGTCGCCCACACCGACCAGACCTCCGACGGCTATCAGCAGGTGGGAACCCGCTACACGCCGGTGTCCGTGGAGAACCGTTATACCGACGTCCTTCCCAGCCTGAACCTTCGCTGGTCGCTGAGCGACAAGTTGGTGGCGCGAGCCTCGGTCAACCGAGCCATCACGCGCCCGACCCTGACTCAGCTCTCGGCGGGCACCACGGTCGGCAGCACCAATAATCTGACGGCCAGCAAGGGTAATCCCGAACTGGATCCCTTCCGGGCCAACCAGTTCGACGCCGCGATCGAGTGGTACTTCGCGCCCGAAAGCCTAGTGTCAGCGACGGTGTTCTACAAGGATATGCAGTCCTTCATCGTCAATTCGACCATCAAGCAAGCCATCACCGGCGCCAATCTGATTAACGATGCGGGACAGGACGTCAGTGGCCGCGAGTTCACGGTCACGCTGCCAGTCAACGGCACGGGGGGTAAGCTCAAGGGCGTCGAGTTCAGCTATCAGCAGCCCTTCACCTTCCTGCCGGCGCCATTCGACGGCTTCGGGATGCTGGCGAACCTGACGCTGACGGAGAGCGAGGGGACGACCGTCCAGGGCGGCCGCCAAATCCGCCAGGCCCTGCAGGGGCAGTCGGACCTCTCCTACAATGTCATCGCCTACTATGAAAAAGGGCCGTTCAGCATCCGCGGGGCGTTCACGCATCGCAGCAAGTACGCAGATCAGTTCCGCACCGACCTGTGGCCAGGCGGTACGCCGCACACGCTCTACGTGGACGAGCGCCGGCAGCTCGATCTTTCGGTGCGCTACCAGGTCACTCCGGCGATAGGCCTCTATCTGGACGCCATCAACCTGACGAGCACCGACTACTATTCCTACGACACCGAGCCGGGCATGAGCCGCGACTACTTTGAGCAGGGGCCGGTGTTCAACTTCGGTATCCGGGGCCGCTTCTGATGAGGGAGCGGCTGCGGCATAGCGGTTTCGCGTGGCTGCTGGGGGGCATCGCGATAGCTGGGGCGGCGGCGGCGCAGGGGGCTCAGCTCGGCGCGCCGCTGCCGCCCTGGCGAAACGGCGAGCTCGATATCCACCACATCAACACGGGCCGGGGCAACGCCGCCTTCCTGATCTTTCCCGACGGCACGACCCTGCTGATCGACGCCGGCGACCTGGACGGCGAGGGATTCGCCAGGCGCTCGCCGGCGCTGAAGCTCGCGCCGCGTCGGCCGTCGGTCGATGTGACGCCGGGCCGGGCGATCGCCGACTACATCCGCGCGGCTTCCCCGCACGGCGTGGAGCCGAAGCTGGACTACGCGCTGATCACCCACTTCCACGACGATCACTTTGGCGGCTGGCGGCCTGATTTGGCGCGTTCGTCACATGGGGCCTACGCCTTGACCGGCATTGCCGAGGTGGCCGAGCACATCCCCGTCGCCCGGATCATCGACGGTGGCGCGCCGGCGCCGGATGCGTCGGGCGTCGTCGATGTGGCGCAGCGGGAAGGCCTGCGCAATTACCACGTCTTTCTGCAAGCACAGGCGATGCGCGGCGGAAGCCGCGAAGATCTCGCCGTCGGCTCCGAGAAGCAGATCCGCCAGCTGCGGCGGCCGAAGGACTTTCCCGGCTTCCACGTGCGCAACATCAAGGCCAACGAGCGGCTTTGGGACGGCGCTGATGGGACGGTCCAACTCTTCGACCCGGCAGTGGCGATCTATCCCGACGGCAAGCGGCAGGAGAACCCGCTCAGTCTGGCGATCAAGCTCTCCTACGGCGCCTTCGACTATTTCAGCGGCGGCGACCTCACGGGCCTGGAGGGGCCTGGCGTGCCGGACTGGTTCGACGTCGAGACTCCCGTGGCCGCAGTCGTCGGCGAGGTGGACGCCTTGACCCTGGACCATCACGGCAACCGCGACGCCACCAACGCCAACTTCCTGGCCAAGCTGCGGCCGCGGGTCGTGGTGCAGCAATCCTGGGTCAGCGATCAGCCCGGAGGCGAGGTGGTTCACCGCCTGAACTCGCGCGCGCTCTGGCCTGGCGACCGCGACGCCTTCGCCACGAGCTTGATGGACGAGACCCGCCTGGCCATGGGGGGCGTGGTCGACCAGCTGTATCGTAGTCGGGAGGGCCACGTGGTCATCCGGGTGGGGTCCGGCGGCGCGACCTATCGCGTCTTTGTTCTCGACGACACGACACGCGGCTTGCGGGTGAAGGCGATGTTCGGACCCTACCAGAGTCGCTGACGCAGGCCTTCAATTTACTTCCAACATGTAATATATTGGTCGAAAAGACTTGGCTATCTTGGGCTTTTGATAGTGGGGAACAGCATGTCACGGAAGCGGACGGGCTTGTGGGCGAAACTGCGGGCGGTGATCATCGCCGTGGCCTGCAGCGCAACGATCGGGGCGCCGGCCATCGCCGGCTATTGGACCGTTCCTGTTGACTATTACAGGCTCGAGCACATCAGGTTCCCTCTGAGCCAGGACGTCTATTCGAGCGAAGCCTGGGACATTCCCAACCTAGCTCCCGGCCCAGAAGCGCATCGGAACGACGCCACAGCGACACTGATGAAGTCAGCGTCGGACACAGAACGTGGCTATTCGGCGGAATTTAGCGGCGCATCATATTTATATTACTTAGCCGCTATCCCCGACAGTGCAGACAATCGCGATATTGCGAGCTTGTCCTTCTGGCTTAAGCCCGTGTCGGGTGGTGAGAACAGCATGCTCATGAGCAGCGGGAGTTCCGTTGCTGGGTACTCTCTGTACATGTGGCGGGGCCGCCTCAGCTTTTACTATTGGAACCTCTCCGATGGCCGCCCCAAGAGCTTCGGGGCGCTGTCAAGCAGAGCGCCTCTCGCTAGAGGATGGCAGAATATCGTCATCACGCAGGTCTCCGACGCGGGGCCGTCTGGTCCTTATGTGGCGCTCTATGTCGATGGTGTCCTTGAGGACGTATCGACGTTCTCGCCTCAAGGGTCCGGCCTGTTAGGGCAAACGCTTCTGGAGCGTAGGCGTAGCAGCATAGGCTCCGCTGTGCAGGCTGGCTGGATCGAGGCCTCGCAAGGGGAGCCGTATCAATACCGGCGTGGGTACACAAGCCGGGAAAGCCTTGATGGAGTTGCGCCGTTCGCGACGGCCCAGATGAGCGAGTTTCGCTATTTCGGAGGGGTCGAGTTCGCGTGTAGCGACAAGACGAGCCGGAACTTTCCAGCCGACAGGCACGATCCAAAGTCAGGCGATCGTTGTCACGTCGCCAGTGATGTCGCCGCCTTTGCCCACGACCGCCTGGAGCAGGCCGGCTTTCTGGCGCGCCTACCTCTCGCCCACGACTTCGGCGATCATAATTTCGAGGGGCTGAACGACGCCAATACCGTCGGCGACTGCAGCCAGTGCCCGTCGTTCACAAACGATCCGCTTCGACAGTCCGCCGCCGCCTTCAGCCGCAATCGCGTTAGGTACAGGCCTGGCAATGGCCCGCTGGCCATAGACAAGGTCGGCTGGCCCTACGGGGTGTCCTTCTGGGTGAAGGTTTCGGGCGCGGCTTCGGGATTTCAACCCCTCTTCACGTCTGGATCCGCCACGGCCGCTGGCTTGGACATCGCCCTGACCAACGGCAAGATCGAAGTCGCCGTCTGGGAGGCTGCAGGTGACCAGCCGACTGGCCTTTCGAGCTACAATCTAGGGCCTGGTTGGCATCACATCGCCGTATCGTTCGACGGGGGCGGGGTCGCTCGCGACAAGGCTGCGGCTTCCGGACTGAAGCTGATTATCGATGGATCAGGGCAGGGCTCCAGGGCGCTACGATCGCGGCCGGCCGACGTCTCGACGGGGAATGTGACCCTTGGCGGTCCAGACCCCAGGCACGGAACGCGGGATCTGAGTGGCAGGACCTCTTACGATGCCACGTTCGCGGGGCAGATCAGTGAGGTCCAGGTCGTTGGCATGCCGATCACCTTCGCTCAGGCCCGCGCCTTGGCGACGCGCTTTCCCAACGCCTATCGGCCGACCATTACCCGCCATCCCTACCCGTATTCCTATCGTACAGCGCGCGGTGCGCCCAACCAGCCCGGCTATCAGTACCGCAACCCAGACCCCACCGCAGCGAACGCCTTTGCAAAGGCTGACTATACCTACGACTCCGCGCATCTGGAGTTTGATGTCGATTGGAGCAAGCCGGCGCCGCGATGGCTAGACGAAACCACTCGCCAGGTGACGCCGGATTGCGAGTATGTGCTCGGTGGAGTGCGAGACTACGCCGCGGACCCGCGAACCTGGGAGCTGGAGCAGCCCTCCAGCGTCTACCTCTGCTTCTCTCCGGCAAAGATTGATCACAAGGCGCCGCCGTTCGCGTTGGCTCTGCACTATCCGCGATACGATCGCTTTCTGTTTCTCACCGTCGTCGAGCCGATGCTTCCCCAGGACATCCTCGACAAGCTCAAGACTTACTCCGGCGGTGGCGGCGTCGCGGGCCTCAAGACGCACTTCGAGCTGAACATCGGCCGCTACAACATGCTGCTACAGGCCCAGATGAGAGAGACTCCAAGCAACCAGTCGCCAAATTACGTCTCGGCGATCTACCAAGGAGCGCCGGATCTGGTCGACAAGATCTTCGCATATTCGCCTCAGCCCACGCCTGAGCAGGAGGTCACCGCGCTTTGGGGCGCCTCGGTCGCGTCCGGGATCGCCTTCAACTACGTCGATCAGAAGCAGTTGCTGAACGACATCGACATAAAACTCTCGAAGGACCGTTAAGGTCCGGTCCATCGATTGCCGCGTTGGAGATGTAGAATGAAAGTGTTTCTATACTTGGTGGCGACCGTCGCGGCGGCAATCCTGCAGGCTTATGCTGTCCAGGCTCAGGACAAGGCCTGCGTGGCCGAGAACGGAGTCCGCTACAATCCGCAGAAGCTATTCGATGATTTGCATGACTGCTATCCACAGAGGCCGGAGCAGTGTCCCAAGCGGCAGTCGGTCTGTGCCAACCACGCCCTGATCAAGCTCGCCAACTACGAAGGCCATGGTAAGTCGTCGAACGACTATCAGGATCTGATCTACTCCCCGCACCGCGGCCTATGGGGGCAGACCTATGGAACGGCCGACCCCAGCGTGAGCGCCGCGCCGGCTCAGAACACCAATGATGCCTTCGGCCTGGTGAATTCCTTTGTCACCAAGTACCCGCGCAACCGAGGGAACGTGGATTATGGAGCTTTTCTGCGGGGGCGCATTGTCGAACTGGACATGACCGTGAGCGGTGGAGACGTCATGGGCGGCGCCCCGCAGGTCCTCGTCGATCATTACATCACGACGGCCAACACCGTCGAAGGCGATATCAATACCTATCTGTCCTCTATGAGCAGCGATGCTATCGCGGCGGCCGACTTCAGGTTGGAGCGTCGCGACTTCTCGCCCTCCGGGATGATGCTTTTTGAAACACCAGTCGCGCAGGTGACGCGAAAGTCGATCATCGACCCCGAAGATCCCGATCTTGGCCTCATCGCCTATCACGACATCAAGGCGCGGCGTGGCATGATCCAGTGCCAGACCTCTGCTCTGCAGAAGGGCGCTCCCGCGTATGAGCGCTACCGCTGTCGTTACAATGAGCCAGAGGTTGCCGAGATTCAACAGCTCGACGCCGAGATTGGTAGCGCGGCCGAGATGTACAAAGTGGGTGGCGGAAAGAACGTCGTCATCAAGACGACGGCGACTTTTCCGAAGATGCTGGAGCATTTCGGAAAGTACTACGGGAAGCCCGAGGCTGAAGCGCTGAATATCATGAAGCGCTACATGTGGCAGCCGCACCCCAAGGGCGCCGGGAAGACCGATTTCGAGAGGATCGGTTACAACGTTCAGTACATTCACGATTGGCTCGTTAGTGTGCCGCGCAGCGTGCAAGCGTGGGAGATGAATATCTACTACACTGCGGACGCAACCAATCTTCCGTTCTGCGTTACGCGTTATACCGGACCGACGTCAGCCTATCCCCGCGGGCATGTCGAGGTGCGGCTCGTCGCAAGCATCAACGACAAAAACGACTGCACCCATGGCCCATACTACAACATGCTCGACTATCTCAGGCAGAACACCGGTAATCCTAAGTATTTTGGCTTTACTTCGCAGCTTCTCGTCGAGGGGCCGATCAGCGGCAATCGCGCTAACCTCTGGCTGCTGGACACAGCGTCTGCCGCTGGAACCTCGGACCGCGAGTATCGCTGGATGATGCTGGGGTCCGACAAGACCTACAACATGAGCGACGCGGTTCGGTATCTCAGCTATCCCTACGTCGCCTACCAGATCCTCAATGCCGACCGAATGGATGTGGTCAAGCAGGTCATCGACAAGCGCATGTACCAAGAATGGGGGGGCTTTGGGCCTACGAGCGAGAAAACCTTCGTGGCGGCCGCGCCGGTCGGTCAACAGACTGTCGACAGGGCGGTTCTGGAGGCGCGTTTGGAGCAAGAGCGCTAGCGACGCAATGTCGACTTCATATGCTTGAATGGCCGCCTCGGCGATGCCGGGCCATTCATTCAGCCCGGCGTCCTTTTGCGACGTGTCTTAAACTCGGCGCCGGTCGAAGAATAGCGTCCGCATGCCGCGGCCGACGAACTTGGGAAGGGCGAACGAGATGTAATGCGACAGCCGGTCGATACCGAAAGGCGGTCCTCGGCGCCAGCGTGTCGAACGACCATGGACGCTATCGCCGCCGGCTCCGTCGCGGACACGCCGCGCCAGTGACGTCGGCCACGTTCGTCGACCACGCAGATCGCAGTGCTCTTCTGCGAAACATCCAATCCCACGTAGAAAGGCATCTCCAACCCTCCGATGTGCTCGCCACCGGGTCTTGCCCGGATCGCGGCACTATCAGCCTATTGGAGCCGAGCCGCGATTACCCGAGGTCCACACATGGCGCGTTTCGGACCGTTTGCGCGGCCAGAGTTCAATTCCCCTGCTCCCCGACAAATGGCCTGCGGCCGGCGGTGCGGACACGAGCAGCGCGGGGCTCGATATCCGCGCCGCGCCGGGAGATCCCTATCTCGCCAAGTCCTGCCTTGCCCCACTCACGATCCGCAAAGACAGCCCCCAGAGACGCGATGTCCCTTGCGCCGACGCTGTAAATCCAAAGCTCTCGCCGATGAAGCCGGCTTCCCGCAGATAGCGCCGGTCCAGGAGATTGGTGACGAAGGCGCCCGCGCTCCAGTTCGCGGCGCGTGGCTGGTAGTTCACCCGCAGATCCAGCAGATCATAGCCGCCTTGAACCTCGTCCTGCACCAGATCGCGCACCAATCCGCGGGAGAGTTCGGGGCGATCATTGTCGTCGGAAAAGAAGACCTTCGACTGCCAGCTCCAGGCCGGCAGGACCGTGATCGTTCCGCTCGGAGCGGCGTAGGTCAGTTCCAAGTTCAGGGAGGCCTTGTGATCCGGGGCGAGGCGAAATTGGTTGCCGGCGAAGGCGCCGCTGCGCAGCCGTGAATGGTTGTAGCCATAGGCGGCGAACAAGCGGGCCGATCGCGACAGCTCGAACCGTGTCTCGACCTCAAGCCCAGTCGCGTCGGCGCGGCCGGCGTTCAGGGTCTGCAACTGACCGTCGATGAGTTTGGTGGTCTGGAAGTTGAGGTATCGATAGGCGTAGGCGGCGAGGTCCAGGGTCAGGCGTTGGTCGAAGCCGCCGCCGCGGGCTCCGATCTCCAGGGAGTCGATCGTTTCGGCGGGCACGACGCCAAACCGCGCGGAACCTTCGGCCGCCAGCGGCGGCCCGGCGACCAGCACGCTGGGGCGCCGCCCCCGGGCATAGGAGCCATAGGCGCTGAAGGTCGACGACGGGGTGTAGCGCGCCACCAGTCGCCCGCTCCAGCCATCGTCTGAAAAGGTGTTGGCGAACTTTTCGCCGTTACCAAAGGTCGGTTGAAACACCAGCGCGTAGTTGGGCCACTGACGGGGCGCAGCGGCGCTGGCGCCGGCGCCGATCGCGCTCAAGGCAGCCAGCAGGCTGGCCCGCTGCGCCGGATAGAGGCCGAAGGCCTGAGCCGCTCCGGCCAGGATCGACGGACCAGCGGGAAGGGCGGTGGCCACGGCGCTGCCCTTGTCGTTGTGGCTGTAGCGCAGGCCCGCCGACAACGCCCAACCTGGACCGGGCGCGAAGGTGACGTCACCGAAGAGATCGACGGCGGTCGTCCGGGCAAAGTTCTGGTTACGCTCGACATAGGCCCCCTTGAGGTTGCCAGCCAGGCCCAGGGCCACGTTCCCCGGGAGGTCGAAGCCGCGCCGCGCGGCCAATTGGCGCAACGTGTTGGCGACGAGGTCTGGCCGGGTCAAGGTGTCGAGGCCCTGC
The DNA here is from genome assembly GCA_964427205.1 of uncultured Caulobacter sp. Classification (GTDB taxonomy): domain Bacteria; phylum Pseudomonadota; class Alphaproteobacteria; order Caulobacterales; family Caulobacteraceae; genus Caulobacter. The sequence continues at coordinate 27,752 of CAYRTE010000036.1, forward strand.
GGGACCGGCGCGCTCAGGTCGTCGACAAGGCGCGCCAAGAGCAGGCGCTCGTCGATCGTGAAATAGGCCAGCTGGGTGCCGCTTTCGTGGAACAGGCTGACGCCGGCAAAGCCCCGCCAGCGCTCGCCAGCGTCATAGGCCAGGCGCAGATCGGCGTTGTACTGGACGCCCCGGGTCTGCTCGAAGACGCTGATCACCGGCAGGGACAGGCCATCGGCGTCCTGGCGCTCGTCGGCGTAGAAGCGGCGATAGCCCAAGGAGGCGCTCAGCTTCAGACCAGGGCTCAGCCGGCGCGCCGCCAGGACTGCGACCGAACCCAAGGTGCGGTCCAGGCCGAGCGCCGCAGGCCTTCCGGTCTCGTCGACGGCGCCCAAGGCCGGCGGGGTGTAGCGGTCAAGATCGCCCAGGGCCGCGCCCGTGACCGGGTCGGTGGGCGCGAAGGTGAAGGACTTGAGCGGCCGGCCGGTGGGACGATCCCGCTGGTAGTTGACGATCAGGTCAAGCCGCTCGTCAACGCCGGCAAGCCAGGTCAGGGAAACCCGGGCGGCGTCGGTGGCGACTGAGTCCAGGCCGTCGCCACCAGCCAGGTTGGGCGTCAGGCCAGCACGCCCCCGCAAGCGGGCGGCGACACGCACCGCCAGATCCTGGCCGATCGGCTGGTTGATCATGGCTTCCAGAAGGCCCTGGCCCTGGTCGCCGACCTCGCCATGAAGGTTCCAGGCCGAGGCCTGCGGATCGGCCTTGTGTTGGATGACGTCGAGCGCCCCGGCCATCGCCCCACGGCCATAGAGGGTGGGCTGGGGACCTTTGGCGATGTCGATGTGATCAAGATCAAAGAGTTCGAAATAGGCCCCGCGCTCCTTGGACGCCGGCATGCCGTCTTGCAGCACCGCCATCCTCGGCTCGCGGCTGGCGTCCCCCGAGGCCTGGGTGATGCCCCGCATCGAGAAGGCCGCCGCGGCCGGGGAGAGGTTGACGACATTGAGGCCCGGCGTCAGCCGTCCGACCTGATCCAGGCCAACCACGCCCAGTTGCTCCAGGCGCGCGCCGCTCAGCGTGGTCAGGGCGACAGGCGGCAGGATGCGGGGGGCGGTGACCGTCACGCCCGCCATCTCCGCAGCGGCTTGGGCGGCCGGCGGGCTGGGGCTGAGCCCAGGGGCCCCCGGCGGCCGATCAGGCAGGATCATCAGGACGCCTCGGCCGGTGCGCTCGGCATGCAGGCCCGATCCAGCCAGCATGCGCGCCAAGGCCTGGCTGGCGGTGTACTGACCGCGCACCGGGCGCGAGACGCGGCCGACGAGCAGGTCGCGCGAGACGATGACCTGGGCGCCGGTCACCAGGTTGAAGGCCAGCAACGCCTGGCCCAGCGGCGCGGCCTTTAGATCAAAGGCGCGGCGCGGTTCGGCGGCGCGAGCCAGGTTCGGCGCCGTGGCCAGAAGCGCCGTCGCGCAGATCCCGAGGGCCGTGACGCGCAAGAACCTCATGTCAAGCGCTCCTCGGGCGACGGCTAGTCCCCGGCGGGGCGGTGAACCAGCGCGGTGCGCCCGTCGGAGTCGCGTTGCGCCGCAATCGGGAGATAGGCGGTGATCGCATCGACGAAGGCGGCGTTGTCCCCGGTCGTGAACACCCCGCTCACCCGTAAGCGGGCCAGGGCTTCGTCGCCCACGCGAAGATTGGCGCCATAACGATTGACCCGCTCGACGGCCTCGGCGAGTGGCGTGTCGTCGAAGATCAATCGCCCGGTCCTCCAGGCCGCAGCCGAACGCACATCGGCCGTCTGACGCAGGGGCGGGCTTCCAGGGCGCAGCACGGCTTGCTCTCCCGGCGCCAGAGCCACGGTTGGACCCTCGCCCTGGACCGGATGGATGATGACCCGTCCCTCCAACAGGCTGACGATGGAGCGCTGGCTCAGCCGATCGATATTGAACATCGTCCCGGTGGCCACCACGACCTGGTCGCCGACAGTGACCGAGAAGGGCCGCGCCTGGTCGTGCGCGACCTCGAAGCGGGCCTGGCCGCGGGTGAGTTCAAGGTTCCTGGCGTGACGGCCAAACCGCACCGCAACCGCGCCGCCGCCCTCGATCGACAGCCGCGAGCCGTCGGCCAGGGTGAACTCGGCCGGGCCTCCCGTCGGCGCGGTGTAGATCCGTGCGGGTTCGGGGCGGCTCAGCACCGCAAGGCCCGCGAGGCCCGCGGCCAGCGCGCCCGCGCCGATCATCCAGGCGCGCCGCGAAGGGCGCGAGGACGAACGTCGCCCGCCGCCAAGGGGGGCAGCGCTAACTTGGCGCTGTTGGCGCAAAGCTTGGAGCTCGGCCGCGTCGTCCTGATCATCGAATGCGGCCATCGCCTTCAGCACCTGGCCGTGGGCGTCCGCGTGGCGCATATCCGCCGCCAACCAGGCTTGCAACCCGGCTTCGTCGGCGTCGGTCCAGTCGTCGGAGATCTGGCGCATCCACCAGGCGGCGGCGGCCTCGTGAACGTCTTCGAACGGTGGAGTAGGGGTGGGGAAGTTTGTCAAAGTCTACCTGAACCGCCGCGCCAGATGGGCCACGGCCCGAACAACATGTTTTTCCACGGCGCTGACCGAAACGCCCAGACGGGCGGCGATTTCGGTCTGGCGGAGGCGCTCGACCCGAAACAGGATGAAGATCTCCCGGGTGCGGTCGGGCAGTTCGGCCAGGGCGTCGAGGGTTCTTCGAAGTTTCTCCTTACCCATCAGGACGCGGTCGGCTGGCAAATCCTCAGCGGCGAGTTGCAAGGGCTCTGCGGCGGTCTCGCCATCGCCCTGCGGATAGAGGCTGATGTGGCGGTCGGCCCGTCGGGTGATGCGCTTTCGGGCGCGGTCGCGCAGCAGGTTGGAGGCGATGGTGAAGACAAAGCCGTCGGGAGTCTCGATCGCCTCGCCGGCTCCGGCGCGCAACGCCCGCAGGAGCGCCTCCTGGGTCAGGTCCTCAGCTTCGGCGTAGTCGCCGGTGTGACGCAGGAAATAGGTCATCAGCGGCCGGCGATAGGCGTGGCTGATCTGTTCGGGCGGTGGCAGGCGAGGGCGCGCGTTGGCCCGATGGGCGTCGTCCTTCAAGGTCACAAGAGGCTTCCCGAACATGCACAGCGGCGCTGGACGAAGGAACAGTCCGCGACCGAGCGCGGGTCTTCTTCCCACGGATTTGCGACAGTTTTTCTTTCCGAGCGCCGTCGGAAAAAAGGGGTGAGGATCGCGAGGGGGGCCACGTCCTAACCCCTTAGACGCCCTCCGCGACAGAGCGGAGGTCACCGTTCAAGGGGATCTAAGTTCCTATGCAGTCAAGAATTTTCGCGCTCTTTGGCGCCGCGTCGACGCTCGCCTTGAGTCTGGCTCACGCCGGGGTCGCCAACGCCCAGGCCTCATCGCCAACGGTGGACGCCGCCACCTCGGTCGAAGAGGTCGTGGTCACCGGATCGCGCATCGCGCGCCAAGACTACACCGCCCAAAGCCCGATCGTCACGATCGACAAGGCGGTGCTCCAGGCTCAGGGGCCAACCTCGATCGAAAACACCCTCAACCAGCTGCCGCAGTTCGCCGCGACCTCCGGCTCGACCTCGGCCAGTCAGGCCGGCGGCGGGCGGGCCAACGCCAACCTGCGCGGCCTGGGCACGCCCCGCACCCTGGTGCTGCTGGACGGCCGCCGGCTGCAGCCGTCCGACCCGCTGGGCGCCATCGACCTCAACACCCTGGCGCCCAGCCTGATCGACTCGGTCGAGGTGATCACCGGCGGTGCCTCGGCGATCTACGGTTCCGACGCTATCGCCGGCGTCGTCAACTTCAAGCTCAAGCACAATTTCCAGGGCCTGGAGATCGACGCGCAATACGGCCAGACCGAGCGCAGCGATGGCGAGACCGCCGATCTGAGCGCCACGGTCGGCGGCGCCTTCGCCGACGACAAGGGTCACGTGATGCTGTCGGCGTCCTACATGGATCGCCAGCGGGTCAACCGAAATTCCCGCGCCTTCTTCAAGGACGGCGGCATCACCTCGGTGCTGCCCAGCGGCCTGATCTACGCCGACGCGGCCAACCTGCCGACCCAGGCGGCGATCAACGGCGTCTTCGCCAAATACGGCGTGACCACCAACGTGCCGCGTAACGCCACCTACAGCCAGAACCTCGACGGCACGCTGTTCACCATCTCCGCGCCGATCCTCAACTACCGCTTCCCCACCGACGGCCCCTACACTATCACCAGCAACGGCCAGGTCGCCGTGCCGCTGGGCGAGGCTGCGCCCCTGCAGCAGCCGCTCAAGCGCCAGACCCTGTTTGGCCAGGTCAACTATCAGCTCAACGACGCCGTCGAGGCCTACGGGCAGTTCAACTACGCCCACTATGTCTCCAACCAGAGCGGCTATGGCCGCAACCAGGCGATCACCCGCGACGTCTACCTGCCGGTCACCAACCCCTTCCTACCCGCCGACCTCAAGGCCATCGCCGCCTCGCGGCCCAACCCGACCGCGCCCCTGCTGTTCTATTTCAACACCGGCCGCTACTCGCCCGACATCGCCCAGCAGACCTATAATGTCGCCCAGGCCCTGGGCGGGCTGAAGGGCCGGTTCGATGTGATCGACGGGACCTGGGACGTGTTCGCCTCCTATGGCCGCACCGAGCAGAACGCCTTGTTGGGCGGCTATATCGACAGGGCCTCGTTCCTGTCGCTGGTCAATGCGGCCGATGGCGGCAAGAGCCTCTGCGACGGCGGCCTGAACCCGCTGGCCCTGTCCGCCCCCTCAAAATCGTGCCTGACCTATCTCCTGCGCGAGATGCACGAAACCACGACGTTGCGGCAGACTAACGCCGAGGCCAACGTCCAGGGACGGGTGCTGACCCTGCCGGCTGGCGACCTGCGGTTCGCCGCAGGCCTCAGCTATCGCAAGAACAGCTACGCCTATTCGCCGGACGTCGCGCGCCTCACCGGTACGGTCCTGACGACGGGTCTGAGCAAGTCGACGGACGGGGAGACCAGTTCAAAGGAGGCCTTCCTCGAACTGGCGGTCCCGCTGTTGAAGGACCTACCCTTCATCCGCAAGCTCGACCTGGATTTGGCCTATCGCTACTCCGACTACGATACGGTCGGCGGCGTCCACACCTACAAGGCCAGCGCCGCCTGGGAGATCAACGACGCGGTCAGCCTGCGCGGCGGATACCAGCACGCCATCCGCGCCCCGTCGGTAGGCGAACTGTTCCGCCCCTCCGAACAGAGCGGCACCACCGTCGGACGCATTTCCGCCGGCCTGGGTGATCCCTGTGACATCGCCAGCGCCTATCGCACCGGTTCCAACGCCGCCCAGGTCCGCGCCCTGTGCATCGCCAACGGCGTCCCGCTCAGCGTGATCGACGCCCACAAGTTCGCCGGCACCTCGGTGCAGTCGGACGTCGCGGGCAACCCCGATCTGAAGGAGGAAACGTCCGATACCTACACCGCCGGCCTGGTCTGGCGCTCGCGTTTCGAGGCGCCGTTGCTGCGGCGGCTGTCGGCCTCGATCGACTACTATGACATCAAGCTGACCGATGCGATCGGCCTGATCACTGGCGACGTCATCGCTCAGCGTTGCTTCAACGGCCAGGGGGCCGCCAACCCGACCTATGACGCTAACAACTACTACTGCAAGCTGATCCATCGCGGGGCGTCAGGCGGCTTCGCCAGCATCACCACGCCGCTGCTCAATCTCGCAGGCTACCACACCTCGGGCGTCGATCTGCAGGTCGATTGGGGCGCCGATCTGGCGGCGTTCGGTGCGTCCGAGCGGGCGGGAGCGATCACCCTGAATCTCCTGATCTCGAAGATGGACAAGTACGAGATCCAGACCTTGGCCGGCGCGTCCTTCGTCAATTACGCCGGCACAATCGGCAACGGCCAGATCAGCTCCGACGCCATCTCTCACCCCAAGTGGAAGGCCATGGCCAGCCTGGGCTATCATATCGGCCCAGCCGATCTGAGCCTGCGCTGGCGCTGGGTCGAGGCGATGGGCAACGCGTCCAATGTCGGATCGGCCACCGCCACCGCCCGCGGCGTCAAGGCCATGGACTATTTCGACCTGAGCGGACGCTACCAGGTCAACCCCACCGTCGAGCTGCGCGCCGGGGCGCTCAATCTCACCGACCGCCAGCCCCCGGCCTGGACCGGCGAGAGCGCCACCGACGTCGCCCTCTACGACATGCTGGGCCGCCGCTACTTCCTGGGCGTCAACTTCAAGTTCTGACGCCGCCCGCCTTCCTGCGCGCGGGCCATCAGACCCGCGTCCTCCACAAAGAGAGTGCATAGATGACCAAGATCCCGCTCACAGCCCTGCTGGCCAGCGCCGCCCTGCTGGCCGCCTCGCCGGCCCTGGCCGCCGCCCCGACCTCCGCCGACATGCTGACCGCCGCCAAGGGCCGCCTGCCGCAACTTCTGGCCTGCCTGCGCGAGCAGAAGGTGGCGCTGGTCGGCGCCCACCGCGGCGGTCCCCTGCCGGAGTTTCCCGAGAATGTCGTCTCCACCATGGCGCGGACCACCTCCCTGGTTCCGGCCTTCATCGAGACCGACGTCCAGCAGACCTCCGACGGCGTGCTGTTCCAGAACCACGATGACCTCCTGGATCGCAACACCACCGGCAAAGGCAGGATCCGCGACCAAACCTGGGCCGAGATTTCCAAGCTCAAGGTCCGCGACACCACGGCCTATCCGACAGGCTACGCCCCGCAACTTCTGTCGGAAATCCTAGGATGGGCCGACGGCAAGGCCCTGGTCTTGCTCGACGTCAAGCCGCAGACCGATCCCGATCTGCTGATGGCCGAGGTCGACAAGGCCAAGGCCGGCGATCGGGTGTTCTTTCTGGCCTACACGGTCGCCCAGGCCCTGGGGCAACGCCAGCGTCGCCCCGACGCCGTCATCGCCCTGCCGGTGTTCGACCGCGACATGCTGGCCAAGGCCAAGGCGGCGGGCCTGATCAACGACCATCTCGTGGCCATGGTGCGTCCCGACAAGGTGGACGCCGCCTTCATTCCCGAGCTCGAGGCGATGGGCGTGACGGTGATGTCGGGAACCTATGGCGGCCCCGAGACGCCGGACGCCGTCTATCGGACGCCCGCCGACGCCGGGGCCTTCCAGGCGCTCGCCAAGGCCGGTCCGCGCATGATCGTCTCCAATCGCCCCGTCGAAGCGGCGACGGCCCTGCTGGCCGATCCGGCCTATGCCCGCAAGCTGCGGGCCTGCGGCGTCGGTCACTAGAAAAGGTGAGGGTCGGCGAGAGCCGGCCCTTTGCGCATCATCATGAAATCAGTTCCGAACGCCGCGACGCGGCGAAATGTCGTGGCGGGTCTGGCCTTGGCGGCCGCGACGCCCAGATGGGCGAGGGCGCAGACCGCGGGCGCCGAGTTTTGGCTGGTGCGGCACGGCGAGAGCGTCGTCAACACCGCGCCCGATCCGGCGATCCCGGACACCGGCGTCAGCTATCCCCTGACCGCGGCGGGTTTGAAACAGGCCCAGCGTCTGGCTGAAAAACTGACCGCGCCGCCTCAAGGCCTGGTGGCCAGCACGCGCATCCGGGCGATCCAAACGGCCGACGCCGTGCCCTGAAGTTTGGACTGGAGATGACGCTGGCGCCTGAACTGGTCGAGATCGATTTCGGCGCGGCCGGCCAGATCAGCGACAAGGTCGCCATGATGACCGAGGTGCGGCGAATCTGCGCTGACTGGCTGCTGGGACGGAGCGACTCCGGAGCGGCCGGCGGCGAAACGCTGTCCGCCGTGAAAGCGCGGTACCTTCCCTTCATGCACGGGCGCCTGAACGCCCTGACGACCGGCCCCTCGCCTGGCGTCCTCGTCCTGCACGGGGCCTTGATGTCGGTAACCGGGCCGGCGCTGTTTGCGAACGTGACGCCGCAGTTCGCGCTCACCCATCCCTTGGCCAACTGCGCGGTGATCCGAGGGCGGATGACGCCGTCAGGGCCCATTTGCCTCGACTGGGCGGGCGCGACGCCGGCCTGACGCGCGAGGACGGAGGCGCTCGCATTGATCAAACTCGATGCAGATTGGCCGAAAAGACGGGCAAACTTGGCCATCGTCGGGGGCCGGCTGATGTCAGCTTACCGCAGGGGTTTTTGAGTCTGTTCATGGCGCAAAGCGGCGAAGCGCCTTCACCGCGGCAGGCGACCGACATAGGCCGCTCGCGGGCGGAAAAGTTCGTTATCTTGGTACTGTTCCATGGCGTGAGCGATCCAGCCCACCATGCGGCCCACGGTCGAGACCGCCAGCTCCTCGCCTTTCAGCCCCAGGAGTTTGCCGAGGAAAACGGTCGGTACGATGAAGTCGGCGGCCGCGCCTGTCAGGTCCTCGACCGTTTCAGTCACCGCCCGGAGGCGTGAGAAGATCGGTTCAGGAAGGGCGTTCTCAAGCGCGGCGATCAACGCCTCGGCGCGGGGGTCCTGATCGGCGTAGAGCCGACCGCCAAAACCCGGGATCGGCTCGCCAATCCGAAATCGTGACAACACCGCTTCGCGCGGATCTCCGCTCATGGCTTCTTCAATGAAGCGCGCCACCGTTTCCGCGCGGCCCTGATGCAGACGCCGTCCTCGGCCGGCCACCATGCCAGCCATGGCCGCGCCGTACGGGGTGACGCCCGCGTTTGCGGCGGCGCGGACGGCATAGGTCGTCGGGTCGAGTTCATGGTCGGCGGCGAGCACCATACAGCGACGAACAAGGTCGGCGTAGCCGGGCCCGGCGTTCAGGTTGCGCGCCAGAACCTCGTGGATCGGCCCGACATCCGAGGGTGAACCGCCGCCGACGATCGAGGCGAAGGTGCGGATCACCCCTGCTCCGGCGCGAGCGTAGCCCCGCGGTGACAGGTCATGGGCGCGAGGATTGGCATGCTCCATCAGGCTGAACAGGGCGATGGCGCGCGCGGTGCGGGGGAGGGACGAGAAGGCCTTGGCGGCGTCGAGGTATTCTGGCGGCAGCAGCAATGGCGTCTCGGCGAAGGCGTCGGGCGCGTCCCAGAGCAGGCTAGCGACTTCCTCGATACTGGCGGTTTTGGCCAGTTCAATGGCCGACACGCCGCGATAGAACGGACCCTTGGCGGTCATCAACGTCACGGTGGTCGATTTGATCAGACCCGCCGACGGGTCGACGGGCTTGCCCCGCTTGCGAGCCCTTTCGACATCGGCGCGCCAGTAGCGGCGGCTCTTCGAGCCCGGCTGCTTCTCCGACCGGATGCCCTTGCGACTGACATAGGCGTAGAGCGTCGTCAGGCTGACGCCGAGCACTTCGGCGGCTTCGTCGGCGGCCATGAACAGCTGATCATCATTCATATGGACAAATTTCGTACAGATTGACGAAGGCTAATATGCCGTCTTTCTATCACTTCAAGCGCTGCATCAGAAAACACATTGATGAAAAACGTCAATGTGAAAGCGCATGGAGGGAACAACTATGAACGCTCGCCAGACCCTACTCGCGTCGGCATGCTTGCTCGCCTTTTCGACCGGCTCGGCGGCGATCGCCCAAACAGCCTCGACGGGGCCCGAGGCGTTCGCCTTGGACGAGGTGGTGGTCACCGCCCAGAAGCGGTCGGAGAATCTGCAGGACGTGCCGCTGACCCTGTCGGTGTTCGGCGCCAAGGAGATCGAGCAGGCCCGCATCGTTCAGGTCCAGGACGTAGCGAACCGTACGCCGGGGCTTAACTTCGACACCTTCCCCAGCAGTCAGCCGCGTCCCACCCTTCGTGGTATCGGCTCGTCCGACCGGGGCGCCGCCGGCGATCCGTCGGTGTCGGTATTCATCGACGAGGTCTATTACGGCCGCCCATCGGCCGTCGCCTTCGACGCCTTCGACGTCGAGCGCATCGAAGTTCTGAAGGGCCCGCAGGGCACGCTGCTGGGCAAGAACGTGGTCGGCGGCGCGCTGAGCATCATCAATCGCAAGCCCGAGACAGCCGGCTTCGACGCCGGGGCGTCGGTCACCGTCGGGAACTATGCACGGCTCGAAGGCGCGGGTTTCGTCAACGCCCCGCTGGCCGACGGCAAGGCCGCCGTCCGCCTCAGCCTCAGCTCGCGCAATCACGACGGCTACACCAAGAACGCCTTCGCCGGGGGCGGCGCCGAGGATCAGGCCACCAACAGCGGCCGTCTGCAGTTGCTGCTCCAGCCCAGCGACGCCTTCTCGGCGATCCTGGCGGTGGACGGCACGCGTGACCGTGGCAATGGCGACGCCCGCCACGTGGTGCAGGTCGATCCCACCGTTCCGGCCAGCGCCCTGTGGCGCATCAAGGGCCAGCGCGACGAATACTATGCCGAAAACAACGGCCGCAACGACCGAGACACTTGGGGCGTGCGGGTCAATCTGAGCTGGAACCTGCCGTTGGCGTCGGTCACCTATATCGGCTCGTACCGCGACCTGACCTACCATTACGCCGAGGACTTCGACGGCGGCAATCCGACGATCTACGCCCTGAACTTCCGCGGCGGGCAGGACGAGAACACCAGTTTCTACAGCCACGAACTGCGCGCCTCGGCGCTGCCCAGTTCCAAGCTGCGCTGGGTCGTCGGCGCCTACTACTTCGGGGCGGACACCCAACGGACCGACAGCCTGCTGGCCGACATCAAGTCGCGCCCGACGCCGCCGGCCACCTATGCGGCCAGGGACCTTTTTCACCAGGACGCCCAGACCGCCAGTTGGGCTTTGTTCGGCGACGCGACCTGGCCGGTCAGCGACAGGATCAATGTCTTCGGCGGTCTGCGCTATTCGCAGGACAAGAAGGACTATGCGCTCAACAACCTGGACTCAACCGCCCTGTTGCGGGCCGCGAGCCGCTACAGCGTCGACACCAGCCACGACTGGGACAAGCTGACCTGGCGGATCGGCGGCGACTTCTCGCCCAGCGACGACGTCATGCTGTACGGCGTGGTTTCGACGGGCTTCAAGAGCGGCGGCTACCAGGACACGCCGTCGACGGCGGCTTCGGCGATCACGCCGTTCAATCCCGAGAACGCCACGCTCTTCGAGCTGGGCGCCAAGACCACGCTGCTGGACCGTCGGCTGACCTGGAACAGCTCGATTTACCAGACTGACTACAAGAACCTGCAGGTGCGCAGCACCCGCGGCTTCGACACCATCACCACCAATGCCGGCACCGCGCGCATTCGCGGCCTGGAGACTTCGCTCGACGCGCGGCTGGGCGAGCGGGCGCGGGTCAGCGCCAGCTACGCCTATACCGACGGCAAGTTCCTGGACCTGGTCGATCGGGGGCAGGACCGCTCGGGCAATCACATGACCCGCAGCCCCAGGCACAAGATCACGCTCTCCCCCAGCTTCGTCCAGCCCTTGGCCTCCGGCGCGCGGCTGACCGGGGCGGTCGACCTGGCCCATGAGAGCAAGATCTGGGACGACATCGACAACAACCCGATCACGGTCCGCAAGCCCAAGCTGCTGGTCGACGGCCGGCTGGTCTATGATGGCGCCGATGGTCACTGGGCCCTGTCGGTGTGGGGCAAGAACCTGACCGATCGGTTCTATCGCACCCACCAGGTCGTGTTCCAGGGCGCGGATCTGGCCACCTTCGGCGCCCCGCGCACGGTCGGCGCGACCCTGAACTGGAAATACTAGATGGCTGGCTGGCGGCGGAGGATCCGATGAACCTGGCCTTGCTCGGTTTCCTGATGGTGATCAGCTTCATGACGCTGATCATGACCAAGCGACTGTCGGCGGTGACCGCCCTGATCCTCGTGCCGATCCTGTTTGGATTGGTGGCGGGGGCGGGACCCCAACTGGGTGTGATGATCGTCAAGGGCGTCACCCAGCTGGCGCCGACCGCCCTGATGCTGGCCTTCGCCGTGCTCTATTTCGGGGTCATGATCGACGCGGGCCTGTTCGATCCGCTGGTCCGCAAGGTGCTGGCGACGGTGGGCGACGATCCCGTCCGCGTCACGGTGGGCACCGCCCTGCTGGCCATGGTGGTGTCGCTGGACGGCGACGGGACCACGACCGCCTTGGTGACGATCTCGGCCCTGCTGCCGGTCTATCGCCGCCTGCGGCTGAACCCCCTGATCCTGGCCCTGCTGCTGGGCCTTAGCAACACCATCGTCAATCTCGTCCCGTGGGGAGGCCCCACGGCGCGGGCGGCCACGGCCCTGCACCTGGAGCCCAGCGCGGTGTTCCTGCCGCTGATCCCGGCCATGGTGATCGGTCTGGTCGGCGTGCTGATCCTGGCCTGGTGGCTGGGACGGCGCGAGCGGTCGCGGCTGGGGCGCCTTACGCTGGAGCCGGCGACAGTCGGGCAGGGGAGCGATCCGCGTCTGGACCTCGGGGACGATCCGGCGATCAAGCGGCCAAGACTGTTTTGGTTCAACCTGGCCCTGACCCTGGCCCTGGTCGCCGGACTGGTGCTGGGGCTGGCTCCGCTGCCGGTGTTGATGATGGGCGCCTTCGCCGTGGCGGCGATCGTCAACTATCCCGACATCGCCAGCCAGCGAAAGCGCGTGGCCGCCCATGCCAACAATGTCCTTGGCGTCGTCCTGCTGATTTTCGCGGCGGGGGCCTTCACCGGCATCCTGCAGGGGACCGGCATGGTCAAGGCGATGGCCGACGCGACCCTGCTCGCGATCCCGCCCAGCCTTGGGCCCTATCTTGCGCCGATCACCGCCCTGATCAGCATGCCCATGACCTTCTTCATGTCCAACGACGCCTTCTATTTCGGCGTCCTGCCCGTGATCGCCGAGACGGCCGCCAAGTTCGGCGTGCCGGCCGAAGCCATCGCGCGGGCCTCGCTGATCGGCCAACCAGTCCACGGGCTGAGCCCGCTGATCGCCGCGATCTACCTGGTCACCGGCCTGCTCAAGGTCGAGGTCGGCGAGGCCCAGCGATTCTCCCTGAAATGGGCTGTCGCGGCCTGCCTTGTGTTGCTCGTCGCCGCCCTGGCGACTGGCGCCTTCCCCCTGCGAGCCGGCTGATGGCTCCAAGCGTCCCCGAGGAGAGTTTCATGCGCGGCGAACTTCCAGCCGGAGGGGTCAAGGTTCTGGTGCCGTGTGGCGCGCTGGGCGCGGGCGTGCGGCCCGAGGAGGTCGAGGCGGGCCTGGCCGCCGGCGCGCACGCCATCGCCCTCGACGCCGGCTCCACGGATAGCGGCCCGGCCTATCTGGGCACGGGCAAGTCCAAGTACAGCCGGGCGGCCGTCAAGCGTGACCTCTCCATCCTGATGGCGGCGCGCGCCAAGGCGGGCATACCTCTGCTGGTCGGCTCCTGCGGCACCTCGGGCTGCGACGAAGCAGTCGACTGGACGCTGGAGATCGTCCTGGAGATCGCGGCTGAGCAAGGTGCGAAGCCAAGGATCGCGGTGCTCTATTCCGAGCAGGACAAGGCGGTCCTGAAGGCCCGCAACGCCCGAGGCCGCATCCGTCCCCTGCCGCCGATGGGCGGGCTGGATGACGCGACCATCGACGCCTGCGCCCACATCGTCGCCCTGCTGGGTCCGGAGCCCTATATCGCGGCCCTGCGAGCCGGCGCGGAGATCGTGCTGGGCGGTCGCACCACCGACACCGCCGTCCTGGCCGCCGTGCCGTTGATGCTGGGCGCGGCCGCTGGCCCGGCCTGGCACGGGGCCAAGGTCGCCGAATGCGGCGGGCAGTGCACGGTCAACCCGATGGATCCAGGCATCCTATTTTCGGTGGATGATGAGGGCTTCGACATCGCGCCGCTGTCGCCCGACAATCGCTGCGAGCCGCACACGGTCTCGGCGCACATGCTCTACGAAAACAGCGATCCTTTCCGGCTGGTCGAGCCGGGGGGCGTGCTGGACGTAACCGCTTCGCGCTATCAATCGCTGGATGGCCGCACCGTGCGCGTAACCGGCTCTCGCTGGGAGCCCAGGCCCTACACCATGAAACTGGAAGGGGCCGCGGGCGGGCCCTTCCAGACGATCATGTTGGTTGGCATCGAGGATCCCGCCGTACTCGCCGATCTCGACGGCTTCATGGAGCGTATGGCCCAGGCCCTTGACCAACGGGTGCGCCGAACCATGGGAGCGGACGCGGGAGACTTCGACATCTCGTTGCGCGCCTATGGATGGAACGCCGTGTCCGGTCGGGCGCCAGGGCCGGGCGCCGCGCCGCCGCGCGAGGTCGGTCTGCTGTTCGTGGCCACCGCCGATAGCCAGGTCCTGGCCACCCAGATCGCCAAGGCCTGCAATCCGTATTTCTTCCATTTCCCCGTCCGCATGGGCATCGAGCTGCCCAGCTATGCCTTTCCGTTCTCGCCGGCCGAGATCGAGCGGGGGCAGGTCTTCGAGTTCAAGCTCAACCACGTGGTCGAGACGGCCGATCCCTTCGAACTGGTCCGCACCCGCTGGGTGGACCTCAACCAACAGCGGGAGGCGAACCATGGTCACGCTGCGTGACGTCTGCCATCAGGTGCGGTCCAAGAATGCAGGGCCTTTCTGGGTGACGATCGACCTCTTCTTTGACGGGGATGAGTCTTATGGGCGCTACAAGGATGCGCCCGCTCTATCCGCGGAGGCGATCGGCCGGACCTATGGCGCCGATCCCGCGCAAGTAAAGCGCTTCGCTGTCGACTCCCTGGCGGTGCTGAAGATCTCGTACCCCCGGAAGTCGCCTCAGGGCGGAGTCCTCGAGCGGGACATGCATAGCGGCCAGCAATATGTCCGGTTGCTCGACGCGGTGCTGGACGAGAGAGCGCCGTCATCAAGCTGATAATCCGGCGTTTCAGTTTCGATCATTACCGGTAGAATCCCTCTGAAGGTCGTGTTCCTGGCGCGACACGAGAGTCTGTCCGGTGCTGCAGCCCTCGCTCACCCACGGTGTGGTTCTGGATCCGGCGGCTTAGGCTGGGGTGGGGCGGGGCGAAGACATGGCGTCTGGCCCTAATGATAGCTTGGTGATACACAAAGCCGCTCTAACGGATCGCGAAGGTGCCATTATGGCGACGCCACACCATCCATCGACGGCGGTCCGTCGTAGCCTGCGCAAGCTGGGCGGCGACATCAAGGATGCACGCCGCCGCCGAGGACTCCCGGCTGAGGTGGTCGCTGAGCGCGCCTTCACCTCGCGGTCCACCCTGCGCCGCATAGAGGCAGGCGATAACACCGTGGGCGTCGGCATCTACGCCGCCGTGCTTCAAGCCTTGGGTCTGCTGGATCGTCTTGGGGAACTGGCGGCGCCGGGGCAGGACGAGGTTGGTCTGTCGATGGCGTCCGCCGCCTTGCCAAAGCGCGTGCGGATCAAGCGGATACCGAGTGGCGACCATGGCTGACGTCGAGGTCCACATCGACTTCGCGGCCGGCCTGCGCCGGGTCGGCACGCTTCATCGTCAGGCTCGCCGCAGCGGCGAAGCCGTCGTCTTCGAGTACCATCCCGACTGGTTGGCGGATGCGACCCGCTTCTCCCTGGAGCCTGCCCTGACATTGGGCCAAGGCGCCTTCGCGCCGGCGGCTGGCCTGACGATGTTCGGCTCGATCGGCGACTCCGCGCCCGACACCTGGGGGCGGCGGCTGATGCAGCGGGCCGAGCGGCGTCAGGCCGAGCGTGACGGGCGTCCCGTACGCGCGCTTTCCGACGCCGACTACCTGCTGGGCGTGGCCGATATTTCCCGCCTCGGCGCATTGCGTTTCCGCCGGCCTGGCGAAGAGGCCTTCCAGGCGCCGACCAAGGCGGGCGTGCCGGGGCTTGTCGAGCTAGGCCGGCTGATGGGCGTCACCGAGCGCATCTTGCGCGATGAGGAAACCGACGAGGATCTGGCGATGATCTTCGCGCCGGGTTCCTCTCTTGGCGGGGCTCGGCCGAAGGCGTCGGTGATCGATCAGCACGGTCGGTTGTCGATCGCCAAATTCCCCAAAGAGACCGACGACTACAGCATCGAGCTCTGGGAGGAAGTGGCGCTGAGGCTGGCCGAGCAGGCCGGTATTCGCACCCCTGATCATGAGCTGGTGATGGTCGCCGGAAAGTCCGTTCTGCTGTCCCGGCGTTTCGACCGGCAAGGCGAGGCTCGCATCCCCTTCCTGTCGGCTCTGTCCATGATGGGTCTGAAGGATGGCGAACGGGGAAGCTATCCCGAACTCGTCGATGTCCTGACCCAGCATGGCGCCCAGACCAAGCAGGATGCGGCGCAACTCTACCGCCGCATGGTCTTCAACGTCCTGATCTCCAACGTCGACGACCACCTCCGCAACCATGGTTTCCTTTGGGCCGGGCAGGGGGGATGGGTGCTGTCTCCGGTCTATGATCTCAATCCGACCCCGACCGATATCAGGCCGCGCATCCTCACCACCAACATCGATCTGGACGAGGGCACTTGCGACCTGGATCTGGTGGAGTCTGTCGCCGAGCTCTTTGGCCTGGGCGCAAAGCCGGCGCGAGAGATCATCGCTGAGGTTAGCCGGGCAACCGCCACTTGGCGCGATGTCGCCGCAACAGTCGGGGGGCGGCCAGCGGAAATCCGGCGCATGGAGAGCGCGTTTGAGCATGCCGACTCACAGAAGGCGCGGGCTCTCTAGCTACGGTCAGGCGGACGGGCGCAGCGGTGGAGGGGCAAGTCTATTGCGATCATGGGGATCGCGATCTCCCCATGAGGCGACACGCCAAAGCATCGCGTCCCGATATCGCCGAGGACGCCTCAGGCCTGTTCCAAACACCATGACGCCTGACAAACTCGCGCCCTGATCGGTACGCCCCGACAGTCCGTTTGCTTAGTGAAAGTGAAGCGGATCGCCGCTGGGACCGAAGGCGGCGTATCGGTCGACACCGCCCACCCGCAGGGCTTCGACCATTGCCTTGAGCGCCGCGTCGATCTCGGCCTTGGCCGGGGGGCTTCCGTCGCGCCCCGACAGGGCGGCGGCGAACACAACCTGCCAGGGCGGTCCCGCGTCCCTGGACTCGCGAGCCAAGCTGTCGAAGTCGGACAACTCGTCAGGGGCCTTGTCGACGCACATCAGCGCCGACAAGGCGCCGCCGCGTCCGGCCAGGAAGTCTTCACGCTGCGTCGGGGTCGGATGATCGGGCAGCTCGGCGCCAGCGAACACGAACAGCAGGCGATGAGGCTGCACCTGGGCGGCGGCGGTCTTCAGCA
>CAYRTE010000037.1:0-43295 GCA_964427205.1 uncultured Caulobacter sp.
CCTCCACTTTGGCACATCGATGCCGTCAGGGGGCGTCCACCCCATCGTTTCTGGAGCTGTGCCAAGGTCCGGTATTGGCACCTAGGAGGCTGCGGTAGAGCGACGGTCGCGCTTCTCGCGCACTACGGTGAACCAGGCCATCTTGTCGGGCCCACCTTGCCGCTCGTCTCGGCCCACCTAATTCGCGAGTGATACGCGTCTCACCTTTAAACTTGAAAATGGGGCCCAAAATAGGGCCGCACAAATTGTGCGCGGAAATTTCTCAATAAAATCATTAAATTAGAGAGGGGCGTGGCGGTGAGAGAGGGATTCGAACCCTCGTTAGGCTTTCACCTAAACACGCTTTCCAAGCGTGCGCCATCAACCACTCGGCCACCTCACCATGCGCACGTGAATCGGGAGCGGTTGAGGCCCCCCTTCGCAGGAAGGCGCGCAATATACTCATGGGGCTTTGCGGGGCAAGCGCTCATGAGGGATGAAATGTGCGGCGGGAGCACATATATCGGCTGAGACCCTTTCCCGCCGAGGCCCCGCCATGCTGTTCGCCAAGAAGTCACTGGATCTGCCTACCGTCGACAGCGCCCTGCCGGGCCGCGAGGCGGCGATCCCGACCGCCGAGACCCACTTCATCAACGGCCATGCGCTGAAGGGGCCCTATCCCGAGGGCATGGAGACAGCCGTGTTCGCCATGGGCTGTTTCTGGGGCGTCGAGCGGATCTTCTGGAAGGTTCCGGGGGTCTATGTCACCGCCGCCGGCTATGCGGCGGGCGTGACGCCCAACCCGACCTATCAGGAAGTGTGCAGCGGCGGCACCGGCCACACCGAGGTGGTGCTGGTGGTGTTTGATCCCAAGGCGGTCAGCTACGAGACCCTGCTCAAGACCTTCTGGGAGAACCATGATCCCACCCAGGGCATGCGCCAGGGCAACGACATCGGCACCCAGTATCGCTCGGGCATCTATGTGACCAACGATGCTCAGGCCGCTGCGGCCGTGGCTTCGAAGGAAGCCTATGGTCTGGCGCTGTCGGACAGGGGGCTGGGCTCGATCACCACCGAGATCTCCACCGCCGGGCCGTTCTATTTCGCCGAGGACTATCACCAGCAGTACCTGGCCAAGAACCCGGGCGGCTATTGCGGCATTGGCGGCACTGGCGTGACCTGTCCGATCGGCGTGGGCGTCGAGGCTTGAGCCCCGAAGCCTTCGACGCCGCTTGCAGGGCGCTGCCGGGCGCGACGATGGATGTCCAGTGGGGCGCCGACCAAGTCTACAAGGTCGGCGGCAAGATGTTCGCGGTGATGGGCGACGCGGTCCCGCGGGGCGGCGTGTCGTTCAAGGTTTCGGACGTCGCGTTCGAGGTGCTGACCGAGACCGGACGGGCGATCCCGGCGCCGTATCTGGCTCGCGCCAAGTGGGTGAAGTTCGATGATCTGGCCGCGCTGGACGCCGCCGAGGTCGAGGACTGGCTGAAGACCGCCCATGGACTGGTCGCCGGCAAGCTCACCAAAAAGGTCCGCGTCGAGCTGGGCCTGGCCTAGATCGTATCGACCGGCGGGTCTTTCTCGGCGTGCCGCATGTGCGGGCCGTGAACAACCGACTGGCGCTCGAGGATCTGGCGCACCTTGCGGACCGCCGACGAGGCCCGGCTGCGACGCTGGCGCCAGAGCAGCAGGGCCAGGGCGCCCAGCGTGGCGGCGATGAAGGCGTAGGGTCCCAGCAGCCAGGCGGCCCCGGCCAGGGCGAAATAATAGCCGCGAACCCCCGCATTGAAGGCTGACAGGGCCGGGTTGAGGATGCCGCCTGTGGCCTCGGCATATTCCGCCAGCGTCGAGGGCGAGGCCCACATCGGCGTGGCGCCGATAGCGGCTAGGCAATAGTTCATCTGGCGAATGGCCCAGATGAAGTCCAGCAGGCCGCGCGCCAGGGCAAACAGCACCAGGCCCAGCTTCAGCTCGAACATCATCTGCGAGGCCGGGGCCAGCACGGCCAGGCCCTCGATGCTCCGGAGCGCGCCGTCGCCGCCGAACAGCACGCCCGCCGCCGCCGCGATCAGGATCAGATTGGACGAGGCGAAGAAGCTGGCCGAGTTGATGGCGTGGCCCAGAAGCTGGCCGTCCAGCAGGGCGATTTCGCGCACCGCCATCTCCTGCATCCAGCGGCGCCGGATCACCGTCATGTCGGTGTTGATCAGGTTGCCGCCTTCGCCCAGCCGCTTGAGCAAGGGCTCATAGAACAGCCAGGCGAACACGAAGAGGACGAGGGCGACGATGTCGATGATCGGCATGCTGGGAGCTTACGGCTGGAACGGGATTCGGCGAAGGGCGGGTCTCATGATTGTCGCGCGACGGGCGCCGAAACCGGCGTCCACTTTCGGCTGTCGCGCTCCTCAGTCCTCGAGGATGCGACTGTGCTTGCCGCTGTCGCGCAGGGCCAGGGCGATCATCGCGCCCATGGCCATCATGCCCGCCAGATAGATATAGAAGCCGCTCTCCAGGCCAATGCTCTTGAACCACAGGGCCACGAACTCGGCGGTGCCGCCGAAGACGGCGTTGCCGATGGCGTAGGGCAGGGCGACGCCCAGCGCGCGGACATGGGTGGGGAACAGCTCGGCCTTCACCACGGCGCTGATCGAGGTATAGCCCGACTGCACCACCAGGGCGGCGAAGATCAGCATGAAGGCCACCACCGGATCGGTCGCCTTGGCCAACAGGGTGAAGACCGGCCAGGCCAGGATCGCGCCGGCGCCGAACGCGAAGACCAGCATGCGTTGTCGTCCAAGCCTGTCGGACATCCAGCCAAACAGCGGCTGGATCAGCATGAAGCCGATCAGGGTGGCCAGGTTCACGGCGCCCGCCACCTCCTTGGAGAAGCCGGTGGTGTTGGTCAGGAACTTCAGCATGTAGGTCGTGTAGGCGTAGAAGGCGAGCGAGCCGGCGGCCGTCAGGCCGATGATGGCGAGGGCCTCGCGCGGATGCTCGGTGAACATCACCAGGGTGTTGGCCTTGGGCGCGCCCTGGGCCTTGGCGTTGGTGAAGGACTGGGATTCCTCCAGCCCGCTGCGGATCCAGAACACGATCACGGCCAGGGCGGCGCCGATGAAGAACGGGATGCGCCAGCCCCAGGCCGACAGCTGCGCCGGGTCCAGCGTGGCCTGCAGGATCACCAGCACCAGCGCCGCGACCAGCTGGCCCATGATCAGGGTCACGTACTGAAAGCTGGACCAGAAGCCCCGGCGCTTCTTGCCGGCCATTTCGCTCATATAGGTGGCGCTGGCGCCGTATTCGCCGCCGACCGACAGGCCCTGCAGCACGCGGGCGGCCAGCAGGATGGCGGGAGCGGCGGCGCCGATCTTGTCGAAGCCGGGGGTGATGGCGATGATCAGCGAGCCCAGGCTCATCAGGCCGACGGCCAGGGTCAGGGCGGCGCGGCGACCGGCGCGGTCGGCATACAGGCCCATCAGCCAGGCGCCGACCGGACGGGCCAGGAAGCCCACGGCGAACACGGCGGCGGTCTTCATGAACTGGGCGGTCTGGTCGCCGGCCGGGAAGAACACCTTGGCGAAATAGATCGAGAAGGCGGCGTAGGCGAACCAGTCGTACCATTCGACCAGATTGCCGGCCGATCCGCCGAGAATGGCGCGAGCCCTGGTCATGGGGCTCATGCCGGGGGGGCTCATGCCTGGGTCCGTCTCGGCGGCTTTCGTCGTCATGCCCAGATTCCCCCCGAGGCGTTAAGCCGGGGAGCTTAGGACAAGCCTGGGCCGGACGCCAACCGGCGGTTGGCGTCCGGCGATCGGTCTAGAGGCGTCCCATCAGAACCAGGACGATCAGGATGACCAGGATCAGGCCCAGGCCCCCGCTGGGGAAATAGCCCCAGGACTTGCTGTGGCCCCAGGTCGGCAGGGCGCCGACCAGAGCCAGGATCAGGATGATGATGAGGATCGTGCCGAGCATGTCCGTACTCCCGTTCGGTCCGGACCGTTGGCGTCAGGCCAAGGGTCGCGGTGCAGGGAGGGGGAATGTGCGGCGCCGCTTGTCGGTTCCGGTGCAGGTCGCGTTCAGTCGCCCGGGGTGTCCTGAGCCTTGCGCAGCTTGATGGCCCACAGCGCGCCGATCACCGCGCCCTTGACGCGCGGCAGCAGCACCAGGGTCAGGGCGGCCAGCGGCAGCACCGTCAGCGGCAGCACAATCCCCACCGGCGCCTTCCAGATGAACGGGAACAGCAGCAGCGGGGCCACGAACAGATGTCCGATGATCAGGATGGTGAAATAGGCCGGGCCGTCATCGGCGGGATATTCGGCCAGGTCGTGACCGCAGACCTCGCACTCGGGATCCACCTTCAGATAGCGCACGTACAGCCGCCCGTCGCCGCAGTTGGGGCAACGGTGCAGGATGCCGCGTTTGAGGCCGGTCAGGACGCTGGGGGCAGGGGAGCTCGACATGGCCTCAGTATGCGCCTGGTCGTTGCGCGTTTAAAGGTGACTCAGCGACGCATCTGTTGGTTAATTCAGGTAAATATCGCTGCTATCCAAGTATCGAAGTGGTCAAGATCTAAACATAATCTGAACAAGATCAGGCATATGGGCCATGCCTTCAGTAAGTCAAAGTGTCGCGATCGCCTTCCGGCGCGCGATTAGCGCCTTGGCCGCAACCCAAACGACGGTCCGGCGTTTCCCGGCAGTCCCTGAAGCCCCCCGGGGCTGAATCCCGTGCCTGACGCAAAGCAGATCCCCATGCCGGAAACCCTGCCTCCCCAGCCCTCCGAGGACGATCGTCCGCCCGCCGCCTCCCGCGCCGAACAGGCGGCGCGCAAGGCGACGGATCAAGAGATCGCGCCTCATGAAAAACAGGCCATCGCCATCGAGACGTCCCGCGAGGAAGACGCCTGAAAGCGGCTACTTCTTGACGTCGCGCGCGGTGTCGGTGACCGCCCGGCCGGCGGCCGAGACGTCCTTGCCCACGCCTTCGATGGTGTTGCAGGCCGAAACCAGCAGGGCGGCCGCCGCGGCGGCCAGGACGACGATCTTGCGCATGGTGAAGCTCCAGAAATTGGCGCGGGACCTTAGCCATGGCCCGCGCCGCCCATCAAGAGCGGCGCGGGCCGGAAAGGCTTCAGCGCACCCGGCGGATCGAGCTGATGCGGTCGTTCATGTCGCGGCCAAACAGGCCCTCGTCGCGGGTCACGATCCAGCAGCGGCCCTGATAGTGGGTATGCTCGCAGAGCTCCCATTCGCCGCGCATCACCTTGATCGACGAGGCGAGGTCGTTGAACTTGATGGCCGTCAGGTCGGGCATGTCGCCGCGCACCTCATAGGCGGCGCCCTCATAGCCGGCGTGCTCGAACAGCACCGCGTCGGCGCGATAGGGGTTGCCGCCGCCGCCCGGGCGTCCGCCGCCGCCGGGGAAGCCGCCACCGCCGCCGCCGCCGCCCAC
Source organism: uncultured Caulobacter sp. (assembly GCA_964427205.1). GTDB lineage: Bacteria > Pseudomonadota > Alphaproteobacteria > Caulobacterales > Caulobacteraceae > Caulobacter. The sequence continues at coordinate 5,431 of CAYRTE010000037.1, forward strand.
CAGGCTCTGGCAGATCAGCCGCCCGTCGCCGGCATTGGCCAGGCCCTGGCTGTTGCAGTCGCGCAGATGGGCGCCGGTCCAGGTCCAGCGGCCGTCGCTGGTCTTGCACCGCGCATAGACATTGCCGCTGAAGGTCGTGATCTCGCGACAGGTCTCGACATAGGAGCCACGCGGCGGCTCCTGGTACGGCCCGTTCCAGCTGGGCGCCTGGGCCTGGGCGGCCGCGCCGATGCAGGAGGCGACGCCGAAGGCGATCAGGCTGATGGTCTTGCGCATTTTCGGGTTCCCCACGCTTTGAACTGGATGAAAGCAAGCTAGGCCGTGCGGCTGAACCGTAGCTGAACGCCCGCGGCGCGCCAGTGGCGGACACGGCCTGGCGCCCTCGCGCGGAAACCGCCGAGTTGATGGAAAGGGTCGCGGAGCGTCCGGACCACGTCCGGAGGAAAATAGAATAACCGTTTCGACGAAGCCGTCCGCTCCGCGTGACCGTTATCCGTCAGCGTCCCGCCGGGTGGCCCTGTTGAGGCCTTAGCAGGACCCGAACCGCTCCGTTTCCGAAGCCATTCGGCGGTCGAAGCACGAGGGCTCGAAGCGTCTCCCGTGGGTCTCTCCGTCCACGCCAACGGCGGGCGGGTCCCGCAACGCCGGGATCCCCGGACCGGTCGAGTATCCCCCTCGACCCCAGTCCCGCTCGATCACACCCCGCCGCCGCAATGGTCGCTGGCCTTGCGCCCTTTCCTCGCGACGAGGTGGGGACAGAATACGGGAGGTTTCAACGCGTCTGATTGGCGCGATCAAGTTTTTTACAAGCGTTTGATCTGGCTGGGGTTTGTTCTGGCAAGAACGGGGATTGAGCGCGGCCTATCCCCGTTCCCCTCTAAGATCCCGTCATCCCGGGGCTTGTTGTTCAGACCGGGGACAAGCCCCGGGATGACGGAGATTTAAGGATGAGCGGGACGCTGGGCATCCGCTTTCGGGAGGAAAGGCAAAGGGTGCTTTCGACCCATTGCGGACATTGGACCTATTCCTGGCCAGCCTCGCCTCGGATCGGAAACCGCTTAAGCAGCCGCCGACATCCTGACAGCGTCTCAGTCAGATAGCTCTGGTCGATTGCGAACTCGAACCAATGTCGCTGGGTCAGATGATTGGGCGTGATTTCAACAGTGACGGTGACTTCACCGCGAGTGCCTATCTCGACCTTTGCGGACAGCATGGGCTCGATGCAATCGAGCTCAGCGGTCCCTTTCAGGTCCCGCACGACGATCGCGAGCTGATCCGAAAATCGAGCTAACTCGTCGTTGCGAACCCAGGGGCCGATCGTTTCGACGTACGCACCTGACGCCTCGACCCTGGCCCGAACGCTAAGCCAATTGCCATCCCAAAAGTCTTCGCTTCCCTCGAACTCGCGCGCTGTCGCCCACAAGGAAAGGCCCGCAAGCTTCAAGTCCGGTTCTTCGACCACGCATCACCTCAACCACGTCAGGTCGCGAAACCATACATTCCCAACGCCCGCTTTCCACCCCGAACAGACGATGGGAAGGTCCGCTGACGGGCGCCCGCGACCGGATTTGCCGGTAACGGTCTACTCCCCCATCTCAGGGCGGGAATGACGGTGAGTTGTTAGAGAGACGCGCCCGCCCACCTTCGCGTCGAAGGGAGCCATCCTTGGATCTCACGGCCAGATGATCGCCGGTCTGGGGGCGCTACCCGAGGCTTGCCCCAACGGCGAGCCAGGGGTCAGAAATGGATTTCCAGCCCGGCGACCAGCGCGCCCGCATACTGGGGGCCCGGCGCATGAGCGTCCGTATCATGCCAGCGCAGATCCAGATCCAGGCGGTCGTTGAGGGCGTAGGTCAGGCCCGCATCCCAGCCCGTGTAGTCAAGGCTGTTGTCCTGCTCGCGCCGGCCGACGGTGGCGCTGGCGGACAGTTTGGGGGTGAGATCCCAACCGAGCCGGGCCTCTGTCCAGGTCCAGGCCCTGGTCGAGCCCGTGCCATTGGGAGAATGTTTCACCTGGAACCGAGCGTCCGCCCGGCCGATCGAATGACTGACGCTGGCGGTGAATTCGAGCGCCTCGTTGTCGGCGCCGGGGTTCGCGTCGATCTGCCATTTGTGCGCCAGGTTCAGGTCGAGCTTGAAGCCGCCAATCTTGGGGCTGACGCCGAACTTCAGTTCGTGCTCGATATCCGAACCGTTGGAGTCGATCGTCTCAACGCCGGTTCCGCCGTGGACTAGACCGCTCTGGCTGACCCACTTCACCTCGCCATAGACAAACGCGTCGCCGCGGGTCTTGGAGGCCTCCTTGGAGCGGTTGTCGGTCGCGCCGCCGACGGCGAACGACCAGGATCCGGGACCCGTCGCCGACTGGGCCAGGGCGGAAGAGGCCAGGGCGGAGGCGGACAGCGCCAGCAGGGCGAGTTTCAACATGGGCTCCAGACGGGCGAAGGGCGCTGCAATTCGTCGTACGGCGCCGATCCGCCTTCGCGAATTTGCTCCGAGTTCTGACGATATCCGGAATTTGGTCGAAGGAACAGGCGCCGGGCGCGATGTCGCAAATCCGCCCCTCAACAGCCTGTCGCCTGACGGGCCTCCCTACCGCCGCCCTGGCCGATAATCCTCCCGCGCATGCCCCTTCAACTGGTCCTCCGTGAACAGCACCGGCTTGGTCCGCATGGCCACGAACAGCGGCGTCTGGTCGGCATAGTGCCTGGACCCCGCATCCAGGGTCGCCGATCCAAACTGGTGGATGCTGTCGGACGACAGCTTTCCGTCCCGGTCCCAGGTCACGAACATGATGAAGGTGTCGCCGCCGTCGGCGGTGGTGGTTCCGTCCTTCTGCAGCACGCCCCAGACCGAGCGATAGGTGTCGGCGGCGCCGTCGATGGGCAGGTCCACCTTGCCCCGCCGGATGCGGTTGACCTGGCCCCATTCGGGGTCGAGGCGGCCGAAATGGGTCTTCAGGTTGATGATGGCGGCCTTCAGCGTGTCCATCGGGTCGGGCTCGGCCTCGCCGCTGGTGCGGGCGAACAGGATCGGCTGGCTCATCAGCGCCGCCAGGGCCGCGCCGCGATTCTTGGCGTCGGTGCGGCGGTCCCAGCCCTTGAGGATCGCCTGGGCCGCGGCCAGGTCCTTGTCGCCCTTCGGATCGACGGCCGTGACCTTGGCGATCATCGTCGCCAGGCTGGAGCGCGGGCTATAGGTCAGGTCGTACTTGTAGCGGCGGAAGCTCTCGTCGGTGATCGCCGCATCGAGCCCGACCGTCTCCTGCACCCGCAGGGCGCGGTTGGTCATGTTGGTCTGCAAGCCCATCGAGGCGGGGAAGTCGCCGGGCTTCAGGTTATCGGCCGGGGCGCTGGCCTCGAACGGGCTGTTGTTGGAGTTGAAGACGAAGCCGGACTTGGGATTCCACAGCTGCGGGCTCTGTTCGACGGGGCGATAGCCCTGCCAGATCAGGTCCGAGCGGTCGCCGGGCAGGACATTGGCCCAGTCGGCCTGGACCGTGCGGTTGGGGTACTGGCCGTTGTGCACGAAACCGATGTTTCCGGCCGCGTCGCCATAGACATAGTTCAGGCTGGGCAGGGCGTGGGTGGCGATGGCCGCGCGCCATTCGGCCAGGTTCGTCGCCCTGTCCAGCTTCCAATACTGCACCGCCTGGCGGTATTCGCCCATGCCGGCATAGCGGATGGCGAAGACGCCGCTCTTGGTTTCCAGCACCGGGCCGTGGGCCGAGCGCAGCACCGCCTTGCGCACCGGCAGCACGATGGGGCCCCACAGCTTGACGCGCAGGGTGGCGGTGGTGCGGTCAAAGTCGCGCCAGGCGCCGTCCAGCCGGTACTGGTTCTTGTTCTGCGGATTGATCGTCAGCTTGTAGACGTCGACCAGATCGGGCTTGGACACCGTATTGGCCCAGCCCAGGGTGGCGTTGTGGCCATGCAGCATGAAGGGCGAGCCGGGGAAGAAGCCGCCCGCCACGTGCCAGCCCTGGCCGCTTTGCACCACGGCCTCGTACCAGGCCACCGGGCCGGTATAGGGCTGGTGCGAATTGACCAGTAGCCGCGTGGCGCCGTCGGCGTTGCGCGACGGGGCGATGGCCAGGCCGTTGGAGCCCTTGGGTGGGGGAGGGGGCGCATCGGGCGCGGTGAGCTTCTTCAACTCGCCGTCCAGGCCGTAGAAGAACGGCTGCTTGAAGACAAAGCCCGCCTCGATGTCCTTGCCGGTGATCGGCAGCAGGCCCGGCGTGACCTGCTCCGGATGCAGGGCGGCATAGTGATTGACCCCGTCGGCATAGGCCTGAAGCACGGCGCGCAGCTGCGCCGGCAGCTTGTCATAATTGGCGTTGACCGTCGGCCAGACGCCCAGCAGCGAGACCACATAGTCGGTCGGCGCGGCCGAGGCGCCCTGGGTGCGGGCCAGCACGCCGCGCGTGGCCAGGGTCACGTCGCGCAGGGTGGGAAAGTCGTCCTCGCTCTGAGCGAAGCCCAGGCCATAGGCGGCGTCGGCGTCGGTCTTGCCCAGGATGTGCGGCACGCCCCATTCGTCGCGGCGGATGCGGACGTCATAGCGCTGGCCCGCCGCGATCAGGGCCGCCTTGTCGGGCGCCTTTTGCAGGCTGGCGCGGTCGATGATGATCAGGGTGATGGCCGCCAGCACCGCAAGCGCCAGCAGTCCGCCGATCCCGCGCAGGATCCACCGCATTCAAGCCTCCCCGACTTTTTTCGTTACCGCGATCATGGGGGCGCCCGGCGGTCGAGGGGAAGGGCGACGTTGCGGAAGGAGCCCCGGTCTGGTTACGGCGAATTCATGAGAACGGCGTTCGGCGAGACGTCAGAACCTGCTACCGCTTCGGGAAATCAGGGAGATAAACGCATGATCCGCACGTCCATGGTTCCCGCCCTCGCGGCGCTGGCCGTCTGCGCCCTCGGCGGCGCCGCCTTCGCCCAGGTTCCCGCCAACATCACCGCCGCCGTCGCCAGTCCGGCCCGCCCCGCCGAGGACAGCGCCCGCGACGCGGCCCGCCACCCCGGCGAGATCCTGGCCTTCGCCGGGGTCAAGCCGGGCGACACGGTCGTCGATTTCATCATGGGCGGCGGCTATTTCACCCGCATCCTGTCGGGCGCGGTCGGCGGCGCGGGCACGGTCTATGCCTATCAGCCGGCCGAGTTCATCCAGTTCCAGGCCAAGTATGGCGAGAACCTCAAGGCCGTCTCGGCGGCCCTGCCCAACGCCAAGCCGCTGGACGGCCGCCTTGTCGCCCTGGACCTGCCCGACAACCTCGACCTGGTCTTCACGGTCCAGAACTATCACGACCTGCACCTGAAGCCGTTCCCGGTGGCCACGGCGGCGACGGTTAATGCCGAGGTGTTCAAGTCGCTGAAGCCGGGCGGCGTCTTCCTGATCGTCGACCACGCGGCCGTCGCGGGCTCCGGGACCTCGGCCGCCGACAGCCTGCACCGCATCGACGTCGCCGCCGTCAAGGCCGAGGTCGAGGCCGCCGGCTTCAAGCTGGAAGCCGAAAGCCCGCTGCTGCGCGACGCCAGCGACCCGCACACGGCCAGCGTCTTTGACCCGGCCATTCGCGGCAAGACCGATCAGTTCATCCTGAAGTTCCGCAAGCCCGGCTAGGGCGCATCCTGGCGGGCGTGGGGCGGGAACGCGCCGCGCTCGCCCAGGCGCTCGTAATAGGCGCGCACCGCCGGCAGGTCGGCGTGGTCGATCGGCGTCGCCGCCCAGCGGTGGGTCGACAGGCCCAGCACCACGTCGGCCAGGGTGAAGGCCTCGCCGGCCGCATAGGCGCCGGTGGACTCCAGCTGGCGCTCCAGCAGGGTCATGGCCCGGTTCCAGGCCGCCACGCTGGCGGCGATGCGGGCCGGATCGTCAAAGCCCGGCGCCTTGCGGGCCAGGGCCAGGAAGGCGTAGCGCCAGGCGCCGTTCAGCTCGGTGGCCTGCCAGTCCATCCACTGCTCCACCCCCGCCCGGCCGCGCGGATCGGCGGGCAGCAGGGCGCCGTCGCCATGGCGGTGGGCCAGATAGCGGCAGATGGTGTTGCTCTCCCACAGCGGCCCCTGGTCGTCGACCAGCACCGGGATCAGGCCATTGGGATTGAGCGCCAGGAACGCGGGATCGTCGGTGGGCGCAAAGCCCGCGCCCCAGTCCTCGCGCTGATAGGCCAGGCCCAGCTCGTCCAGCGTCCACAGCACCTTGCGGACATTGATCGACGAGGTCCGGCCCAGCACCTTCAGCATGGGATCAGCGGGTCATCCAGGGCTTGGACTTGCCGGCCTGCACGCCGGCGGCCTGCTCGCGCTGGAACTTGCCGCCGCGCGGGGGCTTGGGCTTGGCGTCGATGGCGGCCTTCTTCAGGCGCAGGGCGCGCTGGATCGGGGTTTCTTCAGGAGCGTCGGGCGTATCGGTCATGATCGCGCCTATAGCACAAAGCGCGGCGCGCCTCTCGCCTTGAGAACGCCCAGCTTCCCGGCCAAGCTGCGGGCATGATCCTTCGCGCCCTGACCCTGACCCTCCTCCTCGCCAGCGGCGCGACCGCCCAGACGCGCGAGGCGCCGACGGCCGTCTCGCCGGTCATGGTGATGCCGCCCACCCAGCCGCCCAGGGTGGCGGCCACCTATCCGGCGCAGGGCCAGAGCATCGCGCCCGGCGTGCTGATCGTGAAGGTGACCTTCGACCAGCAGATGAACCCCAGGGCCTGGCGCTACGGCCCCGCGCCCGATGGCGAGACGCCCGAATGCGTCAAGACGCCCCGTCTGCTCAACGACCAGAAGACCTTCGTGCTGCTGTGCCGGGTGCTGTCCAACCGCGCCTATGCGATCACCCTCAATGGCGAGCGGGCCGGCGGTTTCGCCAATCTGGGCGACAACCCCGCCCAGACCCATCTCCTGACCTTCCAGGTGGCGCGCGGCGAGCCGGTCACCACCGTCGCCGGGGCCCTGCGGGCGGCCGGGCTGGAGAGCGACGAGGGCCCCATCGAGGAGGCCCCCAAGCCGCCGACCCCGCCCTCGCTCTAGAGCATCGTGCGGAAAAGTGGACGCCGGTTTTCCGCAAAAACGATGCGAAAACGAAAAGCTAGAGCGAAATGTGCGATGCCTATATCGCGCATTTCGCTCTAGGTTCCGTCCAGATCCGGCCAAGCTTTGGTGGCGCGCGCGTCGCGCCTGAGGCATCGTCGCGCCGTGAGCGAGGAAGCACCCAAGACCGGAGACTGGACCGAGGCCGACCTGGACCTCGTGGTCGGCGACTATTTCGTCATGCTGGCCAAGCAGTTGGCCGGCCAGGAGGTCAATCCCGCCAGCCACCAGCGCGCCCTGCGATTCGTCACCGGCCGGCCCGGCGGGGCCATCGAGTTTCGCCAGCGCAACATCTCGGCCGCCCTGACCCTGATCGGCATACCGGTCCTGAAGGACTTCGCGCCGCGCTGGAAACTGCGCGACGAACTGATCGACGCCGTGGACCGCCAGCTGTCCACCCGGCCCACCCTGATCGCCGCCGCCATGCGCCCGCCGGTGCTGTTTTCCACCCGCCAGCCGCTGCATCTGGTCGAAGGGCCGCCGCCGATCTTCGACGCCGAGCAGCTGCAGCCCAGCCCCCGCGCCGAACAGTTGATCGCCAAGTTCGACCCCGCCGGCCGCGACCACGCCAACAGCCTGCTGGCCGAGGCCGGCCGCGCCGCCGTCCTGGCCTTCGAGCAGCGCCGCCTGCGCGAGCACGGCCGCGCCGACCTGGCCGACCAGGTGCGCCTGGCCAGGCCGCCCGGCGACGTCGCGGGCCACGACATCCTCAGCTTCAAGCCCACGGGCGAGGCGCGGCTGATCGTGGTCAAGACCACCACCGGCGGCGTCGGCACGCCCATGGCCCTGACCGACGACGAAGACGCCCTGTGGACCACCCGCCCCGACGTCTTCCGCCTGTACCGCCTCTACGACGTGGGCCGCGAGCCGCGGTTCTACAGGCTGCGGCCGCCCCAGGCCGAAGCCGCCGCCTAGGCCGGCCGCCAAACCCTTGACGGCGCGCGTGTCGGCAGGCGCTTGCGCTTCCAGCCGGGCTGGGGAAAGGGCGGGTCGGCCGGCGGCCAGGTCCGCAGCCGCTCGCGAACCCCGGTGTCGGGATTGACCACATCGACGCGCTCGAAGAAGCGGTCTTCCAACGCCATCAGGGCCTGCTCGGTGATCGCCTCGGCCGATCTCAGGATGCGCGGCTCGTCGGTCTCGCCCAACACGTCGCGGCGGAAACGATAGACCATTCGCACGAAGACCGGATGCACCGCGGCCGGCTTGTGCAGCATCGCCAGGGCGGTCAAGGCGATCATGCGGAACATGGACTCTGTCTCGCGCTCCACAGCCTCGCGCGTCGGGCGCCAGTCGATAAAATATCCGCCGTCGTCGGGATAACCCTCCGGAGGCGGCGTCGGCCAGGGCCGCTGGCCGGGCTCTCCAGGCCATTGCGGGACGCGCTTGACGGCCTCGGCCTCGGCCGCGCCCGGCCCGTCCGCCGTCTCGATCAGCCGGTCCAGCCGCTGGACCAGCGCCGACAGCCGCAGGGCCTCGTGGTCGCGCCCGTCATGGATCGCGCTGGCCAGCCGCGCCAGCGCCGCCGCCTTCAGCTCGGCCGGATCGGACGACGGCGGCGCACCGCCGGCCGCCACCCCGCCCGCGCGCCGCGCCCGCGCGGGCGACGACGCCGCCGCCCGCCGACCCTCGTCAGCCTGCGCCCGCCGCGCCGCCACATGGGCCCGCGCCACCGCGTCGGTGCTGGCCTTCTTGGTCCAGCCCTCCTGGCCGGCATGGCGATAGATGCTGCCGGGCGCCACCCGCCACAGCGCCGACAGCTCCTTGGCCGTCGCGCCGTTGCGATAGGCCTCCCCGATCTCGGCCCACGAGGCCTCGGACAGACGGAAATAGGTGGGCGGGGTTTCTGAGCTGTGTTCGGTCATGCACGGCATTATGCGGCCGTACGGAGAGGCGGGGATCGGGGCGGCGGAGTTTTTGGTAAGGCGTTGAGTGGAAACGGGAAGTTTTGGCGGCAGGCGGGGATAGAGCGGCGCGTATCCCGTCCGCCGGGCCCGCCGCAGGCGCAACGCCCGGTCGAAAGGGAAGGGTCCCATGAGGTTAACCCCCGCCCCGCCGACTCAGGGCACATTTCATCCGTCGCTTTTGTTGTGATTGGCAGGGTCTCGCCGGCTGTGGTTCAACAGCCAACATGGGGAATGTCTGATGGCCAGTCTTAAGGACGATATCGCCGCCTTCGACCGCATGAAGGCCGAGCTCGAAGCCTCGCATTTCCATGACTGGGTTGTTTTCTACAGCGGCAAGTTCATCGCCGCCTTCTCTGACTTCGAGGCGGCCGCGACGATGGCCGTCGACCGGTTCGGCAATGGCCCCTATCTCATCCGCCAGGTCGGCGCCGGCCCCGTCCAGCTGCCCGGCGGCATGATCTTCCGACCCGCGCATGCGCTCGATACAGGCGGGCTTTAAGTCCGGTATCGCCGGAGAGGGCCCGGCGGATCTGCTCGTTCGGCTTGGGCCGACGATTCAGGTCGATATCGGCCTGAAGTCGCTGTCGCCAGCCGGCGCGCCGCCTGACCTCGCCGGAAAGAAGATCAAGGCGCTGATCGACACGGGCGCCGGCGGCGACTGCATAGACGATGACCTCGCCCGACGCCTGAATCTGCCTGTGATGGACGAGGGCGAGATCAGCGGCGTTGGCGGGCGCCACCACGCCTTCATCTACACGGCGCGCCTCTATGTTCCTCAGTTGGATAAGCTGCTGTTTCAGCCTTTCACCGGCGTCAAGCTGCACGAGGGCGAGCAATGGCACCGCGTGATCCTGGGGCGGTCGTTCCTGCGCGGGTATCGACTGATCTATGAGGGCGTCACGGGGCGGGTGGAGATTGCAGAGCACGGGGCGGAGTGAGGCGACTGGTCTGAAGGCCTTGGCCCAGACAGCAGAAAGGCCCCCGAGAACTCTAGGAGCCCTACGCCGACCGAGAAACCCAGTCCATTTGTTCAGAAGATAGGGGATTGGTGGGGCAGCCAGAACGCGGGTGGATCGGGATGCCGATGCCAGAAACAGCCGTTGACGAAGATCGCCTTCGTGCGGCTAGGGGAAACCAAGTGGGGCCGTCCGGGCGGCTTCACGGCATGCTACGATTAGATGCAAAATAGAATAGATTGACGATCTATTCGGTATAAACGCTTATGCCAACGCATTTTAGGGCAATTTTCGAAAAAAGATACTCAATGTCTCGCAATAGATCCGAGTAATCTGGAAACGCTTCAATAATTATATCGCGAGCTCCAGCGTGAACGATCGCGCACCTTATAGAGTAGAGATATTCAGTACCTTTTTTGTTTTTGTCGAAAAAATCTTTCCCGGAAAAATTTCCTAATCCTTCAGCTGCTTTTTCTTTGGATTTGTCCTTGAGCTTCTTAGCGATAGATATCGCGAATTGATTCGATTTACTATTATCGACTATTTCCGCGATTTCACCTGCTATATCAAGTGCTCCAGAGTTCTTTATCGTTCTGTATAGAGCCTCGGACTCTCGCGATATAGCATTGCTTGCATCATCCAGAGCCTTTCTCGGGGACCCATAGAAATCTTTGCAAAGATCGTCAAGGACGATCTTCATGTATAGCCTTTCTATGGATCTATAATATTCAAGGAATCTATATTTGTCATAAGTTATGGATGGCGCTTTGCAGGCAAGCTGAAAGGCCAATTTTCGATAGTTGTCGCCCGCAAAATTCGTTGCGAGCTGGGTTCGAACTATTCCCATGACTCGAGCTTGGTGGAGCCATTCAGGAGAAAACAGGTGACCTATGCTCTCGGCTCCGGGAGTCTCGCTCCAGGTTTCGTCTTCCAGCAGAACGTGAACCGCCTGGGGGCTGATGGACGCGCTGTCGGCATCCCAAAACTCTGGCGAGATTGAGATGGCTTTTGCTAGAGGGACAATCGCAGCCGTTGGGGGCGCTGGGCTCACATCGCTTGGTACGAGTATCGCGTGTCCGCGCTGACCTGTTGGCCCCACAATTTCGACGTAGGCCCAATCCGAGCTAAGGATCGAACTTGTTTTGGATTCAGCGCGATAAGCGTTGAAGTTTAGAAATAGGTCCTCTGGCTCTATTGGGAACGCGCAAAGAGATGCGCTCCCTTCATCATCAGCTGCAATATCTGGGTGTATAGGGTATTCCATTTAGGCAGATGACGCGGCAATGGTCCAGCATCGGCGCATTGGCGTCTCGCCAGAATAGTGTATAAAATCCTTAAACGCTTTAAATGCTATATTTCGAGTAGCTTCACCGACGTTCTCTTTCTTCGGGTCTATACCAGTTCGAATTTCATTGAAGGTAGAAATACCGAAAGGATCCTCCTCCGGATCCCTTTTTATCTCGTCGAGCAGCCGCGCTAGCGCGATTTCCAATCGAGGTGCTAGGTCCGAATTCCTTTGAGCTTCGCCAACGGCAGCAGAGATGCCTTGCAAGACGGTTTCGGTCTGGAAGAAGGCTAATTGATCTTGGCCTAGAGCTGTGTCGACCTCAACTAGCCAGGCCAAAAAGCGCTTGAAGTCAGTCTGGCCAGCGCCTGATTCCGTAGACGCTAAGCCCGCTCCGAGGGCGTCGACAGCGTCGTCAGACAGTAATTGCTCTGCAATAACATTGCGAAGATCTATATGGGGTTGGCCTTGAAGCCAAGCTTGAAACATTTCCGTAATACGAACCAATTGAAACTGACCGGGTCGTACTCTCCGACCTCTATCTATTGTCTTTTTTATATCGAGTCCCGGTGTGTCGCTGACGGAAATGGACAAGTTCTCTGCAAGTATCTCGATTTGATGCTTCATAGACATGGGTCTCTGGCCTGCATTCAATAGAAGCATGCGGTACGCCAGAGAGAAAAATGGGATATTGGGCCAAACCTCTAATCTTAGGGGCCGGCTTAGAAATATTTCGCGTTCTTCGGGATCAATAAGAGAGCGCTCGGCTTCCCGGAGCGCATTCGTTCTTTGAAGGCCGTCGATGATCTGAATTTGCGCCGGATCGGCTTCGGAAACTATATTGGCAATATTGATGAGATATTCCGAATCTATTCGGAGGCTCTCCGGGATGGGGCTGGTTGAAATTTCAGCCGGTATCCGAGGCGATTGAACCGCTATAACTATAGTTGGTAATAAGCACCCCTTCTTAAGGTCAGATCGAAGAGTCTGATAGGAGCGTTTACCTTTGATAATATCCCGCTGTATTCGAAGATTGTGTTCGGAACCGGTAGTTTTTTCCAGATACCACTTGTATGTGGTTCGGGCCGACAAGGCGTGCGCCTTGATGCGGTAATCGAAATCGAGACTAAGGCTCGTGACTTCAGATTCCATTTGTCTTCGCTTTTAGGGGCGGGGCGCTATGGCACGCAATTTACAGTTCTAACGCCCTCTCGCAATCATTTCATTGGTCGAGATGATCTTGTTCGAACGTTAGACTGGCGACTCCGATCAATCCTCGTCCATCTTCAGCGCGGCGATGAAGGCTTCCTGCGGGATCTCGACCTTGCCGAACTGGCGCATGCGCTTCTTGCCGGCCTTCTGCTTGTCCAGCAGCTTGCGCTTCCGCGAGGCGTCGCCGCCGTAGCACTTGGCGGTGACGTCCTTGCGCAAAGCGCGAACCGTTTCGCGGGCGATGATCTTGCCGCCGATGGCCGCCTGGATCGGGATGACGAACATGTGCTGGGGGATGAGCTCCTTCATCTTCTCGCACATGCCCCGGCCCCGGCCCTCGGCGCGGTCGCGGTGGACCAGCATGGAGAGGGCGTCGACGGGCTCGGCATTGACCAGGATCGACATCTTGACCAGGTCGCCCTGGCGGTAGTCCTCGACCTGGTAGTCAAAGCTGGCATAGCCCTTGGAGATCGACTTCAGGCGGTCATAGAAGTCGAACACCACCTCGTTGAGCGGCAGGTCGTAGATGACCATGGCGCGGTTGCCGACATAGGAGAGCTCGCGCTGCTGGCCGCGGCGGTCCTGGCACAGCTTGATCACGCCGCCCAGATACTCGTCGGGGGTGAAGATGGTGGCCTTGATCCAGGGCTCGCTGATGCTCTCGATGTGCATCGGGTCGGGCAGGTCGGCGGGGTTGTGCAGCTCGATCTCGCTGCCGTCGCGCATGTGGATCTTGTAGACCACCGAGGGGGCGGTCGCGATCAGGTCGAGGTCGAACTCGCGGGAGAGGCGCTCCTGGATGATCTCCAGGTGCAGCAGGCCCAGGAACCCGCAGCGGAAGCCAAAGCCCAGGGCGGCGCTGCTCTCCATCTCGTAGGTGAAGCTGCCGTCGTTCAGGCGCAGGCGGCCGACGGCGGCGCGCAGGTCTTCGAAGTCGGCGGCGTCGACCGGGAAGAGGCCGCAGAACACGACGGGCTGCACGTCCTTGAAGCCGGGCAGGGCCTTGTCGGTGGGCTTCTTCTCGTCGGTGATGGTGTCGCCGACGGCGGCGTCGGCCACTTCCTTGATCTGGGCGGTGATGAAGCCGATCTCGCCGGGGCCGAGGCTCTCGACGGGGGTATTCTTGGGCTTGAAGACGCCGACCCGGTCGATCAGGTGGGTCGAGCCGTGCTGCATCATCTTGATCTTCATGCCGGCCTTCAGGCGGCCGTCGATGACGCGGACCAGCACCACGACGCCCAGATAGGCGTCGTACCAGGCGTCGACCAGCAGGGCCTTGAGCGGGGCGTTCTCGTCGCCCTTGGGCGGCGGCAGGCGGGTGACGACGGCTTCGAGCACGTCGTGGATGCCCAGGCCCGACTTGGCGCTGCACAGCACCGCGTCGCTGGCGTCCAGGCCGATCAGGTCCTCGATCTGGGCGCGCACGCGCTCGGGCTCGGCGGCGGGCAGGTCGATCTTGTTGAGGACCGGGACGATCTCGTGATTGTTGTCGATGGCCGAATAGACATTGGCCAGGGTCTGGGCTTCCACGCCCTGGCTGGCGTCGACGACCAGGATCGAGCCTTCGCAGGCGGCCAGGCTGCGGCTGACCTCATAGGCGAAGTCGACGTGGCCGGGGGTGTCCATCAGGTTGAGGATGTAGGTCTCGCCATCGTCGGCCTTGTATTCCAGACGCACGGTCTGGGCCTTGATGGTGATGCCGCGTTCCTTCTCGATCTCCATGTTGTCGAGAACCTGGGCGGTCATCTCGCGCGCGGTCAGGCCGCCGGTCTCCTGGATCAGGCGATCCGACAGCGTGGACTTGCCGTGGTCGATATGGGCCACGATGGAAAAATTACGGATCTTGTCGAGCGGCGTAGAGGTCATGCGCCCGCGTCTAGCACATTTGGGGTGCTTCGCGAGAGGGCGATGCGCCCGCGGGCGCGCCGGATTTCCCCATGCTTAACCGAACCTTAAAGCGGCCCGCCGCAAACCGGTCCCAATGGGCTGCGACAGTGGCGCAACACTATTTCTCAAGGGGCCGTCATGGACCGTCGCAAGTTGATCCTCTCGGGCGCGGCCACTCTGGGCGCCAGCGCCGGGGCGTCCAGCGTCTTCGCCCAGGATACGATGGCCCAGGACGCCATGGCCCAAGACGCGGTCGCCAGCGGCAGCACGACCCCGGCCTATGACACCGGCTCGGCCCAGACCTATTCGGCCGACGAGATGATCCGCGCCACCTCCGACTTCCTGGGCGTCACGGCCGAGAGCGCCGGCGCCGCCATCGAGAAGGTGTTCCGCGACAAGGGCCAGCCCACCGGCTACATCGCTGGCGAAGAGGGCTCGGGCGCCATCGGCGTGGGCCTGCGCTATGGCCGGGGCCTGCTCTACATGAAGGGCCGGCCGACGCTGGAGACCTTCTGGCAGGGGCCCTCGGTGGGCTGGGACTGGGGCGGCAACGCCAGCCGGGTCTTCACCCTGTGCTACAATCTGCAATATCCGGACGCGATCTTCCGCCGCTTCCCCGGGGTCGAGGGCACGGCCTATCTGATCGGCGGTCTGGGCATCAACTACCAGAAGGCCGATGACATCGTCCTGGCCCCGATCCGCGCTGGCGTCGGTCTGCGCCTGGGCGCCAATGTTGGCTATCTGGGCTACAGCCGCAAACGTCGGATCATGCCGTTCTAGGGCTCACGCCGCCGTCTTTTCCGCATCCCGCGTCGGCGTCCACACATGAACCGACTGCGCCATCATCGTGGCCTGGCCGAAGATGGTCATGAAGGCGATGTCGGCCGCGTCGCGGCCTTCGCCAATGCGCACCAGGTGGTCGGGTGACACCAGGCCCGTCGGGTCCGCCAGCCGCCAGCGGCCGCCGACGAACACCTCGATCACCGCGTGGAAGTCCTGCGGCTTCAAATCCAGGGCATAGGCGCTGACCAGGCGGGCGGGGATGTCGCTGGCCCGGCACAGGGCGGCGGCCAGGTGAGCATAGTCGCGGCACACGCCGGCGCGGGTCATGTAGGCGTCGCTGGCGGTGGTGGTGGCGGTGCTGGTTCCGGCGCGATAATCGAGATGACCGCGCAGCCAGGCGATGATCGCCTCGACCCGATCGCCGCCCGAGGTGTCGCCGAAATCCTGGCCCGCCTTGGGCTCGAAGCGGTCGGATTCCACGAAGCGGCTGGCGCGCAGGAACGGCAGCACCTCGACCGGCAGCTCGGCGATGGGGTGCTGGGCGGCGCCGGCCAGGGTGTTGCCGCGGGACGCCAGATCAACGCTCGCCAGATAGACGATCTTCAGTGGCCCCTGGTGACGGAAGATGACCCGTCGCTCGCCCGTCGCGGGATCGTCCAGGCGTGACCAGTCCACCGGCGGATCGAAGGTCAGGGTCTCGTCCAGCACCGTCTGGTCGACGCCGTGGGCGGCCTCGAGATGCAGCAGGGTCTCGACATGCCGGGGAAAGTCGTAGTCCAGCCGCGCATCGACATGCAGACGCATGGTGTTCCCCCGTGTTTGAATTCGACAGCGCAAACGACGGGGGGAGCGGCTTGGTTCAACCCGGTCCGTGATTTGTCAGCCTTCGTACTCCACAACATAGCGCACGGTCTCGCGGCCATTGGGCGACACGGTGAAACGCCAGGCGATCGCGCCGTCGCGAATGTCGTGGGCCTTGGGCTCACGGACCACCCTGAAGCCCTGCTGGTGTCGCGGATGGCGCACTTCGATGACGATCGGCCTGCTCTTGGCATTGGCCAGGTCGACCTCATAGGCCTGACGGGTGCGACCGGCCCGGGCCTTGGTCTCCGACACCAGGCGGGGCCTGACCGAGACATCCATGGCCCGGCCGATCGTCAGGTCGAAGGGTTGGCCGACGGGGACATCGCGCATCGCCTGTTCGCCGGCGAAGGCGGGACGGCCGCCGAGGGTCTCCATGACCGACAGGGCGCCGGCGGGCAGGGGCTTGCCCAGGCCGTTGGCGGCCTTGTTCTCCAGGCGCAGGACCACGTCGGGCCGGACGCGATCGGCGCCGTCGCGCACAGGGTCATCCCAGGGATCGACGGCGACCACATAGAGCCGCTGGAACGCCACGCCCTTCTGGTCGAGGAAGGCCACCTGCTTGGTCTGGCGCGCGGCGACGGTGACGGGCTCGGGCAGGGTGTAGAGCTTGTAGTCACCCAGCTCGGACTGCTCGGCCATCTTGGCGCGCTGGGCGGTGACGGTGATCTCCTCGCGGGCGCCGGCCATGGCCATCACGGGGGGCACGGGCAGGGGCGGCGGGAAGAAGGGCGGCGGCGGCGGAGGGGGCGGATTGCGGCCGTGGGTGGTGGTGTCCATCGGCCAGCAGGCGCGGGTGATCGCCCTGGTGTCGGCCTTGGGAATATTGACCGCGACGCGCGACAGCTTGCCGGCCACCGCCTGGGTCGGGGCGTCGACGAAGCTGGTCCCGCTGCTGTTGACCAGGGTCAGCCAGCCGGTGAGGTCCAGGGTTTTGCCCTCCGGGGCGATGCGGGCCACATAGTCGGCCTGCCAGTTCACGCCGATGGCGAGGTAGGACAGGGTGAGCTTCGCCGTCGTCGCCGAGGGAACGTCGATCAGGGTCGACAGCGAGGGCCTGTCCGACAGGCCGGCGGGGATGCGGTCGAACACCAGACGCTCGGCGCCGCCCGAGCAGCCCAGGGCCTCGACGCCGCGCGCGGTCTGCAGGACCACGCCGTTGGGGCCCTGGCGGACGATGGCGCTTTCGGCCGTCTGGCGACCGGTCCTGGCGTTGGTGCGGACGATGCCGACGGGCTGGTTCAGCGACCGCTCCAGCAGGGTTCCGGGACTGAGCAGGGCGTAGTCATAATTGCGCTCGATGACGCCGCCCGGCAGGCCCTCGACCGCCGCGCTCTGCGGGATCAGGCCGTCGGCCACCGCGTCGAAGCGCAGGGTGTGGCGGCCGGCGGGCAGGGTTACGGTGCGGGTCTCGGTGACCAGGATCAGGCCCTTCTTCAGGGCCTGTTCGCGCTGCCAGGGCTGCAGGGTCTGGAAGGGCGCCGAGCCGGCGCGATAGAGGGTGACGGCGGTCTTCTCGGCGGCGGGCGAGGCGATGGTGTCGGCCAGGGCGGGCGAGGCGATTAAGGCGAGGGCCAGGATGAAGATGCTCCCCCTTCGGGGAATGGCGACCGAATAGGGATCGGCCGTGAAAGAAGCTGTCATCCCGGACAAGCGAAGCGAAGATCCGGGACCGCCGGAAGCTCTGAGCTCAGGCGTCGGTCCCGGATTTTCACGCTGCGCGCTCGTCCGGGATGACAGCCGTTTTTTGGGCATATGCCCTCCCCCGCCAGGGGGATGATCTTTAAGGCGCCGCCTGCTCACCAGCCCGTCTCGACCGTGAAGGTCAGCACCGTCTCGCCATTGGCCGGGACGGGCACGCTCCAGCCCAGGGTGCGGGCGTCGATGCGGCGGCTCTTGAGGCTCTCGGCCTTGACCTCGCCGTCGCGCCAAAGGCCGCCCTGGCGCAGCTCCACCGTCACGGCCTCGGGGCGGGCGTTGCGGATCAGGTATTTCATCGCGTAGCGCGAGCGGGTTTTCGAAACCTTCTCCTCGCTGACCAGGGTGGCTTGGCTGGTGACGTCGAAGGCGTCGCCGGTCTTGATCGACAGCTCCGAGCCGGCGGGGGTGTGGCCGATGCTGTTCTCGCCGACGAACTTGGGATCACCCGCCTGATCGCGCATATAGACGCGCATGACCCCGGCCGGCAGCTGGCTGCCGAGCCCCGCCAGCCTGGCGTTGCTGAACTGGATGGCGACGGTGGCCGAAGAGGGGTTGGCCTGACTGGTGAACCAGCCCTCGCGCACTTCATAGACCTTTTTGGCCGCGACGCCCTGAGCGCTGAGGAAGCCGACCTGCTTGCTCTGGTTTGCCAGGATCGTGGTGCGCTGGGGCAGGGGATAGACGTAGTAGTCGGCCAGCCGCTCGCCGTTGCCGCTCTCGGTTCCGGCCGACTGCATCGCGGTGCTGCGCTGGCGATAGCCGCCGTTGTTCAGCTGGTTGATCTCGCCGGCCACCAGCTGGGTGCGGGCGTTGTCGAACGGGGTGCCGGAGGTGTTGGTCAGGGTGATCCAGCCCTGCAGGTCCAGAGCGCCCTTCTTCTCGTCGAACAGGGCCACATAGTCGGCCTTCCAGCCCAGGCCCGAGGTCAGGTAGCTGAGTTTCGAGGCGCGGGGGCCGGCCTTGTCGGCGTCGACGGTGACCGACAGGGTCGGACGGGCGCGCAGGGTCTCGGGCACCTTGTCGAAGATCACGCGGGTGGGAACACCGTCGTCGCGCAGCACCTCGATGCGGTCGCCGATCCTCAAGACCACGCCCTCGTTGGCGGCCAGCACGGTGGCGACCTCGGTGGTCTCCTTGCCGTCGCCCGGATTGGTGCGGACGATGCGAACCTGCTGGCCGACGGCCTTTTCCATCAGCTTGTCGGGGGTCAGCAGATCGTAGTCGAAGTTCTGTTCGATGATCGTCACGCCGGCCGCCGACAGGCTGACCGTCTCGGGCCGGATGGCGGCCGAGACGTCCTTGAACTCCAGGCGCTGGCGACCGGCTTTCAGGTCGAGGTCGCGGGCGTCTTCGACCAGGGCCAGGTCGGAATTGTAGATGGTGACCGAGAGGTCGGGAGCCTGGGCGGCCTGGGCGGCGGCGCCCATGCTCAGCACGACAGCAGCGGTAGCCAGCAGCGCGCGGTTCATCGACGTTCTCCCATTTTACAGGCTTAAACCTACATGGGATTGGGGCGATGTCGAGGCGGTGGAGCTTGGGCGGTCAGCCGCCCCAGACCTGCTTCAGCCGCAGGTCGCGGCCGCAGCCGATGCGATAGGCCTGGTAGTTCAGCGCGTTCCGCTTGGCGTAGTCGCGGTGGTATTCCTCGGCTGGCCAGAAGGTCTTCAGGTCGAGAATGGGCGTGACCATCTTGCCGCGCTTCAGGCGCTTGGCGGCCTCGGCGCGGGACTTCTCGGCGACGGCGCGCTGCTGTGCGCCGTTGACGAAGACGGCCGTGCGATAGGACGGGCCGCGGTCGCAGAACTGGCCGCCGTCGTCGGTGGGGTCGACCAGCTTCCAGTAGCGATAGAGCAGGAAGCCATAGTCCAGCTTGGCGGTGTCATAGGTGACGCGCACCGCTTCATAGTGGCCGCTCTTCTCGCTGGTTACGTCGCGATAGCTGGGGCGGTCGACATGGCCGCCGGTATAGCCACTCTCCACCTTCAGGACGCCGGGCACGCCCTGCATGTCGTGCTCCATGCACCAGAAACATCCGCCGGCGAACACGGCGGTGGCGGTCTTCGCGGGCGGCGGGGCGGCTAGGGCGGGCAAGCCGGCAAGGGCGAAGAAGGCGATAATCAGGGTCAGCAGGCGGCGCATCGAGCGTCTTTCGGAAGCGGCCCGTGAGCGGGCCTCGCCTTAGATACGTATCGGCGGGCCGTTTGGTTACGCCCGCCAGCCGAAACCCACGCCGCGCACCGACGGGCACGCCCGCAGGCGCGAGGCGAGGCTGGCGGCGCGCTCGTCGCCCTGGTCGTCGATCTCCAGGCGAATGGCCAGGTGCGGGCCGTCGGAATTGGCGGTCAGGGCCCGCAGACGGGTCTGCTGCACGCTGGCCACGCCCAACACCCGCATCAGGGCGTCGGGCGTGTCTTCGGTGGTGACGAGGAACAAGCGCCGTTTGTCCTCGTCCGGTTTGAGAGGCTTCAAGGCCGCACCCACTGATGTTCCACGCTGGCCGAGGTGACGCCCGGCCAGGCGGCCAGGTCGCGGGCCAGCAGGCGGGCGGCCTGGTCGCCCAGATGACGGACGCGCAGGGACGCCTCGACGATCTGGCCCACGGGCTTGACGGTCAGGTTGCACAGCTCGGCGCCGCTGTCGGCCAGGCCCTGGCGAACGGCGTCCAGCGCGCTGTGGGCGTCATCGGCGGCCAGCAGCAGCTGGTGAACGGTGACGCCGTCGGCGTCGCTGTGGAAGGCGGGTGGTGCGGGCAGGTAGCTCATTGGTCTCTAGTCCCCTCGGGTTGGTTTTGGAGGACCGACGAAACGCGCAACAAAAAAGCCCCGCTCCTTTCGGAAGCGGGGCTTTTTGAAGATCTTGCGATCCGTCGGCTGCGTTCAGTCTATCTCGCGCGCCGTTGCCCCGTCCGTACCGGAACGGTTTTAATCTGGTTCCACATCATGGTCGCGGCGCACGACATCGCCGCGACGGCGGTAAAGCCGGTCACGAGCACGATGTTGAGGGCGAGTTGCGAGACCATGTGGACCCAGTAGCTCCTTGCGAGTTCACTAGAGGTAGCGTGGGTATGCGCCGCGCGCAAGACCTTGCCTCGGAGAAGGGCGATCGGTCGCGGTGGTGGGCAGAATGTTCGAAGCTTGGGCTCGGGCGCCTATCGAGCAGGCAAGCTTGGAGCGCGGGCGTCTCAACAGCTCTCCCTCCCCCTTGGATGGGGGAGGGGCAGGGGTGGGGGTGGCGCCGCTGGCGGGCTTGAACTCGACCGCGCCACATCCTGACGTGCTGTCACCCCCATCCCCGACCCTTCCCCCATCAAGGGGGAAGGGAGCAGGTTAGCTCCGCAGCTTGCCGCCGGCCTTCTCGGCCGCCGCCACGATCCGGCCCGACAGCGCTTCGATGTCGGCGTCGGTCAACGTCGCCTCACGCGGCTGCACCTCCACCTCGAGCGCCACCGACTTGAAGCCGTCGGGCACGCCGGCCCCGTCATAGACGTCGAACACCCGCACGGCCGTGATCAGCGCCTTGTCGGCGCCGAGGGCGGCCTTGACCAGATCGCCGGCCGGCCGGGTCTTCTCGACCAGGAAGGCGAAGTCGCGGGTCAGGGGCATCAGCGGCGAGGGCGAGAAGGCGGCCCGGGACTTGTGGGCCTTCTTCTTCGGCTCGGGGATGGCTTCCAGGGTGATCTCGAAGCCATAGACCGGGCCGGCCACGTCCAGCGCCTTCAGCACGGCCGGATGCAGTTCGCCAAACTCAGCCATGACGGCCTTGGGGCCCAGCTGCAGGCGCGCCGAGCGGCCCGGATGCCACCAGGACGAGGCCGAGCCTTGAGCGGTCTGCAGCTTGTCGACCGGCGCGCCCAGCTCTTCCAGCAGGGCCATCAGGTCGGCCTTGACGGTGAACAGGTCGTCCTGCGCCGCCTTGGCCCAGCCGCGCGGTGCGTGCGGGGCGATGATCGCCGCTACCACGGTGCGCTGGTCGGCCGGACGGTCGCCGTGGAAGGTGGGGCCGATCTCGAACAGGGCCGCGTCGGGGAAACCCTTGCGGGCGTTGCGGCCGGCGGCCTCGATCAGGTTGGGCAGCAGCGACGGGCGCATGCAGTCCAGGTCCGAGGCGATGGGGTTGGCCAGCACCAGCTCGGCCGCGCCGCCGCCGAACAGCGTCGCGATCTTCTGGTTGGTGAAGCTCCAGGTCAGGGCTTCGGCATAGCCGGCTGCGGCCAGGGCGCGACGGGCGACGCGAGCCCGGGCCTGCTTGGGCGTCAGGACGCCGCCGACGGCGCGGGGAACCTCGGGCAGGGCCGTCGAGGGCAGGGCGCCATAGCCGGCGATGCGGGCGACTTCCTCGACCAGGTCGGCCTTGCCTTCCACATCGCGGCGGAAGGTGGGCACCTTGTAGCCCGTGGAGCTGTCTTCCCACGCAATCTCAAAGCCAAGAGCTTCGAGGATCGAGCGTGTTCTCTCCTCCGAGATGTCGAGGCCGGAGAGCTGCTTCACGTATCCGGTTGGGAGTTCAACAACACCAGGCGCGGCCGGAGCCTGTCCCGCCACCACGATTTCCGACGGCTCGCCGCCGCAGAGGTCGAGGATCAGCTTGGTGGCCAGCTCGATGCCGGGCACCAGCGAGTGGGTGTCGACCGTGCGGGCGAAGCGGTACTGGGCGTCGCTGTTGATGCCGGTGGTTCGGCCAGTCTGGGCGATGCGGATCGGCTCGAACCAGGCGCTTTCGAGGAAGACGTCGGTGGTGTCTTCCGAGCAGCCGGTGCTTTCGCCGCCCATCACGCCGCCCAGGCCGATCGGGCGGTTGCCGTCGGCGTCGGCGATCACGCACATCTCGGGCGTGAGGTCATAGGTCTTGCCGTCCAGGGCGATCAGTTGCTCGTCGTGATGCTCGGCGGGGGAGGGCTGGTCGCCGGGCGTGACCTGCGCCGTGCCGCGACCCAGGCGCGCCTCGATCGTCGTTCCGACCAGCTTGGCCACGTCATAGACGTGCAGCGGCCGGGCGCGGTCATAGGTGATCAGGTTGGTGATATCGACCAGGGCGCTGATCGGGCGAAGGCCGATGGCCAGCAGGCGGTCCTGCAGCCACTTGGGCGACGGACCGTTCCTGACGCCCTTGATCAGGCGGCCGGCGAACACCGGGCAGGCCTCGCCATCGACCTTGACCGTGATCGGGCACGGGAAGGTCCCAGCCACGGGCGCGATCGACAGATCCTTCAGCGTACCCACGCCGGCGGCGGCCAGATCGCGGGCGATGCCGGCGACGCCCAGCCAGTCAGGGCGGTTGGGGGTGACCTCGAAGTCGATGACGGCTTCCAGACCCAGGGCCGTGGCGGCGGGCGTGCCCACAGCCAGGTCGTCCGGCAGCTCCATGATGCCGTCGCTCTCGCTGGCGGCTTCCAGCTCGGAGGCCGAGCACAGCATGCCGTTGGAGACGACGCCACGCACCGGCTTCTCGACCAGGGTGACGCCCAGGCCCGGCACGTAGGCGCCGATGGGGGCGTAGATGGTGGTCAGTCCCGCGCGGGCGTTGGGCGCGCCGCAGACGATCTCTTTCATGCCGTCGACGGTGTCGACCTGGCAGACGCGGAGGCGGTCGGCGTTGGGGTGCTGCACGGCCTCGACGATCTTGGCGACCGTGAAGGCGGCCAGCTTGGTCGCCGGATCGGTGACGTGCTCGACCTCGAGGCCGGCCATGGTCATGGCGGCGACGACATCGGTGGCCGAGGCGGTGGTCTCAAGGTGATCCTTGAGCCAGGAGAGGGTGAATTTCATCGTCTTGTGTCTCCAAGCCCCGACGCCGAGCGCAGGGGTTGGTGGAATTTCAGGATGGCGATCAGCTGAGGCCGCTGGCGGCGTTCGGCGCGGCGAAGGCGCTGAAGCCGTAGTGGGCCAGCCAGCGGCTGTCGGACGACCACATGTCGCGCAGGTCGGGCATGCCGTATTTCAGCATCCCCAGCCGGTCGACGCCCATGCCGAAGGCGAAGCCCTGGTACTCGTCGGGATCGATGCCGCAGGCGCGCAGGACATTGGGGTGAACCATGCCGCAGCCCAGGATCTCCAGCCACGATGTGCCCTGGCCGATCTTGATCTCGCCGCCCGAGCGATCGCACTGCACGTCCATCTCGGCCGAGGGCTCGGTGAACGGGAAATGGTGCGGGCGGAACTGGGTGGTCACCGCGTCGGTCTCGAAGAACCGCGCCAGGAAGGTCTCCAGGGTCCATTTCAGGTGGCCCATATGGATGCCCTTGTCGATCACCAGACCCTCGACCTGGTGGAACACTGGCGTGTGGGTGGCGTCGTTGTCGCAGCGATAGGTGCGGCCCGGGGCGATGATCCGGATCGGCGGCTTTTGCGACATCATGGTCCGCACCTGCACCGTCGAGGTGTGGGTGCGCAGCAGCATGCGCTCGCCGTCTTCCTTGGGATTGAAGAAGAAGGTGTCGTGCATCTCCCGCGCCGGGTGCTTGGGCGGGAAGTTCAGGGCCGTGAAGTTGTGGAAGTCGTCGTCGATGTCGGGACCTTCGGCCACCGCGAAGCCCATCTCGGCGAAGATGGCGACCATCTCGTCCATGGTCTGCATGGTGGGATGGACGCTGCCCTTGCGGCGGTAGGGCGCCGGCAGGGTCAGATCCAGGGTCTCGCTGGCCAGGCGCGCGTCCAGCTCGGCGGTCTCCAGCGCGGCCTTGCGGTCGGCGATGGCGGTCGCGGCGGCGTCGCGCAGGGCGTTGATCGCCGCGCCCTGCGTCTTGCGCTCCTCGGGGCTCATCGCCCCCAGGGTCTTCAGCAGGCCAGAGATCGAGCCGGTCTTGCCCAGGGCCGCGACGCGCACGGCGTCGAGGGCGGAAAGATCGGCGGCGGCGGCGACTTGCGCCAGCACATCGGATTCGAGGGTTTTGAGATCGGTCATGACGGGCTTCCGTCTAGAGCATTCGGGCGGGGCGGAGTAGGGGAGCGCGCAGCAAAAAGCCCCCCGGTTCGCACCGGAGGGCTTTTCTTAGATCGCAATCGGGACGAACCCGAAAAAGACCTTAGGCGGCCAGGGCGGTGCGGACCTTGTCAGCAATGGCCTTGAACGCGGCAGGGTCTTGACCCGCGATATCCGAGAGGACCTTACGGTCGATCACGATACCCGCCACGTCCAGGCCGTGGATAAACTGCGAGTAGGTGAAGCCCTCGGTGCGAGCGCCGGCGTTGATGCGTTGGATCCACAGCGAGCGGAACGCGCGCTTGCGAACCTTGCGGTCGCGGTACGCGTACTGGCCGGCCTTGTCGACGGCGGCCTTGGCGGTGCGGATGGTGTTCTTGCGGCGACCGTAGAAGCCTTTTGCCTGCTCAAGAACCTTCTTGTGCTTGGCGTGGGCGGTGACGCCCCTTTTGACGCGAGCCATGTGTCAGCGCTCCTTAAAGGCCGTAGGGCAGGTACGAACGGATGGTCTTGGCGTCGGATTCGCTCATGACCTTCGTGCCGCGGTTTTGGCGGATGTACTTGCCGTTGTGGCCGATCAGACGGTGACGCTTGCCGGCGACGCCGGCTTTCAGCAGGCCCGTGGCCGTGATCTTGAAGCGCTTCTTCGCGCCCGATTTGGTCTTCAACTTAGGCATTTCGCGTCGGAGCTTTCGCTCCGTCCTCTAGAGATAGCATGACGAACCGCCATGGCATGCCAATAAGCCAGGCGGTTCCGGAAAGGCGGGGTTAGTACGGGAAAGAGTCGGGGAAGGCAAGGGCGGACGGTCCGCAGCGCCGCCGCAATGCTCAGGCCGCCGCCTTGGCGCGGCCCACCAGGGTCACGCCAAGCCACACGGCGGGCAGCATCAGGGCCGCCCCGAACCAGTAGGGGCCGCCGATCGCCAGGCCAAACAGCGGCCCGGCCACCAGGGGGCCGGCCATCCGGGCCAGCGAGCCGGCGGCCATGTTCAGGCCCAGCATCTCGCCCTGGCGGTCGGGGGCGGTGTTGCGCGAGATCAGGGCCGCCACGCACGGAAAGACCAGCGACTGGCCAAAGGCCGTGCCGCCCACGATCACCGGCACCAGGGCGGCGCTGGGGACGAAGGGGGTCAGGAACAGGGTCACGGCGATGATCGAAAGGCCGGTGGTCAGCACCAGCGGCTCGCCAAAGCGTCGCGCCAGGCGGCCGGTCACGGCCCCCTGGCCGATCGAGGCCACCACCCCGATCACGGCGAAGCACAGGCCAACCTCGCGCGGGCCCCAGTTGAACCGGGCGTGGGTCCACAGGCCAAACACCGACTCCATGCCGGCGAAGGCGGCGGTCGAGACCAGGGTGACCAGCAGCACCCGACTCAGGATCGGGCAGGCCCTGGCGGCCTGCAGGGCCTCGCGCCGGTGGGGTCGGGCCGCGCCGGGCGCGCTGGGCGAGCGGCTTTCGACGACGAACAGAAAGACGCCCAGCGAGGCCAGGGCCGCCATGCCGGCGGCCACGAACAGCGGGATCTGGAACCCCAGGCGTCCGGCCTCCGGGTGGGCCAGCAGGCCGCCCAGGGCGGGGCCGACCACGAAGCCGGCGCCGAAGGCCGCTCCGAGCAGGCCCATGCGTCCCGCCCGCTTCTCTGGCGGCGTGACGTCGGCCATGTAGCCCTGGATGGTCGAGATGTTGCCGGTCGCGAACCCGCCGATCAGGCGGATGGCGAAGGCGATCCAGATGGTCGGGGCGAAGGCCAGGGCGACATAGGACAGGGTGTTGGCCAGGATGGTCACGATCAGCACCGGCCGACGGCCGATGCGATCCGACAGCCGGCCCCAGAACGGCTCGGCGAAGAACTGTCCCAGGCTGTAGGCCGAGAACAGCGCCGTGATCTGCCAGGGCTCGGCCTTCAGCGACTGGGCGTAGAAGGGCAGCAGCGGAATGACCAGTCCAAAGCCCACCAAGTTGATGAAGACAACCAGGAGCAGGACATACAGGGCGCGGGTGCTGTGGGGTTGAGCAGACATCAGGGGGCGCGGTTTACGCTTTTCGTCAGGCCTTGGCGACCCGCCGCCCGATCAATCCGGAGGATTGTGTTTTTCGACGAAGGCCACGGCCTCGGTCAGCATCTTCAATCGTGTGGCCCCGCGCGACAGCCAGTGATCTTCACCGTCCAGCGCGATCAACTCCACGGGCTTTCCGGCCTCCCTCAGGGCGTCGGCCATGATCTGACTGTGCGCGTAGGGCACGACGGTGTCGTCCTTGCCGTGGATCAACAGGACAGGGATGTCCACGCGGTCGGCCAGCTTGGCTGGCGAGATGCCGTCGAGGTCCGGTGTCTGGGCGCCGCCAAGGCCCATGAACCGCATCCAGTAGCGGGGCGAGGTCGAGGTCCGCAGGTCGCGCCCGTCTGGATCGGCGACCAGCATCTCCTGGATGCTGACAGGGCCCGCCCCCCGGTAGGCGCAGTCATAGCGTCTGTCCTTCGAGCCCGCGGCTACGTTCGCAAAGCTCGTGTTTTGGCGCGTATCCAGGCTCGTGCCGGCTTCGACGCATACCTCCTTGGGATTGACGATCGCCCGCCGAATGAGTTGCAAATCTGACGGGCCGGCTACGGAGACGGCGCAGCGGTAGACGCCCTTGTCCAGCGTGGCGCCGGCGAGCGCGGCGTAACCGCCGTACGAAGCGCCCATGATGCAGACGCGTTTCGGATCGACGACTCCTTGCGCCGCGAGATGGCGGACGCCGTCCGAAAGGTCGGTCTGCATCTTGCGACCCCACTGGTCGAAGCCGGCCTTGACGAAGTCGAGGCCAAAGCCGTCAGAGCCCCGGAAGTTCGGCCGCAGGACCGCGTAGCCCCGCGAGGCCAGCGCCTGACTCCACCAGTCGTAGCCCAGCGTGTCGCGCCCCTCGGGTCCGCCATGCGGCAGAACGATCAGCGGCAGATTCCGGGGCTCTCGACCCTTGGGCAGGGTCAGGTAGGCGTTGATCGCCAGTCCGTCGGCGGCCTTGTAATTGACCGTGGTGACTCGCGAGATCGCCTCGGCGCCCAAGCCCTTGTAGACCGGCCCCAGATACTCGGCCTTTCGCGAGCCGCGATCGACCAAGACGTAGCCTTGTCCCGTCTCGGCCGAATCCGCCCGAACGATGATCTTCCGCCTGTCGCTCGACCAGGATTGCAGGACCACGCGGTCGTTCTTGAAGGCTTTGGTGATTGCCCGCCAAGCGGCCTGATCAGCAGGATCGAAGAAGGTGTAGACCATATCCTCGCCCACCATGCCGTAGCTGCCGATCAGCCTGTGCGTGGTCGGGTCGTGGACGAAGCCCCGGAGCTCCAGTTCGTCCGGCAGGGTCTCGCGTTCTCCCGTGGCCCTATACTCGCGCAGCACATCGCTGTCGTTGCGACGCCAGACCAGCACCGACTTGCCGTCGCGTCCCAGTCCAGCGAGGCCATGGGAGCCCATCGGCGCATCGGCCTTGTCGATGGTTTTCCAGGTGGAGCCGACCTTCATGAACAACGTCCAGCGGCCGTTTTTTTCATCGTAGGTCGACTGGGCGATCGGCTCGCCGTCGGCGTTCACCAGCCAGCCGTCGGCGCCATAGCGCCCGCCCCGGTCCAGCAGGCGGGTCGTGCCGGTCTTCAGGTTCACGCGGAACAGCGAGTTGGTCGCGTAGCCACGCATGTAGCGGACGCCTTGCAGGTACACGTGCGGCGCGCCCTCCACCGTGCGGACCTGCGGCTGCCCGACGACGATGTTCAACGTATCCTGGACGCCGTCCAGCAGCGGCTTCTGACGGCTGGTGGCGACATTGAAGTCGCTGACCGTGAAGTATTCGCGCGACGGACCCACGAGGCGCATACCTTGTGTGGCCACGGAGGAAACGAGGATCACGTGGTCTTCGCCAGCCCAGGTGATGCTGCGCAGCTTGTTGGCGCCGACCGACACGCCGGCGATCCCGCCGCCCGCGGTCTTGCGGATGGTCAGGAAGCGCTGGTCGCCATCTGTCGTGATGACAGCCAATTTCGAGCCGTCGGGAGAGATTTGAACATCTTCGACCATGGGAAGGGCGCCATAGATCGCCAGATCCGGCTTGCCTGCGGCTTTCGCCGCCGAGAGGCCCATCACCGCGACGGCGAAGAAGGCCAATAGCGTCCTGAACATGGGATCTCTCCTGCCTGCCGCGAACTCTACCAAAGGATGTCATGGTGTCGAGTGCTCGCAGATGGCTCGAGGCGGAAGGAGCCCGCCCTTTGGGGGGCGGGGCATTCTTCGTTGAGTGACCCGAGCAGAGTGACCTGAGCCGAAAACCTCAGTTCGGCGGGTTGTGCTTCTCCAGGAAGTTGACCGTCGAGGTCAGCATCGTCAGGCGGGTCGCGCCGCTGGACAGCCAGTGGTCTTCACCCTCCAGCGTCACCAGCTCCACGGACTTGCCGGCCTTCTTGAGCGCGGCGGCCATGATCTGGCTCTGCACATAGGGCACGACCGTGTCGTCCTTGCCGTGGATCAGCAGGACCGGGATCTCGACCTCGTCGACCAGGCGGGCGGGCGAGATCGCGGCGAGGTCAGGATCCTTGAGGCCGTCCGCGCCCATGAACCGCAGCCAGTAGCGAAGCGCTGAGTTGCTGCTGCTGAGGTAGCGCCTCTGGTTGTCGACCAGCATGCGCTTGAGGTCGGACGGGCCGGCCACCGAGGTGGCGCAGCGATACACGCCCTTATCGAGCGTCGCCCCGGCCAGGGCCGCATAGCCTCCATACGAGGCGCCGACGATGCAGACGCGCTTGGGATCAATCAGGCCCTTGCCCGCCAGATCACGGACACCGTCCGAAAGGTCGGTCTGCATGGCCTTGCCCCATTGGCCAAAGCCCGCCTTGACGAAGTCCCAGCCAAAGCCCTCCGAGCCGCGGAAGTTGGGTTGCAGAACCGCATAGCCTCGCGAGGCCAGCGCCTGGCTCCACCAGTCGAATCCGGGCGTATCGCGGCCCTCGGGACCGCCGTGCGGCAGAACCACCAGAGGCAGGTTTTTGGGCTCCTTGCCCCGGGGCAGGGTCAGGTAGCCCGTAATGGTCAGACCATCCTTGGCCTTGTAGCTGATCGAGCGGACCGGCGAGATGTGCTCGGGCGTCAGGCCCCGATAGGCGGCGCCAAGGAAGCGAGCGCTCTTGGCGTCGAGATCGACATGGGCGTAGGCCGGCCCCTCGGTGGGCGAGTCGACCTTGACCACCACCTGGCGACGGTCGTCGGACCAGGACGTCAGGCTGACGCGTTCGCCCGGGAACGCCTTGACGATGGCGTTCCAGCTGGACTGGCTCCTGGGGTCGAAGAAGGTGTAGCGCAGGTCGTCTCCAACCAGGCTCAGCCCCCCAAGGAGATTCAGGGCGCCCGGATCATGCAGCAGACCATCCAGTTCGACGCCCTTGGGGAGATCGGTCTGGGTTCCGTCGAGACCGTATTCGCGAAGGATGGTGTTGGCCTGCTCGTCGCGTTTCCAGACCAGCACCGATTTGCCGTCGCGGCCGAAGCCGGAAATCCCGTAGGAGCCCATCGGCGTGGAGGTCTCGTCGACGGTCTTCCAGCTCTTGTTGATCCGGAGCTTCAACGACCAGAGGCCCTTCTTCTGGTCGTAGAGCGATTGGGCGATGGCATTGCCGTCGGCGTCGACCAGCCAGCCGTCGGTGTTCTGGTTGCCGCCAGAGTCCAGCATCTTCGTGATGCCGGTCTTGAGATTGACGCGGTAGAGCGTGTCCTGGCCGGTGTTGTCGACGAAATGCACGCCCTCCAGAAAGACGAACGGCGCGCCGTCGACAGTACGGACCATGGGCGCGCCGATGACCACGTTCATGGAATCCGGCTGGTTCTTCAGGAGATGGGTCTGTTTGCCCGTGACCAGATTGAAGTCTATGGCCTGATAATATTCCCGCTTGGGTCCCGACAGGCCGTGAACCTCGGCCGTCGACGAGGTGATCACCAGCACGTGTTCGGGCCCCGCCCATTGCACGCCCCGCACCTTGACCGCGCCCATATTGATGCCGGTGACCGTTGTCGTGTCGGTCTTGCGGATCGCCAGCACCCGGTGCTCGCCATCCGTGACCGTGATCGCCAGCAGTTTGCCGTCGGGCGATATTTCGACACCCTCAAGGCTGGGAAGCCGCCCGTAGGCGGCCAGCGGAGGCGGCTCGCTGGCGCGGGCCGTTGTCGCAAGCAACGCTGCGCAGGCCGCCGCGGCGGCCACAATTTTCCTGATCACGCGACACAAGCCCCCAAACCCCGGGAAAATCTATCAGGGCGAGTGTCTGTGTCGAGGGGTCTTTTGGGTTGAATTACCCCTGTCCGAGCCCGAAACGAAAAACGCCCCGGCCAAGGCCAGGGCGTTTGTCTCGAGATCGGATCGAAGCGCCTAGCGCGGCGCCAGGATCATGATCATCTGCCGGCCTTCCATGCGCGGCTCGTACTCGACCTTGGCGATTTCCTCGAAGTCGGTCTTCACCTTGATCAGCAGCTTCATGCCCAGTTCCGGGTGAGCCATTTCTCGGCCGCGGAAGCGCAGGGTCACCTTGACCTTGTCGCCCTCCTCGAAGAACCGGGTCATGGCCTTGGTCTTCACCTCGTAGTCGTGGATGTCGATGTTGGGGCGGAGCTTGATTTCCTTGAGCTCGACGATCTTCTGCCGCTTGCGCGCCTCGTTCTTCTTCTTCTGCTCCTGGAACTTGAACTTGCCGTAGTCCAGGATCTTGCAGACGGGAGGATTGGCGTTCGGAACGATTTCCACCAGGTCCAGACCAGCTTCCTCTGCCGCTTCAAGGGCGGAGGTTGTCGGCATTTCGCCTTGCTTCTCGCCGTTTTGGTCGATCAGCAGGACGCGCGGGACGCGGATTTCATCGTTGATACGCGGTCCGTCTTTGACGGGCGGCGTTTGCATAGGACGGCGAATAGGGGCGGCTCCGGTACAGTTGAAGTTGGTCGCGCTGCGCGGAGACGCGCTGCGAGAAAATGATATATGACCTGTCGGGCGCCCCCTATCAAGCGGCGCGAACCAAACAGACGCCAGCGCAGCCAATCCTTTTGGGCGCAAGGCGGACAAGGGACGGAAACGGTTGGGCGGGAACCTGGTTTTTCGCTGACGGATATTGGCCCGCTTTGTCCACCAACCTGCACCGTCACACCCCGATCGAGGACGTCCATGCGTTGTTGATCGGCTCCAGCTTCATCGCCGTGGGCCTGACCCTCTTGAAAGCCGCCGGCCTCGTCACCGGCGGCGTCGCCGGCGTGGCGCTGATCATCTCCTATCTGACGACCTGGCCTGTCGGGACGGTGTTCCTGGTCCTCAACATTCCCTTCTACGTCCTGGCTTACCGCACCCTGGGGCGGGACTTCACGGTCAAGACCCTGGCCACCAACCTGCTGTTGGCCGGCCTGGCGTTCGGTATGCCGCATTGGCTGAGGGTCGAGGGCGTGGATCCGGTTTTCGCGGCGGTGTTTGGCGGCACGATCATCGGCATGGGCATTCTGGCCCTGGCCCGGCACCGCTCCAGCGTGGGCGGCGTGGGCGTGCTGGCGCTGTATCTGCACGAAAGGCGCGGGATCAGCGCCGGCAAGGTGCAGATGATCGCCGATTGCCTGGTGGTGGCTGCGGCCTTCGCGGTGATCAGCCCGGCCAAGCTGCTGCTGTCGATTCTGTCGGCCGTGGCGCTGAGCGCGGTGATCATCGCCAATCACCGGCCAGGGCGCTACGCGGGCTATTAGGGCAGCAGCGACATAGCCGCGCTGGCCACCGTCGACACCGGCAGGGCTTTCAGGTCAGGCGACCGGATCACCGCCACGTGGCCGCGCGGGCCGCAGAGGTCTGGATCCGAAGCGTCGGAGAACAGGGCGATGGTCGGCGCGCCCGAGGCGGCCAGCAGGTGCGTGGGACCCGTATCGTTGCCGACCACCAGGGCCGCCTTGGCGCCCAGAACGGCCAGTTGGGCGAAATCGGTGCGGCCTGTCAGGTCGCGGGCCTGGCCGACGGACTTCTGGATCTGCCGGGCCATCGCGCTTTCCTGCGGACCGCCGATGATCACGATGTCCAGGCCCCGGGCCTTCAGCAGCGAGCCCAGCTGGGCGAAAGCCTCGACGGGCCAGCGCTTTTCCGGCCGATGGGCCGAACCGCCCGGCACGAACAGCACATAGGGACGCGGCGCGGCGGCGCCGGCCACGGGGCGCGCGTCCTTGTGGCGACGCAGGATCCAGGACAGGTCCGGTGGCGGGGCGTTGCCATGCTCGACCGGGGCGTCGGGCCAGATGCCGGCGGCGCGCAGCTGGTCGGCCTGGCGTTCCAGCGTGTGCATGGTCTGCCGCGCCTTGTTGCGCTGGGGCAGGGCGCAGCCAAAGGCGATGCCGTTCCATTGCGGGGGGAACGGCCGCAGGGCCTGGAAGTACCAGT
Organism: uncultured Caulobacter sp.; assembly: GCA_964427205.1. Classification (GTDB taxonomy): domain Bacteria; phylum Pseudomonadota; class Alphaproteobacteria; order Caulobacterales; family Caulobacteraceae; genus Caulobacter. Next base: position 38,433 of record CAYRTE010000037.1, read on the forward strand.
TGGTGCGGCTGTTGGTCTGCAGGTCGTAGACGCGATCATAGCGGGCCTTGCGCAAGCGGCCCAGCATCTGGGTCAGGTCGCCGAAGTCGTCCGGGCGTCCATCGGTCTCGACGGTGTTGAAATAGGGGCTGAGCTTGGCCAGGGCCTCGAAGGGGGGCGTGGTCAGCAGGGTGATCTTGGCCTTGGGATGGGCCTCGCGGATCTTCTTCATCGCCGCCAGAGCGAGAACGAAATCGCCAAGGGCCCCCAGCTTGATCACCAGGACCTTTTTGATCTCCTTACTCACGGTCTCCGCTCCAAAACTCTGGCTTCCAGTACGCGTGCATAGACGTTCAAGGTGGCTTCGCACATGGCGTCCACCGAATACAACCTTCGGGCGCGAGCCCGCGCCGCCTGGCCCATGGTCTGGCGCGTCGCGGCCCCCGCGTCGCGGGCCGTGACCAGCGCGGCGGCCCAGGCCTGGGCGTCGCCGGGGGCGACCAGCCAGCCGGTTTGACCCGGCAGCACCGTCTCGCGCGCGGCGCCATGGTCGGCGGCCAGCACGGGGCGTCCCATCACCTGGGGCTCGACCGCCGTGCGGCCAAAGGCCTCCGGTTCCAGCGAGGGCGCGATGGCGACGTCGGCCAGCAGATAGGCGGCCGGCATGTCATCGCAATGGCCAACGATCTTCACATCGTCCTGCAAGCCGGCGGATGTGATCAGGGCTTCCAGTTCGGCGCGATAGGCCTTGCGGCCCTGGTCATCGCCGACCAGCAGCAGCAGCACCCGACAGTCGCCGGTCGCCTTCAGGCGGGCCATGGCCTCGACCAGCAGGGCCTGCCCCTTCCAGCGGGTCAGGCGACCGGCCAGCAGCACCTTGAGCCGGCGTTCGTCAGGGGCGACGCCCCAGGCCTTGCGCAGGGCCGCGATGCGATCGCCGCTGACCATGCCGGGCTCGAAACGGGTCAGGTCGACGCCGCGCGGAATGGCCACGACGCGGGCGGGGTCGATCCCGTGTTCCTTGATGACGTGAGCGCGGGTGTATTCGGAATTGGCGATCACCAGGTCGCCCTTGGTCATCACCGCGTTGTACCAGCGCTTCAGGTTCGAGCGGGCGTTGTAGACCCCGTGATAGGTGGCGACGAACGGGGTGTTGGTGGCATGGGCGGCCCACAGGGCGCTGAAGGCCGGCGCGCGGGAGCGAGCGTGGACCAGGCTGACCTTCTCGCGCTTGATCAGGTCGATCAGCCGCGCGGCGTTGCCCAGCATGATCAGCGGGTTCTTGGTCTGGGCCGGCATCTGGGCCAGGCGCCCGCCGTCGGCTTCCAGCCGCGAGGCCATGCGTCCGCCCTTTGTCGCGACCAACGCCTTGCCGCCTTGCGCCACGACGGCGTGGGCGACATCTATCGTCGTCTGCTCGGCTCCGCCCGTTTCAAGTTCGGGTGTAACCTGCAGCAAGGTGAAATCGGCGGGAAGTGCGGGCACGCGACTCTCGGGTGAGATGACGAGTTTAGTTAGCGAAAGGATCAAGGCCGCGCCATGACCGAATACCCGGAGTTTCTGGTTCGTGCCGACAATCAGCGTCTGGCCTATCGTCTTGTGGCCGGCGAGGGGCCCACGGTCGTCTGGCTGGGCGGGTTCCATTCCGACATGACCGGGACCAAGGCTCAGGTTCTGGCCGATCACGCCGAGGCGACGGGCAGCGCCTATGTGCGCTTCGACTATTTCGGCCACGGCGAGTCGGACGGCCAGTTCCGGGAGGGCACGATCAGCCGCTGGCGCGAGGACGCCCTGGCGGTGATCGACGAGCTGACCGAAGGGCCGCTGGTGCTGGTCGGCTCATCCATGGGCGGCTGGATCGCCTGTCTGGCCGCCATCGCCCGGCCCGAGCGGGTCAAGGCCATGGTGCTGATCGCCCCGGCGCCAGATTTCACCGAGAAGCTGATGGAGCCGGAACTGTCCGACGAGGCGAGGGCGGCCATCGCCCGCGACGGCTTTTGGATCCGGCCTTCGGAGTATGATGACGGCGGCTACGCCATCACCCGCGAGCTTCTGGAGGACGGCGCGCGCTGGTCGATCCTGCAGGGCGATGTGCCGATCGAGGTTCCCGTCCGCGTGCTGCAGGGCGGCGCCGATGCGGACGTGCCGTGGACCCACGCCCTGGAACTGGCCAATGCCCTCAAGAGCGATGACGTCGTCTTCACCCTGATCAAGGACGGCGACCATCGCCTGTCGCGGCCGCAGGATCTGGAGCGGCTGGTGGCGGCGGTGATCGAGGCGCGGTCTCTGGTCGAGGTCGACGACGATCCGGTCGCTCGGCGGCTGGCCCGGGCCGCCCGGGCGCGGGGCGCAAGCCTGGCTTCGGCGGCGGCCTGGGCGGCCGCGGATATCGGCGCGGACGAGGAGTAGGCGGCCGCGGGCCGGGTCGTGTTTGCCTTGGCCCGCTTTCGACCCCGGTCGCCCCTCACGCCGTCCTAGCGCAGCACCGCGTCAGCGCTGACCAGGCGCACGTCGTGCATCTGGTTCAGATAGGCCTCGTAGTAGCCCTTGTGCGACGCCCCGACGATGGCGAGCATCCGCATGCCGGGATGCTGGCCCAGCACGTCGCGGATATTGCCGACCATGCGCAGGTTGCGGGTCTCCCAATAGCCCAGATACCGTCGGCCAAAGCCCTGCGGCGACGGCTCCACGAACGTCGCGCCGAAGTCGCCCTTGAAGGCCATCATCTGGGCGTCGGCGCTGTTTAAGGCCCGGTACAGGTTCAGCACGCCGTCCGGCTTGTCCAGGTCGGCCCGCAGGCGCTCGTTCTCGGCCCGGCGGGCGTGGCTGTGGGGGTTGTCCCACGCCTTCAAGATCGCGGTCTCGAAGCCCTTCTGCTCGACCGGGTCGCTGCTGTCAGGGGAGTCGGCCGAGTGGTCATCGACGCTCCACACGCGTTCGTGGCCCAGGCGTGCGGCCAGCACGGCCGCGATCAGGGTGGACTCGTTACGGCGGGTCTTCAAGGATTCCAGAGAGGTCGCCAGCGCGTCGTTGAGGCCGTCGCCGGCGTGGCGTTCGGCCTGCGGCAACCGGAGCCATTGCACCAGGGCCGAGTTTCGCTCGCCCGCCGCCAGGAACACGGCCGCCAGACGGCGGCGCTCGGCGGCGGTGGGCTGGGCGGGCCACGCAGCCAGCAGGCGCTCGACCTCGGCATTGGCCGCCTGCACGTCGAGGCCGACGGCCTGGCCCGCCATGGTCGGATCGTAGCAGTAGCTCTTCACCGTCTCGGCATAGCGGGCCGGATAGCGCCGCAGGGCGTCGCACTGCAGGCCCGACAGGTCCTCGGTGGCGATGCCGGTAGGCTCCCAGGCCGCCAGACGATCCACCAGCGGGGCCAGCAGCGCCATGTCGAAGGTCTTGGGCAGGCCGGAGAGGTGGGTGGTGCCCAACACCAGGACTTCATTGACCTTGCCGGCGGGCGGGCCCTTCAGCGTGTCGGGATGGAAGCTGGGCCGATAGTCCTGCGCCTGCGCGGCGCCCGCGCTCATCACCAGCGCAGCGGCGCTCGCGACCAAAAGACGAAGGAAAGGTTGGCGTATGGGGCGAAGCATGAGGCGCTCTCTATGGCTACTCAACCTTAGAGGCCCCAAAGGCCGTCAATGGAGGCGCCTGAATTTTATTTAATGTGGCGCGGCATCCCGGATCCCAGAGGGGTGCGGATAGTCAGCCGCCGCCTTCCAGGATCGCCCTCAACCCCTCGCGATAGGTCGGGTACTTCAGCCGCCAGCCAAGCTCGGCCTTGGCCAGGGCGTTGGAGACCCGCTTGTTCTCGGCGTAGAAGCGGCGCGTGGCCGGTGACATCCCCATCTCGTTGAAGGGCAGGTCGGGCGGCACGGGGACGCCCAGCAAACGGGCCGCGTATTCCATCACGTCCTGCGGCGGGGCCGGTTCGTCGTCGCAGAGATTGTAGATCCCGCCCGCGCGCGGCTGATCCAGCGAGGCCAGCAGGCCGCTGACGATGTCGTCCAGGTGGATGCGGCTGAACACCTGGCCGGGCTTGACCAGGCGGCGGCCTTCGCCGGCCCGCAGGCGGTCCAGGGCGCTGCGGCCGGGGCCGTAGATGCCGGGCAGGCGGAAGGTGGTCACGGTCAGGCCCATGCCGCCGCCGACCTGGCGCCAGTCGCGCTCGGCCCCGACCCGTCGGGCGCCCTCGACCGACTGGGCCTTGAGCGGCGAGGTCTCGAACACCCAGCGACCCTCGAAGTCGCCATAGACGCCCGTGGTCGACAGATAGCCGATCCAGTCGGGGAAGGCCTGGGCCTGGGCGAGGGCGGGGATCACCGATTCCAGCGCCACGCAGCCGTCCGGTCCGGGCGGCGAGGTGATCAGCACGGCGTTGACGCCCGTCAGCGCCGCGGCCATGGCGTCGCGATCATCGGGATCGGCCGGTTCGACACCGGCGGCCCGCAGCCTGGCCGCCTGCTCCGGCGAGCGCGCCGAAGCGGCGATCTCCCAGCCTTTGGCCCGCAGCGCCTGGGCGAAAGCCGCGCCCACATAGCCCAGACCGAACACGAACAGACGCAAGTTTGAAGCTCCGCCACCCCGAAAAACAGAGGCTGAATGAGCCCTCGAAAGACCGTGCTCCGCAACCCCTCAAAGGGCGCTTGCCAAGGCGGGATCGCTCTGCCATAAGCCGCCTCCTCGTCGCGGGGCGGTTCTTTCGCTTCCACGATGCGGGCGTAGCTCAGTGGTAGAGCACAACCTTGCCAAGGTTGGGGTCGAGAGTTCGAATCTCTTCGCCCGCTCCATTCTTCCTGGTTCGGAGAGTGGAACGAGACCCGAGAAATCCGGATGCGGGCGTAGCTCAGTGGTAGAGCACAACCTTGCCAAGGTTGGGGTCGAGAG
>CAYRTE010000038.1:0-42782 GCA_964427205.1 uncultured Caulobacter sp.
CGGGCGCGGCTGGCGAAATAGGCGTCGGCCTCGGCCGCGCTGACCGGCTCGACCACGCCGCGGATCCGCACCTGCCGGCGCAGGGACTTCCAGTGAAACAGCAGCGCCGCCTTGGGCTGGCCGGTCAGCTCCACGCCCTTGGCGCTTTGGGTGTTGGTGTAGAAGACAAAGCCCCGGGCGTCGAAATCCTTCAGCAGCACCATCCGCGAATCCGGCATGCCGGCCGCGTCCACGGTCGAGACCGCCACGGCGTTGGGATCGTTGGGCTCCTTCTTGCCGGCCTCGGCCAGCCATTCGGCGAACAGCGACAGCGGGTCGTTTTCCGGCAGCAGCGGCAGGGGCGCGGCCTGCGTCACCTGGCGCACATAGTCGTCTTCGCTGGGCGAGGCGGGGATCAGGGTCTCTTCGGTCATGGAGGGGGATATAGACCCGCCCCGGCGTCGCGACCACACCCGGAAAGTCTTAACTTAACCCGGCGTTGACCAAGTCGCTGCAGGGTCGGCGCGATGTCCCCGCGGCCCGCCACGTCCCTGACCCTTTCCGCCGCCCGCGCCCTGTTGGGCGTCGCGCCCGGCGCCGGCGATCGCGAGCTGCGCGCGGCCTATCGCGAAGCGGCCAAGCGCGCCCATCCTGATCGTCCCGGCGGCGACGCGGCCCTGTTCCGCGATGTGCTGGCGGCCTATCGCCTGTTGCAGGATCAGCCGCCGCCCCGCGCCATCCATTTCCCGCCCGCCTGCGCCACGCCCGCCGCCGAGGTGGTCCAGCAGGCGACCCTGGAGATCGACGTGGCCACCGCTGTCAGCGGCGGGTCCATGGATCTGGCCATCGACGGTCGCCAGCTGCGCCTGAAACTGCCCGCCGGCCTGCGCGTCGACGACAGGGTCCGGGTCGACGGCGTCACCTTCGTGGTCCGCCACAAGGGCGCGCGCGAGGCCCTGATCCGGGGCGACGACCTGTGGCTGACCGGCAAGATCGACAAGCGCGTCCTGGCCGAGGGCGGCCGGGTCGAGGTCGACACCGCGCTGGGTCCCCGTCTGGCCTGGATCTCGACCAAGGCCGCCTCGCGCGGTCTGGTCCGCCTGCCGGGCCAGGGCCTGCCGGCGCGCGGACAGCATGCGGCCGGCGACCTGTTCCTGCGCCTGGAGGCCGTCACCTCCAGCGCCGAGAGCGCCGCCCGCTCCCTGCTCAAGCGATTCGCGGCCGCCTGGGCGGCCTGACGCCTCTTCCAAACGCGCCCGCATCCCGCACTATGCCTCTCAAAACAAGGGAGGCGACCATGACCACGACCGAGCTGCGCGCGCGCCGCGAAACCATCGTCCGCGAGCACATGGCCGACGAGATCGACCACGCCTGGGACAAGGTGCTGGCGACCTTCCCCCACCCGCACTACGAGATCATCGCCACCGGCGCGGTGCATGACGGGCGACCCGACGTCGAGCGCTATTACAGAACCTCGCGCGAGACCTTTCCCGACCAGCGCAACACCCTGCTGTCGCTGCGCCATATCGATGACGGGATCGTGGTCGAGTTCATCCTCGAAGGCACGCAGACGGGGCCGTTGGGGCCCCTGCCCGCCACGGGCCGCCCCTTCGCCTGCCAGATGACGGCCTTCTTCCTGTTCGAGGGCGAGACGCTGGTCTGCGAGCGGATCTATTCCGACACCCTGACCATCGTGCGCCAACTGCTGGGCGGGATGTCGGCGGGAGAGGCGCTGGAGGTGCTGGCGGCGGCGGCGAAGGCCTGACGGCAAGCGCTGGACCGCCCCTCCGTCACAGCAGCCCAAAGGGAAAACCAATCGCGCGCGATTTAATTCACGCCCCGCCCCTTGCGTTTATATCGTGCGCGGTTAAATCGCTTACATCATCACTCGCAAGGAGCGACCCATGAGCACTCTCTATGAAGCCCGCGCCACCGTCGTCGGCGGCCGTGAAGGCCATGTCCGCAGCGACGACGGCCTGCTGGACCTGCAGCTGTCGATGCCCAAGGCCCTGGGCGGCAAGGAAACCGGCTCCAATCCCGAGCAGCTGTTCGCGGCCGGCTACGCCGCCTGCTTCCAGAGCGCCATGGGCCACGTGGCCCGCCAGCAGAAGATCGCCCTGACCGGCTCGCAGGTCACCGGCGTGGTCGGCCTGCTGCCCATCGAGGTCGGGTTCAAGCTGGAAGTGGCTCTGGAAGTCGAAACCCAGGGCCTGTCGCAGGCTGACGCCGAAGCCCTGGTTGCGACGGCGCACAAGGTCTGTCCCTATTCGAACGCCACGCGCGGCAATATCGATGTCGCCATCACCGTAAAGGCCGCATGAGTCCGACCAAGACCCCGTCCGCATCCGCTCCGGTCGAGGCCCTGCGCCTCGACCGTCAGCTGTGCTTTGCCCTGTATGGCGCGGCCAACCGGGTCACCCGGCTGTACCGCCCGCTGCTCGACGCCCTGGGCCTGACCTATTCGCAGTACCTGGCCATGCTGGTGCTGTGGGAGGCCAGCCCGCGCACCGTCGGCGCCCTGGGCGACGCGCTGGACCTCGACTCCAGCACCCTGACCCCGCTGCTGAAGCGCCTGGAGGCCGGGGGTCTGATCGCGCGCGCCCGCGATCCCAAGGACGAGCGCCGCGTGATCGTCGCCCTGACCGACAAGGGCCTGGCCCTGCGCGACCAGGCCGCGACGATCCCCGAGAAGATCCTCTGCCAGCTGGACCTGCCGCTGGAGGAGCTCGGCGCGCTGCGCGACCGGCTCAAGACCCTGGCGGTATAGGCGCCGGCTCATAGGGCTCGGCGGCCGGCAGGCACTCGATCAGGATCCGGGCGGTCAGCGCGATCTCGGCGGCGATGGGCGGCGGCTCGCCAAACAGCGCCTCCCACAGGCTGGCCCATTCCTGATACTCACGCTGACACACAGGCCGGCTCCTTCGCCTCCAGAATGACCCGGGAAGCCAAGGGGTTGCTGGTCAACGGCGCCTTAACCAGATTTTCTCAGGCCTGCTCCATGTCAGCGCCGACAGCGCGGTGACTGTCGACGCCTGAAGCGGCCAAGCCGTGTGCGAAACAGGACCCCGCCTTCGGAGGGATGATCCTGGCGTCGCCCATGAAAAAAGGGGCGGACACGAAGTCCGCCCCCTCTCAGGTCGCGGCCGTTGGCGCGTGCGGGACAAGAAGCGCCCCGCCGGTCCGGCCGTCGTCTTGGTTTAGCGGAACAGGCTGAGGATCGACGAGCTCGACGAGTTCGCGATCGACAGCGCCTGGATGCCCAGCTGCTGCTTGGTTTGCAGCGACTGCAGGCGAGCGCTTTCCTTGGCCAGGTCGGCGTCAACCAGGTTGCCCACGCCGGCTTCCAGGCTGTCTTGCAGCTTGCCGACGAAGGTCAGGTGGGTGTCCAGGCCGGTCGAGGCGGTGCCCAGCGAGGCCAGCTTGTTGGTCGCGGTGCCCAGAGCGGTCGAGACCGTGGCGATCATGGTCTTGGCGGCGGTGGCTGTGGCGAAGGTCGAGTTGGTCGCCAGACCGATACCCGTGAGGGTCAGGGCCTGGGCGTTGACCGTGAAGCCCGAACCGTCCGCGTTGGCCAGGAAGGTCAGCTTGGTGGTCGTGCCATCGGCGATGCTGACGCCATTGAACTTGGCGTTCGTGGCGGCCTTGGTCACCTGATCGCGCAGGGATTCAAAGTCGGCCTTCAGGGCGTTGAAGCTGGCGGTGTTGAGCGAGGTGTCGGAAGCGGCCAGGGCCTTTTCCTTCATCTTGCCCAGCAGGTCGGTAATCGTATCACCGGCGGCCAGGGCCACGTCGATGGTCGATTGGCCGCGCTGCAGCGAGTCCTTGACGGCGTTCAGCGAGGATGCGGTGGAGGACTGGTTCTTGGCGGTCGCCCAGATCGCGCCGTTGTCCTTGGCGCTGCCCACCTTCTTGCCGGTGGAAATGCGTTGTTGGACTTGGGCGGTTTCTTGGTTGGTGGAGTTCAGGTTCTGCAGAGCGATAAGCGCGCCCTGGTTCGTGTTGATGCTGTTCAGCGCCATTACGAAGATTCCTTCTAGGAGGTCTCCGGCGTCGTTTTGACTACCGGCAGGCGTTTTGCCCGCCAGTTAGTATCTAGAAGCAGTCTTTCCATTTCATTTAAGACATAGTGTCGCATGCTTAATACATGTCAGATATTCATTAATCCTAACGGAGCGGTAATCTGGCCCGGAGAGACCTCAATGAGTCTAGTTAGACTCAGGAATTGGCCAGGCGGGCCGGAGAGTCTTGGGACGCCGTTAAAGCTGGATTCACCAGAATCGACGTCTCAACTCAGGGCGCGGCCGTATTCATTTATGAACGCCGCGCGCGCGTCACCCCCACCGACTGGCCGGCATGGTCGGCGGTCGCGTCCGCGGCCTCGAAGTCGGTCGGTTTGGCGCCGCCGATGCAGCGGACCTTGATCCCCCCTGGTCGAGCATGCCCCTGAACGACCGCGACCGCGCTTTCCCCCGCCCGTCAGCCATCGCGCCGCGCGTCAGTCGCGACGCGGGTTTGCGATAATCCAAATAATACTATAAATGGGCGCAAGAGACGTTCGAGAGCCGGATCCAGCCGGCGATAGGGATGGTTATGAGTGACGATAACGCGGGCAAGCGCCTGCGCAGCGGCGGGTCCTACGGCAAGCTGGATCGCGATGGCTTCATCCATCGCAGCTGGATGAAGAGTCAGGGCCTGCCCGACGACGTCTTCGACGGTCGCCCGGTGATCGGCATCTGCAATACCTGGTCCGAGATCACCCCCTGCAACGCCGGCCTGCGCGACATCGCCGAGCACGTTAAGCGCGGCGTCTGGGAAGCCGGCGGCCTGCCGCTGGAGTTCCCGGCCATCTCGCTCGGCGAGACCCAGATGCGCCCGACGGCCATGCTGTTCCGCAACCTGCTGGCCATGGATGTCGAGGAGTCGATCCGGGGCAATCCCATCGACGGCGTCGTGCTGCTGGGCGGCTGCGACAAGACCACGCCGGGCCAGATGATGGGCGCGGCCAGCGTTGATCTGCCCACCATCGTCGTCTCGTCCGGTCCGATGCTGAACGGCAAGTTCCGCGGCAAGGACATCGGCTCGGGCACCGACGTCTGGAAGTTCTCCGAGGCCGTGCGGGCCGGCGAGATGACCCTGCCGGAATTCATGTCGGCCGAGAGCGGCATGAGCCGCTCGCCCGGCACCTGCATGACCATGGGCACCGCCTCGACCATGGCCTCGATCGTCGAAGCCATGGGCATGAGCCTGCCCTATAACGCCACCATCCCCGCCGTCGACGCCCGCCGCCGGGCCATGTCGCACGAAACCGGCCGCGCCATCGTCCGCATGGTCCAGGACGGCCGGACCATGTCGCAGGTGGTCACCCGCGCCTCGTTCGAGAACGCCCTGCGCGTCCATGCCGCCATCGGCGGTTCGACCAACGCCGTGATCCACCTGCTGGCCCTGGCCGGTCGGCTGGGCGTGGAACTGACCCTGGAGGACTTCGACGTCCTGTCGCGCGACGTGCCGCTGCTGGTCGACCTGCAGCCCTCGGGCCGTTTCCTGATGGAAGACCTGCACTATGCCGGCGGCCTTCCGGCGGTGATGAAGGCGCTGGAGCCCTTCCTCGACCCCACCGCCCTGACCGTGACCGGCGCCCCGATCGGCGCCCAGTACGAACAGGCCGAAGTCTGGAACGCCGAGGTGATCCGCCCGCTCGACAATCCGGTGAAAGCCGACAGCGGCATCTGGGTGCTGCGCGGCAACCTGGCCCCCGGCGGCGCGGTGATGAAACCCAGCGCCGCCAGCCCGCACCTTCTGAGCCATCGCGGCAAGGCCGTGGTGTTTGAGTCCATCGAGGACTTCCGCGCGCGCATCGACGACCCCGATCTTGAGGTCGACGAAACCTCGATCCTGGTCCTGAAAGGCTGTGGCCCCAAGGGCTATCCGGGCATGCCGGAAGTCGGCAACATGCCGCTGCCGACCAAGCTGCTGGAGAAGGGCGTAAAGGACATGGTCCGCATCAGCGACGCCCGGATGAGCGGCACGGCCTTCGGCGCCGTCATCCTGCACGTCTCGCCCGAAGCCAACGCCGGCGGTCCGCTGGCCATCGTCCGGAACGGCGACGAGATCGTGTTTGACGGCCCCACCCGCGCCCTGAATCTGCAGATCTCCGACGCCGAGATGGAAGCCCGACTGGCCGTCTGGCGCGCCAACCCGCCGCTGCCGTTGGCGACGCGCGGCTATGCCAAGCTCTATATCGACCACGTGCTTCAGGCCGACAAAGGCTGCGACCTGGACTTCCTGGTCGGCGCTTCCGGCTCGGTCGTGACCCGCGAATCCCATTGATGGATCCGTCGATCTCGATTTTCGGCGATTGGGGCACCTCCCGCCTGCGGCTCTATCTGCGCCAGGGCAAGAGCGTGCTGGATCGCCGGGATGGCCTCGGGGTCGGCGTCCTGACGAAGTCCCCACAAGAGACCTTCCTCGAGCTCGTCGGCGACTGGCGCGAGGCACGGCCCTCCGGCGCGATCCTGTGCGGCATGGTCGGCTCGCGCATCGGCTGGGTCGAGGCGCCCTACGCCCCCTGCCCGGCCACGGCCGCCGACCTGCGCCAGCGGGTGCTGAAGATCGAGGCCGACGGCCTGCCTGTGTCGATCATCCCTGGCCTGTCGTGCGTGAACCCGCTGGGCGGCCCCGACGTGATGCGCGGCGAGGAGACCCAGATTCTGGGCGCTCTTGAGCTCGACCCCGGGCTCAAGACGGGCCGGCGCCTGCTGGTCCTGCCCGGCACCCACAGCAAATGGACCGTGGTCGAGGACGGCGCGATCACCGGCTTTCTGACCGCTCCGGTCGGCGAGACCTTCGCCCTGCTGCGCGCGCACTCGACCCTCGCGGCCGGCGTCGCCGCCGATGTTCAGGGCTCGGCCAAGGGTTTCGCCATGGGTCTGGCCCGCATCACGGAGAAGGGCCCGGCCCTGCTGCCGCACCTGCTGTTCGAGACCCGCAGTCGGCAGCTTCTGGACGCTCTGCCGGCCGCCGACGCCGTGGGTTTCCTGTCAGGCCTGCTGATCGGCGCCGATGCGGCCGCCGCGCGGCAGTGGTTCGGCGACCTGGGGCAGGTGACCCTAGTCGGAGCCCCGACCCTCAATGAGTTTTACGGGCAGGCCATTGCCGCCCAAGGCGGTCACACCGTGGCCATCGACGGTGACAGCGCCGTGCTGGCTGGCCTGTCGGCCCTGTCGCCCCAGAAAAATAGTGAGTTCCATGTCCTCGCCTGACCCCGTCGCAACTCGTCCCCCGCCCATCGTGGCGATCCTGCGCGGCGTGCAGCCCGACGAGGTGGTGGCGATCGCCAAGGCCTTGGTCGACGCCGGCATCCGCGCCATCGAGGTGCCGCTGAACTCGCCCGAGCCGCTGGAGAGCATCCGCCGTCTGTGCCAAGCCTTTGGCGACGTGGCCCTGTGCGGGGCCGGCACGGTGCTGACGCCCCAGGCGGTCGATGACGTCGCGGCGGCCGGCGGCAAGCTGATCGTCACGCCCAACACCGATCCGGCCGTGATCGCCCGCGCCGTCGAACTGGGCCTGACCGCCATGCCCGGCTTCGCCACGCCGTCGGAGGCCTTCACCGCCGTGAAGGCCGGCGCCAGGGCTCTGAAGCTTTATCCGGCCAGCAGCTTTGGCCCCAGCCACATCAAGGCGGTCAAGGACGTGCTGCCCAAGGACATCCTGGTCTATGCGGTCGGCGGCGTCGGCGCGGCCAATCTGGAGCCGTGGCTGACGGCCGGCGTGGCCGGCATCGGCGTGGGCGGCGAACTCTATCGTCCCGGCCACACGCCCCAGCAGGTCGGCGAGAAGGCCGCCACCCTGATCGCCGCCTGGAACGCACAGGCCTAGTCTCGACCAGAACAAGATCCCTCGGGGGAGGAACCACGTGCAAACCATAGATTTCGTCATTCTGGCGGTCTACGCCGTCGCCATTTTCGGACTGGCCCAGTGGGTTTCCCGCGACAAGGGCGGCCATCAGAAGGACTCCACCGACTACTTCCTGGCCGGCAAGGCCCTGCCCTGGTGGGCCATCGGCGCCTCGCTGATCGCGGCCAATATCTCGGCCGAGCAGATCATCGGCATGAGCGGTTCGGGCTACGCCATCGGCCTGGCCATCGCGTCCTATGAATGGATGGCGGCCCTGACCCTGCTGATCGTCGGCAAGTTCTTCCTGCCGATTTTCCTGAAGAACAACGTCTACACCATGCCCCAATTCCTGGAGCAGCGTTACGGGCCCAGCGTCCGCAATGTGATGGCCGTGTTCTGGCTGATCCTGTACGTCTTCGTGAACCTGACCTCGATCCTGTGGCTGGGCTCCATCGCCGTGCACACGGTGACCGGCGTCGACCAGATGGTGGCCCTGGCCGCGATCGGCGTCTTCGCCCTGGCCTATCAGATCTGGGGCGGGCTGAAGGCCGTGGCCCTGACCGACATCGTCCAGGTGGCCCTGCTGATCACCGGCGGCCTGATCATCGTGTTCATTTCGCTCAACCAGATCGGCGGCGCCGAGGGCGGCGTGCTGGCCGGCTTCCACACCCTGACGGACCGCTTCCCCGAGAAGTTCGACATGATCCTGTCGCGCGACAATCCGCACTACAAGGACCTGCCCGGCCTCTCCGTCCTGCTGGGCGGCATGTGGATCATGAACATCAGCTATTGGGGCTTCAACCAATACATCATCCAGCGCGCCCTGGGCGCCAAGGACCTGGCCGAGGCCCAGAAGGGCATCGCCCTGGCCGCCTATCTGAAGCTGCTGATGCCCGTGATCGTCGTGGTGCCGGGCATCGCCGCCCTGATCCTGGCGCCCAATCTGGCCAAGCCTGACCAGGCCTATCCGGAGATGATGAAGCTGTTGCCGCCTGGCGTGCTGGGTCTGGTGTTCGCCGCGCTGGTGGCCGCCATCGTCGCGTCGCTGGCCGCAAAGATCAACTCGATCGCCACCATCTTCACCCTGGATATCTACGCCAAGATCAAGAAGGGCTCGACCGAGCGCCACCTCGTCGCCGTCGGCCGGGTGACCGCCGTCGTCGCGGTGCTGATCGGCATTCTGATGGCCCGCCCGCTGCTGGGCAAGGCCGAGCAGGCCTTCCAGTTCATCCAGGACTTCACCGGCTTCTTCACGCCGGGGATCGTGGTGATCTTCATGCTGGGGCTGTTCTGGAAGCGCGCCACCACCGCCTCGGCCCTGGTTGCCGCCATCGGCGGAGCCGCCCTGTCGGGCGCCTTCTTCGTCGCCGACAAGATGGGCGTGTTCGTGATCCCGTTCATGAACCGCGTGGGCCTGGTGTTCCTGCTGACCCTGGCGGCGGCGGTGATCGTCTCGCTGGTCGCCCCGCAGAAAAAGGTCGTCAATGTCGTGAGCCTGGAGGGGGTCAGCTACAAGACCACCACCGGCTTCAACATCGCTGGCGTCGGCGTGATCCTGATCCTGATCGCGCTCTACGCCATCTGGTGGTGAACCGTGTGTTGTCGGCCGCTCGCACCGCGGCCGACAACGCAAACATTGGTCAGACAGCCGCGGAACAGGCGTGTATTCGTTGGCGCGGCGACTGTTCCGGGCCTGAGCGAACCACGCTAGACAGGACCGATTCAGATCGCGCCACCTCGTAGGAAAGAAAACTAGCCGATGCGCACCCAGCCTGGCCTCAGTTTGACCTACGGTCTGGTCGAGGCGCTGGGTCAGGCCATTGTCACCGGCGAGTACGCCACCGTCGGCTTCCCCACCGAGGGCGAGCTTTCCAAGCAGTTCGGAGCCAGCCGCACCGTCACCCGCGAGGCGGTCAAGATGCTGACCGCCAAGGGCCTGCTCAGCGCCCGCCCGCGCCACGGCACGGTGGTCGAGCCGGAGTCGGACTGGAACCTGCTGGATCCCGACGTGCTGCGCTGGCTGCTGGAGCGCAAATTCTCCTTACGCCTGCTGGCCGACTTCACCGAGATGCGCCTGGGCATCGAGCCCGCCGCCGCCGCCCTCGCCGCGCGCAACGCCGACGAAGCCGGGCTCGAAGAGATCCGCAAGGGCCTGCGTCGTATGAAGGCCGCCGCCGAGGGCGAGGACGACGCCCTGTCGGCCGACATCGCCTTCCACATCGCCATTCTGAACGCGACCAAGAACCCGTTCTATCGCGAACTGCATGAGCTGGTGAACACCGCCCTGCGCATCTCGATCCGGTTCACCAACCGCATCAAGGGCCGCACCGCCAGCATCCCCTCGCACGAGGATGTGGCCGAAGCGATCATCGCGCGCGACGCCGACCGGGCCTCGACCGCCATGCGGCTGATCATTGTCGATGTGCTGGAACTGATCCGCGCCGCCTCGCCGTCCACCGAGTCCGAAGCCGCGCGACGCGAGGCCTGAAAACCGCACTTGTCGCGTTCGTATCGCGCGTTAGATTGACAACGTTGTCAGAAACAGGACGGACCGGCCCACCGCACGGCCCGCGCATTAGGGACGCCCGCCTTGACCTATGTCGCCGCCGCCCATCGCTATGACACCATGCCCTATCGCCGCACGGGGCGCAGCGGCCTGGACCTGCCGGCCATCTCGCTGGGCCTGTGGCAGAACTTCGGGGGCGAGGACGTGTTCGAGACCGGCCGCGCCATCCTGCGTAGGGCCTTCGACCTGGGCGTGACCCACTTCGATCTCGCCAACAATTACGGCCCGCCCTACGGCTCGGCGGAAGAGAACTTCGGCCGCGTCATGGCGACCGACTTCAAGGCCCATCGCGACGAGCTGGTCATCTCCACCAAGGCCGGCTGGGACATGTGGCCCGGCCCCTATGGCGGCGTCGGCGGCTCGCGCAAGTATCTGATCGCCAGCTGCGACCAGAGCCTCAGGCGCATGGGGCTGGACTATGTCGACATCTTCTATTCGCACCGTGTCGATCCGACGACGCCGCTGGAGGAGACCATGGGCGCGCTGGCCCACCTGCATCGCACCGGCAAGGCGCTGTATGTCGGCATCTCGTCCTACTCGCCCGAACTGACCCGCCAGGCCCACGCCATCCTGAAGGCCGAGGGCGTGCCGCTGCTGATCCACCAGCCGTCCTATTCGATGCTCAACCGCTGGATCGAGGACGCCCTGCTGGACACGCTGGAAACCCTCGGCGTCGGCTGCATCGCCTTCTCGCCGCTGGCCCAGGGCCTGCTGACCAGCAAGTATCTGAACGGCGTGCCGTCCGACTCCCGCGTGGCGAAGGGCGGCTCGTTCGGCGACCACCTGCTGAGCGCCGACAACCTGGAGCGCATCAAGGCGCTGAACGCCATCGCCCAGGCGCGCGGCCAGACCCTGGCCCAGATGGCGATCGCCTGGGTGCTGCGCGACCCGCGCGTGACCTCGGCCCTGGTCGGCGCTCGCACGGTGTCGCAGCTGGAAGACTCGCTGGCCGCCCTGAACACCCCGACCTTTTCGGACGAGGAGCTGGCCGCGATCGACCGGCACGCCTCGGAGGGGGGGATCGATCTATGGAAGGTGTCTTCCGGCCTTGAGGCGAACGATCTGCCGTCAGGCTAGCGCCGCCGACTGACGCCGCGTCACAGAAGACAAGCGCCCGATTTTCTGGTCGGCTCCCGCAAAACAGGGAGAAACACCATGGGCGAAGCCTATATCGTCGCCGCCGCGCGCACCGCTGGCGGCCGCAAGGGCGGGCGACTGGCCGGTTGGCATCCAGCGGATCTGGCCGGCGCCGTGCTGGACGCGCTGGTCGACCGCAGCGGCGTCGATCCGGCCCTGATCGAGGACGTGATCATGGGCTGCGTTGGCCAGGTGGGCGAGCAGGGCATCAATATCGCCCGCAACGCGGTGCTGGCCTCGCGCCTGCCCGAAAGCGTGCCGGCCACCTCGGTGGACCGCCAGTGCGGCTCGTCGCAGCAGGCCCTGCATTTCGCCGCCGCCACCGTGATGTCGGGCGCCATGGACGTGGTGATCTCCGCCGGCGTCGAGAGCATGAGCCGCGTGCCGATGGGCCTGTCCTCGGCCCTGCCCTACAAGAACGGCTTCGGGACCTATATGAGCCCGCGCATCCAGGCGCGGTATCCCGACATCAATTTCAGCCAGTTCGCCGGCGCCGAGATGATCGCCCGCAAATATGACCTCAGCCGCGAGGCCCTGGACGCCTTCGCCCTGTCCAGCCACCAGCGCGCCATCGCCGCGACGAAAGCCGGCAAGTTCGCCGCCGAGATCGTGCCGCTGGAAATCGCCCTGGCCGACGGCGCGATCGAGCAGCACACCACCGACGAAGGCATCCGCTACGACGCCACCCTGGAGTCGATCGGCGGCGTCAAGCTGCTGCAGGAAAACGGCCGCCTGACCGCCGCCACCTCCAGCCAGATCTGCGACGGCGCGGCCGGTCTGCTGGTGGTCAATGAGCGGGGGCTCAAGGCTTTGGGCGTCGAGCCGCTGGCTCGGGTCCACCACATGACCGTCATCGGCCATGACCCGGTGATCATGCTGGAGGCCCCGATCCCGGCCACCGAAAAGGCCCTGAAGCGGGCCGGCATGAAGATCGACGACATCGACCTCTATGAGGTCAACGAGGCCTTCGCCTCGGTGCCGACCGCCTGGCTGCAGGTGCTGGGCGCGGATCCGGCCAGGCTGAACGTCAATGGCGGCGCCATCGCCCTGGGCCATCCGCTGGGCGGCTCGGGCGCCAAGCTGATGACCACCCTGATCCACGCCCTGCGGGCTTCGGGCGGTCGCTACGGCCTGCAGACCATGTGCGAGGGCGGCGGTCTGGCGAATGTAACGATCGTCGAGCGGCTCTAGCCCCGCATGATCACCCTCTACCACTGCCGGGACGCCCGCTCGTTCCGGCCGCTGTGGGCGCTGGAAGAGCTGGGGCTTGAGTACGATCTCAAGCTCCTGCCCTTCCCGCCGAGGTTCCTGGCGCGCGAGTTCCTGGACGAAAACCCGCTGGGCACCATCCCGCTCCTGATCGATGGCGACACCCGGATGACCGAATCCGCGGCGATGATCGAATATCTGTCGATGCGCCACGGCGAGGGACGCCTGTCGGTGCGCCCCGAAGAGCCCGGTTATGGCGCCTATCTGAACGGCCTGCATTTCGGCGAGGCCACCCTGACCTTTCCCCAGACCCTGGTGCTGCGCTATTCGCGCCTCGAACCCGAGGAACGGCGCAATCCCCAGGTCGCCACAGACTATGCCCGCTGGTTCCTGTCGCGACTGAAGGGGCTGGACCTGATCCTGAAGGACCACGCCTTCGCCGCCGCCGACCGCTTCACGGGCGCGGATATCTCGATCGCCTACGCCCTGCTGCTGGCGACATCCCTGGGCCTTTCGGATGATTTCCCGCCCGATGTCGCGGCCTATTGGGCCCGGATGCGCGCCCGCGAAGGGTTCAATCGCGCCCTGGCCGCCCAATCCGGCGCCGCGCCATCGATCTAACCCGCTGCTCCATATCGTCTTACGATCATTTAACTCAGCGACCCGCGCTTTGTCGGCTAGAAGGCCTTGAAGGCTTTCTGGGACATCGGGGACGATCGTGGTTTACGGGATCAAGGGGCGCGTCATGCGTTCGAGCGCGCTGGTTTTGGTCCTGGGCATGGGCGCCTTGGCGCTTGCCGGCTGCGGCGGCGACAAGAAGCCCAAGGCGGCCAAGCCCTCCGCCGGGGCGACCGCGACCCAGACGGTCAGCATCGCCACCGTCGTCTCGCAATCGGTGCCTCGCCAGATCAACGCCACCGGCACCATCTCGCCCTGGGAAGAGGTCGTCGTCGGCGCCGAAACCGGCGGCCTGACGGCCATCTCGGTCAATGCCGAGGAAGGCGACACCGTCCAGGCCGGCCAGGTCCTGGTCAAGCTCAACGACACCCTGCTCTCGGCCCAGCTGCGCCAGCAGGACGCCAGCGTCGCCAGCGCCAGGGCCACCCTGGCCGAGGCCGAAGCCGCCCTGCGCCGCTCACGCGAACTGCAGGCCAAGGGTTATCTGTCGCAGGCCTCGCTGGACACCAGCCTGGCCAAGCAGCAGACCGCCGCCGCCCAGGTCGCCTCGGCTCAGGCCGCGCGCGGCGAGACCGCCGCCCGCCTGGCCCAGACCGCCATCCGCGCGCCGGTTTCGGGCCTGATCAGCCGCCGCAACGTCACCAAGGGCCAGATCGTCAGCACGGGTGCGGAAGTCTTCCGCATCGTCCGTGACAGCCGCCTGGAACTGGACGCCGAGATCCCCGAAACCGACCTGGCCCTGGTGAAGGCGGGCATGACCGCCACCATCATCTCCGACAAGGTCGGCCAGACGACGGGTCGCGTTCGCATCGTCACGCCCGAGGTGGATGGCCAGACCCGCCTGGGCGTCGCGCGCGTGGCGCTGACCAGCATGGGCGGGTTCCGCACCGGCATGTTCGCCCGCGCCACCATCCAGGCCGGCGACCAGCCCGCCCTGACCGTTCCCAGCGCCGCGGTGCTGTATCGCGAGAACCGCCCCGGCGTGTTCGTGCTCGACGCCAAGAACCATGCCCGGTTCCGCCGCATCGCCATCGTGGCCGCCACCGCCGACAAGATCGCCGCCACCGGACTGACCGCCGGCGAGCGGGTCGTTGTCGAGGGCGCCGGCTTCCTGGGCGAAGGCGACGCGGTGCGGATCGGCAGCGCCGTTCCGACGGCCTCGGCCGCCGCCAAGTCGGCCCGCTAGGAGCCTGACGCCATGAACAACATCTCCTCCTGGGCGATCCGAAACCCGATCCCCGTCATCCTGCTGTTCCTGCTGCTGACCATCGCCGGGATTTCCGGCTTCCGCAGCATGCGGATCAACAACAATCCCGACGTCGATCTGCCGTTCGTCGTTGTCACCGCCGTGCGCCCCGGCGCCGCGCCCAGCGAGCTGGAAACCCAGGTCACCCGCCTGATCGAGGACTCGATCGCGGGTCTTGGCCAGGTGCGCCACATCAATTCGACCATCACCGACGGCGTCTCCTCGACCTTCATCGAGTTCGAGCTGGGCGTCGACCATGAGCGGGTCACCAACGATGTCCGCAACGCCATGTCCGGCCTGCGGGGCGACCTGCCCCAGGACATGCAGGAGCCGAATGTCACCCGGATCGACATCTCGGGCGATCCGCTGATCACCTATGTGGTCAAGGCCCCGACCCTGACGCCTGAACAGCGCAGCTGGTTCGTCGACAACGAGGTCAGCCGCACCCTGCTGGCGATCAAGGGCGTCGGCGAGGTCAATCGCCGGGGCGGCGTCGATCGCGAGATCGAGGTGGCGCTGGATCCCGACCGTCTGGCCGCGCGCGGCGTCACCGCCGCCCAGGTCAGCCAGGCCCTGGTGTCCAGCAACGCCGATCTGCCCGGCGGCCGGGTGACCATTTCGGGCTCCGAGCGCGCCATCCGCACCCTGGGCGCGGCCGGCTCGATCGATCAGCTCCGCGAGACCCGCGTGCCCTTGTCAGCCGGCGGAACCGTGCGCCTGGGCGACCTGGGCACGGTCGAGGACCGCTGGGCCGAGCCCCGCTCGCGCGCCCGCTATGACGGCCAGGAAGTGGTGACCTTCAACATGGTCCGCTCGCGCGGCGCCAGCGAGGTCCAGACCGCCGAGAAGATCCGCAAGGCCGTCGAGAAGCTCGACAAGGCCCATCCGGAAGTCGAGATCGACGAGATCACCTCGGAAGTGAAATATATCGAGGACAGCTATCTGGCCTCGATGGAGGCGCTGATCCTCGGCGCGGTGCTGGCCGTTCTGGTGGTGCTGCTGTTCCTGCGCGACTGGCGGGCGACCTTCCTGGCGGCCGTCGCCATCCCGATGTCGCTGCTGCCGACCTTCGCGCTGATGGCGCCGCTGAACCAGTCGCTCAACAGCATCACCCTGCTGGCCCTGTCGCTGACCGTGGGCATCCTCGTCGACGACGCCATCGTCGAGATCGAGAACATGGTCCGCCACATGCGGGGCGGAAAGACGCCCTATGCGGCGGCCATGGAAGCGGCCGACGAGATCGGCCTGGCCGTCGTGGCGACCACCTTCACCATCGTGGCGGTGTTCGCGCCGGTCGGCTTCATGCCGGGCATCATCGGCCAGTTCTTCAAGGCCTTCGCCCTGGCCGCCTGCGTCTCGGTGCTGTTCTCGCTGGTCGTGGCCCGCCTGCTGACGCCGCTGATGGGCGCCTACATGCTCAAGGCCAACAGCAAGCACGAGGACGCCGACCCGTTCTGGATGGCGCCCTACCTGAAAAGCCTGACCTGGGGCCTGAACAATCGCTGGAAGGTCCTGGCGATGGGCGTGCCCATGATGCTGATCTCCGGCTTCCTGGCGACCAAGCTGCCGTTCGAGTTCTCGCCCGCCGCCGACCGGGGCCGTGCGCCGTTCTCGGTCCAGTTGCCGCCCGGCGCGACGCTGGATGAAACCGACGCCATCGTTCAGCGCATGACCCGCGAGCTGCGGGCCCGTCCCGAAGTGGTCGGTGTCTATGCGTCGATCGGCGGCAACAATGCCGTCAACACGGCCACCCTGAACGCCGATCTCGTTCCCAAGGGCGAGCGCATGGGCCAGCAGGAGTTCAGTCGCCTGATGGTCGACCAGTTCGCCGCCATTCCGGGCGCCCGGATCGGCGCGGGCTCCAACAGCGGCGGCGGTCCCAGCGACGGCTCCAGCTTCACCCTGCGCCTGCTCAGCGACAACGGCCCTGCCCTCGAGGCCGCCGCCCGCAAGGTCGAGGCCGACATGCGCAACGTTCCGGGCCTGGCGCATGTGGTCAACACCGCCGCCATCGCCCGTCCCGAGATCGTGGTCTCGCCGCGCCCCGACCAGGCCGCCCGCGCCGGCGTCTCGGCCGGCGTGATCTCGCAGGCTGTGCGCGTCGCCACCATCGGCGACGTCGACCAGAACCTGCCCAAATATAATCTGGGTGACCGGCAGGTGCCGATCCGTCTGCGCCTGACCCAGGACGCTCGCGAGGACATGGCTATTCTGCAGACCCTGCAGGTGCCCAGCGCCAACGGCGCCGTGCCGCTGAACGCCGTGGCGGACGTGCGCTTCGGCGCCGGTCCCTCGCAGATCAGCCGTCAGGACCGCTCGCGCGTCGCCACCATCACCGCGGAGCTGGATGGCATCGTGGTGGGCGAGGCCAGCAAGCGCGTGCATGACCTGGCCTCGGTCAAGAACCTGCCAACCGGCGTTACCGAGGTGGCCGCCGGCGACGCCGAGTTCATCCAAGAGATGGTCACCGGCTTCGCCGCCGCCCTGATCACCGGCATCCTGCTGATGTACGTGGTGCTGGTGCTGCTGTTCCGCAGCTTCGCCCACCCGATCACCATCATGGTCGCCCTGCCCCTGGCCATTGGCGGCGCCTTCGCCCTGCTGGTGCTGGTGGGGTCAAGCTTCTCGATCTCGACCCTGATCGGCATCCTGATGCTGATGGGGATCGCGGCCAAGAACTCGATCCTGCTGGTGGAGTACGCGATCGTGGCCATGCAGAACGGCATGACCAAGCGCGAGGCGATCATCGACGCGGCGCACAAGCGGGCCCGACCCATCCTGATGACCACGGTCGCCATGGGCGTGGGCATGCTGCCGGTCGCGGTCGGGTTCGGAGCCGATGTCGAGTTCCGCGCCCCGATGGCGATCGCCGTCATCGGCGGCCTGATCACCTCGACCCTGCTGTCGCTGCTGTACGTGCCGGTCGTCTTTGTCCTGATGGACGGCCTGAAGGTGCGGTCCGAACGGTTGATGCATCGCGTGTTCGGCGGCAGCGCCCACACGGCTCATCCGCCGGCGAGCAAGTCGGCGGTTATCGACGGCTAGGTCAGCGCGCGCTGTGAACCTAGATCGCGGTTCGCAGCGCGCTCGCCACCGTGGGGGCCAGCCGCTCGGCGATCACCCGGGCGCCGGCGGCGTTGGGATGGATGCCGTCGCGCTGCATCAGGCGCTGAACGCCGACCACGCCGGTGACGAAGTCGGGGTGATAGAAAGCGCCGGTCTCGCGCGCCAGGGCGGGAAACAGGCCGGTGAAATCGCGGGCATAGGACGCCCCGATCAGGGGCGGAGCCCGCAATCCGGCCAGCACCACCTTGATCTGGCGGGTTTTCAGCTTGTCGATGATCCGGCGCAGATTGGCCTTGGTGTTGCGCGGATCGGCGCCCTGCAACAGGTCATTGCCGCCCAGGGCCACCACGCACAGCGCCGTGTCGGCCGCGACGCTGAAATCCACGCGAGCCAGGGCGCCGCCGCTGGTGTCGCCTGAAACCCCCGCCCCGCGCACCATGGCCCGCACGCCGCGACGCTCCAGCGCCGCCTGCAGCTGGGCGGGCAGGGCGTCGCGCGCCGGCAGGCCAAGGCCGGCCGTGATCGAGTCGCCCAGCACCGTGACGATCGGCGCGCTGGTCGCGGACCAGGCCCCTGTGGCGCCGGCGCTGGCCGCCAATCCAAGAAAAGCACCTCTACGGGTGAAGCCAGGGCGTGTGATGGTGCTCATGGGTTCCTATGTGGGGATCTGTCCGTGCAGTTTAACGCGCGAAACAAGGAAACTTCATGTCCGCCGATGTCGCACCGCTCGCCCTTTCGTCGGTGACCCTGACCCTGCCCTCCTCCGCGGGGCCCGTGAACATCCTGCGCGGCGTCGATCTGCATGTGGCGGCGGGTGAGCGCGTGGCGATCATCGGCCCCTCGGGTTCGGGCAAGTCGTCGCTGATTTCGGTGGCGGCCGGCCTTGAGCGCCCCACCTCGGGAACCGTCAGCCTGTTCGGTCAGGACCTGGCGAAGCTGGACGAAGACGGCCGCGCTCGTCTGCGCCGGGGCCGCGCGGCCCTGGTGTTCCAGAGCTTCCACCTGCTGCCCAACATGACCGCCGAGGAAAACGTCTCGGCCCCGCTGGAGATCGCGAGCCTGCCAAACGCCCTGCCCACGGCCCGCGACTGGCTGGCCAAGGTGGGGCTGTCCTTGCGCCTGACCCACTATCCGCACCAACTGTCGGGCGGCGAGCAGCAGCGCGTCGCCCTGGCTCGGGCGCTGGCGGCGCGCCCGATCCTGCTGTTCGCCGACGAGCCGACCGGCAATCTCGACAGCCGCAACGCCGGCTCGGTGGTCGACCTGATGTTCGACCTGCTGGCCGAGTGCGGCGCGGCCCTGGTGATGGTCACCCACGACCCCGTGCTGGCCCAGCGCGCCGACCGCATCGTCCGCATGGCCGATGGCAAGGTCGTCGAAGGCAAGATCGTACAAGGAATGGTGGGGGCTTGAGCGCGCTTTCCTTCCGTCTCGCCGCCCGTGAACTGCGCTCGGGCGTTCGAGGTTTTGGCATCTTCCTGGCCTGCCTGGCCCTGGGCGTCGCCGCCATCGCGGCGGCCAGCTCCACCGCCGAGGCCTTCCGCCGGGGCCTGGCCTCGCAGGCGCGCGAGATCCTGGGCGGCGATATTTCGACCTCGGTCGAGAACCGCGATTTCACCCCACAGGAGCGCGCGGCCTTCGCGCGGCTGGGCACGGTGTCCTATACCGCCCGCGTCCGGGTGATGGCCCAGGCTCCATCAGGGGAACGCCGGCTGGTCGACCTGCGCGGCGCCGACGCCGCCTATCCCCTGGCCGGCAAGGTCGAGCTGGAGGGCGCGGCTGGCCTGGCCGAGGCTCTTGCCGTGCGCGACGGCCTGCCGGGCGCGGCGGTCGAGCCGGCCCTGCTGGATCGCCTGGGCCTGAAGATCGGCGACACATTCGAGGCCGGCCCCCTGACCCTGGTGGTTCGCGCCGTGATGATCCGCCAGCCCGACAGCGTGGCGCGCGGCTTCGTGCTGGGCCCGCGCGTGGTGGTGCGTCGCGACCTGCTGGACCCGACGGGCCTGCTGGCGCCGGGCCTGCCGTCTGACCAGGCCGCCCGCATCGCGGTGCGCGACGGCGTCGATCCGGTCGTCGCCGGCAAGCAGCTGGAAAAGACTTTCGGCGAGGCCGGCCTTGGCGTGCGCGATCGCTCCAACGCCGCGCCCGGCGCCAAGCGCCTGATCGATCAGCTGGAATATTTCCTGGGCTTCATCGGCCTGGCCTCGCTGGTGGCCGGCGGCCTGGGCGTGGCCGGGGCGGTCTCGGCCTATCTGGCGACGCGCGAGCCCTCCATCGCGGTGCTCAAGGCGCTGGGCGCGGATGGGGCCCTGATCCGCAACACCTATCTGATCCAGATCGGCCTGCTGGCCAGTCTGGGCGTCACCCTGGGCCTGATCATCGGGGCGATCGTGCCGCTGATCCTGGGTCAGATCGCCGGCAGCCAACTGCCGATCCCGGCCCTGTTCGCGGTCTATCCCCTACCGCTGGTCAAGGCCGGGGCCTTTGGCCTGCTGGCGGCGGCGGCCTTCTCGCTGATCCCCCTGGCCCGCGCTCGCGCCACCCCGCCCTCGGCCCTGTTTCGCCGGGCGCTGGGCGTGCGACCACCCTTTGGCCTGGAGATGATCGGCGCGACGCTAGCCGGGTTGGGCTTGGCCGCCCTGGCCGTCGCCACCGCGCCCACCCCGATCGCCGCGGCCATCATGATCGCCGGCGTCGCCGTGGCCTTCGTCGCCCTGTGGGCGCTGGGCCTGTTGGCCGCCTGGCTAGCGGGCAAGCTGCGAGGCCTGGCGCGCGGGCCCATGCGGATCGGCCTGGCCAACCTTGCCGGACCCCGCTCGGCCGCCCGCACCGCCACACCGGCCATCGGCCTGGGCGTCGCCCTGCTGGCCTGCGTGGTGCTGATCCAGTCGGCCCTGCTGGCCCAGGTCCGCGAGGTCGCGCCCAAGAGCGCCCCGGCCATGGTGTTCACCGAGATCCCCGGCGACGAGGTCGCGGCCTTTGACGCAGAGGTCTTTCGCGCCGCCGGCTCGCTGGACGCCCAGAGCTATCTGCGCATCCCGTTCGCCACGGGCCGCATCGTGGCCCTCAAGGGCAAGCCCGTCGACCTGCAGGCCATCAAGGCCTCCGAGCGCTGGGCCTTCGACAGCGATGTGAACCTGTCGGTGCTGCCGTCCGAACCGAAGGATGCCGGGATCGTCGAAGGCCGCTGGTGGCCCGCCGGCTATGCCGGTCCGCCGCAGGTGGCGCTGGAGGTCGACCTGGCGCGCGGCGCGGGCCTGAAGGCCGGCGACACCATCACCCTGTCGGTGCTGGGCCGCGATCTGGAGGCCAGGGTCGCGGTGCTGCGCAAGGTCGAGTTCGGCGGCTTTGGCCCCAATTTCTCGATCATCCTGGACCCGAAAAGTCTGGAAGGCGCGGTGCTGCGCAATATCGCCATCGCCAAGATGGACCGCCCGGCCGAGGCCCGCCTGACCCGCGCCCTGGGCAAGAGCTTTCCGGCCGTCAACGTGATCAGCGTGCGCGAACAGCTGGAGGCCGCCGCCGGGCTGTTCGACCGCCTGGCCCTGGCCATTCGCGGCGCGGCGGCCGTGGCGGGTCTGGCGGGCCTGCTGGTGCTGGCCGGCGCCATCGCGGCCGGAGCCAGCGCCCGGGCGCGCGAGGCGGCGACGCTGAAGGTGCTGGGCGGCACCCGCACCCAGATCCTGTCGGCCTATGTCGTGGAATATGGCGCGGTCGGCCTGATCGCCGGCGCGGCCGGGGTGCTGCTGGGTCTGGCCGCCGCCTGGCCGGTGGTGGTGCTGGTGTTCAAGGCGCAATGGAGCATCGACTGGGCCGGGGTCATGGCCCTGCTGGCCGGCGCGGCGGGTCTGTCGGCGGTCGGCGGTCTGCTGGCCGCGGCCCAGGCCCTCTCGCAGCGTCCCGCGCCCGTCCTGAGGGCGGATTGACGATGGGGAAGCTCGACGCGGCGCAACAATAGTCTAGCCTCCGGATCAGACCCGCCCGCCAAAGAACGCGGAACGCTCCTGAGCGTTACCGTCAGGTCTCAGGGAGAAACTCCATGTCGCGCCTTCGTCACCCCGCAGCGCTAACCCTCATCGCCCTGACGGCGCTGGCCGCCTGTAGCCAGAGCGAGTCCCAGACCGCCGCCACGGGCTATGGTCCCGATCCGGCCCTGCCTGCGCCGACGAAGACGCTGTTTCCGACCGTGAAGGTCGCCCCCGTCAACCGCTGGGCCAATGGCGCGACGCCGGTCGCCGCCCAGGGCTTCAGGGTTCAGGCCTTCGCCTCGGGCCTGGATCACCCGCGCTGGCTGCTGGTGCTGCCCAATGGCGATGTGCTGGTCGCCGAAACCAACGGCCCGCCCAAGGAAAAGAAGAAGGGCTTCGACATCCGGGCCTGGGCCGAAAAGCAGATCATGGGCAAGGCTGGCGCCACCGTGCCCAGCGCCAATCGCATCACCCTACTGCGCGACGCTGACGGCGACGGCGTGGCCGAGATCAAGACGCCGTTCCTGACCGGCCTGAACTCGCCGTTCGGCATGGCCCTGGTCGGTGACACGCTCTATGTCGCCAATACCGACGCCGTAGTCGCCTTCCCCTATGTGGCGGGCGTGACCAGCATCACGGCCCCGGCGCGCAAGATCGCCGACCTGCCCGCCGGCCCGATCAACCACCACTGGACCAAGAGCCTGATCGCCAGCAAGGATGGCTCCCGCCTCTATGCGACCGTCGGCTCCAACAGCAATGTCGGCGAGAACGGTATGCAGAACGAAGAACGCCGCGCTGGCATTCTGGAGATCGACCCCGCCACAGGCGCCAGCCGGGTCTATGCCTCGGGCATCCGCAATCCCAACGGCATGGGCTGGGAGCCCGTGACCGGCAAGCTGTGGACCGCCGTCAACGAACGCGACGAGATCGGCAACGATCTGGTCCCCGACTACATGACCTCGGTGCAAGACGGCGGCTTCTATGGCTGGCCCTACAGCTACTATGGCCAGACGGTGGACACCCGCGTGAAGCCGCCTCGCCCGGACCTCGTCGCCAAGGCGATCAAGCCCGACTACGCCCTGGGCGCCCACACCGCCTCGCTGGGCCTGGCCTTCTATGAGGGCGCGACCTTCCCCGAGCGCTATCGGGGCGGCGTGTTCATCGGCCAGCACGGCTCGTGGAACCGCAAGCCCCAGTCCGGATACAAGGTGGTGTTCATCCCCTTCTCCGGCGGAAAGCCGGCGGGCCAGCCCGAGGATTTCCTGACCGGCTTCCTCAACGCCAAGGGTGAAGCCCAAGGTCGCCCGGTTGGGGTCAACATCGACAACACCGGCGCCCTGCTGCTGGCTGACGATGTGGGCAATGTGATCTGGCGAGTCAGCGCGGCGCGCTGACTTACTTGCACAACAAGACTGACTGGCGGTAAGCTGGCGCATCTCCGATGAGGTTGCCATGAAGATCGAACGTCTGCCGCCCGTCCGCACGTCGCTGGGCCACACCAACCACCCCTATATGACCGGGGCCTGGACGCCGCAGCACGAGGAGGTCAACGCCTGGGACCTGGAGGTGCTGGAGGGCGCGATCCCGACCGACATCGACGGCGTCTATCTGCGCAACACCGAAAACCCCGTCCACGCGCCGCTGGGTCGCTATCACCCGTTTGACGGTGACGGCATGGTCCACCAGATCGAGTTCAAGGACGGCCAGGCGACCTATCGCAACCGCTTCATCCGCACGCGCGGCTTCGAGGCTGAGCAGGAAGTCGGCGAAAGCCTGTGGGGCGGTCTCGCCGACGGGCCGGGAACCTCCAAGCGTCCGGGCTTCGGCGCCCATGGCGGCCTGAAGGACACCGCCAGCACCGACATCGTCGTCCACGGCGGCGAGGCCATCGCCACCTTCTACCAGTGCGGCGAGGCTTACCGCCTGGATCCGCTGACCCTGGAAAATCTCGGCGTCGCGGCCTGGGCGCCGCTGGACGGCGTGTCGGCCCACCCCAAGGTCGACGAAGAGACCGGCGAGCTGTTGTTCTTCAACTACTCCAAGCACGCGCCCTACATGCACTATGGCGTGGTCGACGCCTCGGGCAAGCGCACCACCTATCAGGCCATCGACCTGCCCGGCCCGCGCCTGCCGCACGACATGGCCTTCACCAAGAACTATTCGATCCTCAACGACCTGCCGGTGTTCTGGGACGCCAACCTGCTGGAGCGCGACATCCACGCCGTGCGCCTGCACAAGGGCGTGCCCTCACGGTTCGGGATCGTGCCGCGGCATGGCGGGCCGGTGCAGTGGTTCGAGGCCGCGCCGACCTATGTGCTGCACTGGCTCAATGCGTACGAGGACGGCGACGAGATCGTGCTGGACGGCTATTTCCAGGAGAACCCCACCCCGCGCCCGCTGGAAGACGCTCCCGACGGTCACGGCCACCTGATGGCCTATCTGGACGAGCACAGCTTCCGGCCCAAGCTGCACCGCTGGCGCTTCAACCTGAAGACCGGCGAGACCACCGAGGGCCACCTGGACGAACGCATCCTCGAGTTCGGGATGTTCAACCAGCAATATGCCGGCAAGCCCTATCGCTATGCCTATTCGACCACCGCCAAGCCCGGCTGGTTCCTGTTCAACGGCTTCGTCAAGCATGACCTGGAAACCGGCGAGAGCTGGTCGATCCAGCTGCCCGAGGGCCGCTACGCCAGCGAGGCGCCGTTCGCGCCACGCGTCGGGGCGACCTCGGAGGACGATGGCTATCTGGTCAGCTTCATCATCGACGAGAACCGGGGCACGTCAGAGTGCGTGCTGGTCGACGCCAAGCGCTTTGAGGTCGTCTGCCGCATTGCCCTGCCGCACAAGCTGAGCAGCGGGACGCATAGCGTCTGGGCCGGCAGAGACCTCTTGAAACCGCTCCCATAGGGAGAGGAGGGACCCGCCGCGAAGCGGTGGGAAGTGAGCGGGTTATACCGTCAACCGGCGTGCCGGCACGCCGTCGACCGCCTTAACCCCTCATCCTCCCACGCCTTTGGCGCGGGCCCCTCCTTCTCCCTCTGGGAGAAGGTTCAGGTTTTGGGAAACCACGGCACGAAGCCCGAGGTCCGCTGCACATAGGCCTCATAGTCCGGGCGCTTGCGACGCATCCGGCCCTCGACCGTCGGCACGCCGCTCCACTTGGTCAGCAGGAAGGTCATCAGCACCGGGGCCGGCAGGGTCCAGACGCCCAGGCCGGTCCCGGCGGCGATCAGATACAGGCCCCACCACACACAGGCGTCGCCGAAATAGTTGGGGTGGCGGGTATAGCGCCACAGGCCCTTGTCCATGACCTTGCCGGCGTTTTCCGGCCTGGCCTTGAAGGCGGTCAGCTGCGCGTCGCCTATGGTCTCGAACAGGATGCCCACCACCGCGATGGCGGCCCCGACATAGGCCAGAGCCCCGAGCGGCGCGGCCGAGCCGTGGCCCAGCTGCACCGGCAGGGCGATCACGAACTGCAGGGCGTATTGCAGGGCGAAGACCAGCAACAGGGAGGCCTTGGCGAAGCTCCATTTCCGCTCGCTCTCGGCATGGGCCATCATCGTCACATAGCGACGATCAGGTCCGTTCTTGCGCCAGCGCCACAGCAGGTAGCCGCCCAGCCGCAGCGCCCAGACGGCGCACAGGACCAACAGCAGGTTGCCGTGCGGTGTCGGTCCCATCTGCAGCCACGAGGTCAGGGCGATCAGGCCCATGCCCAGGCCCCACCAGCTGTCGATGAAGCTGACATCCCTCAGCTTCAGGCCAATCAGCCACAGCACGATGAAGGCGGCGGCCGAGACGGCGGCGTTGATGGCGAGGAGTTGGAGGAGAGGCGTCATGGAAGGTCCGAAAGCTGTCGTTCAGATACGGTCGATGCGGCGGAAAAGCCCCCCCTGAAGGGGGAGGACTTGCGACTATGTCCCCACCACGAAACTCACCGTGGTGGTCGTCGAGCCGCCGATGTTCAGCGTCTGCACCGTCTTCGCGCCCTCGACCTGGCAGTCTCCCGCCGCGCCGGTCACCTGCTTGAAGGCGTCCAGGGTCATGCGCACACCGGTCGCGCCGACGGGATGGCCCGCGCCGATCAGACCGCCGGACGGATTGATCGGCAGCCGGCCGCCCATGGCGATATCGCCGGCCTCGATGGCCTTCCAGCTCTCGCCGGGCGCGGTCAGGCCCAGATGGTCGATGGCCATATATTCGGTGGCGGTAAAGCAGTCATGGGTCTCGACGGCGTCGACACCCGAGACGTCCGGCGCGATCCCGGCCCGGGCGCGGGCGTCGAGGATGGCGCGCCGCACCTGCGGAAAGACGTAAGGCTCATTGCGGCTGTTCTCGATCTTGCGGGCATAGCTGATCGGGGCCGAGCGATGCCCCCAGCCCTTGATCCGGGGGATGCTCTCCAGCGCGATCCCGCGCCTGTCGGCATAGGCCCTGGCGCGTTCGGCCGAGGCCAGGAACACCACAGCCGTGCCGTCCGTGACCTGGCCGCAGTCCTGCTTGCGGGTGCGGCCCTCGACCACCGGGTTGGTCTCGTCGTTCTCGGTAAAGGCCTCGGGCCCGAACCGCCAGTCGCGGGTCTGGGCGTTGGGATTGCGCCGGCCGTTGGCGAAGTTGATCTCCGAGATCGCCATCAGGTGCTCGTATTTCAGGCCGTAGCGGCGGTCATATTCCTCGGCAAGGTCCGAAAAGGCCGCCGGCCACAGGAAGCGGGCGTCCTGGAATTCGTGCCCGGCCCAGGCGGCGCTGCCCAGGTTCTCGGCCGCCTTCTGGCCCGGAACGTTGCGCATCTGCTCGATGCCGACCACGCAGGCCAGGTCATAGCGACCGGCCTCGATTTCAGCGGTGGCGGCAAGGATGGCGACGCTACCCGAGGCGCAGGCAGCCTCGTGGCGGGCCGTCGGCAGGCCGTCAAAGGCCGGGTGCACCTGGCCGAACATGCCGCCCAGCAGACCCTGCCCCGCGAACAGTTCGCCGGCGAAATTGCCGACATGGCCGGTCTCGATGTCTTCGGGATCCAGCTGCGTCGCGGCCAGCCCCTCGCCCACCGCCTCGGCGAAGGCGTCGGCCATGTCGCGGCCCTGCCGGCTCCAATTGGCCGAGAAATCGCTCTGCCATCCGCCCAGAACATAGACCAAGGCCGCCTCCCATGCCGTTCGCCAGTCAGTCCGACTATACAAGTGACTTCGGCGGAGTCCATGCCCGACGTTGACAGCCCGCCGCGCGGCGCCGCACCAAACGCCATGGTCTCAACCGCACCAGCCGCCCCCCGGCTCCCGACGCTCGTCCGCAAGAGCTCGGCCGCGCGTGCGCTGAACCTGATCGGCGACCGCTGGACCCTGCTGCTGCTCTATGCGGCCTTCATGGGCGTCAAGCGCTTCGATGGCTTCATCGCCATGACCGGCATGGCCCGCTCGCTGCTGGTCGACCGCCTTGGACGGCTGGAGGCGGCCGGCGTGCTGGAAAAGCGCCCCTACCAGACCCGCCCCCCGCGCCACGAGTACCACCTGACCGTCATGGGCAAGGACCTCTACGACTCGGCCCTGATGCTGCTGGGCTGGGAGATGCGCTGGCGGCTCGACCCGGACTGCCCCTCGCACCAGATTATCCACACGCCCTGCGGACACCCGCTGCGCCCCGTCCTGGTCTGCCAGGCCTGCGCCGCGCCGGTGAAGGTGCGCGATATCACCCTCACCCCCGGTCCGGGCGCCGGTTTCGAGCCCGCGCCCCGCGCCCGTCACTCACGGCGGGCCAGCGACACCCAGGGCGCCGGCGGCGCGCCGCTGCATCCGATGCTGGAACGTTCGATCGAGGTGCTGGGCGACCGCTGGACCGCCCATCTGGTCGCGGCCAGCTTCTATGGCCTGACCCGCTTCAAGGACCTGCAGGCCGAGCTGAAGGTGGCCAGCAACATCCTCACCGACCGGCTGTCACGCCTGGTCGAGCGCGGCATGCTGGAAAAGCGCCTGTATCAGACCCGGCCCGACCGCTGGGAATACCGGCTGACGCAGGAGGGGCGCGACTTCTTCCCGCTGATCGCCGCCCTGATGGCCTGGGGTGACCGCTGGCTCTCGGGCGAGGCCGGCCCGCCGGAGATCCTCACCCACGTCTGCGGCGCGCGGCTGGTTCCTGTGGTGCGCTGCGAGGCCTGCGACGGGGCGGTGGATTTGAAAACAACGGCGCTGAGCGCTCAATAGCTGTTGTCATCCCGGGCGAACCCCGGCGAAAGCCGGGGGCAGACCCGGGACGCAACAAGCTCGGCGCTTCCGGCGGTCCCGGCTCGGCGCGCTTCGCGCTTGGCCGGGATGACAGCTTCTGAAGCCTACCGCCCCACCATCGCCAGACCCGCCTCGCTGTAGCGCTCGCCCTCGACCGCAGTTTCAGGCACGGCGGCGGCGATGCGCGACAGGTCTTCGGGCGTAAGCGCCACATCGACAGCCCCGACATTCTCCTCGAGGCGGCTGGCCTTGGTGGTGCCGGGGATGGGAACGATGTCGGGTCCCTGATGCAGCAGCCAGGCCAGGGCCAACTGGGCCGGGGTGACGCCTTTCTCGCCCGCGATCAGGGTCAGGGCCTCGACCAGCGACAGGTTCCTGGCCAGGGCCTCGCCTTGGAAGCGCGGCAGGCCGCGACGGAAATCGTCCCTGGCCAGACCCGCCTCGCTAGTCAGGGCGCCCGTCAGGAAGCCCCGGCCCAGCGGGCTGTAGGGCACCAGGCCAATGCCCAGTTCGCGAATCGTCGGCAGGATCTGGGTCTCCACCCCGCGCGTCCACAGCGAATACTCGCTTTGCAGGGCCGCGACAGGCTGCACGGCGTGAGCCTTGCGGATGGTGTCGGCCCCGGCTTCGGAAAGGCCGAAGTGCTTGACCTTGCCCTCGGCGATCAGGTCCCGGACAGTTCCGGCCACGTCCTCGATCGGTACATTGGGGTCGACGCGGTGCTGGTACAGCAGGTCGATCACCTCGACGCCCAGGCGCTTGAGCGAGGCCTCGGCGACCTCGCGGATGTGCTCTGGGCGGCTGTCGACACCGACCATGCGGCGCACGCCGTTCTCGTCGGGCGCGGCGATCTTGAAACCAAATTTGGTGGCGATGACCACCTGGTCGCGGAAAGGCTTCAGCCCCTCGCCGACCAGCTCTTCATTGGCAAACGGGCCATAGACCTCGGCGGTGTCAAAGAAGGTGACGCCAAGCTCGACGGCGCGGGCCAGCACCTTGAAGGTCTGCGCCTTGTCAGGCGCGGGGCCATAGGCCCAACTCATCCCCATGCAGCCCAGCCCCAGGGCCGAGACCTCCAGACCATCACCGAGTTTCCGCGTCTTCATGGGGCAGCTCCTGTTTAAGGGCAGATTGGCGTCCAGGTCGGGAGCGGCCTGGCGACAGACGCAAGATGGGCCCACGATCGGCTCAACATAAGCGCTTGCAGTCTCAACGCACTCTTGAGCAAAATTCAGCAATGAACCATCGCCCCTTGCCCGATCTGGCCGTGTTCGCCCTGGTGGCCGAGCGCCGCAGCTTTCGCGCCGCAGCCCAGCACCTAGGGGTTTCGGCCTCGGCGCTGAGCCACACGATCCGCAATCTGGAAACTCGGCTGGATGTCCGGCTGCTAAACCGCACCACCCGCAGCGTCGCCCCGACCGAGGCCGGTGAGAGACTGCTGGAACGGCTAAGGCCGGCCCTCAACGATATCGACGAGGCCCTGACCGAGGTGGCGAGCTTTCGCGATCGCCCGTCGGGTCGCCTGCGCATCAATATCGCCCGCACCGCCGCGCGGATGCTGATGGGCCCGCGCCTGGGCGGCTTCCTGCGTGCGTTTCCCGACGTCCGGGTCGAGATCGTCTGCGATGACGGACTGTCCGACATCGTCGCCGGCGGCTTCGACTGCGGCGTGCGGCTGGGCGAGCGTCTGCAGGCCGACATGATCGCCGCGCCGCTGGGCGGACAGGCCAGCCAGGCGCTGGTGGCCTCGCCTCTGTATCTGGCCGAGCATGGCGCGCCTGTGGAGCCCGAAGACCTGACACGCCACCGTTGCTTGCTGGGCCGGCGCGGCTCCGGCCAGCCCTGGCCCTGGGAGTTCGAGCGCCAGGGCCGGCTGATCGTGGTCAATCCGCCAGGCGTCCTGGTCAGCGACGAAAACGAGGTGCTGCGCCGCGCGGCCCTGGACGGCGCGGGCCTGGCCTTCCTGTTCCGCGAGATGGTCGCCGACGACATCGCCGCTGGCCGCCTGATCGCCCTGATGGAGGACTGGTGCGAGCCCTATCCCGGCTTTTTCCTCTACTATCCCAGCCGCCGCCAACTCTCACCGGCCCTGAGGGCCTTCATCGACTGGATGCGGGGGTGAGCGATTTTCTTGACGCGCTCGCCGCGAAGGGGCTGGCCATACACCTTTTCGATATCGACCTCGTCAGCGCGCACCCGGCGCGGCCCTTGCCAGGGCCTCGTCCACCAGGCCGCGCGCATCGCGCCAGAACCGGCCGGCCGCGTTGGGGTCGAAGTGATGGGGGGCGGCCTCCACGGCGGCGCCCTCGGCCTGGGCCCGCGTCGCGCTCGGAACCCAGCCGTGGGCCAGCAGCAGGACGAAGAAGCCCGCCACATAGCCGACCGGAACAAACCAGCCCTGTTTCAGCCAGCCGCCCACCGAGCGCGCCTCGGGAAACAGGTTGGACACCGCTACACCGGCCGAGGAGCCAAACCACATCATCGACCCGCCAAAGCCGACGGCAAAGGCCAGCATGCCCCAGTCATAGCCGCCCTGCTTGAGCGCCAGGGCTGTCAGCGGGATGTTGTCGAACACCGCCGACAGGAAACCCAGCCCCAGGGCGCTGGGCCAGGAGGCCGCCGGCAGCGACTCGACCGGCATCAGCGAGGCCAGGCCGACCAGACAGACCAGGAAAGCCGCGCCGCGCCCGGCCTCGGGCATGACCGACCAGTCGGGGCTGCGGATGATCTGCGTCAGCAGGATCGCGCCCCACAGGCCCAGGCCCAGCCAGGGCGCGACGCCCTGCTGGCTGGGGAAATAGGCATTGCCGACAAAATTGGTCCCCAGCAGGGCGACCAGCAGCAGGACCACCACCAGCATGCGCAGACCGTCGACGGGGGGCGCGTCGCCGGGCACATGGGCGATGATCGGCTGATGCCGATGCTGCGCCGCCGAGGCAAAGCCGGCGACCACCAGAAACGCCGCGCCCGATGCGATGAAGGCCTTGAACACGGCCAGCGGCGAAACGCCGGCGATCCACATCATGGTGGTGGTGGTGTCGCCGATCACGCTGCCGGCCCCGCCGGCATTGGAACAGGCGACGATGGCCGCCAGGAAGCCCAGACTGACCCGCCCGGCATAGACCTTGCGGGCGATCACCGCTCCGATCACGGCGGCGGCGATATTGTCCAGGATCGTCGACATCACAAAGACGATCAGCAGCAG
This sequence comes from uncultured Caulobacter sp., assembly GCA_964427205.1. Taxonomy (GTDB): domain Bacteria; phylum Pseudomonadota; class Alphaproteobacteria; order Caulobacterales; family Caulobacteraceae; genus Caulobacter. Next base: position 31,169 of record CAYRTE010000038.1, read on the forward strand.
CGCAGCCCCGCCCAACCAGTTGTCGGGCAGGAGGCGGGGCATAAAGTCCGGGATGTGGCTGAGCTCGAACTGGTTGGCCAGCACCGCAAAGCCCAGCAACAGCAGTAGCAGATTGCTGAGAATGACCCACTCGTGGCCCAGATGCAGACCAAACCCGGCCCAGCCGACCCCGTGAGCGAAACCCGAATAGGCCAGCTTGTAGGCGATGGTCGCCAGCAGACCCGTGACCGCCACCATCAGCGTGCGCTTGTGAAGCAGCGCCACCCCGGCCAGGGTCAGGCCGAAAATATAGAACTCAACCGGCGTGTTCAGCATCAGCTTTCCCCCAAAAGCACGAATGCTTCGGGGCCTAGCGCAGCTGAGTGACGCGCATGAGACCGGGAGACGACAGACCCATGAGCGCCGATCTATGCTCGCCTAGAGTCCAAGCAACACCTCAGAGCCCTGCCTAGAGTTTCAGGCCTTCTTGACGAACTCGACGCGCAGCACCAGGCCGCGCACCTTTTCGACATTGGCCTCGATCTCGTCGGTATCGCCGGTCAGGCGGATGTTCTTGACCAAGGTGCCGCGCTTCAGGGTCACGCCGCCCGAGCCCTTGACCTTGAGGTCCTTGATCAAGGTGACGTTGTCGCCATCGGCCAGGATCGTGCCGTTGCTGTCGCGGGTTTCGTCCGACATGGGGAAGTCCTTACATTGGATAGGGGCTTCCTAAAGAGACGGGCGGCCCGGCGCAAGGCGGCGCTCAGCCCTTGCGCCCCAGCGGATGCTTGGATTTGACCACCTGGGCCAGGTGGTCGCCCGCCACGTGGGTGTAGATCTGGGTGGTGCCGATATCGGCATGGCCCAGCAGGGTCTGGATCACCCGCAGGTCGGCCCCGCCTTCCAGCAGGTGGGTGGCGAAGGCGTGGCGCAGGACGTGGGGGCTGACCTTCTGGCGGTCGATGCCGGCGGCGATGGCGGCGTCCTCCAGCAGTTGCGACACCCGCCTGGCGGTCAGCCGGCCCGAGGCGCCGCGCGAGGGAAACAGCCACGGGCTGACCTTCACGCCTTTTGGCAGAAATTGCGGCCTTGCCTCTAAATAGGCCTTCACCGCCGTACGCGCGGGGGCGTTCAGCGGGGCCAGGCGTTCCTTGCCGCCCTTGCCCTTCACGGTCAGGAACGCCGGGTCGCGAGCCAGGGCGTTGAGCGGCAGGGACAGCAGTTCGGAGATTCGCAGGCCCGACGCGTAGAGCAGCTCGATCATGCAGGCCAGTCTCAGACCCTGGCCGCCGTCCTTGCCCGCCGCCGCCGCGATCAGGGCGTCGACCTCGCCGCGCGACAACACCTTGGGCAGGGGTCGGACAGCCTTGGGCGCGGCGACGCGGCGCGAGGGATCGTCGGCCCGCCAACCCTCTTCCAGCACGAAGCGATAGAATTGCCGAACGGCCGAGCGTCGGCGGGCGGCGGTGGCCGGCGACAGGCCCCGGATGCCCAGATCCTGGAAATAGGCCTCGATGGCTTCGGTCGAGGCGACGTCGAGATCACCGCCGGCGCCGGCCAGATAGCCCCGCGCGTCCTCCAGATCCTTGCCATAGGCCTTCAGGGTATTGCGCGCGGCGGCGCGCTCGACGGCCATCATCTCAAGGAAGGCCTCGACCCAGCCCGCCGCGCTCATTTGGTCAGCTGCAGGGCCAGCAGGCCTTCCACCACCACGGCGCGGGCGTCGGCGGTGAGGCCGGCGCGGGCCAGGCCCCTGGCGATCGCGGCGCGGTCCGCCACGCCCGGCCCCGTCGCGCCCGCCTCGGCGGCGACCGACAGAGCCAGCAGCGCCGTCTCGCCCATGCGGCCAGCGGCGGCGGCATCCTCGATCAGCACCAGCCGCGCGGTCGCGGCGGCCGGCTTGCCCACATCGAAGCCGGCGAACTGGGCCCGCGCTTCGGGGCTCATCGCCCCACCCAGCGAAGCCAGCAGCAGGGCGGCGGGTTGGGCGGGCGACTTGACGCCGTTCTGGGCGCCGCGCTCGACCAGCCGGTCCAGGGTCTGGTTGTCGGGCTTGCCCGAGGCCGCCGAGATCATGGCGTCCAGCAGGGCCAGGTCGGTGATCGTGGCGCCGGGGATCTGGTTCTGGGTCAGGCGCGAGCGGATCAGCTGGGCGGTAGGCAGATCGCCGGCCGCCAGGGCGGCGCGGGCGAACAGCACCGGATCGCGCAGCGGCGCATCGGCCCGCGCCAGGATGGCGATCGACGGCGCCGAGGTCCTGGCGGACTCGACAAAGGCGAGCAGCCCCTTGGCCTGGCGCAGGAAGGCCAGGTCCGAGGTCTCCTGCGCCGTCAGGTCCAGCCCCGCCAGGGGCGGCGGCGGACCGGGCGGCGTGATCGCCGGCTTCACGGCGGGCGACGCCGTGGCCGAGGCCGCCGCGATATCCAGCCCCAGCTTGCGCGACACAGCGTAGTTGATCCCGTTGCGCAGGTTGGCCGCGCCCGGCGCCGTACCGCTCAGCAGGGCTCCCATCAGCCGCGCGTAGTCGGCGTCCCCCCTACCTTGATTTGGGGTCTGCTGCTGGGCCAAGGAGAAGGTCAGCTGGGCGGCGTCGGCCTGGCCGGCGCGGACCTGGCAAAAGGCTCGCAAGCGCAGCCAGTAACCGGCCCCGCGATCGACGGTCAGGGCTTCGCCGATCCGGCAGGCCTTGTCGTCATCGCCCTTGATCAACGCCGCTTCGGCCGCCGCCAGCGACAGCGAGGCGTTGTTGGCGACGCCCGGCGCGCGATCCAGCACAGTGTCCGCGCCGGCCGCCTCGCCCAGGGCGATCAGGGCCAGAGCCCGGGCCGCGCCCAGATCGGGGTCGTTGCCGACCGTCGACGGCGCATTGGCCCCGGTCGCCAGCACCCGCCGCGCCAGATCGGCGAAGGCCGGCGACAATGGCCTGGCGGCCAGCCTGGGCAGCACGTCGCGGAAGATGTCGGGGGCGGTGTCCTTCCACAGCTCGCCGCCCAGGCCGGTCTCGCCTGCGGGGGTCGAGAACAGGTCCGGCGGCGCCAGGGACTGCACCTGCACCTGGGCGTTGGCGCCCGAGGCCGAGCCCACGGCGGCGACGCCGGCCAGCAGCGCGGCGAGGAACGGGCGGCGCGCCCGGCGGCGGAAGGAACCCATGCGAGACATCATGCTCCGGTTATGACCCAAGACCCTGTTTTGCGAAACGCCGGTTCAATCGGTTTGGCGCCAGTCAAACTTGGCGCTAGGGCTCAGCCTCGTGTAAACCCGCGACCACATCATGACCGTTGATCCTGCTTCTCCGCTCGAGGCCCTGCGCCACCGCACCATCGTGCTGGTGGGCCTGATGGGCGTGGGCAAGTCCAGCGTGGGCAAGCGTCTGGCCGCCGCGCTCGACATGCCGTTCCGCGACGCCGACAACGAGGTCGAAAACGCCGCCGGCCGCTCGATACCCGAAATCTTCGCCGAACTGGGCGAGGCCGCCTTTCGCGACGGCGAGCGCCGGGTGATCGCCCGGCTGCTGGAAGAGCCGCCGCACGTGCTGGCCACCGGCGGCGGCGCCTTCGTCAATGAAGAGACCCGCTCGCTGATCAACAAGCACGCCATCTCGGTTTGGCTGAAGGCCGATATCGAGCTTCTGGCCCGCCGCGTGGGCCGCAAGGACAACCGGCCGCTGCTCAAGAACCGCGACCCGGTCGAGGTGCTGAGCGAACTGGCCGAGGTCCGCTATCCCGCCTATGCCCAGGCCCATGTTCATGTTCAGACCGGCGACACGCCGCATGCGGTGGCGGTGGACGCCGTGATCGCCGCCCTGCGCAATCGCCTGGACCAGGAGTCGTTTACGCCATGATCCGCACCGTTTCCGTGGGCCTGGGCGACCGCGCCTATGACGTCGTGATCGGCACGGGGCTGATCGACCGCGCCGGCGACCACATCGCCCCGCTGCTGAAGCGCAAGCGCACCGCCATCGTCACCGACTCCATCGTCGGCGAGCATCATGGCGAGCGGCTGTCGGTTTCGCTCGAAAGGGCCGGCGTCGCGGTCGACATGATCGTGCTGCCGCCGGGCGAGCAGACCAAGAGCTTCGAGGGCCTGGCCGATCTGTCCGACCAGTTGCTGGCCCTGGGGCTGGAGCGCGGTGACATGATCGTGGCGTTCGGCGGCGGGGTGATCGGCGACCTGACCGGCTTCGCGGCCTCGATTTACAAGCGCGGCATGGACTTCATCCAGGTTCCGACCACCCTGCTGGCCCAGGTCGACAGCTCGGTGGGCGGCAAGACCGCCATCGACACGCCGCGCGGCAAGAACCTGATCGGCGCCTTCCACCAGCCGCGCCTGGTGCTGGCCGATCTCGACGTGCTGGCCACCCTGCCCGGCCGGGAAATGGCCTGCGGCTATGCCGAGGTCATCAAGTACGGCCTGCTGGGCGATTTCGCCTTCTTCGAATGGCTGGAAGCCAATGTCGGTTCTGTTCTGGAGCGCGACACCGCCGCCCTGGTCCGCGCCGTGGGCCGCAGCGTCGAGATGAAAGCCGAGATCGTCGCCGAGGATGAAAAGGAAGCCGGCCGCCGCGCCCTGCTGAACCTGGGCCACACCTTCGGCCACGCCATCGAGGCCGAGATGGGTTTCGGCGACGCGCTGAAGCACGGCGAGGCGGTTGGTGTCGGCATGGCCCAGGCCTTCCGGTTCTCGGCGCGCCAGGGCCTGTGCTCCAGCCAGGACGCCGTCCGCGCCGAGGCCGCGATCAAGGCCGCCGGTCTGCCCACGCGGATGAGCGATGTACGGCCAGAGCTCTTCAACGCCGACGCCCTGATCGCCCACTGCGGCCAGGACAAGAAGGCGGAGGGCGGAACCCTGACCTTCGTGCTGGCGCGCGGCATCGGCGAGGCGTTCGTGGCCAGGGACGTGGACCGCGCGGCGTTGCGCGCCTTCCTGCTGGACGACGGCGCCGTCGCTTAACGGCGGGCGGGGTGGCCTGAACGGCCGGGCCGGGCTAACACCCTCGAATGGCAAAACCCAAGCAAGGCCCTGAATTCGAGATCGCTGTCGACGGCGAGACCTATATGTGGCGGCTGCATCGCCAGCCCGGCTGGTCCAGCGACACCGCCAGCCGGCACGGCATGGCCCTGGCCGTCCGCCACAAGGACTGGCAGCGCGAAGCCGTGGTCGAATTCCCGCCCGGCCCCGAGCCCCGTTACGGCGCCCCGATGCTCAAGCCCGCCCAGATCCCGGTGGACCTCGTGGCCCGAGCCATCGCCTCGGCCATGGCCGCCGGCTGGGACCCGATGTCGCGCGGCAAGACCGTGACGATCGTGGTGGACGCCAGCGGCGGGTGACGGGGGGAGGTTGGACCCTAGCCAGCGCCCCCGCCATTTGACATCCAGCCCTAGCCTCCCCATCTACGTCTCACCAGAGGCGCACCGAACGCCGCTGGCCGCCTGAACGCAGGCCTCTGGACCCCGGCGCCGACAAGGCCTGGGGCGACGTTGAAACCCCGAAACGCATTTTCCGAACGAACGCCTGACGCGTTCGCGGCCAGCGTTCGAGGCCTTCCCCAAGAGATCCGCGTCTGACGACGTTCGCGCCACATGGCGCGGCCCATCGAGCCCCCGTAGCCGCCTCAACGAAGGCGCCGGGAGAGGCTCAAACCTTCCCAGAAAGCCGACTATGAACTTCCCGACCCAAACCCTGCCCACGGTCTATGTGACCGAGGCTGACCACGAGATCCTGTCCAACCTGGCCGAAGCGGTCGCCGACCGCGCCGCCGGCAGCCGTGTGCTGGCCAGCGAAATGGCCCGCGCGGTGATCGTCGAACCCGGCCAGGCCACGCGCCCGTTCGCCGGCATCGGCTCGACCCTTGAATACCAGGACCTGACCAGCGGCCACATCCGCCGCGTGCGCCTGAGCCTGCCGCGCGACGCCAGCATCGACGAGGGCCGCATCTCGGTGCTGACCCCGGTTGGCGCCGCCCTGATTGGCATGACCGCTGGCGAGACCTTCCACTGGACCGACCATGACGGCCGCCCGCGCGGCGTGCGGGTCTTGTCGATCCAAGCCTAGCGCGTACAACCACGCCATGATCCTCACCGCCATCCTCGGCCTCGCGCCCATCGTCATCGGCCTGCTGGCGATCTCGGCCATGTTCTCGGCGGCCGAGACCTCGCTGACCGCCGCCAGCCGCGCCCGGATGCACCAGTTGGAGCGCGAGGGTGACAAGCCGGCCAAGCGGGTCAACAAGCTGCTGTCGGATCAGGAGACGATGATCGGGGCGGTGCTGCTGGGCAACAACCTGGTCAACATCCTGGCCTCGGCCCTGGCGACCACGGTGCTGACCACCGCCATCCCCGGCCCGTGGGGCGTGGCCGCCGCCACCGCGACCATGACCGTGCTGGTGCTGGTGTTCGCTGAGGTGCTGCCCAAGACCCTGGCGATCCTGAGGTCCGACGATGTGGCGCGGTTCCTGTCTGGGCCCACCCTGCTGGTGGTGCGGCTGTTTGGCCCGATCATCTACGCCATCCAGTGGATCGTGCGGCGCACCCTGCGGCTGTTCGGCGTCAAGCTGACCATGGAGGTCGACGTGCTGGCGGCCCACGAGGAGATCCGCGGCGCGGTCGAGTACCACCACTCCGAAGGCCTGGTCGAAAGCGGCGATCGGCGAATGCTGGGCGGGGTGCTGGACCTGTCGGACATGGACGTCTCGGAGATCATGGTCCACCGCAAGTCGATGGTGATGTGCGACGCCGACCTGTCGCCGCGCGAGCTGGTGGCCGAGGCCCTGGACGCCCAGCACACCCGCATCCCCCTCTATCGCGACAATCCCGACAACATCATCGGCGTGCTGCACGCCCGCGACCTGCTGCGGGCCCTGGCCGAGTCCAAGGACGGCATCGACGCCCTCGACATCGCCGCCATCCTGCGCGAGCCGTGGTTCATCCCCGACACCACCAATCTGAAGGATCAGCTCAACGCCTTCCTGAAACGCAAGAGCCACTTCGCCATCGTGGTCGACGAATATGGCGCCCTGCAGGGCCTGGTGACGCTGGAGGACATCCTCGAGGAGATCGTCGGCGAGATCGACGACGAGCACGACACCAGCGTCGAGGGCGTGCGCGCCCAGGCCGACGGCTCGGTCAATGTCGACGGCCATGTCACGGTGCGCGACCTGAACCGGGCCATGGACTGGGATCTGCCCGAAGGCGACGCCGTGACCATCGCCGGCCTGGTGATCCACGAGGCCCAGACCATTCCCGAGCCCGGCCAGACCTTCATCTTCTACCAGCATCGCTTCCAGGTGCTGCGCCGCCAGCGGAATCAGGTGACGGCCCTGCGCATCAGCGCCAAGCTGGACGAGGGCGTGAATTTTTAGGCATGGCGCGGGAACCGGCGCCGCCCGCGCGCGTTCCCGATCGCGTTTGGTGTGGCGGGAGACTTCGGTGCGCGACCTGGCCTGGACGGCGCTCACAAGCGCGGCCAAGAGTCAGGAACGCGCAACTCTTGCGAGACGGCGTCCTAACGTGTGATAGCGTGAAACCAGGCGTCAGCGCGAAATCCTCGATGCGCGTTACGGAGCTGTCGATATGAAGTCCTTGTCCGCCCTGAAAGTCCTGGTGGTGGAAGACGAGGCTTTGGTCTCGATGCTGGTCGAAGACATGCTCAGCGACTTGGGCTGTACGGTGATCGGCCCCGCCGCCGAGATCGAGGAAGCTCTCCGTCTGGCCGGTTCGGCCGATATCGATGCGGCCCTGCTCGACGTCAATCTGGGCGGGCGTCCGATCTTTCCGGTCGCCGACGCCCTGAAGGCCCGCGGCGTGCCGTTCGCCTTCGCCAGCGGCTATGGCGAAGCGGGCCTGTCGGAAAGCCACCGCGGCTCCCTGGTCCTGCAAAAGCCCTTCCGCGAAGCCGACCTGCGCCGCGTGCTCGAAGAACTGGCCGCCCAAACCGCCTGACCGTGGCGGCCTAGTCCAGGTCGCGCGGCCCGAAGCTGTCGGGCAGCAGGCTCCAGAACGCCGCGCGCATCGTCGCGACGCCATCCTGAACCGACACGATCTCGCAGTCCTCCGACGCGAACTCGGCGATGCGTTGCCGACAGGCGCCGCACGGCTGCACCACCGCGTTCGAGCCCGCGGCGATCAGCACCTTGGCGATTCGCCGCGAACCGGCCGTGACCATGGCGCCGATCGCGGTCTGCTCGGCGCAGGTGCCTGACGGATAGGCGGCGTTCTCGACATTGACGCCCAGATGCACGGTCCCGTGCTCGTCAATGACGGCGGCGGCGACGGTGAAGTTCGAATAGCGGGCATAGGACCGCGCCAGCAGGGCCGGCAAAGCGGCGGCGGTCTCTGTTTCGATCGTCCTGGCGGTGTCGTCGGCGCTCATGCCATCCCTCACTGAGTCAGGGCCAACAGGCCCCGCCGGCGGGCCCCAAGGAGGGATTGGGCCGGGGGCAGAGGCAATCAGTCGCGGGGCCGTCGCGCAAGCCCCGTCATCACCAAGGGTTTCAGCTTTCGCCCGGCGCCGTCGCGACGATCGAAAGGGCGTGCACCTGCCCCGCCAGCTCCTGCGCCAGCACCTGGTGGACCATGCGCTGACGGGCCACGCGGCCCTTGCCCGCAAAGGCCTGGGCCTCGATCACGAGGTTGAAATGGCTCTCGCCCGCGCCCGTGTGGCCGGCATGGCCGTGGTGGCGGTCGCTCTCGTCCTTCAGGTCCAGCCTGGAAGGCGAAAAAGCGGCCTCGAGCTTGCCTCGAATGATGTCTGATACGCTGCCCATGCCCCTCTCTTGCATGTCAATCCTTGAACGGAAATAGCTGCGGCTTACTCTAGGGCTCATGAGCCGTGAGTTTGAATACCGCCCCAAGTTTTTCGACATCCGTGTCCGCCCCCCCAAGGAGGGCGAGAGCGCGCAGCCTGACGTGCTGGGCCTCAAGCCCGGCGAGAAGCGTTGCGACCACCCCGACTGCCGCCTGGCCGGATCGGCCAGGGCGCCCAAGGCGCGCAACATGCCCAACGAGCACTACTGGTTCTGCCAGAAGCACGCGGCCGAATATAACAAGAACTGGAACTTCTTCGCCGGCATGAACGAAGCCCAGATTCGCGCCGAGCAGGAGACCGAGAAGGTCACCGGCGGCCGCCCGACCTGGAGCTTCAAGGCCGACAGCCGATCGCGCGAGGCCGCCGCCATGGCCGCCCGCGACGCGCGCCACATCGCCGACCCCTTTGGCCTGTTCCGGGCCCAGCAGCGCAAGGCCGAGGCCGACCGCGCCGCCGCCGACCGCCATCTGGGCAAGCTGGAGCGCGTGGCCTTGGCCGACCTCGACCTGGACGGCGCCGCCGACGCCGCCACGATTCGCGCCAAATACAAGGAACTGCTCAAGCGCTGCCACCCCGACGTCAACGGCGGCGATCGCAGCGCCGAGCACAAGCTGCAGCGGGTGATCAAGGCCTACAAGACGTTGCAAAAGGCTGGACTGACCACCTAGGGCCGACAGGGGGACCAGCGCCCCTTGCGGCAACCGCCGGCTGCCGCCATTCTCCGCCCGCGTTCGCCGCGACGGGCGCGAGGGACAGCCGCATCATGACCGACCCCGATTCGGGGCCCAGCCTCGCGACCGCGCCGAGCCCGGTCACGCCGACGCCCGCGACACCGATACCCGTGACGCCGACGCCCTTCGGCAAGCCCTGGAGCATCTGGTTCTGGGGCAACATGACCTCGGCGGCCGGCGCGGCCCTGGCCCTGGCGCCCTTCCATACGGCCCAGGCCTTCCGGTCGCCGCTGGACCCTTCCGCCGAACCCTGGGCGCGGATGTTCGGCATCATGCTGATCGCCTATTCCCTGGCCTATCATGTTGCCGGCTGGACGGGGCAGCGCACCTATATGCGCGCCTCGGTGGCCCTGCGCTGCGCCTCGCCGGTGGTGATCGGCGCCCTGGTGATGACCGGAAACCTGCCGCGTCCGTGGATCCTGATGGGCCTGATCGATCTGGCCGGGGCGGCATGGACCTCCGCCGAACTAGCCTGGCGGCCGAAGACCAAGGTCGCCTAGCGGCCGCGCCAGCGCGTCCAGGCGAAGGCCGCCAGCCAGCACGCCATCGCCCAGGCCGCGCCCACGCACCAGCCGGCCAGCACATCGCTGGCCCAGTGGACACCCAGATAGATGCGACTGAGCCCCACTAGCAGGGACAGCATCACCGCCGCGCCCAGGGCCAGAGCCTTGAGCCGCTTTCGCTGCGCGAAGCGCGCGGCCAGGGCACCCAGCGTCAGGAACACCACGGCCGACAGCATGGCGTGACCGGACGGGAAGCTGGCATTGACCGCCTCGACGGCGCGGTAGTCCATGTCCGGGCGCTCGCGTCCAAACAGCAGCTTCAGGCCCTGGCTGATCCCCACACCCCCACCGGCCCCGACCAGCAGCAACAGCCCCTCGCCCCAGCGCTTCAGACAGGCCAACAGCGCGAAAGCCAGCAGGATCAGCAGGCTGAGCACCGCCAAGGAGCCCAGGGAGGTGATGTCGACGGCCGCCACATGCAGCCAATCCGGACCGATCAGGTCGCGCGGCCGACCCGGCTGGCGCAGGGCGTCGAGAATGGCCAGATCCATGGCCCGCGTCTCGCCCTCGGCCACCTCGTCGGCGATCGACAGAAAGGCCATGGCCGACAGGGCGGCGACCAGCAGGGCGGCGGTCGCGCCCAGTTCGCGTCGGGCCGCCCCCAGCAGGGCGGGCAGGTCACGGCGCGGGTCGAAGGCGAAAAGCGGTTTCATGCCGTCCCAACGCGCAAGGCCAAGCTTGGCTCCCAGCCCGGGCCGCGCTCGAGGCGTTGTCAATGAAACATGAACGGGAGCTGACCGTGGCCGTTCATGTCGGGGCCACATCGACTTCACTAGGTTGGGGTCATCGAAAAGGAGACCGCCATGAAGCGCCTAGCCATCACCGCTCTCGCCCTGTCGCTGCTGGCCGGGACCGCCGCCAACGCCGCGCCGCAACGCTATGACGACCGCGACAACGGCCGCTACGAGCAAAACCGTTACGACGACCGCCGGGATGACCGCCGCGACCACCGCGCGGACCGTCGGGATGATCGCCGCGACTATCGTGACGCCCGCCGGGACTATCGCGACGACCGACGTGACCATCGCCGCTGGGCCCGGGGCCAACGCCTCGACCAGCGCTATCGGGACAACCGCTATTATGTCTCGGACTATCACCGCCACGGCTTGCGCGCCCCGCCGCGCGGCTATCGCTGGCAGCGCGTAAACGACCAGTATGTCATGGCCGCCATCGCGACGGGCCTGATCGCCTCGGTGATCATCGCCAACCGCTAGGCCCTGATCGACCCAGCCTGCTCGCCCCGGATGGCTCACGCCGTCCGGGGCGTTCGCGTTTGAACGCCTTTTTTGAGTATCAGGCGGCCTCCGCTCTTCCCCTCCCCCACGTCAAGGCGGTAAGCGGATAGACATGCCCGAGTTCGCCGAAACCAGCTCCGCCGCCGATCCCCTGATCACCCTGGTCCCCGACAAGTGGGTGACGCTCCGCGACGCGTTCGGCGTCGACAGCGACATGAAGGTTCCGGCCTTCAGCCATCGCGACAGCCATGTGCCGGATATCGACCCGGCCTACCGGTTCGACCCGCAGACGACCAAGGCCATC
>CAYRTE010000039.1:0-41501 GCA_964427205.1 uncultured Caulobacter sp.
CGCTCGCTTGGCCCAATCCTCACGCAAGAACAGCTTCTGCGAAGCGGACAGGTCGCGCCGAAACGCAAAACACACATCACGGTCATCCGGGTTCGTCCCAGCCGCTTCGCGCCTCCCCAACCCCTTCAGTGGCTCATGCCGCGTGAGGCTGAGAAGCCGTGTCTTCTCCCTTCCCTCTTTGATGGGGGAAGGGGGCCAGTGCCGATCAATCACCAACCTCCCGCTAGCGATCCCCGTCAGGACCCTCTATCTCCCGCCCATGCTGATGGTCATCTCCCCCGCCAAGTCGCTGGACTTCACCGCGCCCGATCAGGTGCTGCCGCTGACCACGCCCGCGCTGAAGGACAGGATCAGCGAACTGGCCAAGGTGACGCGCAAGCTGACCGCCGCCGACCTGCGCCGGCTGATGCACATCTCCGAAAAGCTGGCCGACCTGAACCGCGAGCGCTTTCAGGCCTTTGATCCCGCGGTGGAAGACGGCCTGCAGGCCGTGATCGCCTTCAATGGCGACGTCTATGGCGGCCTGGCGGCGCGCGAACTGGACCGGGCCGCCCTGGAGTGGGCCCAGGATCACCTGCGCATCCTGTCGGGCCTGTATGGCGTGCTGCGGCCGCTGGACGCCCTGCAACCCTATCGCCTGGAGATGGGCACGCGGCTGAAGACCAAGCGTGGGGCCAATCTGTATGACTTCTGGGGCGAGACCATCGCCAAGACACTCAATGACGCCGCCGAAGGTCATGCCGACAGGACGCTGGTCAACCTGGCCAGCCAGGAATATTTCGGCGCCGTCGACGCCAAGGCCCTGAAGCTGCCGGTCGTCACCTGCCACTTCAAGGAGGAGAAGGCGGGCCTGCTCAAGGTGCTGGGCTTCTTCGCCAAGAAGGCACGGGGCCGGATGGCGCGCTACATCATCGACAACCGGATCGAGCACGCCAAGGACCTGAAGGCCTTCAACCTGGACGGCTATCGCTTCCGCGCCGAGCTTTCCACCGACACCGACTGGGTTTTCGCTCGTCGCCAGCCCTGAATTCATTTAGTGATGAATTTATAAAAGCTCGCCCTTCGCGGAAGCGAGTTATATGCTGCGCTGCAGCATAAGCTTGGGCGGCAATATCAGGGAGCGCGCATCCATGGCCGTTGATTTCGGTTTGCAGGGCCAGGTCGCCATCGTTACCGGCTCGACCAGCGGCATCGGCCACGCGCTGGCCGATGCGCTCGCGGCCCAGGGCGTCAACATCGTCCTCAATGGCCTGGGCGAGATGACCGCCATCGAGCGCACCCGGTCCGAGCTGGCCGAAAAGCACGGTGTCGAGGTGCTGTATAACGGCGCCGACATGACCAAGCCCGACCAGATCGCCGACATGGTCAAGGCCGCCAAGGCCGAGTTCGGCGAGCTGGACATCCTGATCAACAATGCCGGCGTCCAGCATGTGGCCCCGATCGAGGACTTTCCCACCGACAAGTGGGACCAGATCATCGCCATCAACCTGACCTCGGCGTTCCACGCCACCAAGGCCGCGGTGCCGATCATGAAGGCCCAGGGCCGGGGGCGGATCATCAATATCGCCTCGGCCCACGCCCTGATCGCCTCGCCGTTCAAGGCCGCCTATGTGGCCGCCAAGCACGGCGTCCTGGGCCTGACCAAGACGGTGGCGCTGGAAGTGGCCACCTTCGGCATCACCTGCAACGCCATCTGCCCGGGCTTCGTGAAGACCCCGCTGGTCGAGGCCCAGATCGCCGACCAGGCCAGGGCCCGCGGCATCAGCGAGGAGGCGGTCATGCGCGACGTCATCCTGGCCAGCCAGCCGACCAAGCAATTTGTCACCTTCGACCAGCTTTCCGGCATGCTGCTGTATCTGGTTTCCGACGCCGGGGCCTCGGCCAACGGCTCGGCCTTCCAGATCGACGGCGGCTGGACCGCGCAATAGGGAAGGCTCGGGTCATGCCCATCGGCCCGTTCAAGAAGAAGCCCGCCGGCCCCCGGGGCCTGAGTCTGGCCCTGCAGGGCGGCGGCTCGCATGGCGCCTTCGAGTGGGGCGTCATCGACCGCCTGCTCGAGGAAGCCGATATCGAGATCAAGGCGGTGACCGCCGCCTCGGCCGGGGCGATGAACGCCGTCTGCGTGGCCCAGGGCCTGCTCGACGGCGGCCGCGAGGGGGCCCGGGCCCGGTTGGACTCGTTCTGGAAGGCGGTCAATACGGCCGGCGGCCGCAACGTGTTCGGCGACACCAGTATCTGGACCAGCGCCTTTTCCGGCGGCTCGGACTGGCTGAAAAGCCTGCCCGGCTGGCGCATGGCCGAGACCCTGGCCATGTCGATGAGCCCCTACGAGTTCAACCCGTTCAATCTCAACCCCCTGCACGACGTGCTGGAGGCGCAGATCACCTTCAAGGATCTGCGCGAGCGCTCGGTGGTCAAGCTCTACATCGCCGCCACGGCCGTGCGGCTGAGCAAGGCCAAGGTGTTTCGCGAGACCGAACTGACCGCCAGGCACATCATGGCCAGCGCCTGCCTGCCGCAGCTGTTCCACGCGGTGGAGATCGACGGCGAGCCCTACTGGGACGGCGGCTTCCTGGCCAATCCGCCCCTGTGGCCGCTGTTCTATGACGACACCCCCGACGACATCCTCGTGGTCAGCCTCAATCCGTTCGTCCGCGAGGAGACGCCCAAGTCGCCGGGCGAGATCATGGACCGGCTCAACGAGATCACCTTCAACGCCTCCCTGGCCTCGGAGATGCGGGCCATCGGCTTCGTGCAGAAGCTGCTGGACGAGGGCCTGCTGAAGGACACCGCCAAGGGCCGCTATCGCAAGATGCTGGTCCACGCCATCACCGCCGACGGACCGCTGGCGGACCTGGCGCTGTCGAGCAAGTTCAACACCGAGTGGAGCTTCCTGCTCGATCTCAAGGAGCGCGGACGTCAGGCCGCTGACGTCTGGCTCAACGATTGCGCCTCGCTGATCGGGGTGCGCTCGAGTCTCGACCTGAAGGCCGGATTTCCATGACCCATCCCGTGCCCACCGTCGGCGTCGTCTGCCTGCGCGGCGACCAGGTGCTGCTGATCAAGCGCGGCACGGCGCCCAGGCTTGGCCAGTGGAGCCTGCCGGGCGGTCGCATGGAGCTGGGTGAGACCACCGTCGCCGCCGGCCTGCGCGAACTGAAGGAAGAGACCGGCGTCGAGGCCCAGATCCTGGGCCTGGTCGACGTGATCGACGGGGTTTTTCCGGCGAGGCCCTCTGTTGACGGGAAACCCGGCGAGATCACTCGCCACTACGTCCTGATCGACTATGCCGCCCGCTGGATCTCCGGCGAGCCGGTGGCGGGCGATGACGCGGCCGAGGCGCGGTTCGTCTCCCGCGACGAAGCCATGGCCCTGGTCGAGTGGGATGAGACCCGGCGGATGATCACCGAGACCTACGAGCGGTTCGCCGCCTGAGGCCCGAACGTAGGGGCGCCCTTGACGCGGGCTCCGGCTGCGCCTCTCTTTCAAACAAACGTTCCAGGGAGAAGACCTCATGGCCTATGCGCCGTTCAATCTGGCCGGCAAGGTCGCGCTCGTCACCGGCGGCAATCGCGGTATCGGCCTGGGCATGGCCAGCGCGATGGCCCAGGCGGGCGCCGACATCGTCATCTGGGGCTCCAACGCCGACCGCAACCAGGCCGCCGAGGGCGAGCTGCTGAAGCACGGCGTGCGGGTCAAGGCTCAGACGGTCGATGTTTCCGACGAGACCCAGGTGGCCGAGGCGATGGTCGAGGCGGTCGAAGCCATGGGCCGGGTCGACTCGGTCTTCGCCAACGCCGGCGTGGGCTTTGGCTCGCCGTCCTTCGTGGACATGCAGACCGAGACCTATCGCAAGGTGCTGGCGGTCAATCTGGACGGCGTGTTCTTCACCCTGCGCGAGGCCTGCCGGCACATGGTGGACCGCGCCAAATCGGGTGATCCGGGCGGCTCGCTGGTCGGCATCGCCTCGCTGGCCGCCATCGAGGGCGCGGCCCGCAACGAGGCCTATGCGGCCACCAAGGGCGCGGTGATCTCGATGATCAAGTCGGTGGCCGTGGAACACGCCCGCTATGGCGTCCGCGCCAACGCCATCCTGCCCGGCTGGATCGCCACCGACATGACCGCCGGCGCCCAGGGCAATTCCGCCTTCGCCGAGAAGGTCATTCCACGGGTCCCGGCCCGCCGCTGGGGCGAGCCGGCCGATTTTGGCGGCATGGCGGTCTATCTGGCCTCGGACGCCTCCAGCTATCACTCGGGCGACACCCTGATCATCGACGGCGGCTATTCGATCTTCTGATCGGATTGAATTCTGGACTCCGGAGTCGAAGAAAACCCTTTTGCGACAAGGGGTCTTGCGGCGTTTCAGACTTGGTGAGAGACTTTTCGAAAGGCAGCGCGGACGTCAGATCCGGGCGCCTTTCGAGGAAACGAAAAGATGACCCCGCAAGACGTCGTCGATCTGGCTCCGCCACGCGGCGCCCTGGCCCTGATCGCCATGATGCTGACGGCGATGGCTGCCTGCTTCTTCACGACCGAAGCGACCACCGAAGCGGTGCGCAGCGACCGGGTCTGATCGCGCTGACCTCGCGGCACGCTTGCTAGCCTGCCAGTGCGGCGCCCACTCTCCTGGAAAATAATGGGAGGACGGGTTCCATGGCGCTGCATACGCCCCTTTGCGATCTTCTGAATATCGAGCATCCGATCCTGCTGGCCGGCATGGGCGGCGTCTCCTACGCCCCCCTGGCGGCGGCGGTGTCGAACGCCGGCGGCTATGGCGTGCTGGGCATGGCTGGCACGACACCTGACTTCATCCGCGACCAGATGCGCCAGGTCCGCGCCCTGACCGACAAACCGTTCGGCGTCGACCTGCTGGCCGCCACGCCCGACGCCCTGACCGACGCCGTCGAGGTGATCATCGCCGAGGGCGCGTCATCCTTCATCGCCGGCCTGGGCGTGCCGATGCCCATCATCGAGCGCCTGAAGTCGGCTGGCCTGAAGGTCATGGTCGTCTGCGGGGCGGTGAAGCACGCGGTCAAGGCCGAGCAGGCCGGTTGCGACGCGGTGATCTGTCAGGGCGGTGAAGGCGGTGGTCATACCGGCCTGGTGGGCACCCTGCCGCTGGTGGCCCAGGCCGTGGACGCCGTGAAGATCCCGGTGGTCGCCGCCGGCGGCCTGTATGACGGCCGAGGCCTGGCGGCGGCCCTCGCCCTGGGCGCTCAAGGCGTGTGGATGGGGACGCGGTTCATCGCCTCGACCGAGGCCCATGCCGGCGACCTCTATCGCCAGGCGGTGGTCGAGGCCGCCGACGAAGATACGGTCCGCACCCGCTGCTATTCAGGCAAGCCGATGCGGGTCAAGAAGAACCCCTATGTCGATGACTGGGAGTCGCGCCCGGCGGAAATCCAGGGCTTCCCCCAGCAGGCCATGGTCTCGATCCGCAATGGCGCCATGGGCGGCATCGGCGGCCAGATCGAGGGTCTGGACGCCGACCGGTCCTGCTTCGCCATGGGCCAGAGCGCGGGCGGCATCCACGAGGTGCTGCCGGCTGGCGTGATCGTCGAGCAACTGGTGGCCGAGGCCCGCGCGGCGATCAGCCGGATCGCCGCCCTCAATCGTTGACAGCGATCTCGGGCAGCAGCCTCTGGAAATGATGCTCGACGGCGTCATGGCATTCGCAGGCCCGCCGCTCCAGCGCTGAACGGTCGAGGATCTCGATCCGTCCACGACCGGTCGCGATCACGCCGTCGTCCTGCAGGGCCCGGGCCACGGCGGTGACCGTGGTGCGCTGTACGCCCATCATCTGGGCCAGGGTTTCCTGGGTCAGGCGGATCGGCTCGTCGCCCGCCCGGTCATGGGTGGACAGCAGCCAGCGGCAATAGCGCTGCTCGACGCCGTGCAGGGCGTTGCAGGCGGTTGACTGCATCATCTGGGCCAGCAGCACGTCGGCATAGCGGGCGAAGAGGTCCGCCAGGGCGGGCGACTGGCCCTTGACGTCTTCCAGGCGAGCCGTGGGAATGGAGAAGGCAAAGCCGGGCACGCGGACCACGGCGCGGCCATAGGCGGGCTTGAAGCCCGCGCTGACGATGCCGCCAATGGCGCCCTCGCGGCCCACATTGGCCACCTCGACCTCCTGGCCCTCCTTGGAGACGACCAGCAGCGAGATCATGGTGGCGTGGCAGGGCAGGTGCGTGGTGTTCACGTCTTCGCCGCAGTCGAACAGCATGGTGTCGCGCTGCAGTTCGACCTTGCGCAGATAGGGCGCCAGCAGGCCCAGTTCGCGGCGGCGCAGCGCGCCCAGCAGACGATTGGAGACAAGATCCGAGCGCGGGGCGATCGGTTCGCGCAGCGCCTGGGTTTCACCGGTGTCGGCCATGCTGAATCCTCCGCGACCGTTCAGCTCGCTTGGCCATAGCGCGCAAGCGGTGCTTTAGTTTCCAATCGACGCGGCGAAGCTTCCAAGGCAGGCTTCGCGCATCGGGGAGAACGCGGCATGCGCACTGGCTATGTCCTGAAAACGCGGCTCAGCGAATACGGCGCCCTTTGGCTGGCCTCGTTCGTGCTGGTCCTGGCCGGCGTGGGCTTCCTCACCTTCGCCCTGGGACGCGATCTGATCGATGTCGCCGACACGGTGCTGCCGATCAGCTTCGCTCTTCTGGGCCTGGCGGTGGTGGTCGGCGTGGGTGCGACCGTGGCCTCGCCGGCGAGTCTGATCGCCAAGTGCCTGGTGACGCTGCTGGCCCTGCTGCTGATCCTGCCGCTGCTGTGGTCGCCGGTTCTGGCCGTGCTGATCATCGCCACGATCGGCCAGGTGGCGATCGAATACTCCGAGGCCTACGCCCAGTTCCGGATCGTGGTCAGCCAGCTGATCTATCCGGTGGTGGCGATGCTGGTGGAGGGGCCGCTGGCCGCCGCCGTCTGGAACGCCTTCCAGATCGTGGCCTCGATCGTCGGCTTCGTGGCCTCGGCCCTGCAGGTCTGGCGCGTGGTCAAGCCGTGGCTGGCGCGATCCGCCGTCGAAGCCTGAGCGCGTTCAGCTGAGCAGGGTCGCCGGGGGCAGGGTGAAATCCTCGTCCTGGACGGCCAGCAGGACCGACATGCCCACGCCCGTGGACTGCTCGGCCAGCCGTCCAGCCGCCTCCGCGGCCTGATGTTGCGTGACATAGTGCCCAAATCGCAGGTGCTCACCCACGATGGACCAGTGATCGCCGACGCGCACGACGCCATAATGCACTTCAGTCATGATCGACCTCCTTGCAGTATCGACACCGTCGCGCCGATCCATGGCGATCGCAAGGCCAAAGGCGCCATCCGATCGCCACCGACTCGCGCGAAGGGCGCGTGGTCGTGACATCGGACCGCGAGCCGGGAATACTGACATCATGCTTCGCTTGCCTGTCGCCGCCCTGATCATCGCCTGCATGGCCACCGCCGCCTTCGCCCAGGAGCGGGAGCCGGAGGAGCGCCAGCGTCTGCTGGACCTGGCCTATACGCTGGGCGAAAGCCACGCCCTGCGGCAGACCTGCGAAGGCCTCAACGACCAGTTCTGGCGCTCGCGGATGGTGCGCCTGACCGAGGTGGAACAGGCTGAACAGGCCTTCGACGCCCAACTGCGCGAGCGGTTCAACACCGGCTTCGCCGCCCGCCAGGGCGAGTTTCCGCTGTGCGACGCCGCCAGCCGCAAGGCCGAGCAGCAGTCGGCCCGCAAGGGTCAGGCCTTGGCCCTGAAGCTCTCGCAGTCAATGCGCGTGGTCCAGCGCGGCGAGACCGCTCCGGATTCCATGGCGGAAGGCCCCGGCCCGCGCTAACCTACGCCTGTCGGTTGTGTAGGGAGCTTCGTCTTGGCCTCGTTTGTCTTTCCGCTGGTCCTTCTGGTTCTGGCGATCTTGCTGGTCTTCAACGTCATCAAGATCGTGCCGCAGGGCCGCGAATTCACGGTCGAGCGGTTCGGGCGCTACACCCGCACGCTGAAGCCCGGCATCAGTTTCCTGACGCCGTTCTTCGAAGCGATCGGCCGCCGGGTCAACATGATGGAGCAGGTCCTGGACGTGCCCCAGCAGGAGGTCATCACCAAGGACAACGTCTCGGTGAAGGTCGACGCCATCGTCTTCATCCAGGTGATGGACGCGGCCCAGGCGGCCTACAAGGTCGACAACCTGATGTACGCCATCACCCAGCTGGCCCAGACCAACCTGCGCACCGTGGTCGGCTCGATGGAGCTGGACGAGGTGCTCAGCCAGCGCGACCAGATCAACACCCGGCTGCTGTCGACCATCGACCACGCCACCGGGCCGTGGGGTGTCAAGATCGCCCGCATCGAGATCAAGGACCTGACCCCGCCGGCCGACATCACCAACGCCATGGCCCGCCAGATGAAGGCCGAGCGCGAGCGTCGCGCCGTGATCACCGAGGCCGAGGGCGAGAAGCAGGCCCAGATCGCCCGGGCCGAGGGCCAGAAGCAGGCCGCCATCCTCCAGGCCGAGGGCCGCAAGGAAGCCGCCTTCCGCGACTCCGAAGCCCGCGAGCGGGAAGCCGAGGCCGAGGCCAAGGCGACGGCTTTCGTGTCGGAGGCCATTTCCAAGGGCGACGTCAACGCCATCAACTATTTCATCGCCCAGAAATACGTCGAAGCCTTCGGCGACCTGGCCCGCTCGCCCAACGCCAAGACCGTGATCGTGCCCGCCGACTTCGCCGGCCTGACCGGAACGGTCGCGGGCGTGGCCGAACTGGTCAAGACGCTGGGCGGCGGCGGGAACGTCGCGCCAACCCCGCCGGCTGCGCGCACCAACACGCCCACCGGCGGCGCCAAGAGGGCCTGAGCCAATGGACGCCCTGGCGAGCTTCTACGCGATGCACCCCTTCTGGGTCTGGCTGGCGGTGGCTGCGGTCTTCCTGGCCGTCGAGGTGGGGACCGGCAGCGGCTGGCTGCTGTGGCCGGCGGCGTCCTCGGCCCTGGTCGGTGTCCTGGCCCTGGTCGCGCCGATGAACCTGCCGGTCGAGATCGCCCTGTTCGCGATCCTGACCATCGCCACCACCTATCTGGCCCGCCGCTTCCTGCGGCCCGTGCTGGAGGGCGACGCCCCCGACCTCAACGATCCGCTGCTGCGTCTGATCGGCCGCGACGGCGAGGTGCTGTCGACCTTCGAAGCCGGCATGGGCCGGGTGTTTGTCGACGGCAAGGAATGGCAGGCGCGGCTTGACGGCGGTCCGCCCCTCCCGGGCCAGCGCATCCAGGTGGTGGGCGTCGATGGCGCGACCCTGACGGTGCGCGCCTACTAAACTTGGCCCTATGCAGGCCGACGTCTGGCGCCTGGCGTGGCGCGTCCCCATCTGGCCGTTACCCGCCGCTTGCATCGCGCGGGATCTTCAGGGGGACCCGTGACGGGCATCATATCGGTATCGGGTCTGACAAAGACCTATGCTTCAGGCCATCAGGCCCTGAAGACGGTGGATCTGGACATCCGCCAGGGCGAGATCTTCGCGCTTCTGGGTCCCAACGGGGCCGGCAAGACCACGCTGATCAGCATCATCTGCGGCATCGTCAATCCCAGCACGGGGACGATCCTGGCCGACGGCCATGATGTGGTGCGCGACTATCGCGCCGCCCGCGGCAAGATCGGCCTGGTGCCGCAGGAGCTGAATACCGACGCTTTCGAGACTGTCTGGGCCACCACGCGATTTTCCCGCGGCCTGTTCGGCAAGGCGCCCAACGACGCCTATATCGAGAAGATCCTGCGCGACTTGTCCCTGTGGGACAAGAAGGACGCCAAGATCATGACGCTGTCGGGCGGCATGAAACGTCGGGTGATGATCGCCAAGGCTCTGAGCCACGAGCCGACCATCCTGTTCCTCGACGAGCCTACCGCCGGCGTCGATGTCGAGCTGCGTCGCGACATGTGGGAGATGGTCCGGGCCTTGCGCGCCAGCGGCGTCACCATCATCCTGACCACCCACTATATCGAGGAGGCCGAGGAGATGGCCGACCGGATCGGGGTGATCAGCAAGGGCGAGATCATCCTGGTCGAGGACAAGGATGTGCTGATGCGCAAGCTGGGCAAGAAGCAGCTGACGCTGCAGCTTCAGACCCCGCTGACCGCCGTGCCAGCCGCCCTGTCGGCCTATGGCCTGGAACTGGCCGCCGACGGTCACGAGCTGATCTACACCTTCGACGCCCAGGCCGAGGAGACCGGCATCGCCGAGCTCCTGCGCCGTCTCGGCGAACAGGGCGTCGATTTCAAGGATCTGCACACCAGCCAGAGCTCGCTGGAAGACATCTTCGTTAGCCTGGTGCACGCCCGATGAACCTTCACGCCATCAAGGCCATCTATCGTTTCGAGCTGGCGCGGTGGTTCCGCACCCTGGCCCAGAGCATCCTGGCGCCGGTGATCTCGACCTCGCTCTATTTCGTGGTGTTCGGCTCGGCCATCGGCTCGCGGATGCAGTCGATCGACGGCGTCAGCTACGGCGCCTTCATCATTCCGGGCCTGGTCATGCTGTCGCTGCTCAGCGAGAGCATCTCCAACGCCGCCTTCGGCATCTACATGCCCAAATGGGCGGGCACGATCTATGAACTGCTGTCGGCGCCCGTCTCATGGGTCGAGACGGTGATCGGCTATGTCGGCGCCGCCGCCACCAAGTCGGTGCTGCTGGGCCTGCTGATCCTGGCCACCGCGCGACTGTTCGTGCCGTTCGAGATCGCCCACCCGTTCGTGATGGCGCTGTTCCTGGTGCTGACAGCAGTGACCTTCAGCCTGTTCGGCTTCGTGATCGGGGTCTGGTCCGACAACTTCCAGAAGCTGCAGATCGTGCCGGCCCTGATCATCACGCCCCTGACCTTCCTGGGCGGCAGCTTCTACTCGATCAACATGCTGCCCGAGGTCTGGCAGAAGATCACCCTGTTCAACCCGGTGGTCTATCTGGTCAGCGGCTTCCGCTGGAGCTTCTACGGCGTCTCCGATGTTGGCGTCGGCATCAGCCTGGGCATGACCTGCGTGTTCCTGGCCATCTGCCTGACGGCGGTATGGTGGATCTTCAAGACGGGGTATCGGCTGAAGAGCTGAGACCCTGCGAGGTCAGAGCCCCGCCGCACCCGGCGGCAGACCCCTGGCGACCATCGAGGCTTCGGCGGCGCGGATCAGGCTCCGCTCGCCGTTGAAGGTCGCCAGGGTCTGCCAGGCCTCGAACAGGCCGGGATCCGTGCGGGTGTCGATCGCGGGCTGCACGACGATCAGATGCAGATCCAGCGTCCTGAGCTTCAGGATCACGTCCAAAAGGTCGACCATGGCCCCGGCCAAGGCATGGAAGCTGGGCACGGCCAGGGTTCCGCCAGGCTTCAGCGCGGCCAGGGCGCGGTCTAGTCCGGGCCGCACGACGCCGCCGGCCAGGCAGCGGTCGCTGAAGACCTCCTCGCAGCCCAGGAGCAGCAGCCGCTCCTCCTGAGCCGGGCTGAAGAAGACGCCGCGAACAGGCGGAAGGCGGTAGTAGCCGACGAGGTTCATGCCGGCACTTTGCAAACCGGCCGGCCGTTGGCGAGGGCTTTCCGGCGCGGGCGGCGGGTCGCCCACAACTTCCGTCACTTCGCGGGCGGCGGGGGTTTGGCGAACCAGAGCGCGTTGACGATCACCCAGCGTTCGCCAAACCGACCGAGATGGAAGTAGTCGACGAACCAGGGCGTCTCCACGCGCGCCGACGCCACGTTTTCGGTGATGTCCAGGACCCTCACGCTACGGTCCCATTTGTCGCGAGGCGTCTTCAGGACCCCTTGCCGGGTCAGCTCCACCAGCTCGTCGCGGCTCATGCGCCGCAGGCCCAGGGCTTCGTCCGGATCCGGCTTGGAGCGCACGGCGCGTTTGGCCAGGTCGGGGTGCAGGGCGCGGCGGACACGCGCGGGATCCCCCTCCAGCTGGCCGTCCACATAGTCATAGACCGTCGCCTCGATGGCCTTGACGGTCGCTGGATCGAGCGCTTGCGGTGTCGCATCTGCGATGGTTGGCGGCAGGACCTCGGGGCCAGGGTCACGGGACGGCAGGGCTGCACCCTCGAGGGCGAGGGCTGCGAACAGGGCCAGGATCATGGAAGTCTCCGATATGTTCGCCTTTGCGCCGAGGCTCAGATCAGCCCCGCCGTTCGCTCAAGCCCTTGTTGGCCAGTTCGTCAGCGCGCTCGTTCAGCGGATGGCCGGCATGGCCCTTGACCCAGCGCCAGTCGACCTCGTGCCGGTTGCGGGCGGCGTCGAGACGTTTCCAGAGGTCATCGTTCTTGACCGGGCTCTTGTCGGCCGTGCGCCAGCCGCGCGCCTTCCAGCCGTGGATCCACTGGGTGACGCCCTTCATCACATACTGGCTGTCGGTATGCAGCTCGACCTTGCAGGGCTTGTTCAGCGTCTCCAGGGCCTGGATGGCGCCCATCAGCTCCATGCGATTATTGGTCGTATGGGCCTCGCCGCCGCAGATTTCCTTCTTCTTGTCGCCATAGAACATGATCGCGCCCCAGCCGCCGGGGCCGGGATTCCCCTTACAGGCGCCGTCCGTATAGACGATGACCTTGGGCGTCATGAACCGGTCCCGAACAGGGTCAGGCCCTCGCGATGTACGGCCAGCTTGCGCTCGTACTCCATGGGATCGTGCGGCTTGACCAGGGCGCCGGCGGGCGTCGCCTTCCAGTCGGCCAGACGGGTCAGGAAGAACCGCATCGCCGCGCCGCGCGCCAGGATCGGCAGGGCCTGCTTCTCGGCGGGACTCAGCGGGCGACGGCGCTGATAGCCGGTCAAGAGGGCGGCGGCGGCGGTGGCGTTGAAACTGCCGTCCTGCTCGAAGCACCAAGCGTTCAGGGTCACCGCCACGTCATAGGCGTAGCTGTCATCACAGGCGAAATAGAAGTCGATGGCGGCGGCGAACTTGCCGTCCGGGCGGAAGAAGACGTTGTCCGGGAAATAGTCGGCGTGGATCACGCCCGACGGCAGGTCGCGCGGCCAGGCCAGGGCCAGTTCCGCCAGATCCTTGTCGATGGTGGCGGCTAGGCCGGGCTTGAGGTCGTCGGCGCCCTTGCGGTGTTTCGAAAACAGCGGCGCCCAATAGGGTTGGCCCAGATCGTTGACCCGGCGCCCCGGATAGCCTTCGCCCGCCAGATGCAGCTGGGCCAGACCTTCGCCGGCTTCGCGGCAGTGGGCGACGGTGGGGCGGCGCACCGACAGGCCGGACAGGAATTGCACCAGGGCGGCGGGCTTGCCGCGCAGGGTCTTCAGCGTGCGGCCGGCGCGATCGGCGATCGGGGTGGCGCTGGGAAAGCCGCGATCGGCCAGCCAGCGCATCAGGTTCAGGAAGTAGGGCAGGTCTTCCGGCGCGGCGCGCTTCTCGTAGACCGTCAGGATGAACCGCCCGGCCTCGGTCTCCAGCAGGAAGTTGGAGTTCTCCACGCCCTCGGCGATGCCCTTGAACGCCAGGGCTTGCCCCAGGTCGAAGTCGGCCAGAAAGGCGGCGAGTTCTTCGTCGGTGATGTCGGTGTAGACGGCCATGATCGGGGGATGCGTGAGCCGGCGCTGGCGGTCAAGTGCCGCTTGGTGTATAACGCCCGTAATAACGCCTTGGAGGCCTAGCCATGATCGCTCTGAAGCTTACCCAAATCGGCAATTCCGTTGGCGTGGTTCTGCCGAAGGAAGCCCTGACCAAGCTCGGCGTTGAAAAGGGCGGCACGGTCTATCTCACCGAGGCTCCGGGCGGCGTTATGCAGATCGGTCCCTATGATCCAGAGGTCGCTCGCCAGATTGCGCTGGGCGAAGAGATCATGGACGAATACCGCGACACGTTCCGGGCCCTCGCCAAGTGAGCATGCCGGCCGAGCCCGTCTGGGTGCGGATCGAAGCCATCAAGGTCCTCCATGAACGCAGCTTGGCTCTGCACGGCGGGCCTTCGGGCGTTCGAGATGGGGGCTTGCTGGAGTCGGCGCTGGATCGCCCTAAGAACCGTTTTCACTATGACAGCGTAAGCGACTTGATCGAGTTGGCGGCGACCTATGCCGTCGCCGTATCAGGCAATCATCCTTTCGCCGACGGCAACAAGCGCGCGGCCTTCCACGCGATGACTTTGTTCCTGCGGCTGAACGGCAAGCGTCTCGTCGCCGATCAAGCGGACGCGGCGCGGACGATCTTCAGACTCGCCGCAGGCGAAATCAGTGAAGTCGAACTCACCGACTGGCTTCGCACCCGCGTCGTCTAAACCGTCAGCAGTCTCGGCAGCTTGAAGGTCACGGTCTCGCGGGCCTCGATCAGGTCCTCGATGGTCACGTCGAAGCGGGCGGCGATGGCGTCGATGACGCCCTGCACCAGGTCTTCGGGGGCAGAGGCGCCGGCGGTCAGGCCCACGCGGGAAATGCCTTCGAACCACGACCAGTCCAGGCCGCTGGCGTCATCGATCAGCCGGGCGTCCCTGGCGCCGGCCTTCAGCCCGACCTCGGCCAGACGCACCGAATTGGACGAGTTGCGCGAACCGACCACTAGGATCAGTTCTGAACTGGTCGCCAGGTGCTTGACCGCGTCCTGGCGGTTGGTGGTGGCGTAGCAGATGTCTTCCTTGTGCGGCGCGGCGATGCCGGGGAAGCGGGCCTTGAGCAGATCGACCATGTCGGCGGTGTCGTCGACCGACAGGGTGGTCTGGGTCAGGAAGGCCACGTTGGCGGCGTCCTTGGGGATCCAGGCGCGAGCGTCGTCGATGTTCTCGATCAGGGTGACCGTGCCCTCGGGAAGCTGGCCCATGGTGCCGACCACTTCCGGGTGACCCGCATGGCCGATCAACACGATCTCGCGTCCGGAATTGAAATGCTTCTGGGCCTCGACATGCACCTTGGAGACCAGCGGGCAGGTGGCGTCCAGATAGATCATCTCGCGGGCCTTGGCCTCGGCCGGCACCGACTTGGGAACCCCGTGGGCGGAGAACACGATCGGCCGGTCGTTGGGGGCCTCGGACAGCTCCTCGATAAAGACCGCGCCCAGCGCCTTCAGGCGATCGACGACGTGACGATTATGGACGATCTCGTGGCGCACATAGACCGGCGCGCCGAATTTCTCGATGGCGCGCTCGACGATCTGGATGGCGCGATCGACACCCGCGCAGAAGCCGCGGGGGCTGGCGAGCACGACGGTGAGCGGCGGACGGACCGGGGCATGGGCGTTCATGAGTGGGAACCTAGGCGTTCGATGGGGCCCGCGCCAGCGCCGGCGCTCAAGTCCCCGCCCAAAGCAGCACATTGCGACGTCACGCATATGCCTTTATCAGGCTGCATGACGCCGTCTGGGGCATGCGCCCCTCAGGCTCTTCATTTTTCTGACCGGACGTTTCATGCGCCCTCTTTTTACCGTCGCCCTCAGCGCCTTGATGGCTGTTTCGATCGCCGCGACGGCGACGAACGTTCACGCCCAGGCGCGCGGTCGCGGTCAGGATCAGGGCGGCCAGGACGAGGAACAGGCCAACAAGAAAAAGAAGCGCGACGAAGAGTGGAACCAGTCCAAGGCTCCCCTGGCCCAACTGCGCAACGCTGGCCCGTGCCCCTATGTGAAGGTGCTGTACGACGCCAGCCGCTTCGTCGAGTTCAAGGACGGTCGCGAGAGCCCGGCGGCCGTGGCCTATACCGGCGAGATTCAGGGGATTTCCTCGGGCTGCGCCTACAAGAGCGATGATCCGATCAGCATCCGCGTCGAGGTGCTGTTTCAGCTCGGCCGTGGTCCGCAGGCCACTGACGCGCAGCGCACCTATCGTTACTGGGTCGCCGTCACAGAGCGGAACCAGGCCGTGATCGCCAAGGAATATTTCGATCTGCCGATCACCTTCCCGGCGGGCCAGGATCGGGTGTTCGCCACCGAGCAGCTGCAAACCATCACCATCCCGCGCGCTGACGCCAAGGTCAGCGGCGGTAATTTCGAAGTCCTGGTTGGCTTCGACGTGACCCCGGAAATGGCCGCCTTCAACCGCGAGGGCAAACGCTTCCGGGTCAATGCCGGCCAGACGACGGCGCAAGCAGGGGCTGCCACCAAACCATGAGTGATTTGAAGCGGTCCCTGAGTGAGGCGGCCGCGGCCGCTTTCCAGGCCGCCGGACTATCTCCCGAGTTCGGGCGTGTCACGGCGTCCGACCGGCCCGACCTTGCCGACTTTCAATGCAACGGCGCCCTCGCGGCCGCCAAGAGCGCCAAGCGCAATCCGCGCGAGATCGCTGTGCAGGTCGTCGATCATCTGAAGGGCGATCCGCGTCTGGCCTCGGTTGAGATCGCCGGCGTCGGTTTCATCAACATGCGCGTCAGCGCCGAGGCCCTGTCGGCCCGCGCCAAGGAGATCGCCGCTGATCCCCGGGTTGGCTCCGCCCTGGTCGAAGAGCCGCGCCGCGTGCTGATCGACTATGCCGGTCCCAACGTGGCCAAGCCAATGCATGTGGGCCACCTGCGCGCCTCGATCATCGGTGAGTCGGTCAAGCGCCTGTACCGCTTCCGTGGCGACGACGTGGTGGGCGACGCCCACTTCGGCGACTGGGGCTTCCAGATGGGCCTGCTCATCGTGGCGGTGATGGACGAGCATCCGTTCATCCAGGCGTTGATGGAAAAGCTGCCGGAAGCGCCGCGCGGCTTCACCAAGGCCGACGAGGACAAGGTGCTGTCCGAGTTCGTGCCGCTGATCAGCCTAGACGACCTCGACCGCCTCTATCCGATGGCCTCGACGCGCCAGAAGGAAGACCTCGACTACAAGGAGCGGGCCCGCAAGGCGACCGCCGAGCTGCAGAACGGCCGCTTCGGCTACCGTCTGCTGTGGCGCCACTTCGTCAATGTCAGCCGCGTGGCCCTGGAGCGCGAGTTTCATGCCCTCGGCGTGGACTTCGACCTGTGGAAGGGCGAGAGCGACGTCCAGGAGCTGATCGCGCCTATGGTGCGCCAGCTGGAGGACAAGGGCCTGCTGGTCGAGGACCAGGGCGCGCGCATCGTCCGCGTGGCCCAGGAAGGCGACAAGCGCGACGTGCCGCCGCTCTTGGTGGTGTCGTCGGAAGGCTCGGCCATGTACGGCACGACCGACCTGGCCACGATCCTGGATCGCCGCAGCACGTTCGACCCGCACCTGATCCTCTACTGCGTCGACCAGCGTCAGGCCGATCACTTCGAGACGGTGTTCCGCGCCGCCTACCTGGCGGGCTACGCCGAGCCGGGCACGCTGGAACACATCGGCTTTGGCACCATGAATGGCAGCGATGGCAAGCCGTTCAAGACCCGCGCTGGCGGCGTCCTGAAGCTGCACGACCTGATCGAGATGGCCCGCGAGAAGGCCCGCGAACGCCTGCGCGAAGCCGGTCTCGGCGCCGAGCTTTCGGAAGAGGCCTTCGAGGACACCGCCCACAAGGTGGGGATCGCGGCCCTGAAGTTCGCCGACCTGCAGAATTTCCGCGGCACCTCGTACGTCTTCGACCTGGATCGCTTCACCAGCTTCGAGGGCAAGACCGGGCCGTATCTGCTGTACCAGTCGGTGCGCATCAAGAGCGTGCTGCGCAAGGCGGCCGAGGCTGGCGCGCAGGCTGGGCGGATCGTGATCAGCGAACCGGCCGAGCGGGATCTGGCCATGCTGCTGGACGCCTTCGAGGGCGCCCTGAGCGAGGCCTATGACAAAAAGGCTCCCAACTTCGTGGCCGACCACGCCTACAAGCTGGCCCAGACCTTTTCGAAGTTCTACGCCGCCTGCCCGATCATGAGCGCCGACGACGAGCCCACCCGCGCCTCGCGCCTGAACCTGGCCCAGACCACCCTGCGCCAGCTGGAGCAGGCGCTGGAACTGCTGGGCATCGAAGCGCCGGAACGGATGTAGGATTCCGACCGGCGCGCAGACCTATGCGGCCCTGGCGGCGGCGTTTGCCTGGCTCACGGTAAAGCGCTTGACCAGTTCGCCCAACTCTCCGGCTTCTCGGGTAAGGCTGTGGCTGGCTGCGGTGGTCTGTTCGACCATGGCGGCGTTCTGCTGGGTGACGTGATCCATCTGGCCGACGGCCGTATTGACCTCGGCCAGGCCGGTCGCCTGCTGCTGCGCGGCTGACGCTATGGTGCTCACCAGATCCTCGATCCTGCCGAAGTGATCGACAACACCGGCCAGCTCCTCGCCCACTCGGACCACCAGCCCGACGCCGTTTTGAACGCTGTCCGAGGATTCCGTAACTAGCGCCTTGATCTCCTTGGCGGCGTCGGCCGAGCGCTGGGCCAGGGCCCGCACTTCCTGGGCGACCACGGCGAAGCCGCGACCGGCCTCGCCGGCCCGGGCGGCCTCGACGCCGGCGTTCAGGGCCAGAAGATTGGTCTGGAAGGCGATCTCATCGATGACGGTGATGATCTGGCCGATCTTCTGGGACGAGGTGTCGATGCGTTCCATGGCCGTCATGGCTTCGGTGGCGACCGCGCTTGATTGGCCAACCATGGCGCGGCTGACCGCCGCGGCCTTCTGGGCTTCCGAAGCGTTCTCGGCCGTCTGCCGAATGGTGGCGGTGACTTCATCGAGGGCCGCCGCAGTTTCTTCCAGGCTGGCGGCCTGTTGTTCGGTGCGACGCGCAAGGTCGTCGGAAGCCGACGAAATCTCGCGTGAGCCGCCGTCGACCGCGCCGGTGCTGACAATTACCTGGCTGATGGCCTGCTCAAGGGTGTCCATGGACCTGTTGAAGTCCTGGCGCAGGCGTTCAAAATCCTCGGGGAAGGACTGGGAAATGCGCTGGGACAGATCGCCCGCCGCCAGCCGTCGCAGGCCTTCGCCAAGGCTGTCGACCACCCGCTGCCGCAGCCCGCGCTCCTCAAGTCGAGCCTCCTCGGCGCTTTTCACGCGCGCTTCGGCCTCTTGCTGGGCATGGGCCTTGGTCGCGGCCTGTCGCTCAAGCGACGCGAGGCGGAAAGCCGCGACCGATCGCGCCATGTCACCGACCTCGTCGGTGCGCTCCTGCAATGGCACCTCTTGCGTGAAGTCGCCCGCCGCCAGTCGACCCATATAGTCGGAAACCTTGGCCAGCGGCGACACCACGAAAGTGCGCAGGGCGCCGGTTCCGATCACCACGACGGCCAAGGTCACCAGTGTAACCACGGCGAGCAGAACAAAGACGATCTGAGTCGTGCGCTCGGCTTCACGAACGGAGTCGCTTGCGGCCCGGTTCGCCATGACCGCCAGGCCGTCCACCATCTTGCGATGACGCGCATAGATCGGTTCGAGCTCAGAGATGGTGGTGTTGATCGCGATGATGTCGCCGGTCTGCAGCGCGGGGGTGTATTGCTTGTCCACCAGGGTCCAGAAAGCATCCATCTCCCGCTGCGACCCTTCCAGGGATGATCGGGTTTCTTCCGGCAGCCGGGCCTTTCGCCAATAGGCGCGCCGTTGATCGTCCTGGCTCTGGAGCTTTTTCAGGGCCGCCAGCGTGGCGCTGGCCTGGCTCGTGTCCTCGGCGCCGTGATGCACGATCAGCATCGCTTCGACCAGGTAGAGGGGGGGCGGCAGAATATCGGCCAGCAGCTCGTAGGCCTGGGTCTGCCTCTGGGACAATGGCCCTCCAACCCGCAGTTCTTGTAGGGAGATGACCGCGGTGATGGTGGCGAGCACAAAGCCCCCCAGCAGAGCGCCGGCGAAGAGATTCAGCGCATCGCGAATTCTGAGTTTCATGATCTGGTCCGCTTCTGGTCGCCCACTTAAGGTTCAGCTTGGGATGGTTAACGCGCTGGAAACCTCTGGTGCGGCCATGTGTCTCAGGCGATAGTCCATCATCAGATACCCGTTTTGAGTGTTTATGCCGCGAGTGGGTTTCGCCCCGTGCTTGACTCCCCGCGCCCCCTCCAGCATTGAGCGAGCGACCCACGCGGGAGACATCGGGATTCGCGTCCCGAGGCCGAAGGCGCAACCGCCCCGGAAACGCTCAGGCAAAAGGACCGCGCGGGTTTAGGAACGCTGGAAAGAGGCAGTCTGCCCTCCCTCAACCAGGGAAGACGGATTGCCCGCCGAAGGAGCAAGGCCCCCTTCTCGTTTGAGGGACACGGCCGGAATCTCTCAGGTCAAAGGGACAGCGGGGGCGCGATCGTCTGGTGAAAGCCGGGCTAGCAGCGCTGTCCCCGTTTGGAGCCCCCCGCGTGTCCGACCAAGATCTCAAGAAGACGCCTCTGTTCGACGCGCATGTCGCCGCCGGCGCCCGCATGGTCCCGTTCGCGGGCTATTCGATGCCGGTGCAGTATAGGGACGGGGTGCTGAAGGAGCATCTTTGGACCCGCGAGCACGCCGGTCTGTTCGATGTCTCGCACATGGGTCAGGCCCGGATTCGCGGCGAAAACCCGGCCAGGAGCTTCGAGAAGCTGGTCTCGGCCGACTATCAGGGCCTCAAGCCCGGAAAGCAGCGCTACGCCGTGCTGCTCAATGACCAGGGCGGCGTGATCGACGACCTGATGACCGCGCGGCCCGACGACGATGGCCTGTTCGTGGTGGTCAACGGCGCCTGCAAGGACAATGACTACGCCATCATCGCCAAGGCGCTGGAAGGCGAGGCGACCGTTGAGCGCCTGGAAGATCGCGCGCTGCTGGCGCTGCAGGGACCCGAGGCCGCCGCCGTGCTGGCCGCCCATGTTCCCGAAGCGGCGAACATGGTGTTCATGGACACCGCCGCGCTCACGGCCTTTGGCGTCGACGCCATCATCTCGCGCTCGGGCTATACCGGCGAGGACGGCTACGAGATCTCGGTGCCGGCTGCTGACGCGACCCGGATCTGGAACACCCTGCTGCAAGACGAGCGGGTGAAGGCCATCGGCCTGGGCGCGCGCGACAGCCTGCGCCTGGAGGCCGGCCTGCCGCTCTATGGCCACGACATGGACGAGACCGTCTCGCCGATCGAGGCCGGCATGAATTTCGCCATCGGCAAGAGCCGCCGCGAGGCCAGCGACTATCCGGGCGCAGATCGCATTGGCAAGGAACTGGCTGGCGACCTCAAGCGGGTGCGGGTCAATCTGCGTGTCCTGGAAGGCGCTCCGGCCCGCGAGGGCGCGGAGATCGCCGACGAGACCGGCGCCGTGGTCGGCGTGGTCACCAGCGGCGGTTTCGGTCCCAGTGTCGGCGGCGCCATCGCTATCGGTTTCGCGCCCCCGGCCCTGGCCGTCATCGGGACGAAGCTGAAGGTCATCGTTCGCGGCAAGCCGCAGGCGGCGGAGGTCGTGGCCTCACCGTTCGTTCCCAATCGTTACGTCCGCAAGATCTAGGCGCGACAGCCAAAAGTGGGCGCCGGTTTTGGCGTCCGTCGCGACAACAAACAGAAAAGGGCCCAGACCAATGCGCTTCACCAAAGACCATGAATGGGTCGCCGTCGAAGGCGACATCGCCACCGTCGGCATCACCGCCTATGCCGCCGAGCAACTGGGCGACGTGGTGTTCGTCGAGGTTCCGGACGTCGGCAAGACGGTCAAGCAGGGCGACGGCCTGGCCGTGGTCGAGAGCGTCAAGGCCGCGTCCGACGTCTACGCCCCCGTGTCGGGTGAGGTCGTGGAAGCCAACACCGCCCTGGGCGACGCGCCCGAGACCGTCAACGCTGTTCCCGAAGCAGGCGGCTGGTTCGCCAGGATCAAGCTGTCGGCGCCGGCCGAGGTCGAGGCCCTGATGGACCGCGACGCCTATGAAGCCTTCCTCTCGACCCTCTGATTTTCCTGCCATCCCGGTCTTGGCCGGGATGACCAGCATAGGCTCCTCCCCATGCGTTACCTCCCCCTCACGCCCGCCGATCGCGCCGAGATGCTCGGCGTCATCGGCGTGGATTCGATCGACGCCCTGTTCGTCGACGTGCCTGCCTCCGCTCAGCGTTCCGGAACCGTCGACCTGCCGCTGCATGCTGGCGAGCTGGAGGTCGAGCGTGAAATGTCGGCCCTGGCCAAGCGCAACCGCGCGGCGGGGGAGGGGCCGTTCTTCTGCGGGGCCGGCGCCTATCGCCACCATGTGCCGGCCACGGTCGACCACATCATTCAGCGGTCGGAGTTCCTGACCAGCTACACGCCCTATCAGCCGGAAATCGCGCAGGGCACGTTGCAGGTCTTGTTCGAGTTCCAGACCCAGGTCGCGGCCCTGACCGGCATGGAAGTGGCCAACGCCTCGCTCTATGACGGCTCCACCGCCGCCGCCGAGGCGGTGATGATGGCCACCCGGGTCACCCGCCGCAACAAGGCGGTGATGTCGGGCGGCGTCCACCCGCACTATGTCGAGACCGTCGAGACCCTGGCCCACGCGGCCGGCGTCGCCACCCAGCGCCTGGCGGCGGCCATCGACGCCGAGGACGCGGTGATCGCCGCCATCGACGCCGACACTGCCTGCGTTGTCGTCCAGACCCCCAACGTGTTCGGCACGGCCACGGATGTCAGCAAGATCGCCGCCGCCGCTCAGGCCGCCGGGGCCCTGCTGATCGTGGTGACGACCGAGGTCGTCTCGTATGGCCTGCTGAAGTCGCCCGGCGAAATGGGCGCCGACATCGTCGTGGCCGAGGGCCAGTCGATCGGCAACGGCCTGAACTTCGGCGGTCCCTATGTGGGCCTGTTCGCCTGCAAGGAAAAATACATCCGCCAGGCCCCCGGGCGTCTGTGCGGCGAGACCGTCGACGCCGACGGCCGTCGCGGCTTTGTCCTGACCCTGTCGACCCGCGAGCAGCACATCCGCCGCGACAAGGCGACCAGCAACATCTGCACCAACAGCGGCCTGTGCGCCCTGGCCTTCAGCATCCACATGAGCCTGCTGGGCGAGGTCGGCCTGCGGCAGCTGGCGGCGATCAATCACGAGAAGGCCCGCGCCTTGCGCGACGCCCTGGCCGCCATTCCCGGCGTCGAGATCCTGACCCCGCGCTTCTTCAACGAGTTCGCCATCCGCGTGCCCGGCAAGGCGGCCGAGATCGTCGAGACCCTGGCTGGCCAAGGCATCCTCGCCGGCGTGCCGTTCTCGCGGCTCGACGCCAAGGCGGGTCTCGACGACGTGCTGCTTGTGGCCGCCACCGAAACCACTCTCGACATCGACATCACCTTCTTCGCCAAGGTTCTGGCCAAGGTCATCGCCCAATGAGCATGAACAGCGTTGGACGGCCGACCCGTCCTGAAACCGCCAATGACGCGTCCAGCGGCCATGAGACCCTGACCGGGGCTCGCGGTCTGCTGCAGGACGAAGCCCTGATCTTCGAACTGGGCGGCTGGAACAAGACCGGCGTCGATCTGCCGGCCGCCTCGGCTCCGGCCGACGACCTGGGCGGCCTGCTGCGCACCGCGCCGATCGGCCTGCCGGGTCTGTCCGAGCCCGAGGCCGTGCGTCACTACGTGCGCCTGTCCCAGAAGAACCACGCTATCGACCTGGCGCTGTATCCGCTGGGCTCGTGCACGATGAAGCACAATCCGCGCCTCAATGAGAAGATGGCGCGCCTGCCCGGCTTCGCTGACATTCACCCGCTGCAGCCGCAGTCGACCGTGCAGGGCGCGCTGGCGCTGATGGACGGTCTGGCCCACTGGCTCAAGACCTTGACGGGCATGCCCGCCGTCGCCCTGACGCCAAAGGCTGGCGCCCATGGCGAGATGTGCGGCATGCTGGCCATCCGCGCCGCTCACGAGGCCAACGGCCAGGGTCATCGCAAGACCGTGCTGGCCCCGACCAGCGCCCACGGCACCAATCCCGCCACGGCGGCCTTCGTCGGCTACACCGTGGTCGAGATCGCTCAGACGGCCGACGGCCGGGTCGACATGGCGGACCTGGAGTCCAAGCTCGGCGACCACGTGGCCGCCATCATGGTCACCAATCCCAACACCTGCGGCCTGTTCGAGCGCGACGTCGTCGAGATCGCCCGCCTGACCCATGCCGTGGGCGCGTATTTCTACTGCGACGGCGCCAACTTCAACGCCATTGTCGGCCGGGTGCGCCCGGGCGACCTGGGCGTCGACGCCATGCATATCAATCTGCACAAGACCTTTTCGACGCCTCACGGCGGCGGTGGTCCGGGCGCGGGTCCGGTGGTGCTCAGCGAGGCGCTCGCGCCCTTCGCGCCCACCCCCTGGCTCGTCCACGGCGACGATGGCTTCGCTCTGGTTGAACACGCCGGCGAAGCGGGCGCGGAAACCGCCTTTGGCCGCATGAGCGCCTTCCACGGCCAGATGGGCATGTATGTGCGCGCCTATGCCTACATGCTGAGCCACGGGGCCGACGGCCTGCGTCAGGTGGCCGAGGACGCCGTCCTCAACGCCAACTACCTGAAGGCCCGGCTGTCGGACGTGATGAGCCCGGCCTTCCCGGACGGGCCGTGCATGCACGAGGCCCTGTTCGACGACAGCTGGCTGGAAGGCACCGGCGTGACCACGCTCGACTTCGCCAAGGCGATGATCGACGAGGGCTTCCATCCGATGACCATGTATTTCCCGCTGGTCGTCCACGGCGCGATGTTGATCGAACCCACCGAGACCGAGAGCAAGCAGGAACTCGACCGCTTCGTTGAGGCGCTGCGGGCGCTGGCTGGCGCGGCGAAAGCCGGCGACGTCGACCGCTTCAAGGGCGCGCCCTTCCACGCCCCGATGCGGCGTCTCGACGAGACCCTGGCGGCCCGCAAGCCCCGGTTGAGGTGGAAACCTGTGGCTGAAGCGCCACTGGCCGCCGAATAGCGGGGAACTATTTCAAGACGCGTCGATAGGGCGCCTTTACGGCGCCCTTATCGATCCACATATCAGGCTCGCGCGTCGGGCTGATTGGATTTTCCAGGGAGCAAACGGAGCGTGAAGTCCGTTAGCCCCCTCATGAATGTCTCAGTCGCCCTCGCCATGCCTCGCGCACGCCATTCCCCTGCCGATGATCTCGCCCGCGAGATCGTGGCGCGCTCCCTGCGCGTCATCCTGGTGGTGCTTGGCCTGTTGCTGATCTTGGGCGGCGCATTGATCGCGCCGCTGCCGGGTCCGCTCGGCCTGCCGCTGACAGTGGTCGGGCTGATGCTGGTGCTGCGCAACTCATTCAAGGCCCGCAAGCAGTTCGTGCGCTTCCAGCATGCGCACCCCAAGCTGATCTTCCCGATCCGCCGGTTGCTGCGCCGCGAGCCCGAGGTGGTCCTGGTGGCCTGGCAGCAGGCTCTGCGGATCGAACGCCTGGTCATTCCGCGCCGCTGGCGCGTGGCCGTGCGCTGGCGCAAGTCGATCAAGCGCCGTCGTCGGTGACGACCGCTTCATCCGCGGCCATCGAGATCAAGCACAAGGTCCGCCGGCGCGCCCGGTTGGCCTTGCTGCTGCGCGAGTCGGCCGCCCGCGCCTATCGCATCGCCGCGATGACTTTCGGCGGGGTGGTGATCCTGGCCGGCGCGATCCTCACCCCTTTGCCAGGTCACGTGGGCCTGCCGATGCTGGTCATCGGCCTGATGATCGTGCTGCGCTACTCGTTCCAGGCCCGCAAGACGTTCATCCGCCTGCAACGACGCCATCCCAAGCTGGTGTTCCCGATCCGTCGCCTGATGCGACGTGAGCCAGAGGTGCTGCTGGTCGTCTGGCAGCAGTTGCTGCGGACCGAGAAGATGATCCTGCGCAAGGCGCGGTGGCGGGTGTTGAAGCGGGGGCGCAAACACGCCCGCAAGGTCTGGGACCAAAGAAAAAGGGCGCGGACCTAAGCCCGCGCCCTTGATCATCTATAGCTCGGCAGCAGGCTGCTATTGCAGCTTCGCGCCCATCTGACCGATGGCCGCGTCGACCAGCGGATCGCTCTTCAGACCCGACAGCCGCGCCGTCAGCACGGCTTCGGCGGCCAGGGCGGCGAGGTCGACGGCCGCAGCCTTGACGTCCGCGGTGGCCTGGGCCTCGGCCTGGGCGATCTTGCGTTCGGCCATCTCGGCGCGGCGCTTGATCTGCTCCTCAAGCTTTTCCTTGGCTTCCTCGGTCAGACGCTTGGCGTCGGCCTTGGCGGCCTCGATCATGCCCGCGGCCTGACGTTCGGCTTCGTCGCGCTGGGCCTTCACGTCCGCGAGCAGGGCCTGGGCCTCTTCACGCAGTTGCTGGGCTTCGTCGAGTTCAGCCTTGATCTTGGCGGCATGGGCGTCGAGCGCACCGAACAGGGCGCCGGGCAGGACCTTGAGCACGACCAGAAGGCCGAAGAACAGGACCAGCGCGACCAGAACCCAGAACTCGGGATTGGAGAGGCTGAACAGGGACTGGTGTTCCATTATCGTCTCTCCTTACGCCGTGGCGGCTTTGAGCTCGGCGGTCGTGGCCGCCTTGC
Source organism: uncultured Caulobacter sp. (assembly GCA_964427205.1). Taxonomy (GTDB): domain Bacteria; phylum Pseudomonadota; class Alphaproteobacteria; order Caulobacterales; family Caulobacteraceae; genus Caulobacter. Next base: position 26,222 of record CAYRTE010000039.1, read on the forward strand.
CCGTCAGCTTCTCGACGATGGCGCTGGCCGTATCCTGGGCCACGGCGGCGACATGGCTCATGGCCTGGTCGCGCGCGGTCTGGATGCCGGCCTCGGCCGCGGCCAGCTTTTCAGCCAGCACAGCCTCTTCCTTGGCCTGACGCTCGGCGGCCGAGGCCGAAGCCTTGGCCTTGGCGTCCGCCGCTGTCCTCTGGGCCGAAGCGCGAGCTTCGGCGACCTCGGCCGCGGCCGCGCGGGCCTGGACCTCGGCTTCGTCCTTCAGACGACGGGCGTCGGCGATGTCACCGGCGATCTTGGCGCCGCGCGTCTCGATCGCGCCGCTGACCCGGGGCAGGAGGCCCTTGGACAGCACCACGTAGAGAACGGCGAAGATGAGCAACAGCCAGACGATCTGGCCGCCCCAGTGCTCGAACTGCAGCTGCGGAAGTCCGCCGCCGCCGTGAGCCTCGGGCGCGCCAGTCGTTTCGACCGTGCCGTGAGTTTCCGTCGCCATGGGCGAAGAGGCCTCTTAGATAAAAAACAAAGACTCGGAGCGAGCTGCTTCCGGGGGAAGCGGCTCGCGCCGGGGGTTTAGGAGAAGAGGATCAGGAAGGCGATGACCAGGGCGAAGATGCCCAGGGCTTCCGTCAGGGCCATGCCCAGGAAGAGCATCGGACGCTCTTGAGCGGCGGCGGTCGGGTTGCGCAGGGCGCCTTGGAAATAGTTACCGAACATCACGCCCAGGCCGATGCCCGCGCCGATCATGCCCAGCATCGCCAGACCAGCGCCGATGTACTTCGCGGCTTCAGCTTCCATTGTGAGACTCCTAAAGATCGAAAGGTTGGATAGGGAAAAAGGTGATCAGTGGCTGTCGAGGTGCACGACGTCGTTCAGATAGACGCAGGTGAGCACCGCGAACACGAAGGCCTGAAGGAAGGCCACCATGAACTCTAGAGCCGTCAGGGCGACGACGGAGGACAGGGCCAGCGCCGCGCCAGCCCAGCCGAGCACGCCCATGCCGCCCAGGGCGACGACGAAGCCGGCGAAGATCTTCAGCACCACGTGGCCGCCCAGCATGTTGCCGAACAGACGCAGGGCCAGGGTGATGGGGCGGATCAGGAACGACAGGATCTCGATCGGCACCAGCAGGAAATACAGCGGCCACGGCACGCCCGACGGGGCGAACAGCTTGAAGAACTTCAGGCCGTTCTTGGAGACGCCGACGGCGACCACGGTCAGGATGACCATCAGGCCCAGCGTCAGGGTCACGGCGATCTGCGAGGTCGCGGTGAACACCAGGAACATCCCCTGGATGTTGGCGAACAGCACGAAGATGAACAGGGTGAAGACGAAGGGCAGGTACTTCTTGCCATCATGACCGATGATCGACTCGGTCAGGCCGTTGACCAGCCCGTAGAGCAACTCGCCCACGGTCTGCAGACGACCCGGCACCACGGCCTGCTTGGCCGAGGCCAGGGCGTAGAACACGATGACCAGGGTCGCGGCCAGCATCATGGCGGCCACGGAATTGGTGATCGACAGGTCGATCGCTTGGCCGAACACGGTCACGGTCGGCAGTTCCACGATCTTGCTGATCTGGAACTGGTGCATCGGATCGGCCATTGGCCCTAGTCTCTCTTCTGCTTGGGGGCGGTAGACCCGCCTCCCGTGTCTTCGCCGACCTGCTCCTTGAGAGCTTGCGTCGACGCCTGCGCGCTCAGTTTCGTCGCCTTGCGGACGACGGAGAATATCGACGCCCCCATGCCGATCAGCAGACCGCCGACCATGCCCCAGGGCGCCGTGTGGGCGAACTGGTCGAGCAGCCAGCCAAAGCCGAGCCCCACCAAGACGCCGCCGATCAAATCCGCCAGAAGACGATAGCCGTCCTGGGACGATTTCTCGTGCTCCGCGCGCACCGGCTGCTCCGCCGCCTTCTTGGCCTCAAATGCGCCGAGCCGAGCGTCGAGGCTTTCTAGAGCCTTGTCGTTCGGTTCGTCGGCCTTGGGCATGGGAGCGGTCAGGTCCGAAAACGCCTGCGGACACACCTAGAAGAGGCGCATTTCCGGCCGGCTTGATCGCGGCGGAACCTATAGGGCTCGCCGCAGTGCGTCAAGGTTGCGAGAAAGGGTTCCAACCGACTGTTTAATAAGGTGTTTTACCCTACGGCGCCCTTCCGCGGGCAAATCCTTGCGGCGGCGCCCTTCACGGCGCGCCAGGCGGGATGAAAGCAAGGCCCGGATCGTCCTGGCTGGCATGAATGGTGCGCCGCGGCGCCGGTCCGCGGCCTTTCAACCGGCGCGTCACGATAAATCAGCGTCAGCAGATCACTATAGAGTATACGCGCGCGCGATGACGCATTGCCTTTTGCGTCATTTTGGGGTTTGAGAGCCGCGTCTTTCCCTTAGCCAGAAGATTCATGTCGCATCTGAAGAACACCGGTTTCTCCGATCGTATCTCCGCCGCCGCCGAGGCCAAGAAGGCCATGCTGGCGAAAATGAAGCCCAAGCCCACCGTCACGGATCCTGATTTCGACAAGCGCGAAGAGCTTCGCGCCGCCGAACTGGAAGCCGTGCGCGCGGCGCGCGCCGCGGCCCGCGAGGTTGTTCGCCTCGAGCAGTTGGCCAAGCAGGAAGCGATCCTCGCGGCCAAGCGCGCCGAGCGTAAGGAACGCAAGACCGACGCCGCCGCCGAACAGCGGATGCGGAAGGAAGAGAAGGCCGCCCAACGCGAGCAGCTTCGCTCCCTGGGCCGCAACACCAAGAGCGCCCGCGCTCACGAATGGGGCAACCTGATCGGCTGAGCAGGCGGGAAGGCGTTTCCGCTTTCCCATCTCCGCTCGAGCCCCTTCTTCCCGGGCCTAGACTCGACCGCATGGTCCTGGCTCTCGCCAGTCCATGCGGGAGGGCCGGGTCGTGGACTTTCTCCAAACTGACTTGCTGGCGACAATGTTCGCCGTGGCCGCGCTGGCTGGCGCTTTCGACGCCATAGCGGGCGGCGGAGGGCTTCTGACCCTGCCGGCTCTTCTGCTGGCGGGCCTTGACCCTGTCGCGGCCTTGGCCACCAACAAGCTGCAGGGCTCCTTCGGCTCGGTATCCTCGACGATGGCCTTCGCTCGGCGCGGCCTGATCGACTGGAAGACCGCCATGCCGGTCGCCCTCGCCGCCGGCCTCGCGGGCCTTTGCGGCGCCCTGTGCGCCAGCCTGCTGTCACCGACCTTTCTCAAGGCCCTTGTGCCGATCCTGCTGATCGTCATCGCCCTCTATTTCGCCCTGTCCAAGGCCCTGAAGACCGAGGACGGCCACGCCCGGCTGGCCCTGCCGATGTTCGCCGGGTTCGTCGCGCCGCTGATCGGCTTCTATGACGGCATCTTTGGCCCCGGCGCGGGGGCCTTCTACATGGTCGCCATCGTCACCCTGCTGGGCTACGGCGCTCTGAAGGCCACGGCCCATACCAAGCTGGCCAACGCCGCCAGCAATCTGGGCAGCCTGGCTCTGTTCATCCTCAAGGGCGCGGTGATCTGGCCGGTGGGCCTGGTGATGGCCGCCGGCGCCTTTCTGGGCGCCCAGATCGGCTCGCGCCTGGCCATGCGGTTCGGGGCCAGGCTGATCCGGCCGCTGCTGGTGACGATGTCGTGCGCCATGGCGGTGAAGCTGCTGGCCGATCCCCAGAACCCGCTGCGGCAGGTGCTGTCGCATCTGATCGGCGGCTGACGGCCTACTGCGCCGCCACCAGCTGCTCGGCCGTCGACAGGTCGACACTGACCAGCTGGCTGACGCCGCGCTCGCCCATGGTCACGCCAAACAGGCGATCCATCCGGCTCATGGTCACGGGGTTGTGGGTGATGGCGATGAAGCGCGTCTGGGTGCGCCGACGCATCTCGTCGAGCATGTTGCAGTAGCGATCGACATTGGCGTCATCGAGCGGCGCGTCGACTTCGTCCAGCACGCAGATCGGGGCCGGATTGGCCAGGAACACGCCGAAGATCAGGGCGCTGGCGGTCAGGGCCTGCTCGCCGCCGCTCATCAGGCTCATGCTGGCCATGCGCTTGCCGGGCGGGCAGGCATAGATTTCCAGCCCGGCTTCAAGGGGATCATCGCTCTCGATCAGCCGCAGCTCGGCCTGACCGCCGCCGAACAGGGCCTGGAAGAGGGTCTGGAAGTGGCCGTTGATCACCTCGAAGGCGGCCAGCAGGCGCTCGCGCCCCTCGGCGTTCAGCTCCTCGATGCCGGCCCGCAGCTTGCCGACGGCGCCTGACAGGTCGGCGCGTTCGGTGCGCATGGTCTCCAGGCGCGCGGCATATTCCTGGGCCTCTTCCTCGGCCCGCAGGTTCACCGGCCCGATGGCGTCGCGCTCTCTCTCGAGCGCGAAGAGGTGCGCCTCGACGCCCGCGGCGTCCTTGGGGATCGCCACGGCCTCACCGGCGACGTGACGGCCCAGTTCCTCGGGCTCCATGCGCACCGATTCGCGGATGTTGCCGGCGATCTCGGCGAAGCGGCTGCGGGCGCCGTCGAGGTGCGCCACAAGGGCAGCGCGTCGTTCGCGGGCCTCACCGGCGGCCTGATCGGCGGCGCGGGCGGCGCGGTCGGCGGTCAGGCGGGCGGTCTCGGCTTCTTCCAAGGCGTCGCTGGCCCTGGCGCGCCTGGCTTCGGCGGCAGCGAACTCGTCCAGCAGGACCAGCAGCCTGTCCTTCAGCACGGCCGGCGCCTCGCGAGCGGCCTCCAGGGCGGTGGCGGCCTTGACCCGATCGGTGCCCAGGGCGGCGGCGCGCTTGCCGGCGGCTTCGGCCCGGCGCGCCCAGTCGCCATGATCGCGTTCCAGACTTTCCAGGCGGCGCTGACGGCCGGCCCGTTCGCGGGTCTCGACATCCAGAGCGGCGCGGGCGGAGGAGGCGGCCTCCCGGGCGGCGGCGGCGGCCTGCCGGGCCTGCGCCAGCTGTGGCGCCAGATCGGCCGCGCCGGTGGCGCCGGCATGCTCGGCCCGAACGGCGGTGAGGGCGGTCTCGGCCTCGACGTGTTCGGCCTCAAATCGGGCGATGGTCTCGTCCAGCGATTGAGCCCTTGCGGCGCGAAGCGCGGCCTGACGCTCGAACTGGGCGACGGCGTCGCGGGCGCCGGCCAGCAGGCGCTCGGCGTCGGGCGGGCCCCGGCGCCGATCGCGCAGGGTTTCCTCGGCGACCCGAAGGGCGTCCGAGGCGCTCTTGAGGGCGGCGGCGGTGGCCTCGGCGCGCGGCGCCTGAAGGTCGATTTCGGCCTCGACCTCGGCCAGGCGCGTCCGCTGCTCCAGCCGGACGGCGGCCGGCCTGGGGGCGTCGGCGCGGGCGACAAATCCGTCCCAGCGCCACAGGTCGCCCTCGCGGGAGACCAGCCGCATGCCGGGCGTCAGAGCCTTCTGAAGCCGCTCGCCGTCGGCGCGTTCGACCACGGCGGTCAGAGCCAGGCGCGCCGCCAGTTCCGGCGGAGCCTTGACCAGCGCGGCCAGGGCCCGCGCGCCGTCCGGCCACGAGGGTGATGGGGCCTCGGCCCCGCCCCAATAGGTCGGCGCGCGAGCGTCCAGCGCCGCGTCCAGATCATCGCCCAGGGCGGCGGCCAGGGCCGCGCCATAGCCCTTGTCGGGCGAGACGGCGTCGAGAGCGGGGGCGTGGCCGCTCTTGCTGCGCGGCGCGGTCAGCTGGGCAAGACCCCGGGCCTCGGTGCGCAGACGGCCCAGCTGGTCTTCCAGGCTTCGGGCCAACTGGCGGGCCATGGCCTCCTGCTCGGCGGCTTTGGCGCGGTCGGCCTCGGCGGTTTCCAGGGCGGCGCGGGCGGCGGTCAGGGCGGCCTGCGCATTGTCGAAACGCTGGCGGGCGTCGGCGGCGGCGGGATCGGTTTCCGGACCCAGGGCGGCGCGCTCGGCTCTGGCCTGGTCGAGGGCGCGGACCGTACGAGCCACCCGCCCTTCGGCGTCGGCCAGCCGCGCGGCGGCGGCGCGGGCCCGAGCCTCTTCGGCGGCGGCGCGGGCGGCCAGTTGTTCGACCACGGCCTCGGCGTCGGCGCGCGCCTCTTCGGCGGCCTTGGCGGCGGCGGCCAGTTCGGGGCCTCGCTCGGGGGCGGCGGCGACCAGGGCGCGAACCTCGGTCAGTTCGGCGTCCAGGCGGGCGAGGGCCGTGGCGGCGTCCTGCTGGGTCTGAGTCTCGCGCGCGGCGTCATCGTTGATGCGGGCCAGGTCATTCGACAGGCGCTGGAACTCGGCGGCGGCGGCCTCGGCTTCGCGCTCGGCGCGGTCCTTCTGGATGGCCAGCTGGCCCAGAACCGCCTGGGCGATGGCGGCCTCCTCACGCAAGGGCGGCATCGCGGCCTCGGCGCGGGTAATCTCGATCTGGGCGGCGGCCGAGGCGCGGGCGGTGTCTTCCACGTCGCGGGCGGCAACGGTGGCCTCGGTCTGGGTGCGATTCAGGGTGTCGCGCGCCTCGCTCCAGCGGGCGAACAGCACCGCGCCTTGCACGGCCCGGATCTCGGACGACAGGCGCTTGTATTTCTCGGCCTGGCGGGCCTCGCGGCGCAGGCGGTTCAGCGCCGTCTCAAGCTCGCGGGCCACGTCCTCCAGCCGCGAGAGATTGGTCTCGGCGGCCCGCAGCCGCAGCTCGGCCTCGTGACGGCGGGTGTGCAGGCCCGAGACGCCGGCCGCCTCCTCCAGGATCCGGCGGCGGTTCTGCGGCTTGGCGCCGATCAGTTCGCTGATCTGGCCCTGGCGGACCAGGGCCGGCGAATTGGCCCCGGTCGAGGCGTCGGCGAACAGCAGCTGCACGTCGCGGGCCCGCACCTCGCGGCCGTTGATGCGATAGGTCGAGCCCTCGCCGCGGTCGATACGGCGGACCACTTCCAGCACCGGGTCGTCATTGAACTGGGCCGGCGCCGTGCGGTCGGCATTGTCGATGGTCAGGGTGACGTCGGCGTGGTTGCGGGCCGGACGCGCGCCGCTGCCGGCGAAGATCACGTCGTCCATGCCGCCGGCCCGCATGGCCTTGGCCGAATTGGCGCCCATCACCCAGCGCAGGGCTTCCAGCAGGTTGGACTTGCCGCAGCCATTGGGCCCGACAATGCCGGTCAGGCCGGGCTCGATCCGGAACTCGGTCGGCTCGACGAAGGACTTGAAGCCCGAAAGGCGCAGGCGCTGGAACTGCACGGAGGCGGCTCCCTCCGCCTCAGCCCTTGGCCGACGAGGCCAGGGCGGCCTTGAGGCTGTCGGCGGTCACTTCGCCGGGGACCTTGCGGCCGTCGAGAATGAAGGTGGGAGTCACCTGGACCTTGTCGCGGACGCCGGCGATCTCGACCCGTTCATTGAGCGCGGCCAGGGCCTGCTGATCCTGCAGAGCGGCGGTGAACTGGGCTTCGGTCAGGCCGAAGTCCTTGCCGATGGCCAGCAGACCCTCCCAGAGCTCGCCGCTCTGGAGGATGGCGGACTGCTTGGCGAACACCGCGTCCAGCACGGTGAAATAGCGGGGCGCCCCCACGCGGCGGGCCAGCAGGAAGGCGGCGGCGGCGAACTCGACGGGTCCGGTCAGGAACTCGCGAAACACCAGCCGCACCTTGCCGGTGTCGATATAGGCCTTGCGGATGGCCGGCAGGTCGTCGTTCCACCAGTGACCGCAATGCGGGCAACTGGGCGAGGCGAAGACCACCAGCTGGGTCGGGGCCGTCGGCGAGCCCATCACCATGTCGCCGGGGGCGGCCGGCAAAGGCGCGGCGCGCGCCATCGCCGGTCCGGCCGCGAGGACCAGGCCAGAAGTGATCAGCGCGCGACGGTCGAGGGGCAAGGCGGCGTCCTTACTTGGAGGCGGCGGCGATGGCGGCGTCCAGCTCGGCCAGGCTGCGCTCGCCGCCGGCGGCGTCGCCGACGACCTTGCCATTGACCACGAAGGTCGGGGTGCCCTGCACGTTGAAGGCCTTGGCGTTCTTGTCGACGCGATCGTTCAGGGCCTTGAGCGCCTTTTCGTCGGTGACGCAGGCGTTGAACTTGGCTTCGTCCAGGCCGGCCGACTGGCCGATGCGCAGCAGCACCTCGCGGAACTGGCCGGTGGTGAACATCTCTTCCTGGGCGCGATAGACCGAGTCCACGACCTCGAAATACTTGTCCTTGCCGGCGCAGCGGGCCATCAGGAACGAGGCGGCGGCGACCTGGGCGGGCGGGGTCAGCATCTCGCGATAGACGTAGTTGACCTTGCCGGTGTCGATATATTTGGCCTTGAAGGCCGGATAGACCTCCTCGTTCCAGCGGGCGCAGTGGCTGCACGAGGCCGAGGCGTATTCGATCACGGTGATCTTGGCCTGGGGATTGCCCTGGCTCATGTCGTCGGCCGACACGCCGTCCGACTTCGAACAGGCGGACAGGCCAGCGCCCAGCGAGGCGGTGAGTGCGACGGCGGTCAGGAGCCGGCGGGTCATCGGGCGCATGATCGATCTTCCTTGAGGCGAGAACAGTGGAGTTAAGCGCGATTCTTTAGGCGTGCGAAAACGGCGCGGATAAGGCCTTGGCATGAGCGCAATCGCGGCGGGGTTGTCAATGTGTCGGCGTCAGCCGGGTTCGTTGCGCAAGACCCCGCGACCCAGCTTGATCAGGGCGTCCTTGAGGCCGCCGTCGGGCTGATCGGCCAAGCTGTCGGCCAGCTGGCGTTCCAGGGCGGCGTCCAGCGGCGGCTTGCGGCGCGGCTTTTGCGCCACGGGCGCGGTCGCGGCGCTGAGCGGGCCCTGGACGATCCGCAGGCGGGTCACGGTTCCCTTGCCCAGCAGCATGTCCAGCCGGGCGGTGATCTGCGGCGCCTGATGCTGGATCAGCGAGGCCACCGGGCCGTCGACCCGCAGCTCCAGCGCCCCGCCGGCGCCATTGCGGCCCTTGATGATGCGGACGGGCTCGGTGCGACGGGCGAGGGTTTCGCCGACGATTTCCTTCCAGCGGGTCTTCAGGGCGGCCGGGCCCTGACCGTATTTTTCCTCAAGCGCCTTCAGCAGCGGCGCGAGGTTCTTGCCGGCCGGCGGCGGTGGGCGAATCTGCGGCCGGGTGCGGCGCTGGCGCAGGATCGCGAGGGCCTCTTCGGCGGTGGGCAGGGGGCGGCGGGCCATGGCTCAAACTAGCACGGGGTCTTCGCCCGATGCGAGGTTTGAGGTAGGCGGAAGGCATGAAAGACCGCCCCACCCCTTTTCGGGACGCGCTCCGCTCAAGCCTGCTCGCCTGGTATGACCGTCAGGCCCGCGACCTGGCCTGGCGCGTCGGCCCCGCCGACCGGCGCGGCGGGGTGCGCAGCGATCCCTACCGGGTGTGGCTGTCGGAGGTGATGCTGCAGCAGACCACCGTGCCGCACGCCACCCCCTACTTCCTGAGCTTCACGGAGCGCTGGCCCACGGTCTGCGACCTGGCGGCGGTGGAGGACGGCGACCTGATGGCCGCCTGGGCGGGGCTTGGCTACTACGCCCGGGCCCGCAATCTGCTGGCCTGCGCCCGGGCCGTGGCCGGCGATCACGGCGGGGTCTTTCCCGATACGGAGGAAGGCCTGCGCGCCCTGCCGGGCGTCGGGGCCTATACGGCGGCGGCCGTGGCGGCCATCGCCTTCGACCGGCAGGCCAATGTCGTCGACGGCAATGTCGAGCGGGTGATGGCGCGGCTGTTCGCGGTCGAGACGCCCGTGCCGGACGCCAAGCCGGAGTTGAAGGCCCTGGCGGGCGATCTGGTCACGGCCGAGCGGCCCGGCGACTGGGCCCAGGCGCTGATGGATCTGGGGGCCACGGTCTGTCGGCCGAAGAGTCCGCTGTGCGATCTGTGTCCGATCTCGGAATGGTGCGAAGGCTTGAAGACCGGCGCGCCGGCGACCTATCCGCGCAAGACGAAAAAGGCTGATCGGCCCCGGCGATACGGGGTCGCCTATCTGCTGACTCGGGGCGATGAGGTGGCCCTGGTCCGCCGTCCGCCCAGGGGCCTGCTGGGCGGGATGCTTGGCCTGCCGACCAGTGACTGGCTTGGGGCTCCGTGGTCGGACGATGAGGCCGCCGCCGCGGCGCCTGTGGCTGCCGCCTGGCGCGACCGGGGCGCGGTCGAGCACGTCTTCACGCACTTCTCGCTGACCCTTCGGGTGTTCGCCGCCGATGGCGCGAACGACGGCGATTTCGTCTGGACGCCCCGTGACGGCTTGGGGGCGCTGCCCAGCGTGTTTCTGAAGGCGGCGTTGGCGGGCGAGCGGTTGCTCTGAAGTCTACTGTCTGCCTCGGATGGCCGTGACGGCATCCATGAAGTCGTTGCCGAAAATCTTCAGCAGGAAGGCGGCGATTACCAGTATCACGGAGTAGCTCAGAGCCGACACAACGCCGATCAAGACATCTTTCCAAAGAGGGCGGCCGTGCAGCAATGCGTCGCGTTGGATGGAGGGCGTCTGATCTTCGAGCACACTCTGCGCATAAGCTGAGAGCGCGCTTTCAGCGGTTTCTCTAAACGCTTGCAGCGTGGTGGGAGACCACTGGCGGGAAAATGCGCGAAGTTCTGACGGCGAAGGCGATTTGCCCTCGCGCGCCTGATGTTCCAGCAACCACTCACGTTTGGCCTGCTTGTAGAGTCCGTAGGCGATAAAGCCTTCGATGTCGTCAGGTGCCTGGACAAGGTTGTCGAAGACCGGATTGTATTCGGTCGACGCCATGAAGATGCTACTTCTTGGAGAGTACTGATTTGGCGCTCGAGAGCGCTCGGTCGTAGGTTTCGCGGCTCAATCCTGTGACCTTGCTGCCGTCAGGGCGGCGAATTTGCTGCAAAACGCTGCCACTTTTAGCGCCGGTCGGGCCGACGCTCACAAAGGCCCCATTCGCCGAAATGCGATTGCTCTTGCTCATCCCAAGACCATATGCGCCGCTTTCTGGTGAGGACAAGTCCCGTTGCGGAAATAAGACCTTCAGTTCATCCCCGCCCGGACCTGGGCCCGCAGCACGTCGATCGGGGCCAGACCCGCGTCTGTCTTGAAGTGCCAGTAGGTCCAGCCGTTGCAGGCCGGGGCCGACTGCACCAGGGCGCCGATCTTGTGGATCGAGCCCGACAGGTCGCCCACCGTGATCGAGCCATCGGCCCGCACCTTGGCCGCATGGGCGCCCTTGGAGCAGAACAGGGTGTCGCCGGGGCTGAGCAGGCCGCTCTCGACGATGGTGCCGAACGGCACGCGCGGCTCGCTGCGCTTGGAGCCCATCACGTCGAGGTCTTCCGGTGCGATCGGGATGACCTTGGCGATGCGGGTCTTGGCGTGGGCGATGTATTCGGCCTCGCGCTCGATGCCGACGAAGCGGCGGCCCAGGCGCTTGGCGGCCGCGCCGGTGGTGCCCACGCCGAAGAACGGATCCAGGATCACGTCGCCCGGCTTGGTCGTCGACAGGATCACCCGATAGAGCAGGGCTTCGGGCTTCTGGGTCGGGTGGGCCTTGTTCCCGTCCGAGCCCTTGATGCGCTCCTCGCCGGTGCACAGCGGGATGGTCCAGTCCGAGCGCATCTGCACTTCGTCGTTGGCCATCTTCAGGGCGTCGTAATTGAAGGTGTAGCGCTTGGCCGCCTGGCTCTTGGAGGCCCAGATCAGGGTTTCGTGGGCGTTGGCGAAGCGGGTGCCCTTGAAGTTGGGCATCGGGTTGGACTTGCGCCAGATCACGTCGTTGAGGATCCAGAAGCCCAGGTCCTGCACGGCCACGCCGACGCGGAAGATGTTGTGATAGCTGCCGATCACCCAGATCGCGCCGTCGTCCTTCAGCACCCGGCGGGCGGCCTTCAGCCATTCGCGGGTGAACTTGTCGTAGGCCGCGAAGCTCTCGAACTGGTCCCAGTGGTCGTCGACCGCGTCGACCTTGGAATTGTCCGGCCGCAGCAGGTCGCCGCCCAGCTGCAGATTGTAGGGCGGATCGGCGAAGATCAGGTCGACCGACTTCTCGGGCAGGGCGTTCATCGCCTCGATGCAGTCGCCCTGAATGATGGTCTCTGGCCCGAAGGTCATGTCCGTTTCCTGTAAAACAACAAACGGAATCATGAGTCTTGTTGGTAAAAGCGGTGTGTAGAAGCGTGGTTAGCGAAAGGTGAACGGCCCTTCGCGGGCGGTTTACTTCCCCAGCGGCGCCTCGCCGATCGTGTCGGCTCACACGCCAGACCCGCGCCAGACGGGCGGCGTGATCCGGGAGAACGCCATGCAGAGCCCCCTTGAAGCGCTGGACCTCAGCCGCAAGAGCCCCTTCTACCAGGAGCACCACGCCGCCTGGCGCGACACCCTGCGCCGCTGGGTGGCCCGGGAGATCATGCCCTTTGTCGATGACTGGGACGAGGCCGGCGAATTTCCACGCGAGCTCTATCTCAAGGCTTCGGAGATCGGCCTGCTGGGCCTGGGCTGGCCCGAGGAATTCGGCGGCTCGCCGTCCGACCCGTTCATGTCGATCATCACCAGCCAGGAGATGGCCCGCCACGGGGCGGGCGGGGTAAACGCCAGCCTGATGAGCCACGGCATCGGCCTGCCGCCGATCCGGGCCCTGGGCAGCGACGCGTTGAAGGCCCGGATCATTCCGCCGGTGCTGGCCGGCGAGAAGATCTCGGCCCTGGCCATCACCGAGCCCTCGGCCGGATCCGACGTCGCCAGCCTGACCACCACGGCCCGGCGAGAGGGCGATGTCTATGTGGTCAACGGCGGCAAGACCTACATCACCAGCGGCATGCGGGCCGATTTCTACACGGTGGCGGTGCGCACCGGCGGCGAGGGAGCGGGGGGCATCTCGCTGCTCTTGATCGAGCGCGACCGCGAGGGCTTTTCGCGCACGCCGCTGAAGAAGCAGGGCTGGTGGGCCTCCGACACCGCCAGCCTCTATTTCGACGACGTGCGGGTGCCGGTCGAAAACCTGATCGGGGCCGAGAACCAGGGTTTCGCCGGCATCATGCGCAACTTCAACGGCGAGCGGATTGGCATGACCGCCGGGGCCCTGGGCTTCTCCCGTGTCTGCCTGGAGGACGCCATCGTCTGGGCCCGCGAGCGCAAGACCTTTGGCAAGCGCCTGGCCGACCACCAGGTGATCCGCCACAAGCTGGCCGACATGTATAAGCGCATCAGCGTCACCCAGGCCTGGCTGGAGACCCTGGCCTGGCGGATCAGCCAGGGCGAGCAGCCGATCGCCGAGATCGCCCTGCTCAAGGTCCAGGCCACCGAAACGCTGGAATACTGCGCCCGCGAGGCCATGCAGGTGATGGGCGGGGCCGGCTATATGCGCGGCAGCCGCATCGAGCGCATCTATCGCGAGGTGCGGGTCAACGCCATCGGCGGCGGCTCCGAGGAGATCATGCGCGACCTGGCCGCGCGGCAGATGGGGATCTAGTCGCCGCCCAGATCTTTCGCGCCCAGGTCTTTGCCGCCCATGGGGTCGAGGCCCTGGGCGGCCAGCTTCACGGGCGCCCAGCCCAGCCGGTGGATCGGCGAGGGCCCCAGGCGGCGCAGGCCCTCGACATGGATCTGGGCGTGATAGCCCTTGTGCCCGGCGAAGCCGTAGCCGGGATAGAGGTCGTCCATCTCGACCATGATCCGGTCGCGGGCCTCCTTGGCCAGGATCGAGGCCGCGGCGATCGAGCATGACAGGCTGTCGCCCTTGATCACGGTCTTGATCGGGCAGGGCAGCTTGAAGGCGTAGTTCCCGTCCACCAGGGCGAAGGCCGGGGTCACCGCCAGCGCCTCGATCGCCCGGCACATGGCCAGGCCCGCCGCGTGCAGGATGTTCAGCTCGGCGATTTCCTCGATGCTGGCCAGGCCCACGCCCCAGGCGATGGCCGTTTCCTTGATCTCGATCTCCAGGGCCGCGCGGGCCCTGGCGGTCAGTTTCTTGGAGTCGTTGAGGCCCTTGGGAATGCGATCGGGATCCAGGATCACCGCCCCGGCGCTGACCGGCCCGGCCCACGGGCCGCGTCCGGCCTCGTCCACCCCGCAGACCGGTCCGGGTCCGCAGGCCAGTTCCAGCATCATGTCGGGACCGGGAGGCATGGGGCGTGTCTAGGCGGATTTGCCGGGGTTGGGAATGCGCCTCGCGTCTCATAGGGTGCGCCTCGGTTCCGCCCTATCGAAAGGTTGGTCATGGCCTCACGCAGACATCTCGCCCTTGCCGCCCTCGGCGTGGTCCTGTTGGCCGCCTCGCCCGGCGTCGCGGCCGAACAGCCCTGGCGACTGGTCTGGTCCGACGAGTTCGAGGGCGACCAACTGGACGAAACCCGGTGGACCCCCGCCGCCGATTGCGGCGGGGGCGGCAATCACGAGCGGCAGTGCTACGTCGTCAGCCAGGACACCGTGTCGGTTCGCGACGGCCTGCTGCGGCTGACGGCGATCAAGCGCAGGACGCGGGGCCTGGCCAATCCATGGGCCGGACCCACCGGGCCGATGAAGACCGGCGACTATGCCTCGGGCAAGATCGTCAGCCAGGGCAAGGCCAGCTGGCTCTATGGCCGGATCGAGGCGCGGGCCCGGGTTCCGGGCGGGCAGGGCGTCTGGCCGGCCATCTGGATGATGCCCGAGACCAACGCCTATGGCGGCTGGCCGCGCTCGGGCGAGATCGACATCCTGGAGACCATCAATCTTGGCGCGCCGTGCGACACCTGCGAGGGCGGGCGCGAGAACCGGATCTTCGGCACGATCCATTTCGGCAAGGGCTCCGGCGAGGCGCATCGCCAGCACAGCGGCCCGTTCCCGATGCCGCCCTCGGCCGACGGCTTTCACGTCTATGCGGTGGAGTGGTCGCCGGGACAGATCGCCTGGTTCGTCGACGGCGTCCGCTATTTCCGGGCGACGGCGGAGGACTGGAAGCCCGTCGACGACAAGGCCGGCCCGGCCCCGTTCGACCAGCCCTTCCACCTGATCCTCAACCTCGCCTTCGGCGGCGCCTGGCCGGAGGGCGCGAACGCCCAGGGCGTGGACGAGGCCGCCCTGCCGGCGACGATGGAGGTGGACTGGGTGCGGGTGAGTCAGCGGTAGGGCCTTCTGGACCACTGGCCCCCTCCTGACCTGCTCCGCAGGTCGTCCTCCCCCATAGGAGGAAGATGAAGGTCGCGGATCCCATCTTCCCCCTGCGGGGGAAGACGACCGCGACTGCGGTCCGTAGGGGGCAAGTCTGGTGGACACGGCTTCGCAGTCTCGCGCGGAAAGCCGCCGAGTTAGTGGGAAGGGTCGCGGAGCGCCCGGGCCTCGCCCGGATGTGGGTTTGTATAGTTACCGTTTCGACGAAGACAGACGCTCCGCGTGACCGTTATCCCTCTGGCCGGGGCGCGCGGGTCTTGTTCAACCCTATGCCCCACCCGG
>CAYRTE010000040.1:0-41217 GCA_964427205.1 uncultured Caulobacter sp.
TCCAGCGCGCCGGGTTCTCGCCTTTGCGCAGCCCTCTGGCGGTCGCCCAATCGAGCACCGCCTCAACGCGTCCTCGCACGCGGCTGGCGGTCTCGGGCTTTGTGGACCAGATCGGCTCAAGGACGGCCAGGACCATGCCGGTGTCGATATCCGAGACGCCGCGACTTCCGAAGATTGGATCGGCGTAGGTCGTCAGCGTGCTCTCCCATTGCTGGGCGTGCTTTTCATTGCGCCAGCCGGCCTTGTTCGCGCGGATGTACGCTAACGCTGCCTGCTTGAACGTAAAGCCTTTGGCGGCTTCCAACGTGCTGCGGGTGCGGGCCAGTTGGCGTTGCTCGATCGGGTCGATGCCGTCGAACTTGAGGCGGCGGGCGTCTCGCGCCATTGCGCGCGCTTCCGACAAGCTGATCGTATGGGCCGGACCTAGTCCCATCTCGCGGGCGCGGCCCTGGAGCATGTAGCGATAGACCCAGGACTTACCGCCGCCCTTCTGGACCATCAGATAGAGGCCGCCACCGTCCGGGTGCATTCCCGGCCGTGTCGTCCTTTTGACCTGCAGCGCCGTCAGGCGTTCCCAAAGTCGGGCCATTTTGTCCCACACTTCGTCCCACAAATGAGACTCGGAGCGTGTTGGATCGCGTGAGACGTGTCGAAACACGTTTTCGCGATTATCCCTTATGGTTCAGGGATTTGCGGGACGCCCGGGGGCGTGTTGGCACTGACTGGGATGGGGTGGTGGCGGAGAGGGTGGGATTCGAACCCACGGTGCCCTTCCAGGCACGCCGCATTTCGAGTGCGGTACATTCGACCACTCTGCCACCTCTCCAGGCGCCGTTCGTGAGCCCTTTTTGGGAGGGCCCGAGGTCGAGGGCGCGATACCTAGCGGGGTCGTCGCGGTAACGCAAGTCCCTGTTGGAGGCTTTCTGTCGCGGTCAGGCACGAGGATACAAAACCATCTGGGTGCAGCGGAAAAGCGCGATGGTCTTGCCGGTCGCCTCTGCGGTGACGATGGCGTCCCAGACCTGGGTCTGACGGCCGCCATGCGCCAGCCTGGCCTCGCACGCCACGCCGCCCTCGCGCACCGTGCCCAGGAAGTTGGACTTCAGTTCAATGGTCGTGAAGCCGTTGGCGCCTTCGGGCAGGGAGACCATGCAACCATAGCCGCTGGCGCTGTCGGCCAGGGCGATGACGCTGGCGGCGTGCAGGAAGCCGTTGGGGGCCATGTGGTGCTTGGCCACGGTGAAACGGCCCTTCACATGGCCGTCGCGCGCCTCCAGCCATTCTAGGCCCAGAACATCGGGCAGGTTGCCGGCCTGCCGTTCGGTCAGGGTCGCGCTGAAGTCCTCGGCCATGATGAGCTCCACATGTTTCGTGCACGAAACATGTGCCCGTCCAGGGCGGCGAGCGCAAGTAAGTTTCTAAAAGGAACTGATATCCGTCGGCGGGAAGCGGAGGCCATTGTCGCCTTCGGGCGGCAGCTTGCCCGAGCGGATCGCCACACGCAGGGCCTCGGCCGGATAGGGCGCGGGGCTCAGGGCGCTGTCGGCGGCCTGACGCAGGGCGGTGAAGGCGGCCAGATCGACGCCATCGCGAAGCTGGGTGTTGTCGGCGCGTTGCTGGGCGACGGTGGTCGTCTCGCGGCCGGCGGCGTCTTCCCAACCGGCCAGCAGACGGGTGGCGTCGGGCAGGGACAGAAAGCGGCGCGCGGCGGCGTAGAGGCCTTCCGCGTCGGCACCGGGCAGGTCGCAGCGGCCCGAGCCCAGGTCCGGCGCCAGCACCACGTCGCCCGTGAACAGGACGTCGCCGATCTGATAGGCCACGGCGCCGGGCAGACGGCCGGTGACGGCGTGGGCGGTGATTTCCAGCCCGCCCATCGGCATCACTTCGCCGTCCTGGGCCAGCTTGTCGAAGTCCCAGCCTTCGAGGTCGACGCCATGCTCGCCCATGGCCGGAGCCAGGCGCCTGAGGCTTTCGATCACGCCGGCACCGATGCAGACCGAGGCGCCGGTTTCGTATTTCAGGTGGCCGGCCGCCGACAGGTGGGTGGCGTGCAGCCCGGTTTCCAGGATCCAGGTCGGGCCCATGTCGCGGGCGCGGATCTGGGCGATGATCGCATCGACGAAGCGGGTGTCGGTGGCCTGGGTTTCCGGATCGAAATCCAGAACGGGATCGACGATCGCGCACAGCAGGGTGGCTGGATCGACGACAAGATAGGTCACCCTCCCCGTGGCGGGGTGATGGTGAGCGATGATTTCCGGCTGCATGCGAACGCCTGATAGATCCCGATACGCAACCATGACCGCAAGCCGTTAAGCATCAGCGAACGCCGATCGCCTCGCACGAAGATCAATTCGGCCGGTTGATGGCGCGCGACGCGGTCAGCGCGGTCAGCGCGGCTCGTCGAGGGCGCAGGGGCTGGCCTCGCCGCGCATCCGGGTCGCCCAAAGCGGTTCTATATAACGATCTCCGGCGCGAAAGGCGGGGGCGCAGCCTTCGGGCGGCGCGCGGCGGTCGCCGCCGACGGCCAGCGAAACCGCCAGGGACTGCTGCTTTCCGCCGCGGCCCCAGTGGCCCGGTCGGCCCAGGCCGACGCTGTCGCCATTCCATCCGCCGCGGTCGTAGCCGCCATAACCATACCCGTTATGGGGATAGAAGACGGCGTTGTCGCCATGATCGGTCTGAGAATAGGCTAGGCCCAGGGTCGATGTTTCGCCGATCGGGATCAGGGTGGAGACATAGGCGCTGCGATAGCCGCCCGTGCCGACGGTAACGCCAGCCGAGCCATGGATCTGACGCTTGGCCTCCGGGTCGCCCCGCCCAAGCCCGACCAGGCCATCGCGGCTTTCGAGGGCCGGCGAGGTGGCCAGGAAGGCGGCGATCTGTTCGTCGGTGGTCAGGACGCGGGGCGCGGGGGCGGTGACGGCGGGCGCGGTCTGAGCCTCCGCGGCGGTCTTCGCGTCGAGGCGATGGGCGGCGGTCGACACCACCTCGTCCTCGCCCGCCACGGTTTGGGCCCCGGTCTGGGCCAAGGCAGGGCCGGCCAGGGCCAGGCCAGCCAGCAGAACGAGGAGCGATCGCGACGAGGTCATGTAGGCCTTCCAGGAAGCGGCGGTCGCCAAGCTCTAGGCCGCCGCGCCAGCCGAATTAGGGCGCGATTGTAACGCGACCGCAAGAGACGGCCGTTTCAGAGCGCCTTCAGGCCAGCCTCAAGGGCCGCCATGTCGGCCGGCAGGGATGTCTCGAAGCGCAGGGTCTCGCCGGTGATCGGATGCACGAAGCCCAGGACGGCGGCGTGCAGGGCCTGGCGGGAAAAGCCGATGTCCTCAATTACCGCCCGCACGCCGGCGGCCGGCGGGCCGCCGCCATAGACCGGGTCGCCCAGGCACGGCGCGGTCTTGCTGGCCAGGTGGACGCGGATCTGGTGGGTGCGACCGGTCTCCAGTCGGCAGGCCACCCGCGCGGCGACCGGTTTGTCGGCGGGGCCGAAGGCTTCCTCGACGCGGTAGTGGGTGATGGCCTCGCGGCCGCCGCTCTTCAGGATCGCCATCTTCTTGCGGTCGTGCGGCGAGCGGCCCAGTTGGGTCTGGATCGTGCCGCTGGCGGGGTAGGGCGCGCCGCGCGTCAGGGCGATATAGAGACGGTCGATGTCGTGGGTGGAGAACAGCGCCGACAGGCCCTGGTGGGCGGCGTCAGTCTTGGCCGCCACCATGACGCCGGAGGTTTCCTTGTCCAGCCGGTGGACGATGCCGGGCCGCGCCACGCCGCCGACGCCCGACAGGCTGCCCCGGCAATGGTGCAGCAGGGCGTGGACCAGGGTGCCGGTATAGTTGCCGGGGGCCGGGTGAGCGGCCATGCCGGCCGGCTTGTCGACCACGATCAGGTGGGCGTCCTCGTAGAGGACGGTCAGCGGGATGTCCTCGGGCGAGGGCTCGGCGGGAATCGGGGCGGGGATCAGCAACTGATAGAGACCCGGGCGGGCCTTCTGCGAGCCGTCCGTCATCGGTCGACCCTCAAGGCTGAGTCGTCCGTCGGCGATCAGGGCCTGCAGACGGGCGCGCGACAGGCTCTCGAATCGGGTCGCCAGGACCTTGTCCAAGCGTTCCCCAGCGTCATCCGCGGTCAGCGCAACCTCAAGCCGGGCCTCGGTTTGTGGCGCCTGCGCCTCGGTCTCAAGCTCGTCTGTATCGTCGTCCAGCGGGTTCAAGGGCGTTTCACGCCTCCGTCACAGTGTCGTCGCGTGACCGACATGGCCGGCGCCTATCCGCCGGGCTCAAGTCCGGCTTGTCGTCGAAGGGGATAATCGATGCGCACGATCCACACCACCTTGCTCATGTCAGCCGCCAGTGTTCTGGCGTTGAGCTTCGCCTCGGCCGCCACGGCCGCCGACGTCGACGCCGCTCAGGTCGAGCAGGTCATCGTCACCGCCCAGAAGCGTGAACAGAAGGCCCTGGACGTTCCAGTGTCCCTGACCGCCTATTCGGGCTCGATGCTCGACATGCTGGGCGTCCAGGAATTCGAGGAACTGTCGCTGTTCGTTCCGGGCTTCGAAGTCCAGAACCAGTCGCCCAACAACCCGGGCTTCGTGATGCGCGGCATCACGTCGGACTCTGGCGAGGCCACCAACGAACCGCGCGTTTCGGTCTATCAGGACGGCGTGTCGATCTCCAAGTCGCGCGGCTCCTATGTCGAACTGTTCGACCTTGAGCGCGTCGAAGTGGCCAAGGGCCCGCAATCGACGCTCTATGGCCGCGGCGCGCTGATCGGCGCCGTCAATGTCATCCAGGCCAAGGCGCGGCCCGAGCTGGCCAGTTCAGCCAAGCTGGAGCTGGGCAATTTCGGCTATCTGATGGCCGAAGGCATGCTCAACGCCCCGCTCACCGACACCCTGTCGGTGCGCATCGCCACCCGCCTCAAGCACCGCGACGGCTATGTCGAAAGCCTGCTGGGCGGCGATGACTTCAATTCCACCGAGACCATGGCCGTCCGCCTGGCCTTCAACTGGCGCCCCAATGAGCGCCTGAACGCCGACCTGCTGCTGAACTATCAGTCCGATAGCCCCTCGGGCACGTCGTTCAAGTCGCTGACCTATCTGCCGACCGACCCGAACACGGGCGCGGTTCTGGGTGATCTGGGCCGCAATTCGGGCGCCGCCCTGTCCACCGTCGCCGGCTTCGAGAATGGCCAGAAGCTGGGCCTGGAGCGCGACGTGTTCAGCGCCACCGCCCTGGTCGACTACAAGATCAACGACGCCTTCTCGCTGAACTCGACGACCGCCTTCCGGCGCTTCGCCGGCGAGGAAATCTTCGACGCCGACGGCTTCTCGCTGCCGCTGTTCACCTTCGCCGAAGACGCCATGGGCAAGTCGGCCAGCCAGGACCTGCGCCTGAACTATGACGCCGGCGGCACGATCACGGCGTTCGGCGGTCTCAGCTACTTCTGGGAAGACGGCAATCAGCGCGTTCCGCTGCTGTTCAATGAAAAGGTGTTCGCGGCCCGCGCTGGCGCCATCCCCGGTTTCGTGCGTCCCAACGTGGCCGGCATGAACCTGATCAACGTCATCCCCAACTTCGCGGCCCTGAAGAGCCAGCATCTCGAAACCTACACCAACTACGGCACGACCAAGTCGTACGACGCCTATGCCGACGTCACCTGGAAGCCGGTCGAGAAGCTCGAGCTGGCCGCTGGCCTGCGCTATACCTATGACGATAAGGAAAGCGGCTATGGCGTCGTCCTGCCTAATGGCGGCTCGGTGCTCGGCGGCAGCACGGCGACCACGCCGCGCGGCCTGTTCGTGCAGCCCACCCTCAATGGTCAGGCCCAATACAAGAGCTTTACCGACAACGGCGTCACCTATCGTGTGGTTGGCCGCTATGCCCTGACCCCCAATGCCAACCTCTATGCCTCGGTCGCTACCGGCCGTCGTCCCAAGGTCGTTTCGGGTGGCAACACCGTTCCTGGCGCCGCGGCGCGGTTCACCGAGATCCCGGCCGAAGAAGTCATCTCCTACGAGATCGGCTCCAAGGTGGCCCTGATGGATCGTCGCCTGACCCTGGAAGGTTCGGTCTATCGCTACGACTACGAGAACTTCCAGACCTCGATCCGCAACACCGCCGGCCAGATCGTCTCGACCAATGCCGGTGAGGCCTCGGCCACCGGCTTTGAAGGTCAAACCACCTTCCAGGTCACGGCCAACGCCACCGTGTTCGGCACCTACGCGCACAGCAAGGCCCGCTTCGGCAACGGCCTGTTCAAGGACAACCGTTTCCGCCTGTCTCCGGACGACAGCTTCTCGCTGGGGGCCAATCTGGCTTTCGACGCGCCGATCGGCCGTTTCACCATCACCCCGACCTATACTTGGCAGTCGGAAGTGTTCTTCGACAATGCCAACGACCGCGCCGTGCTGCAGACCACGGGTGACGTGATCCAGGACGAGAAGCAGAAGGCCTATGGCCTGATGAACCTGCGTCTGTCCTACCAGACCAGCAAGGATAGCAGCGTGAAGTTTGAAGCCTTCGCGACCAACCTGCTCGAGCAGGACTACATCAAGGACGCCGGCAACACCGGGGATGCTTTCGGTATCCCCACCTTCATCGCCGGCGAGCCGCGCTTCCTCGGCGTCTCGATGTCGATCAAGCGCTAACAGACGATCTCCGCTCTACCCGGCCTTGGCTGGGTAGAGCGGATTTTACATGACCTAAGCGGTCGCTTCTTCTTCATGGCCGGTGATCGAGCCGTCCTTGAACAGGTACTCTCGCAGCTGTTCGTCGGTCTCGGGATCGTCGCGCCGCAGCCATTCCAGCACCATGGCGGCGTGTTCCAGCTCCTCGCGGGCATTGTGCAGCAGTATCTTCTTCAGCTCGACATCGTCGCAATCATCCGCGCGCTGACGATACCAGTCCACCGCCTCGAATTCCTCGATCAGCGAGGTGATGGCGTAGTGGCGGTTGAGGGTTTTGCGACTGAGTTTCTCACGCGGAACGTGAAGGCCTTCACTGGACATCCGTCATCTTCCTGTTGTGCTGTGGCGCTAACGCACGAGACGCCAAAGCGGCGCCGTGGATCAGGGGTATCATGCAATGAAAATCGATCGTCGGAAGGCTCTTGCGTTTCTGGGCCTGGGTGGCGCGGCCGGCGCTGGCGGCGCGGTCTCGGCCCAGCCCCTGAACGTCCACAAAGGCGCGGTCGCCTTTGAACACGGCGTGGCCAGCGGCGATCCGGCCCAGACCTCCGTGGTCTTCTGGACCCGGGTCACGCCCAAGACGGCGGGCGACGGCGACATCCTGGTCGATCTGGAGGTCGCCCGGGACCCCGCGTTCAAGACCATCGTCGGCGCCAGCAAGGGCCTGCGGGCCCAGGCCAGCCGCGACTGGACGGTCAAGCATGACCTGAATGGCCAGGGCCTGAAGCCTGGCGCGGACTACTGGTATCGCTTCACGGCCAATGGCGTGACCTCGCCGGTTGGCCGCACCCGCACCCTGCCGGTCGGCGCGATCAAGGATGTGGTGCTGGCGGTGGCTTCGTGCTCGCTCTACTCGAACGGCTATTTCAACGCCTATGACGCCATCGCCAAACTGGACCGCGTGGACGCGGTGCTGCACCTGGGCGACTACATCTATGAATATGGCGGCGCGCCCACCGACTACGGCATGAACTCGCCGGTCGCGGCCCAGCGCATGCCCGATCCGCTGCACGAGATCGTCACCCTGGACGACTATCGCCGCCGCCACGCCCGCTACAAGAGTGACCCCCACCTGCAGGCCGCCCATGCGCGCGCGCCGTGGATCGTGGTCTGGGATGACCACGAGACCGCCAATGACAGCTGGCAGGGCGGGGCTCAGAACCACGATGCCGACAAGGGAGAGGGCGACTGGGCCGCGCGCAAGGCCGCCGCCCTGAAGGCCTATTACGAGTGGATGCCGATCCGCGAGCCGGCCGCCGGGGCCCTGCCCGAGGCCAGCTGGCGCGGCTTCCAGTTTGGCGACGTCGCCACCCTGCTGATGACCGAGACCCGCCTAACGGCGCGCTCCGAGCAGCTGGACTACGCCACCGACCTGCCGATGGCGGGCGGCAAGCCCGACGTGGCCGCCTTCTCGGCCAAGTGGAAGGATCCGGCCCGCCGCCTGGTGGGCGAGGCCCAGGGCCAGTGGCTGGCCGGGCAGCTCTCCGCCTCGGTCAAGGCCGGCAGCGCCTGGCAGGTGCTGGGCAATCAGGTGGTCATGGCCCGCGTCGCCGGCCCCAACCTGCAGACCCTGCTGGGCGAGAAGTTCGAGCCGATGCTGGCCAAGCTGCCGCCCTATATCCGCGAGCGCATCCAGCAGGGCGTGGCCCTGTCGGCCCTGGGCCTGCCCTACAATCTCGACGCCTGGGACGGCTATCCCGCTGATCGCGAGCGGCTGTACGACCTGTTCAAGAGCGCCGGCGCCCATCCGATCGTGCTGTCGGGCGACAGCCATTCGTTCTGGGCCAATGAGCTGTTCGATGAGAGCGGCGCCAAACGGGTGGCCGTCGAGTTCGGGGCCACCGGGATCACCTCGCCGGGCTATGGCGACATCCTGCCGGGCGTGCCGCTGGGCCAGGCCTTCGCGGCGCGCAACAAGGAGGTCAAGTTCGCCGACCCGGGCGCCAAGGGCTTCGTGCTGCTGACCCTGGAGCATGGCAAGGCGACCAGCGAGATGATCGCCGTCTCCACCATCGTCGAGCCGACCTACACGACGCGGGTGCTCAAGCGCTTCGTGGTCACGCCCACCAAGGGTGGCGGGATTGAGGCTCTGGCCGAGGGCTAGCGCCGTTCCAGCGCCAGACGCAGGCCAAAGGCGATGAAGACGCCGCCGGTGATCCGGTCCAGCCACCGGATCACCGAGGCCTCGCGCAGCAGGCCGGCTAGGGGCGCCGTGGCGGCGATCAGCAGTCCGGCCCAGATCAGGCCCATCACCACGTGCAGCCCCGCCAGCAGCACGCCGAAGGTGGCCGGGTTGGCGCCGGCGGGCACGAACTGGGGCAGGAACGAGATATAGAACACCCCGACCTTGGGATTGAGCAGGTTGGTCAGCAGCCCCCGCCGCAGCGAGGCCATCGCGCCGCCGCCGGTCGGGGCGATGGCGCCCGGCTCGAAGGCGTCGCGGGGCTTGAGGATCATCTTGATCCCGATCCAGACCAGATAGGCCGCGCCGGCCCATTTCAGGGCGGTATAGGCCGCCTCCGACGCGGTCAACAGGGCTCCGGCTCCGCAGGCCGCCGCCACGCCCCAGACCAGGCAACCGATCCCGATGCCCAGCGCCGCCGCGAAGGCCCGGCGCGGTCCCTCGGTCGCCGCGGTGCGCAGCACCAGCGCCGTGTCGAGCCCCGGGGTGATGGTCAGCAGAAAGGCGGCGAAGCTGAAGGCCAGCAGAGCCTGGAGCGTGGTCATGCGATCTTGTCCTCGCGCTCGACCAGCCGGCCGTCTTCCATCACCCGGTAGAAGCACGAGCGGAAGCCGACGTGGCAGGCGCCGCCGTCGCCCTGCGGGCGCACCTTGATCAGCACCGCGTCCTGGTCGCAGTCGACCCGCAGTTCCGTGACGATCTGCAGCTGGCCGCTGGTCTCGCCCTTTTTCCAGAGCTCGCCCCGCGAGCGGCTGAAATAGTGGGCGATCCCGGTGTCGACGGTCAGCTTCAGGGCCTGATCGTTCATCCAGGCCAGCATCAGGATCTCGCCGGTGTCGGCGTGCTGGGCCACGGCGACCACCAGGCCATCGGCGTTGAAGCGCGGGGCCAGCTGGTCGCCCCGTTCCAGGGCGTGCTTGTCATGGGCATGTGGGAAGAGGGGCGCGGTCATGCGCCCATATGGCGCCGACGGGCCCCGCTGGGCTAGCCTCGCGCCGTGGAGAATCGATGAACCTCAAGGATCGCATCAAGGCGCGGGTCGCCGCCCTGGACGTCCGGGCCCGGCCCTGGGCGCAGCGGTCGCGCTGGCATGGCCACGCCTACGAGTTCCTGCTGTTTGGTCTCAAGCAGGCCTGGGCCTGCCTGTTCGGCGGCCTGATGCTGGCCCTGCTGGTGGGCACCTTCCTGCTGTGGCCCAAGGATGCTGGCGTCGCGCGCTACGACTTTCTGGTCATCGCCTCGCTGGCGATCCAGGCCAGTCTGCTGGCCCTGAAGCTGGAACGCTGGGAGGAGGCGGCGGTGATCTTCATCTTCCACCTGGTCGGCACGGTGATGGAGGTGTTCAAGACCGCCCACGGCTCGTGGCTTTATCCCGAACCCAGCCTGCTGCGGATCGGGGGCGTGCCACTGTTCACCGGCTTCATGTACGCCTGCGTCGGCAGCTATGTCGCCCGGATCTGGCGACTGTTCGACATCACCTTCATCCGCTATCCGCCGTTCTGGAGCACCTGGATCCTGGCCGGCCTGGCCTATCTGAACTTCTTCACGCACCACTATGGCCCCGATATCCGCATCGGGCTGTTCGCCCTGTCGGCGGTGCTGTTTGGCCGGACCTGGTTTGTGTTCACCCCCGACCGCGAGCCGCGCCGGATGCCGATGATCGTGGGCCTGCTGCTGGTGGCCCTGTTCATCTGGATCGCCGAGAACCTCGGCACCGCCGCGGGCGCGTGGATCTATCCCAGCCAGAAGGACGGCTGGACCATGGTCGGGATCGAGAAGATGGGGGCCTGGTACCTGCTGATGCTGATCAGCTTCGTGCTGGTCTCGCTGGTGCACCGGCCCGTGGACGCCTGCGTGGCGCGGATCCGCGAGGGAATCCGCGCCGCCGCGTGAGGCTACTTCCGCGTCACCAGATCCATGAACCGCTGCTGCAGCACCTTGTCGGTCCGGAACACGCCGCGGAACTGGGTGGTGATGGTCGAGACATCGTGGTGGCGTACGCCGCGGGTGCTCATGCACTGGTGCTCGGCGTCGATCAGCACGGCGACGCCGGCCGCCGAGAGGTGGTCCTCGATGGCGTCGGCCACCTGCATGGTCATGGTCTCCTGGGTCTGGAGACGCTTGGCGTAGATCTCGACCAGGCGCGCCAGCTTGGACAGGCCCACCACCTTGCCGGTCGGCATATAGGCCACCCAGGCCTTGCCCAGGAACGGCGCCATGTGGTGCTCGCAGTGGCTCTGCACGTCGATGCCGCGCAGCATGACCATGTCGTCATAGCCCTGCACGTCCTCGAAGGTGCGGCTCAGCTCCTTGGCCGGGTCGCCTTCATAGCCGGCGAACCACTCGCCATAGGCGTCGACCACGCGCTGGGGCGTGTCGAGCAGGCCTTCGCGGTCGGGATTGTCGCCGGCCCAGGCCAGCAGGGTGCGCACGGCGGCCATGGCTTCGTCGCGGGAGGGGCGACCTTCGCGACCCTGTTGAAGGTCGTCTGCGGCGCAGGCGCAGCGCTCGGTCAGAGCGGTTTGGGGCGTGACAGCGTCCATGTTGGAAAGGTCTTTCCACGGGCTGAGTTGCGCCAGAGCGCCTCTCGCTCTGGAATGACGCGTGCCACCCGTTTCACAGCTACGGCCGAGGTCGTCGAAAAGATGACGTGTCGTCCGCGTGTCCAATAGCTATATGGGACCCTCCCAACCCTCCGCAACACCCTCCCGCTACGTCAGGCAGACGCGTTTCTCATGACCTTGAAGCTCCACGACACCCTGACGCGCGAAAAGCGCGCCTTCGTTCCCGCCGATCCGGACCGGGTGACGATGTATGTCTGCGGGCCCACGGTCTATAACCACGCCCATATCGGCAACTTCCGGCCGGTGGTGGTTTTCGACGTGCTGTACCGGATGCTGCGCCACATCTATGGCGAGGACGCGGTGGTCTATGCGCGTAACGTCACCGACGTGGACGACAAGATCAATAAGAAGGCCTTTGACGAAGGCGTGCCGATCAAGACGATCACCGATCGCTATCTGGCCGCCTATCACGCCGACGCCGATGGCCTGCTGGCCCTGCGCCCGACGCTTGAGCCCAAGGCCACCGAGCACATGGCGCAGATCATCGCGATGATCGAAAAGCTGGTGGACAACGGATCGGCCTATGCCGCCGAGGGCCATGTGCTGTTCGACACCCAGGCCTTCCCCGACTACGGCCAGCTGTCGGGCCGCAACATGGACGACATGATCGCCGGGGCCCGGGTCGAGGTCGCGCCCTATAAGCGCCATCCCGCCGACTTCGTGCTGTGGAAGCCGTCCAAGGAAAACGAGCCGGTGTGGGACAGTCCCTGGGGCGCGGGCCGCCCGGGCTGGCACATTGAATGCTCGGCCATGATCGAAACCTCGCTGGGCCAGACGATCGACATCCACGGCGGCGGCATCGATCTCGCCTTCCCGCACCACGAGAACGAAGTGGCCCAGAGCCGCTGCGCGCACGATCTGCCGGTCCTGGCCAATTACTGGCTGCACAACGGCTTCCTGGATATGTCCGGCGAGAAGATGTCCAAGAGCCTGGGCAATGTCATCCTGCCCCATGAGCTGCTGAAGACCACCCCCGGCGAAGTGATCCGCTGGGCGCTGCTCAGCGCCCACTACCGCCAGCCGCTGGACTGGACGCCGGAGCTGCTGGAGCAGTCGCGCAAGGCCCTGGACCGCCTGTACGGCGCCCTGCGCCGCGCCAAGGACGTGCCGATGGACCAGGCGATGGAGGCTCCCGAAGAGGTGGTCGCCGCGCTTGAGGACGATCTGAACACGCCGCAGGCGATCTCGTGCTTCTTCGAGGTTTCCAGCGCCATCGAGCGGGCGGTCACGGCCGGCGACACCGTCGCCATCGCCGCCAACAAGGCCCGCCTGATCGAGGCCGGCGCCCTGCTGGGCTTCCTGCAGGCCGATCCCGACAGCTGGTTCGAGGGCGACGCTTCCGACGACCTGAAGGCCCAGGTCGAGGATCTGCTCAAGCGCCGGGTCGAGGCCCGGAGCGCCAAGGACTGGACCGCCGCCGACGCCATCCGCGCCGAACTGGACGCCCTGGGGGTGGTGGTCATGGACGGTCCCGCCGGCGCCACCTGGCGGATGAAGGACTGATCGCTTGAAGCTGGAAGAACAGATCGTCCTGGTTTCCGGCGCGGGCCGGGGACTGGGCGCGGCCATCGCACGCGCTTTCGCCGGCCAGGGCGCGTCGGTGGTGATCAACTATCGCCGCAGCGAGGCCGCCGCCTTCGCCCTCGCCGCCGAGCTGGGCGACCGCGCGGTGGCGATCCAGGCCGATGTCAGTGATCGCGAAGAGGCGCGTCGGCTGGTCAATGAGGCCGCCGAGCACTTCGGCAGCCACGTGACCACGGTGGTCAACAACGCGCTGGGCGACTTCAGTTTTAACGGCGATGGCCGCGAAACCATCCAGTCGATCCCGTGGGAGGATTTCCAGGGCCAGCTGGACGTGTCGCTGCGCGGGGCCCTCAACCTGATCCAGGCCACGGCGCCGGCCATGGAGGGCGTGGGGTTCGGGCGGGTGATCAATATCGGCACCAACCTCTTCCAGAACCCGGTCGTGCCCTATCACGACTACACCGCCGCCAAGGCCGCGCTTCTGTCGCTGACCCGCACGGCGGCGGCTGACCTTGGTCCCGGTGGGATCACCGTCAACATGCTGTCGGGCGGCCTGCTGCGCACCACCGACGCCAGTTCTGCGACGCCGGAAGCGATCTTCGACCTGATCGCCCAGAGCACGCCGCTGCGCCGGGTGACGACGCCGGCCGAGTTCGCCGACGCGGTGTTGTTCTTCGCCTCGCCGTGGAGCCGCGCCGTCACCGGCCAGAACCTGGTGGTCGATGGCGGACTGGTGCGGGACTAGCGGTCCGCGCGGACTGCCTGCTCCTGTCAGTCGACGCTGGCGAGCGCCCGGCGCACGGCGTCGGGCTCCTTGTCGATGACGGCCAGATAGGCCAGCACGGCGCTGTCGGGCTGGGTGCGGCCCTGCTCCAGGTCGCGCAGGCGAGCCACATTGATGTGGAAGGTCTTGGCGAACAGCGTCTGGCTCAGGCCGGTCTGGGCCCGCACCTGGCGCACATGCCGCGCGGCGCTGAGGCGATCGAGCTCATCCTCCGCCAGGAGCGGGTTATCGACGTCGGACGCCGCCGCGACGCTCAAAGTCGCGTCGTCCATGGCGTCCAGGCGCGCCTTCTGCTCGGCGCTCAGCGCCGGAAGCTCATTGGGGTCCAGGGTGAAGCGGACCATAGCGTCGTTCCTCCGTCAGGTTGCAGCGCCGCGCCGAAATCATCCGAATGCGCTCGCCCCGCGATGTGTAGACCACGGTAAACAGGCGCCCCTCGATCGCGCCCACCGCCTTGCGGCGCGGCTCGCCATCTCCGGGGCGGGACGCATCGAAATCGATCAGCCCGGCGTCAAGAAACACCCGGGTGGCATAGGCGAACGGGACGCCGTGCTTGGCCAGATTGCTCCGCGCCTTGGCGTCGTCCCATTCAAACTCGATGCCCATAAAAGAAAATCATACGGAATTTCCGTACTTATGTCTACGGAAATCCCGGAGGGCGGCCTGCGACCGTCCAGATAGCGGCCAGTAAAATGATCCGGACTCTGGACGGGTTTAACGCGGCGCGCTTCCAATGCTAAAAGCCCGCCATGCAAAGAGCCGTCGAACACCGCATTGGCATCCAGGCTCCGGCCGAACTGATATGGGAGCTGATCTCGGACTTCTCGACCTGGGAGCACTGGAACCCGGTCCATCCCCGGGCCGAGGGGCAACTGAAGATCGGCACGCCGCTGACCGTGCACCAGGCCCTGCCGGGCGAGCCGGTGCGGGTGATCCAGCCCGTGGTCCAGGACTGGGTGCCCTACGAGCAGCTTCACTGGCGCTCCAGCCGGCTGGGCGGCTTCGTCACGGCCATCCGCTATATCGAGATCGAGAACATGGGCCCCCAGAACTCGACCTTCTCGAACGGCGAGCTGTTCATGGGCATGCTGGTGCGCTGGGTCAGCAAGGAAGATCGCCGCAAGCTGCGCGCGGCCTATGCCCAGATGGGCGAGGCCCTGCGCGATCACGCCGAGGCGCTCTGGTCGCAACGCCAGCAAAGCCCCATCTAAGCCTGATGATCGACGAGCTCTACAGCGCCAAGATCCTGACCCTGGTCGCCAACATCCCGCGCGCCGGGCGGCTGACCGCGCCCGATGCGTCGTCGGAGAAAACCGCCAAGCTGTGCGGCAGCCGCATCACGGTTGATGTGACGATGGCCGACGGCAAGGTCAGCGACTTCGCCCAGGAGGTTTCGGCCTGCGCCCTGGGTCAGGCCAGCGCCGCCATCCTGGGCGCCAGCATCATCGGCGCGGATCTTTCCGAGATCGAGTTGGCGCGGGATTCCCTACGCGCTATGCTTAAGGTCAACGGCCCATCTCCTTCGGGCCGGTTCTCGGAGCTTGCCGTGCTTGAGCCTGTAAAGGCCTACCCCGCCCGTCACGCCTCGACGCTTCTGGCGTTCGAGGCCGCGGTGGAGGCTGTCTCCCGGGCCACAGCCGCGGCGGAAACGCGAACTAGCAGCGCCGGCGCCGCTTGATTGCGGCTTTTCGCGGGTGCGATAACCACCTCCGAAACAATCGCGCGCTGGCATGACCTTTTACGACCGCACCGTCGACCTTGGCCTTAGGGTCTACAAGTTGACGCTCTCGCCCCTCATTGGGCGTCAGTGCCGTTTCCTGCCGAGTTGTTCGGAGTATGCGGCCCAGGCGCTTAAGGATCACGGACCCGCCAAGGGGTCCTGGCTGGCGTTGCGACGGATTTGCCGATGCAATCCGTTAGGAGGATCGGGGTACGACCCGCCTCCGCCGCGCGACAAGCCACGCAAGTGGACATGTGAAGAATGATCGATCTGGTTTTCCCCGACGGTTCGTCCCGTCAGTATCCCGCTGGCTCCAGCGGACGCGACGTGGCGGCCGCCATTTCCAAGTCGCTGGAAAAGAAGGCGCTGCTGATCAAGCTGGACGGCGTGCTGCTGGACCTTGATCGCCCGCTGACGCCCGACCTGCTGACCGGCGAGCGCCGGATCGAGATCGTCACGCGCGAGTCGCCCGACGTGCT
Organism: uncultured Caulobacter sp.; assembly: GCA_964427205.1. Lineage (GTDB taxonomy): Bacteria > Pseudomonadota > Alphaproteobacteria > Caulobacterales > Caulobacteraceae > Caulobacter. The sequence continues at coordinate 15,993 of CAYRTE010000040.1, forward strand.
GGAAGTGATCCGCCACGATACGGCCCACGTGCTGGCCCAGGCCGTGCAGGAGCTGTTCCCCGGCACCCAGGTGACGATCGGCCCCAATGTCGAGGACGGCTTCTATTACGACTTCGCCCGCGACGAGCCGTTCAGCCTGGATGATCTGCCCAAGATCGAAGAGCGGATGCGCCAGATCGTCGACCGCGACGAGAAGATCCGCCGCGAAGAGGTCGACCGCGAGGCCGCCATCGCCGACTTCGAGGCCCTGGGCGAAAGCTACAAGGCCCAGATCATTCGCGACCTGCCGGCCAGCGACACGATCACGGTCTATCACCAGGGCGACAGCTGGAAGGACCTGTGCCGCGGGCCTCACCTTCCCTCGACCAAGGCTGTGGGCAAGGCCTTCAAGCTGACCAAGCTGGCCGGCGCCTATTGGCGCGGTGACCAGAACAACGCCCAGCTGCAGCGTATCTATGGCACCTCGTGGGCCAGCGACGCCGATCTGGCCGCCTATCTGCTGCGGGTCGAAGAGGCCGAGAAGCGCGATCACCGCAAGCTTGGCCGCACCATGAACCTCTTCCACCTGCAGGAAGAGGGCAAGGGCATGATCTTCTGGCACCCCAAGGGCTGGACGCTTTACCGGGCGCTTGAGGACTATATGCGTCGCCGCCTGGACGCCGCGGGCTATCAAGAGGTCAAGACCCCCCAGATCCTGGATCGCAGCCTGTGGGAGCGATCGGGCCACGCCGAGAAGTTCGGCCACGCCATGTTCATGTGCGAAAGCGCCGAGGGCGAGGTCCTGGCCGTCAAGCCGATGAACTGCCCGGGCCACATCCAGATCTTCAACATCGGCCAGAAGAGCTATCGCGAACTGCCGCTGCGCATGGCCGAGTTCGGGGCCTGCCACCGCTATGAGCCCTCGGGCGCCATGCATGGCATCATGCGGGTGCGAGCCTTCACCCAGGACGACGCCCACATCTTCTGCCGTGAAGAGCAGGTCACCGACGAAAGCGCAAAGTTCATCGAACTGCTGCGCAGCGTCTATGACGACCTGGGCATGCAGCTTCACGATGTGAAGTTCTCGACGCGTCCCGAACTGCGCGCTGGTTCCGACGAGGTCTGGGACAAGGCCGAACACGCCCTGGCCACGGCCGCCGAGGCCGCCGGCGAGCGTCTGGTTGACCAACCCGGCGAAGGCGCTTTCTATGGCCCCAAGCTGGAGTTTTCGCTGAAGGACGCGATCGGTCGCGTCTGGCAGTGCGGAACCCTTCAGCTGGACTTTGTTTTGCCGGAACGACTGGACGCGGAGTACGTTTCGGAAGACGGTTCAAAAAAACGCCCCGTGATGCTTCACAGGGCGATCTTGGGGTCGTTCGAACGGTTTATCGGTATTCTGCTGGAAAACTTCGCCGGACATCTGCCGCTTTGGCTGGCGCCTACGCAGGTTGTGGTGGCGACGATCACGTCCGACGCTGACGATTACGCCCGTCAGGTCGTCGAGAGATTGACGAATATGGGGATGCGCGCGGAGGTCGATCTGCGTAATGAAAAGATCAACTACAAGATTCGCGAGCACAGCCTCGCAAAGGTTCCGGTGATCGCGGTGGTGGGGCGCAAGGAAGCAGAGACGGGGCAGGTGGCCCTGCGTCGTCTGGGCGGAGAGGGGCAGAACATTCTGTCGCTTGACGAGGCCGTGCGCGTCCTGACCGCCGAAGCCACCCCGCCGGACCTGGCCCGCGCGCGCGGCATTTCCAAGCCTGTGCAGGAGGCGGCGCTCGCCTGATGAATAGCATCCTCCCATCCTTCACGACCCTTGCCGCCGGCGCTCGCCCGGCCAGACCGAACATTTCGGTGGTGATGGTCGTGTACCGGACGGGCGGGGCGCTGCTCGAAAGCATCAAGCACGTGCTGGACGAGCCGCTGGTCGACGAGTTCGTCATCGTCGACAACGGCTCGTGCCCGCGCGACGCCGAGATGCTGCGGGCGCTTGGCCTGACCGAGCCGCGCGTCGTGCTCCAGCAGGGCCACGGCAATGTCGGCTTTGCCCGCGGCGCCAATCTGGGCGCCACGACGGCCAAGGGCGAATACATCATCTTCATCAACCCCGACGCCAACATGCAGCCTGGCTGCATCGCGGCGCTGGTGACGGCCTTCCGCGGCCAGCCGACTCCCACCGTGGTCGGCGCGCGGGTGATGAACACCGATGGCACCGAACAGCGCGGCGGCCGTCGCGGCGAGGTGACGCCGATCACCACCCTGCTCAGCTTTGGTCATCTGACCCGTCGCTATGCCGGACTGTCGGGCTACGAGATACATCGGGAAACCGAACCCCTGCCGCGCTCGCCGGTTCCGATGCCGACCATCTCGGGCGCCTGTTTCGCGCTGCGCCGGGCCGATTTCGAAGCGCTGGACGGTTTCGACGAGGGCTATTTCCTGCATGTCGAGGATATCGACCTGTGCTGGCGGGCCCGCCAGGCCGGCGGCCAGGTGATCTTCCAGCCCAAGGCCCAGGTCGTGCACCTGGGGCACACCAGCCTGGAACACCCCGTGAAGGTCGAGTTCCACAAGGGCGTGGGCCTGAGCCGCTACTTCATCAAGCGCGCCGACACCCTGCAGCGCTACGCCCTGGCCGTGTTCCTGGCCCCGGCCATCATGCTGATGTCGGTCTGCCGCCCGCTGCTGTGGAAGATCACCGGCCGGCCGATCTAGGTCGGCGGCTGCATCCCGGCTTTCGCCGGGATAGCGGTCAGGCTGCTACATCGGCGCGATCGTCTCGTACCTCAGACCATCCGGACCCTCGATCGAGGTCGGCGCCTTCAGGGCCCGGCCCGGCAGCATGGCGCGATAGCGCTCGTAGATCGCCCGGGCGTCGCCGCCAGACTTGGCCTCCAGGCACAGATCGTATTCCCCCTCGCGGCCCCACGGCCTGCGCTCGACGCGGGCGAGGTCGCGATCAGCCTTGACGGCCGCGCCGACGCTGTCGGCCAGCGCGCGATCAATGCCCATGCCATAGCTGCCGAACTTGACGGTGACGTCGCAGCGGGCGGCGGCCTCCACCGGCGGGGTGGCGGCGCAGGCGCTCAAGGCGAGGGCGGCGCCGGCGATCAAGGCGAAACGGCTCATGCGGGGAAACCTCCAGCGCGCGCCAGGGAAGAGGCCGGCGCCTTGCCCAGGCGCTCGCTGATCGCGCGCCCGACCTCGATCAACGCGCCAAGGTCGTAGCCGGTCTCGAAGCCGGCCCGTTCCAGCATGTAGACCAGATCCTCGGTGCCGATATTGCCCGTGGCGTTGGGCGCGAACGGACAGCCGCCCAGGCCGCCGACCGAGGCGTCCAGCACGTCGACCCCGGCCTCGACGCTGGCGAAGGCGTTGGCCAGGCCGGTGTTGCGGGTGTCGTGGAAGTGCATGCGCAGGCGGGCGTCCGGCGCGGCGGCGCGCACGGCCTCGATCCGCTTGCGGACGGTCCAGGGATCGGCGACCCCAATGGTGTCGGCGATGGCGATCTCGGGAACCCCCAGGAGGGCGATTTCGCGGACGATGGCCACGACCTGATCCCGCGAGACCTCGCCATCGAACGGACAGCCGAAGGCCACCGACAGGGTCGCGGTGATCGGCGGGCCGCCCTCGACCGCCTGGCGCTCGACAATGCCGGCCAGCGCATCGATCTGCTGGCTGGTGGTCGAGCCCTGGTTGCGGGTCCCAAAGCCGTCGGTGGCGCAGACCACGACATTGGCCTCATCGCACTGGGCGGCCACGCAGCGCTCCCAGCCGCGCATGTTCAGCACCAGGCCGATCCGCGAATGCTTCAGGTCGGCCGGCAGCGCCGCCATGATCTCTTCGGCCCCAGCCATCTGAGGCACGCGGTTTGGATTGACGAAGGACACCACCTCCATGCGCCGGGCGCCGGCGGCTTCCAGCTGGCGGATCAGGGCGAGCTTTTCCTCGACCGACAGGGACAGCTTCTCGTTCTGCAGACCGTCGCGCGGCCCGACCTCGACGATCTCGATGAAGCGGCTCATGGGCGGTCTTTCGGCTTGGACTGGAGCTGGGGTTGGGTGTCGAGCTCCATCTCGGGCTCCATCTCGGTCTGGGGTTCGCCGCGATAGATCGTCAGGCGTTCGTCGTCCCCATCGGAATAGTTCTGGCCCTCGATCACCGCGACCGGACGGGGCGTCAGGCCGGCGTCGGCCAGGGCCTCGCGGAACACGGCGTCCTCGCGGGCCTCGACCACGGCCGGGCGGCCCTGGACGATGGCCTGGGCGGCGCGGTCGCCGTCGGTCAGCTCGGTGGCGGTGCCCAGCAGGAACACCAGGCTCGGCTCCGAATAGCCCGTCACGGCCACCGGGCCTGGCGCGCCCGAGCGCGGCGACAGCCGGGCGCGATCCAGGGCGTCGGCGATGTCCTTGGACAGGAACAGTGGCTCCAGGTGCGGCAGCAGCCCCCCGACCAGACAGGCGTGGGCCAGCACGCCCAGACCGCCCGAGATCACCAGCGCGCGCGCCGATTGCCGACGCAGCAGCAGCACCGAACCCAGCAGTCCGGCGGCCAGCAGCAGCAGCACGGTCAGCACGGTCCAGACGATGTCGGCGCCCTGGCCAAATTCCTTCATGCCGAATACCGCCACCGCGGCCAGCAGCAGCGAGATGAAAAGGGTCAGGCCCGCGCCGATGCGCCGCACCAGATCGCCCAGCGGCGCGCGCACGGCGGCGGCCAGCAGCATCGCCATGCCGCCCATGGCCGGCAGGGTGTAGTGGGCCAGCTTGGTCGGCAGGATCTCGAACATCAGCCAGGTCGGAACCAGCCAGCAGACGGCGAAGCGCACGCCCGGCTCGCGCCGGCCCGTCCAGGCCAGCGCCAGGGCGGCGGGCAGCAACAGGGTCGCCGGATAGACCAGCAGCGGCGCCAGCAGGGTATGATAGCCGAACGGCCCCGAATGGCCCTCCTGGCCGCCGACCATCTTGGGGGCCAGGTCGCCGGTGATGGCCACGCCCCAGAAGGCGCCGTCGGTGGCCACGGTGATCATCATCGCCCACGGCAGCACCACGGCGGCGAACAGCACCAGCCCCCAGCCCCAGCCCAGGGTCCTCAGCCACGGCGCCTTGCGGTCCCAGGCCCACAGGGCCAGGGCGGCGAAGATCACGGTCAGCAGGCCCACCGGTCCCTTGATCAGGGCCGCCATCGCCAGACCGCCCCAGAAGGCCAGCTTGGTCCAGACGCCGGGTGTTCGTCCCGCCAGATGGTCGGCGTACATCCGCGCCAGGGCCGCCATGGCCAGGGTCGTGAAGCCGCACAGGGCCGCGTCGGTCTTGGCGATGAAGGCCTCGCTGGACAGCAGGAAGGTCGAGCCCAGTATGGCCCCGGCCAGCAGGCCCGTGCGCGGATCGAACAGCGCCGCCGCCCCCCAAGCGCAGGCCGCCGCCGCCAGCATCGCGCCCAGCAGCGAGGGGATGCGATAGGCCCAGATGCCGCGATCCTCGGGCGCCGAGACCAGCGACACCGTCGCCGCCTGCAGCCAGTGGATGCCGACCGGCTTCTTGAAGCGCGGCTGGTCCTGGAACTTGATGACCACCAGGTCGTCGGTTTCCAGCATCTGGGCGGTGGCCTGGGCGAAGCGCGACTCGTCGCGGTCCAGCGGCGGCATGGCCATCAGGCCCGGCAGGCCAGCCAGAAACGCCAGCAGGGCGGCAAGCAGAGGGCCGCGCCAACCGCGGCTCCACGCATCGAGGCGAGTTTCAAGCGTCATGAAGCATGGAATAGCACGATCCTTTCGCGTGGGGAGTTTTGAGGTATTAGAGGGCGATGACCGCCAGCGCCGCCAAAGTTCCCGACTATTCGATCGTCGTCCCCGTCTTTGACGAGGGCGGCGCGGCTCCGGCCCTGGCGCGCGAGATCGCCGCCGCCTTCGCCGGCGAAAGCCACGAGATCATCTTCATCGACGACGCCAGTCGCGACAACACCCGCGCCCTGCTGGTGGCTTTGAAGGCCGAGATCCCGCAACTGCGCGTGCTGAGCCATCGCAAGAACTCCGGCCAGAGCCGCGCCGTGCGCAGCGGCATACTGGCGGCCCGCGCCCCGATCATCGTCACCCTGGACGGCGACGGCCAGAACGACCCGGCCGACGCCCCGCGCCTGGCCAAGGCCCTGGCGGCGGGCCCCGAGACCCTGGCCCTGGTCGGCGGCGAGCGGGTCAAGCGCCAGGACAGCTCGGCCAAGCGCTTCGCCTCCAAGTTCGGCAACGGCGTGCGCAAGCGGCTGCTGAAGGACACCGCCAACGACACCGGCTGCGGGCTGAAGGCCTTCCGCCGCGAGGCCTTCCTTCGGCTTCCCTATTTCGACCACATCCACCGCTACATCCCGGCCCTGATGCTGCGCGAGGGCTATGAGGTGGCGTTCCAGCCGGTGAACCATCGCCATCGCGAGAGCGGGGTGTCGAAATACACCAATTTCGGCCGGCTCAAGGCCTCGGTCAGCGACCTCTTGGGCGTGATGTGGCTGCAGACCCGGGCCCGCAATCCCCAAGGTGTGGACGAAGCTTAGAGCGTGATAGCCGAAAGTGGACGCCGGTTTCGGCGCCCATCACGCGTCACTTTGGAAGGTCCAAGCCGCAGGCTTGGAGCCCTTAGGGGTTGAACCGCCTTCTCCCGTCCGGGAAATGCGGTTAACCGTAGGCGGCGCGACCGGACGGCCGCGCGTCCTTGGGGGAGAGGCTGTCGATGTTCGCCGCGGTTCCGCTGCTGGCCCTGCCAGTGCTGATCTATAATCTGATCGCCATCACCCTGTCGGGGGCCTTCAGGTCGGTCGAGGCGCATGCCCGCATGACCGAAACCCTGTTCACCATCCACATGACCTCGCGCGTCGACTGGGCCGTCAGCCTGGGCGACCTCTTGCTGGCCGCCTCCCTGGTGGTGCTGTTCGTCGAGCTGCTGAAATCCACGACCAGCCGCAAGATCGCGATCATCAATCACTCGCTGTCGCTGGTGCTGTTCATCATCTGCCTGATCGAGTTCCTGCTGGCCCCGGCCTTCGCGACCTCGACCTTCTTCCTGATCACCGTGATGGTCCTGCTGGACGTATTGGCCGGCTTCATCGTCACCATCGTCGCCGCGCGGCGCGACGTCGATTTCGGCGACAACTGAGGCCGATTACTAAGCCGATTATTGGGGCGTCGGTTTCCGACGCTCCGCGATCCGCCGCTTTTCAGCCGCCCGCATCCCGCGCCAATGGGTTACGTAGGGCTCCGCAAAGGTCCAGGCGAGCGTGGCGAGCAGGATCGCGACAAACAGGCCCGATAGCGTCAGAAGCACGGCAGTCTCCCCAATGTACGCGGGAGGAATAGCGCTCAGCCCTTAAAGGTTGCTCGACGGGCATGGTGAAGGGTGCGTTAGGGCCAGAGCCGAGGTGCGATCTGGGGCGCGGTCTGGGGCGGCTCAACGACCCTTCCCACCACTCGGCGGTTTCCCGCGCGCAGGCGCGACGCCGTGTCTGGCCTCGCCGGGGCTTGCCTGATCTAGGTCAGGGCCGTGAAGATCAGGGTGACCACGGCGATGTCGAGGAAGCGGATGGCGGCGGTCAGCATGGGAGCACTCGTCGGCGATGAATTCACCAACGGTTAAGCAAGACTGGCGCCAAGCCGGCTGTGCGGCGACGGGACGCTGATGGCCCTGTTCTTCGACCGCGACTGGTACGAGGCCAGACTGGCTGAGCGGGGCCTTGGCCGCGCGGTCCTGGCCGCCGTGGCCCAGATGGACGAGGCGTCGCTGGACCTGGCGTTCAAGGATCAGCGCGAGCTGAGCTGGAACGAACTGACGGCTTTCGCGGAGCTTTTGGGAGTCACGACCGCCGAGGCGGCCTTGCGGGCCGGGGTGCGTCCGCCGCCCGATGCGGCCGATGCGCGCGACCGGCGCATCGCCATGCTGGAGGCCAGGGTCGCCGCCCTTGAGGCGCGACTGGCGAGGCTGGAGTCCTAGATCTCGGTCTTCTTGAGCAGGCCCGCCTTGGGGCGGCGGTCGGCCTCGCCCGAATATTCCGTCCCGAGATAGGTCGATCGCGCCGAGTCGAGCACTTCCTGCCCACCGCGCAGACCGCGCTTCTGGCCGCTCTGACCCATCAGATGGGCGGCGAAGGCGCCAAAGCCGCTTTTACGGGGAGGCGGCGCGGGCTGTTCCTCGTGGACGAACACGACGTCCTCGGGTTCGGCCTCGCGGGCCGAATCCTGGCGTATCGTCAGCGCGCGACGCGAAGGGCTGGAACGCCGGATGGGATCGATAGGGCCGTTCATGGTGAAGAGCCTAGGGCCCCGACCGTTAAGAACGGCTGTTCCGGCGTGGTTTCTGGAGGCTTAAGGCTTGGTCGCCAGCTTCTCGATCTGCTGCTGCATGGCTTCCAGCTGGCGTTTCAGATCGGCCAGGGAGTCCTCGCTGGGCTGCGGGGCCGGGGCGGCCGGGGCCGGGTCCGGGCTGGTCGCGGCGGCGGCGGCGGCCGCGGCGGCGTCCTCGGGCCGGGCATAGGCGAAGGGCGAGAACATCTTCATGGCCCGGTCGAACAGGGCCATGTTCTGGCGGATCTGCTCTTCATAGACGCCCACGCCCATCGGCAGCTTGGCGGCGGTCAGGCCCGGCGTGACGCCCGCGAACTGGGTGCGCATGCGCTCCTGCTGCTTGGTGAAGCTTTCCAGCGACATTTCCAGATAGCTGGGCAGGAAGGCCTGCATGGAATTGCCGTAGAAGCCGATCAACTGACGCAGGAACTGGATCGGCAGCAGATTCTGCCCGCCGCCCCGGTTTTCTTCCTCGAAGATGATCTGGGTCAGCACCGAACGGGTGATGTCGTCGTTGGACTTGGCGTCATAGACCACGAAGTCGACGCCCTCCTTCACCATGTCCGACAGGTGATCAAGGGTCACATACGAGCTTGAAGCTGTGTTGTAGAGGCGACGGTTGGCGTATTTCTTGATGATCACGCGCTGACCGGCGGCTTTTTCATTGCCGGCGGTGGTTTCGCCTTTTTCAGGGTTCTCGGACATTTCGTTCCCTAGGACAGCGGTGTCGCCCGCTTTTCGCATCGCACTATCGCGAATGCAAAGGCATGGCGCCAGTGGTCAGACACTTGGAAGGCGCAACAAGCCGTGAAAATGTGCCCGTGACGAACGCGGCTCGGTATGCATTGTGCTGCTGCACTGCAAAAGCACGGGCGCCGCAACTGCGAAGGCGTCACGTCAGATCGTTACGGGAGACTCGCCATGAGCGACATCGTCATCGTTTCCGCCGCCCGCACCCCGGTCGGCTCCTTCAACGGGGCGCTGTCCAGCCTGCCCGCCTCAGAACTCGGCAAGATCGCCATCCAGGCCGCCGTCGAGCGCGCCGGCATCTCGCCCGCCGACGTGGATGAAGTGATCCTGGGCCAGGTGCTGCAGGCCGGCGCCGGCCAGGGTCCGGCCCGTCAGGCCGCGATCAACGCCGGCATTCCGGTGGGCAGCCCCGCCTGGAGCCTCAACCAGCTGTGCGGCTCGGGCCTGCGCGCCGTGGCCCTGGCGGCCCAGCAGATCTCGTCCGGCGATGCGAAGATCGTCGTGGCCGGCGGTCAGGAAAGCATGAGCCAGGCGCCCCACGCCCAGCACCTGCGCAACGGCCAGAAGATGGGCGACCTGTCGTTCGTCGACACCATGATCAAGGACGGCCTCTGGGACGCTTTCCACGGCTATCACATGGGCCAGACCGCCGAGAACATCGCCAGCCGCTGGCAGATCACCCGCGGCGACCAGGACACTTTCGCCGTCGCCAGCCAGAACAAGGCCGAGGCCGCCCAGAAGGCCGGAAAGTTTGACGCCGAGATCGTTCCGGTCACCATCAAGGGCCGCAAGGGCGACACCGTCGTCGACAAGGACGAATTCATCCGTCACGGCGTGACGATCGACGCCATCTCGGGCCTGCGCCCGGCCTTCAACAAGGAAGGCTCGGTCACCGCCGCCAACGCCTCGGGCCTCAATGACGGCGCCGCCGCCCTGGTGCTGATGAGCGCCGACGAAGCCAAGAAGCGCGGCCTGACCCCGCTGGCCCGCATCGCCTCGTGGGCAAACGCCGGCGTCGAGCCCGAGATCATGGGCACGGGTCCGATCCCGGCCAGCAAGAAGGCCCTGGAAAAGGCCGGCTGGACCGTCGCCGACCTCGACCTGATCGAGTCCAACGAAGCCTTCGCCGCCCAGTCGCTGTGCGTCGCGCGCGAGCTGGGTCTCGACACCGCCAAGGTCAACGTCAATGGCGGCGCCATCGCCATCGGCCACCCGATCGGCGCTTCGGGCGCGCGCATCCTCACCACCCTGCTGCACGAGATGAAGCGCTCGGGCGCCAAGAAGGGTCTGGCGACCCTTTGCATCGGCGGCGGCATGGGCGTGGCCATGTGCGTCGAGGCGGTCTGAGCGGCGATTTAATGCGGATCAATGCGTCGCGCCGCTGACCCGGCGCATTGATCCCCTGAACCATAAAAACAATATCGGGAGAGACAAGATGACGAGAGTTGCATTCGTGACCGGCGGCACCCGGGGCATTGGCCGCGCGATCTGCGAGCGCCTGGTGGCCGATGGCATGAAGGTCGCGGCCGGCTATTCGGGCAATGAAGAGGCCGCCGCCGCCTGCGCCAAGGATCTGGGCGTGATGGTCGTGAAGGGCAATGTCGGCTCGTTCGACGACTGCGCCGCCGCCGTGAAAAAGGTCGAGGCCGAGCTCGGTCCCATCGACGTGCTGATCAACAATGCCGGCATCACCCGCGACGGCATGCTGCACAAGATGACCTACGACCAGTGGTCGGAAGTGATCCGCGTCAACATGGATAGCGCCTTCAACATGACCCGCCCGGTCATCGAAGGCATGCGCGAGCGCAACTGGGGCCGGATCATCAACATCAGCTCGATCAACGGCCAGAAGGGCCAGATGGGCCAGACCAACTATTCGGCCGCCAAGGCCGGCCTGATCGGCTTCACCAAGGCCCTGGCGCTCGAGAACGCCAAGAAGGGCGTCACGGTCAATGTGATCTGCCCGGGCTATATCGACACCGAGATGGTCGCCGCCGTGCCGGAAAACGTCCTGGCCCAGATCATCGCCGGCATCCCGGTGGGCCGCCTGGGCAAGGGCGAGGAGATCGCCGACATGGTCTCGTTCCTGGCCGGCGAGCGCGCGGGCTTTGTCACCGGCGCCACCCTGACCCTGAACGGCGGGCAATATATGGCGGCCTAAAAGCCGTCTCTGCTGGCATGTTTGCAACGGCCCGGCGCGGATGCGACCGGGCCGTTGTCGCGCGTGTTGACGACCCGGGGCGTTTCGTCGTGAAACCGTCACCTCGGGGGCGAGGGCGGATCGGGCGACAAGATCGTCGGGGCCGCCGTCCAAGATTCGCCCTAGTCGGCGGGCATGACGGTTGCATGAAGAGTTCGATTGTCGAGACAGGCGGCTGGAGGGCGAAGAGTGTCCTCGCGATCATCGCCATTCTCGCGATCGCCCCGCAGGCGAACGCCCGCCAGACCCATCAGTCGCTCAGGGACGCCCTGCTCGGCCACCGGGGTTTCTCGACGTCGCGGCGTCCCACGCCGCCGCCCGTCGCCCGTTATGTCTCCGAGACCGGCAGCGCCTTCGTGCTGGATCGCGCCTCGCCCCTGCCGCTGCTGAAGTTCGAGAACAGCACCGAGGTCTGGGTGCTGTCGCCGCAGCCCGCCTCGCGCGGCGACGTGATCTATCGCAACGAGATGGGCGAGCCGATGCTGCGGGCCACCAAGCTCGGCGGCATGATCCTGTTCACCGACGAGAGCCCCAACGGCGCGGCCGCCGCCCTGATTGGCAAGGCGACGTCGATCCAGCCGCCAGCGGCCATCTCGCCCATCGCCCTCTATCAGCGCATGGGGCAGGCCAGCATCCGCGCCAGCCGCGCGGCCCAGCGGCAGATGCCGTTCGAGACCCTGCAGGACGCCAGGCCCGAGACCTCCGTGCTGATCGCCGAGTCGGCGACCATCACCGCCGAGGCCTTCGAGCGGATGGCCCGCAAGGGCGACCGGTCGATCCTGGCCAAAATCACGCGGGTGGTGCTGGCCGAAGGCGACAAGCCCGGCGCAATCCTCAGGAACGGAGCGCTGATCGTGACCTATGCGCCCGGCCAGGGCGTGGCCGGGCGCCCGTCTTCCAAGCGGATCGTCAAGGTGGTCAACCGGTAGGGCGAAGTGGGGTCAGCTGGCCTCGACGCCCAGGGTCTTCAGTTCCTTGAGAAACCGCGTCAGGCTGGCATGCGAGCGCCGCAGGCTGGTGACCATTTCGGGCCGCGCAAGGGCCTCGCCCGGCACGATGAAACCTTCGCGCCCGACCTTCTTGGCGACGCCGCGCTTCAGCATTTCGACGACGCGGCGACGCACGGTTTCGTACGGCAGGCCCAGGGAGTCGGCGACCTGGCGGATGGTGATCGGGCGGCGCTCTTCATCGGGCGGAATGTCGTCGATCTCGGCATAGACCTTGCCCCGCAGATGCGAGACGTTGCCCGCCCACAGGGTCGTGTAGACCAGCGAATAGATGATATCGACGCCATGGGCCTCATTGGCGATTTCGACCCAGCGTAGAATGTAATCCGTGGCGCAGCGCACCGCCGCGCGCGCGTCATGGTACTCGTCCGTCATGCTCACCCCTCCCCAATTTGGGGAACCGTGTTACAGCGAACTGGGTTCTGCCGGGGCCAAAAGGTTTGCCCGGCGGGTGCGGTAAATCGTCTCGCCCCCCTGGATCCGCACCCAATACGGGGGCGGCTCTAGGCTGGCCGGATCGTCGGACGCCAGTCCGGCGCGGCCAGCTCGAAGCCCTCGAACTGGAAGCCGGGCGCCACCGTGCAACCCACCAGGGTCCAGGCGCCGAGGCTGACGGCGGTCTGCCACCACAGCGTCGGGACGATCACCTGGGGACGGCAGCCCGCGCGAAGGTCTGGACCCAGCACATGGGCGACCGCGCCGTCGCCGTCAGGCGGCGACAGGGTCAGCGAGAGCGGCGCGCCGGCGTGATAGTGCCAGACCTCGACCGCATCGACCCGATGCCAGGCCGAGATCTGTTGCGCGTCCAGCAGATAGTAGATCGCTGTCGAGGCTGGCCGGGCGCCATCGACGGACACGTCCTCGAACGTCCGACGATACCAGCCGCCTTCGGGGTGAGGCTGAAGGTCGAGCAGGCGGATGATCTCCCTGGCCCCCAGGTCGCCGGATATGCCCACGGGCCTGCTTTCCAGGCTCATCCCTTGAAGCCGTCCTTGGCGGCGCGGATCTCGGCGAAGGCCCGGGCGGGCTCCAGGCTCGGACGCAGCAGCGGCGCGCGCAGGAAGGGGTTGGTCGCCCTTTCGACGCCGATCGAGGTCGGCACGGTCGGCTCGCCCCGTTCGCGGGCGGCGAAGACCTGCTCGGCGCGCGCCTTCACGGCGGGATCGTCATCGACCGACAGGGCGAAGCGGGCGTTCGAGGCCGTATATTCGTGGGCGCAATAGACGGTGGTGGCGTCGGGCAGGGCGGTCAGTCGGGCCAGCGAGTCCCACATCTGTTCGGCCGTGCCTTCGAACAGGCGGCCGCAGCCCAGGGCGAACAGGGTGTCGCCCACGAAGGCAATGGCGTCGGCGGCGTCATGATAGGCGATATGGCCCAGCGTGTGGCCGCCGGTGTCGATGACCGTGAAGCGGGTTTCGCCAAGCTCCACCACATCGCCGTCGCCAACCTGACGGTCCAGCGGCGCGATCCGGGTCACCTCGGCCGGGCCGATGATGGTCGCGCCGGTCGCGGCCTTGATCGCGGCGTTGCCGCCAGCATGGTCGGGGTGCCAGTGGGTGTTGAGGATCAGGTCCAGCGTCCAGCCCAGAGCCTTCAGCTCGGCCAGGATCGCGTCGGCGTCGGGCGTGTCGATGGTCGCGGTCTTCCCGGTCGCGTCGTCGCGCACGAGAAAGCCATAGTTGTCGGACAGGCAGGCGAACTGGTGGACGGTCAGCGACATGGAAAGCCTTGTTCTGTGTCAGGCGGTGACGCGAGGCCCGCCACCGCCTACATAGATGAACTGGCCGCCCCGGAGACTCAATGCGTCGCGACGTGCTCGATCTCAGAGCCTTCTACGCCACCCCGCTTGGCCGTGCAGCGCGGCTGATGCTGGCGCGCAAGGTCGAGGAGGCGTGGGGCGATACGCGCGGCCTCGACGTCCTGGGCCTCGGCTACGCCACCCCCTTCCTGGATGCGGCCCGCCAGAAGGCCCGGCGCGTGGTGGCCGCCATGCCCGCCACCCAGGGCGTCGAGGTCTGGCCGCATGGCGGTCGCAACCAGGCCTGCCTGGTCGAGGAAACGGTGCTGCCGCTTCCCAACGCCATGTTCGACCGGGTGCTGGCCGTCCATGCCCTGGAAGAAGCCGATGACCCGGCCGCCGTGCTGGCCGAGATCGGCCGGGTCCTGGCGCCCACGGGCCGACTGATCGTCGCGGTGGCGTCGCGCGATGGAGTCTGGGCCGGCGCCGAGAGCACGCCTTTCGGCCATGGCCGGCCTTTCAGCCGCAGCCAGCTGGAACGGCTGATCCGCGACGCCGACCTGGAGCCCGCCGGCTGGACCCGGGCGCTGTATGCGCCGCCCATCGCCATGACCGCCGGCTGGGCCGAGGGCTTCGAACAGGTCGGGGCCCGGCTGTGGCCGCGTTTCGCCGGGCTGATCCTGATGGAGGCGGTCAAGCAGACCTTCGCCGTGAAGCCGCGCGGCCACCGCGCCAGGGTCCGGGTTTTCGCGCCCGGCGTCCTGGCCCCGAGCCCGGTCGGCCCGGCGACGGCGCGCAAGGCGCCTGTTCATGAGGCGCCCACGCGCATCGCGGACGGATCGCTCTTGGACGCGCCGCGTTCGAAGCCTAGCTTAGGTTCGTAGTCACTGTTCGCCGCGGGAGTCGCGCCATGAAAATGATCGTCGCCATCATCAAGCCCAGCCGCCTCGACGCTGTTCTCGAAGCGGTCACCGAGGCGGGTGCGTCGGGGCTGACGGTGACCGAGGTGCGCGGCTACGGCCGACAGAAGGGCAAGACCGAGGTCTATCGCGGCGCCGAATACGAGGTGAAGCTGCTTCCGAAGGTCAAGCTCGAGATCGCCGTCCCCACCGATGTCGTCGAGCCCGTGGTCGAGGCGCTGCAACGCACCGCCAATACCGGCAA
Organism: uncultured Caulobacter sp.; assembly: GCA_964427205.1. GTDB lineage: Bacteria > Pseudomonadota > Alphaproteobacteria > Caulobacterales > Caulobacteraceae > Caulobacter. The sequence goes on from CAYRTE010000040.1 coordinate 31,151, forward strand.
GATCGGCGACGGCAAGGTGTTCGTCATGGACCTGGAACAGGCCCTGCGCATCCGCACCGGCGAACGCGACGCGGCGGCCATCGCGGGCTAGGCTTTCCACGCGCGCTCATCGCGCTCCGCAGTTCGAGGCCCGGATTCCCTGGCGGCCGCCCGCCAGTTTCCCATTCGCTCGAAGATTTTCGCGAGATTGATTTGAAGCGGAGCCATAAGGCGGGTCCGCGCGTTGTCGGATTTCAACGCGATTGGAGCGTCATGGGCGAGCGTTCTTCTGTTTTTCGGCAAGACTACAACTGCTGGCGCGTCGAGCCGGCCGACAGGCTGGCCCTATTCATCGACAACGACGAGACCTTCGACGCCCTCAAGCACCTGCTGCTGGCCGCCAGGCGCTCGATCTGGATCCTGGCGTGGGTGTTCGACCCTCTCACCCGGCTGGATCCCGACCGGGTGAAGCGGAGCCGCGATCCGACACGCGCCGACCGCATCGGTCTGCTGCTGCGTCGTCAGGCGGCGCTGCATCCGGGGCTGGACGTGCGAATCCTGACCTGGGACATGCCGTTCCCGATCGCGGCGGCCCAGCTGTTCGGACCCCAGCGCGGCGCGGCCTTTTTCGCGGGCTCGCGGGTCAAGTATCAACTGGACAGCACCCTGCCAGCCTCGGCCTGCCATCACCAGAAGGTGGTGATCATCGACGGCGCGGCGGCCCTGCTGAGCGGCGGCGACATCGGCGTCGACCGCTGGGACACCTGCGAGCATCTTGACAACGATCCCCGCCGTCGCCTGCCGACCGGGCGCCACTATCCGGCCCGGCACGAAGTGGCGATGCTGGTCGACGGCCCCGCGGCCGTGGCCCTTGGTGACCTGTTCATCGCCCGTTGGCGCAACGCCACCGGCGAGATGCTGAGCCAGCCGGAGCGGCCGGAGGAAGCGCCCTGGCCGCCGGGACTATTGCCCGATCTGCGACGCGCCGATGTGGCGATCAGCCGGACGGAAGCGGCCTGGAAAGACCGGCCCGAGGTCACCGAAAGCCTGCTGCTGCATCTCTCCAGCATCCGGGCGGCCAAGCGGCTGATCTATCTGGAAAACCAGTACCTGACCTCGCCGATCATCGTCGAAGCCCTGGCCGAGCGTCTGGCCGAGCCCAACGGCCCCGAGGTGGTGACGATCGGACCGGCGCGCAGCCCCAGCTATTTCGACCAGATCACCATGGACAGCGCCCGCACCTCGGCCATCAACCGGCTGCGCTCGGTCGATGTCCACAAGCGCTTCTCGGCCTTCAGCGCCCACACGCCCAAGGGCGATCCGATCATCGTCCATTCCAAGGTGGCGATCATTGATGACCGGTTGCTGCGGGTTGGCTCGGCCAATCTCAACAATCGCTCGATCGGCCTCGACACCGAGTGCGACCTGGCCTTCGAGGGACGGGACAAGCTGGAGCGCCAGGTCATCACCGGCTTCCTGGCCCGGCTAATTGGTCACTTCCTGGCCCGGGATCCGCTCGACGTGATCGAGGCCATGCAACGCGAGGGCGGTCTGGCGGCGGCGATCCATGCCCTGGACGTCAAGGGCGGCCCGCCGCGCCGGCTGCGGCCGGCGCCGGTTCGCCATCTGACGGGCGTTCAGCAGTTCATCGCCGACTGGAGCCTGGGTGACGCCATCTCGCCTTCGGATGCCTGGCGGCCCTGGGGCCGCCGCGAACGTCTCAAGCGGGATCTGCTTCGTCTGACGGAGCCGCCGCCGCCGCCGCCGGAGCGGCTGCAGCCGTGACCTCAAGGTCGATGACCAGCGGCAGGTGGTCGGAGGCGACCCGCGCCCGGGAGTCGTAGGGCGACTTCACCGCGAGGGTCTCCAGGCCCTTGGTCAGGAAGACGTGGTCGATCCGCATGAACGGGAAGCTGGAGGGGAAGGTGGCCGTGGCGGGGCGCAGCCAGGCCCCGCCCGGGGTCTGGGCGTCGCGCAGGGCGGCGCGCAGCATCCGGTAGGTGGCGGAGTAGGGCGAGGCGTTGAAGTCGCCCAGCAGCACCCCCGGCGCGGTCCATTCGTCAGACGCCATCCAGCCCTCGCCCAGCAGGGCGGCGGCCTGACGCTTCTGTTCCTGGGGGATCAGGCCAAGATGGGTGTTGATGATCTGGACGGGCGTGTCGCCGACCATGACCTCGACCCACAGGGCCCCGCGCGGCTCCAGCCCGGGCACCCGGCGATAGAGCGGCAGGCCCTGCGCCTTGATCCGGCGTTCGGGCAGGGCGGTCAGGATGGCGTCGCCATACAGTTCCTCTTCCACGGCCATGGCCGGGTGGAAGTGGAACTTCATCTTCAGCAGTTCGGCCAGGCGATGGGCCTGATCCACCGTCTTGGTGCGCCGACGCAGGACGTCCAGTTCCTGCAGCGCCACCACGTCCGGCATTTCGGCCGCGATGACCTCTGCCACGCGCTCGACGTCGAGCGCGCGGTCGGTGCCCACACAGCGGTGGACGTTGTAGGTCATCAGGCGAAGCTTCATCCGTCGAAGAGATCGCCTGAAACCGCCGGAGGTTCCCTCGCGGACGTTTCGTCCTGGCCAGGTTCAACGCGGCTGAGCATGAACAGGCAGGTCTCCGCCCGCCAGTTCTCAAGGGGGCTGGCCGGATCGATGTGTCGGGCCGGACCCGCGCCCGCGAAGGCCGCGCAGGCGTCGACCCGCACATTCAGATCGTCGGTCAGGGCCAGGAAGTCGACCAGGGTGCACAGGTGGATATTCGGCGTCGACCACCAGGGCATGGGCAGGGCCTTGGTCTCGGGCATCCGGCCGCGGCTGAGCAGCGACCAGCGCACCCGCCAGTGGCCGAAATTGGGGAACGAGACGATGGCCCTGTCGGCGATGCGCAGCAGCTCGTCCACCACGTGGCGCGGCTGGCGCGTGGCCTGCAGGGTCTGGGACAGGATGGCGTAGTCGAAGGTCTTGTCCGGGAAATGGTCCAGGTCCTGGTCGGCGTCGCCCTGCACCACGGAGAGGCCGCGCGCCATGCAGGCGGCCACGCCCCCGGCGCTGATCTCCAGGCCCCGGCCGTCGACCTGCTTGTCATGGATCAGCAGGTCCAGCAGGGCCCCTTCGCCACAGCCGACATCCAGCACCCGCGAGCCGGGGCGGACCAGACGCAGGATCTCGCGGAAGTCTTCGCGCACCAGACTCACGCCAGCCCCCGTTCGCGTTCCACCGAGCCCAGGAACCCCGTCAGCGCCGCGTCCATGACCGGTTCGTCCAGCAGGAAGGCGTCATGGCCCTTGTCGCTCTCGATCTCCACGAAGGCCACGCGGCAGCCGGCGGCCGTCAGGGCCCGGACGATGTGGCGGTTCTCGGCGGTGGGATACAGCCAGTCGCTGGTGAAGCTGAGCACGCAGAACCGCATGTGCCGCGCCCGGGTGAAGGCGCTGGCCAGCACCCCGCCGTGGCTGGCGGCGATGTCGAAATAGTCCATGGCCCGGGTGATGTAGAGATAGCTGTTGGCGTCGAAGCGGTCGACGAAGCTGGCCCCCTGGTGGCGCAGATAGCTCTCCACCTGGAAGTCGGCGTCGAAGCCCCACGACAGGCCGTCGCGCTGAAGTTCGCGGCCGAACTTCCGCTGCAGGGCCGGCTCGGACAGATAGGTGATGTGGGCGGCCATCCGCGCCACGGCCAGACCCTTTTCGGGCCGCACGCCGTGGTCGGCATAGGCGCCGCCGCGCCAGTCGGGGTCGGCCATGATCGCCTGGCGGCCCACCTCGTGGAAGGCGATGTTCTGGGCCGAGTGTCGCGAGGCCGAGGCGATGATCACCGCGCTGGCCAGCCGCTCGGGATAGTCGACCGCCCACTGCTGCACCTGCATGCCGCCCATCGAGCCGCCGACGACGGCGAACAGGGTCTCGACGCCCAGGGCCGTCACCAGCATCGCCTGGGCGCGGACCATGTCGGCGATGGTGATCACCGGGAACGACAGGGCCCAGGGCTTGCCCGTCTCTGGATTGATCGAGGCTGGACCCGACGAGCCCATGCAGCCGCCAATGACATTGGAGCAGATGATGAAGTGCCGGGCCGGATCCAGCGGCTTGCCCGGGCCCACCAGGCGCGGCCACCAGCCGGGCTTGCCCGTGGTCGGGTGCGCCGAGGCGACGTACTGGTCCATGGTCAGGGCGTGGCAGATCAGGACGGCGTTGGAGCGGTCGGCGTTGAGCTGGCCATAGGTCTGGTAGGCGACCTCCAGCCCCTCGATGACGCCGCCCGAATCAAGGCGCAGGGGTTCGCTGGTCGGGAACCGCCAGGTTCCGCCATCGGATAGCGCGGCCGGGGCCAAATCCAGGTCAGCCATGACCGCCTTGGACCGCTTGGCGAAGAAGGTGTCAACCGCCCGCTTCCGGCGAGCCCCGGCTGCGGCTATGGAGGGCGCATGGACCGTCTGATCCTCATGCGCCACGGCCAGGCCGAACGGCAGGCCGCCACGGGCGGCGATTTCGAGCGTGGCTTGACCGCGAAAGGGCGCGAGGACGCGACTCTGATGGGCCAGCTGCTGGCCAGAAGCGGCGCGACGCCCGATCTGGTGCTGGTCTCCAGCGCCCGCCGCACCCGCGAAACCTTCGCCGCCGTCTCGGCCGCCTTTCCCAAGGCCCGGGTCGAGTTTCGCCGCGACCTCTATCACGCCGAGCCCGAAGAGGTGGTCACGGCCCTGGAGGACGAGGGCGACAGCGCCGGCGTCGTGATGGTGGTCGGCCACAATCCCGGCCTGCACGAACTGGCCCTGCGCCTGGTTCTGCAGGGCGGCGCCGAGCCCGTGGCGCTGAACAAGGTCCGCGGCCGTTTTCCCACCGCCACCACGGCGGTCTTCGCCTTCGGCTCGGGCGGTCCGCCCGTGCTGGAGCATCTTTTCTACGCGTCCGAAAACGGCGGCACAGGCGGCGAATGACCCTGATCTACAAGATCCTCTCCCGCGCCGAATGGCAGGCCGCCCAGGCCGCGGGCCAGCTGGATGGCTCGGCCGTCGATCTGGCCGACGGCTTCATTCACCTGTCGGCCGCCGACCAGGCCCAGGAGACCGCCGCCAGATACTTCGTCGGCCAGGCCGACCTGGTGCTGCTGGGCGTCGAGACCGAGGCCCTGGGCGAGGCCCTGAAGTGGGAGGCCTCGCGGGGCGGGGCGCTGTTCCCGCATCTCTATCGTCCCCTGCTGCCGTCGGAAGTGGTCAGCCAGAGATCTCTCGAACTGGACGCTGACGGCGTGCCCCAGCTGGGCGTTCTGTCCGCATGAGCCTGCACGATCTCGCCGCCCGGGCGCTTCACGCCTTCGACCCCGAGGACGCCCATGGCCTGGCCATCAGGGGCTTGAAGGCCGGCCTTGGCCCCCGCGACGGCGCGCCGGATGATCCGCTGCTGTCGATCACCCTGGCGGGCATGCATCTGGGCAGCTGCGTGGGCCTGGCCGCCGGCTTCGACAAGAATGCCGAGGTTCCCGACGCCATGCTGGCCGCCGGGTTCGGCTTCGTCGAGGCGGGTACGGTCACCCCTCTGCCCCAGGCCGGCAACCCGCGTCCGCGCCTGTTTCGCCTCACCGAGGACCAGGCGGTGATCAACCGCATGGGCTTCAACAATGAGGGTCTGGAGGCCTTCGCCGAACGCCTGTCCCGGCGCGCCGGCCGGCACGGCTTCGTGGGAGCCAATATCGGCGCCAACAAGGACGCGACCGACCGGATCGAGGACTATGTCACCGGCCTGACCCGCCTGTGGGGGCTGTCGGACTATTTCACCGCCAACATCTCCTCGCCCAACACGCCGGGCCTGCGCGCCCTGCAGACCAAGGCGGCTCTGGAAGAGCTGCTGGGCCGCCTGGCCGAAACCCGCGCCATCCTGAGGGCCGGCTCGACCAGCGATTATCCGATCTTCCTGAAGGTCGCCCCCGATCTCGAGGACGGCGAGGTCGAGGCCATCGTCGAGACCGTGGTCGCCAATGGCCTGGACGGCGTCATCGTCAGCAACACCACCATCGCCCGGCCCGCCACGCTGAAGTCGGCCAGCAAAGGCGAGACCGGCGGCCTGTCGGGCGCGCCGCTGCTGGAGCCCTCGACGGCGGTGCTGAGGCGCTTCCACGTCGCCGCCGCCGGGCGAACGGCGCTGATCGGGGCGGGCGGGATCTCTGACGGGGCCGGGGCCTACGCCAAGATCCGGGCTGGGGCCCGGGCGGTGCAGCTCTATTCCGCCCTGGTCTATGGCGGCCCGGGTCTGGTGGTCCGCATCAAGCGCGATCTGGCCAGGCGGCTCCGGGCCGACGGCTTCGCCACCGTCGAGGACGCGGTCGGCGCCGCATGACCATCGACCGGGCGTTGATGCTGCTGCGACGCTTCGGACCCGTGGTGGTCCTGGTCGCCCTGTTCGTCTGGGCCCTGGCCAGCGGCATCGCCGACCATATCTCGCTGGAAGAGCTCCGCGCCCGGGCCCAGGGCCTGCAGGCCTTCGTGCGCGAACACCCGGTTCAGAGCGTCGCGGCCTATATCGTGCTCTATGTCGCGACCGTCTCGATTTCCCTGCCCGGAGCCCTGATCCTGTCGCTGTCGGGCGGCTTCCTGTTCGGGCCGATCCTGGGCGGCGCGGCGGCGGTCACCGGCGCCACCGGCGGCTCGACCGTGGTCTTCCTGGTCAGCCGCACGGCCTTCGCCGATTTCCTGCGGCTGTGGCGCAACCCCCTGCTGCTGCGGATAGAGGACGGGTTTCGCGACAACGCCTTTTCCTACCTTCTGACCCTGCGACTGATCCCCGCCTTTCCGCTGCTGCTGGTCAATGTGGCCTCGGGCCTGATGGGCGTGCCCCTGCGCACCTTCCTGATCGCCTCGTTCCTGGGGATGATCCCCAGCTCCTTCGTCTATGCCGGGATCGGCGCGGGCCTGGGGCATGTGTTCGCCCTGGGCGGGCCGGTGTCGCTGCACACCCTGCTGTCGCCGAGGATCTATCTGCCGATTGTCGGCATGGGCGTGCTGGCCTTTCTGCCGCCGCTATGGCGCCATTGGCGACGCGGGCGCGTTGCTCCCGCGCCCCACGTGAAGTAACTCAGGTTCATGACCGAGACGGTCTCGCCGCCGGAAATCCCGACCCCGCCCGCCGCGCGACGTTTCCCGTGGCCGCGCGGCCTGTCGGCGCGCCTGCTGCTGTTCACCGCCTTCGTCGTCACCCTGGCCGGCCTGATGGTCCTGCCGCCCACCCTGGCGGCCTATGAGGAGCAGTGGCTGCTGGACCGCGTGCGGGCCGGCGAGCTGGCCTCGACCATCGCCGAGAGCGATCCCGAGCTGCGGGTCAGCGACCCGGTCGCCGGCCAGCTGTTCGACCAGGCCGGCGCCGTCACCGTGGCCGTGCAGGTCGACGGCGCCCGGCGCCTGGTCCTGCCGCCCAAGGCGCCGATGCAGACGCCCTATCTGGTCGACCTGCGTCGCCAGAACCCCGGCTCATGGCTGGCCGCCCCGTTCTTCACCCTGACCAGCCCGCCCGGCAGCATGGTGCGGGTGATGGCCGAGCCTCGCTTCCGCAAGGCTGAATTTGTCGAAGTGGTGCTGCCCGACGCCCCGCTGAAGGCCCAGCTGATCGCCTATTTCTGGCGTCTGGCGGCGATCACGGTGTTCGTCGCCGGCCTGGCCGGCTTCTTCGTCTATCTGTTCCTCAATATCTTCCTGGTGCGTCCCATGCAGCGGATCACCCGCGCCATGGAGCAGTTCCGCGCCGACCCCGACGATCCGGAGGCCCGCATCGTGGTCTCCAAGCGCCGCGACGAGATCGGCCGCGCCGAGCTGGAACTGGACCGCATGCAGACCGACCTGCTGACGGCCCTCGCCTCCAAGGCGCGGCTGGCGGCCCTGGGCGAGGCGGTGGCCAAGATCAATCACGACCTGCGCAACATGCTGACCAGCGCCCAGATGGCGTCGGACCGGCTGGCCGCCCTGGGCGACCCCAAGGTGGCCCAGGCCCTGCCGCGCCTGGAACGGGCCCTGGACCGCGCCATCACCCTGGCCACCGACGTCATGACCTATGGCAAGTCACGCGAGCCCGCGCCCGTCGTCCGGCCCACGCCCCTGCGCGCCGCCCTCGACAGCGCCGCCGAGGATTCCGGCCTGATGGCCGCCGGCGGCGTCGCCCTGGAAACCGTCATCGACCCGCGCGAGCAGGTCCTGGCCGATCCCGACCAGTTGCACCGCATCCTGACCAACCTGCTGCGCAACGCCCGCGAGGCGATCGAGGGCGCGCCCGACCGGGGCGGCAAGGGCCGGGTGTTCGTCGAGCTGCATCGCGGCGACGGGATCAGCATCCTGCGCCTCTCCGACGACGGCCCCGGCGTGCCGCAACGCGCCCAGGCCAACCTGTTCCAGCCCTTCGTCGGCTCGGTGCGGCGCGGCGGCACCGGCCTTGGCCTGGCGATCGCCCGCGAACTGGCCCAGGGCCACGGGGGCGACCTCGTGCTGGTCGAGACGGGGCCGGGCGGGTCGGTGTTCGATCTGAGCCTGGCGGGGGTTCCAGAGCCGCTGGCGGAGGCTGCTGTGGTGGCGTCAGCGCCGGGCGATGGGGCTGAGGGTTAGGCTTAGGCTTTTCCGCTAGGGCGCTGGGGGCGGACAGGCTGAAGGTCCGCTATGGGTGGTTAGCGGACGATCCGCCTTCAGTACCCAAGGACGTAAATGGTTCGGCCCTCCGTCAGGCGCGACCGAATCCAGCCGCTGAGAAGCCGGAACAGATCTGCGTGGTCGTTGCTAATTGAAGCGTTTCCAGTCGCGGTAAGGAGCCCGGCAAGGCGCTCGGCCGACGGAGCAGACAGTTCGGTTTCACCGTAGCGCCAAAGTGCATGCAGCGTAGGCTCCGCCGCGCGGAGCAGTGGTTCGAGCGCATCGTACTCAGGCTGCCGCAGGACGACGCTGTTGAACTTGGGGTCCATTCCCGGGCGATCCGCGATCTGCACGGTCTCACCAGCTGCAAAACCTACATGCTCGTGGAGAGTCGTCATCAGCGCTCCGTAGGGCTGCTTCATTAAGAAGCAGACGAGCCTGCCTTCCGCAATGGGCGGTGAGCGGACGTCGTGCAGCGAGAAGAAGAGGTCAGCCCAGCTGGCTCAAAGCTATGAATTTCAAGTCGGCCAACTCACGCCCTCGCAGCGGGTCCTCGTCGTAAGTGAAGCCTTCGATAGTTTCGAGATAGCCGTCTTCATCCCATAGCACCACGCCAACGCCATGCTCGACGGCATCAACTTCGAAATGCCCTCCCTTGAATTGGATAGGAAGTGGCCGACACGCCGAGCGATCCACAACCACCCGCGTGTAGAAGCCGACAATCGTATTTATGCGGTCGGTGACCGTGCTCGCGGCGACCTGTTTCCGAAACTCGCCTTGCTCGTCACCAAACATCGACGCGATGCAATCTAAGGCGCGCAGCTCGAACTCGGTGAAGGAGGGGAATGGCGGGCAGGCCGGCGATGCGGCGAGACCACCCGTAACCCATCCATCGCGGCCTGGTAGTTGCTGAGCCATGCTTCACCCTAGCCTGAGCGTGGTCTGGATCAACCCAAGGTCCGACTTGGGTCGGAAGCGGTCTTTGGCTCATTGCCAAAAAGCGGACGCCCCGCGTCCCGCTCATCCTTAAATCTCTTGGAGGCTGCAGCGTGCCGGAGTGGAAAGGTCTGTCAAGGACGGCCTCCGGCCGCCGCGTCGCGGCGACGCGGAGCGTCGTCCTTGAGAGACCTTTCCACTCCGGCGATCGTCTCGCCGTGAGATTTAAGGATGGCTCCCTTCGGCGCGAAGGGGGGCGGTTCGCGCTAGCCAAGTCCTCCCCCTGAAGGGGGAGGCGGCCGGAGGCCGGTGGGGGAAGACCGCAATGAGTCAGCCGTCACTTCCCTCTCCGTCGGCCCGAATGGGCCGACACCTCCCCCGCTAGGGGGAGGACTTGAGGGGATAGACCGCGCTCAATCCCCGCTCCGCCCGGAACAAACCCCCGCCAGATCAACCGCTTGAAAAAAACATGATCGCGCCAATCAGACGCGCTGAAACCGCCCGTATTCTGTCCCCACCTCGTCGCGAGGAAAGGGCGCAAGGCCAGCGACCATT
>CAYRTE010000041.1:0-41054 GCA_964427205.1 uncultured Caulobacter sp.
GGCGAAACCCGCATCAACATCATCGACACCCCCGGCCACGCCGACTTCGGCGGCGAAGTCGAACGCATCCTCGGCATGGTCGATGGCTGCGTGATCCTGGTCGACGCCGAAGAAGGCGTCATGCCCCAGACCAAGTTCGTGCTGGGCAAGGCCCTGAAGATGGGCCTGCGTCCGATCCTCTGCCTCAACAAGGTGGACCGTCCGCACGCCGATCCGGACCGCATCCTCAACGACGTGTTCGACCTGTTCGCCACCATGGGCGCCACGGACGAGCAGCTGGACTTCCCGCACATCTATGCGTCGGGCAAGAACGGCTGGGCCACGCTGGACATGAACCAGCCCAACAGCACCCTGGCTCCCCTGTTCGACCTGATCGTGCGCCACGTGCCCGAGCCCAAGGTCGTCGAGAACGTCGACAAGCCGTTCCAGATCCTGTCGGTCCTGATCGAAAACGACCCGTTCCTGGGTCGTCTGCTGACCGGCCGCATCACCTCGGGCAAGGCCGTCCCCGGCATGTCGATCCACGCCCTGTCGCTGGACGGCAAGGAAATCGAGCGCGGCCGCATCACCAAGGTGCTGGCCTTCCGCGGCCTGAAGCGTCAGCCGGTCGATGAAGCCGAAGCCGGCGACATCGTCGCCATCGCGGGCCTTTCGAAGGCGACCGTGGCCGACACCCTGTGCGCCATGGAAGTCACCGAGGCCCTGCCCGCCCAGCCGATCGATCCGCCGACCATCTCGATGACCGTCTCGGTCAACGACAGCCCGCTGGCGGGTAAAGAGGGCGACAAGGTTCAAAGCCGCGTCATCCGCGACCGCCTGCTGAAGGAAGCCGAATCCAACGTCGCCATCAAGGTGACCGAGTCGGCCGAGGGCGACGCCTATGAAGTCGCCGGTCGCGGCGAACTGCAGCTGGGCGTGCTGATCGAAGGCATGCGCCGCGAAGGCTTCGAAGTGTCGATCAGCCGTCCGCGCGTCGTGTTCCAGACCGATCCGGAAACCGGCAAGCGCCTTGAGCCCATCGAAGACGTCATGATCGACGTCGACGACGAGTTCTCGGGCATCGTCATCGAAAAGCTGTCGATGCGTAAGGCCGAGCTGAAGGACATGGGCCCGTCGGGCGCCGGCAAGACCCGCCTGCAGCTGGTGGCTCCGTCGCGTTCGCTGATCGGCTATCAGGGCGAATTCCTGACCGACACGCGCGGTTCGGGCGTGCTGAACCGCGTGTTCAGCCACTACGAGCCGTACAAGGGCGCCATCGACAGCCAGCGCAAGGGCGTGCTGGTTTCGAACTCCGACGGTGAAACCGCCGCCTTCGCGCTGTGGAACCTGGAAGATCGCGGCACGATGTTCGTCGGCGCCGGCGAAAAGACCTACCAGGGCATGATCATTGGCGAGAACGCCCGTCAGGACGACCTCGACGTCAACCCGATGAAGGCCAAGCAGCTGAACAACATCCGCGCCTCGGGCAAGGATGAAGCCGTTCGCCTGACCCCGCCGCGTCGCATGACCCTCGAACAGGCTATCGCCTATATCGAGGAAGACGAACTGGTCGAAGTGACGCCCAAGAACATCCGTCTGCGCAAGCAGACCCTGAACCCGTCGTTCCGCAAGCGTCGCGTCAAGGAAGAATAGGACTTCACGTCCTTCCAGAACTTGAAAGGCCGCCGCCCCTCGGGACGGCGGCCTTTTGTTTGGCCGGTCCATCGCGCCGGGCGCGGGCCTATTGACGCAGCGCAACCTCGGCGAGGCAGCGACGCACTAGACTTAACCGGGAGTTCACCAAACGCCGCGCAGGATGATCGGGGGACGTCTTCGTCCTGGGGAAATCAGGACGACCTCGACGTGCGCATGGCGGCCGCAGGCTCGATCGTTGAACGGGGGCGCCGCGCCTTGGCGCGCATGTCGCCCGCCGTGCCAGAGGACATGGCCGGCCGCGTTCGCATGGAACAGCTGGCCAGCATCCTGCGCCTGACGCCCATCATGATGGGCGCCAATATCGTCATCGCCATGCTGGTCTGCCTGGCCGGCCTCACCAGTTCGCATCGCAACAGCCTGATGATCTGGGCCGCGCTGGTGATCAGCTATGCCCTCCTTGGCCTGCGCGGCTGGCTGGCCGCCCAGCGCCGCAAGAGCGGCAAGATCACCGTCTCGGCGCGCGGCCTGCGCCGCATCGCCATACAGGCGGGAGTTCTGGGCTGCCTGTGGGGCGCCCTGCCGATTCTGGCCATGGATGGCGACGCCGCCAGCGTGCAGATGCGGATGCTGATCGTCTCGGTGATCGCCGGCATGATCGGTTGCGGCGGCTTCGCCATGCTGACCCTGCCACCCGCCGCCATCGCCTATTCCACGCCGATGATGATCGGCTCCCTGGTCGTCCTGTTGCGCAGCGGAGACCCGATCCTGCTGGCCTTGGGCGGCCTTCTGATCTTCTGCTATCTGGTCGTCACCCTCTCCTGCCTGTCACACGCCAGGGTGTTCGCCGAGCGCCTGATCGCCGGCGAGGAGCTGGAACGCCAGAAGCAGGTGGTCAGCCTGCTGCTCAGCGACTTCGAGGAAGGGGCCAGCGACTGGCTCTGGGAAATCGACGCGCGCGGCGCCCTGACCTATGTCTCCGACCGGATGGCCGCCGCGGCCGGCGCGGACAAGGCCGCCCTGGTCGGCCGCACCCTGGCCTCGCTCTGCGGCGCCGCCGCCGAGGGCCCTGCTGGACCGGTCGCCTCGCTGGCGGCGCTGTTTGGCGAGCAGAAGACCTTCCGCGACGTGATCGTTTCCGTGACGGTCGGCGCCGAGACCCGCTGGTGGTCGATCAGCGCCAAGCCGATCCACGACATGAACGGCGTCTTCACCGGCTTCCGCGGCGTGGGGGCCGACGTCACCGCCGCGCGCGAGGCCCAGGAACGCATCTCGCGCCTGGCCCATTTCGACGTCCTGACCCAGCTGCCCAACCGCCTGTCGTTCCTGCAGGCCCTGGGCAAGGCCTGGACCGACCACGCCAATGCCGGCGAGGGCGCCGAAGGCGGCTGCGCGGTGCTGTGCCTGGACCTGGACTATTTCAAGGGCGTCAATGACAGCCTGGGCCACCCGGTGGGCGACGCCCTGCTGATCGAGGTCGCCGAACGCCTGCGCCAGTGCGTCGGCGAGGCCGGCTTCGTGGCCCGCCTCGGCGGCGACGAATTCGCCGTGGTCGTGGCCCCCGCCCCGCCGCCTGAAGCCCTGGGCGAGCTGTCGCGCGCCATCGTCGAGACCCTGTCCCAGCCCTACGAGATCAAGGGCCACAACGTCCTGATCGGCGCCAGCATCGGCATCGCCGTCGCCCCGACCGACGCCGCCGATCCCGACAGCCTGCTGAAGAACGCCGACCTGGCCCTGTACCGCGCCAAGGGCGATGGTCGCGGCGCCTATCGCTTCTTCGAGATGTCGATGGATGTCTGGGCCCAGGAGCGCCGCGCGCTGGAGATGGATCTGCGCGCCGCCCTGAAGAACGAGGAACTGCGGGTCTTCTTCCAGCCGCTGATCGGCTGCCGCGAGCACGACATCACCGGCTTCGAGGCGCTGCTGCGCTGGCAGCATCCGCGTCGCGGCCTGGTGCCGCCCAATGATTTCATCGAGTGCGCCGAGCAGTGGGGCCTGATCGGCAAGATCGGCGAGTGGGTGCTGAACGAGGCCTGCAAGCAGGCCGCCTCATGGCCGGCGCCCCTGACCGTGGCGGTCAACCTGTCGCCCAACCAGTTCGCGTCTGGCGACCTGGTGGGCCAGGTCGCCCATGCGCTGGAAATCTCGGGCCTGGATCCGTCGCGCCTGGAGCTGGAGATCACCGAGGGTCTGTTGCTGCACGACACCGTCCGCACCATGGACCAACTGACCGCGCTGAAGGCCCTGGGCGTGAAGATCGCCATGGACGATTTCGGCACCGGCTATTCCAGCCTGGCCTATCTGTGGCGGTTCCCGTTCGACAAGATCAAGCTGGACCGCTCGTTCGTGGCCGAGATGAGCGACAACGCCGCCATCACCGACATCGTCCGCACCATTACCCTGCTGGGCCAGACCCTGAAGCTGCAGGTCACCGCCGAGGGCGTCGAGACCGCCGATCAGGTGCGGATGCTGGGCGAGATGCACTGCGACCACTTCCAGGGCTTCCTGTTCGGTCGCCCGATGCCGGTGGGCGACATCCCCAACTTCCTGATCAGTGATCTGGCGCGCCGCATGCGACGGCAGGACGTCGAAGCGGCCGAGGCGGAAGCCGACTGGACCTCCGCCTCGGCCTGATCGTCAGTTCTTCTTGAAAAGCCCCAGCAGGGCCAGAAGCAGGATCGCGCCGATCGTCGAGATCACCAGGCTGCCGATGAAGCCGCCCCAGCCAATCCCCAGAGCGCTGGCGACAAACGCGCCCAGGAACGAACCGATCACCCCGACAATCAGATTGGTCAGCAGACCATGATTGCGCTTCATGATCTGTTCGGCGATCCAGCCGGCCAGAATGCCGATGATGATCGCGCCGATAATGCCCACGCCGCTCATATGTCTCTCCCGAAAGCCTCGTTGAGTTTCCGGAATGCATGAGTTGCGGTGAAGGTTGCGTGGGGATCGCGTGATCCACCCACTTCCCCCTAGACCGGCCGCTCCATGAACACATCCGCCCGCGCATACGGCGTGTCGCGGTGGGGCAAATCGACAAACCCCATCGCCCGATAGAGCCCGAGAGCCGGCGCCAGGCTGGAATTGGTCTCCAGATAAAGACGCGGCGCGCCCACCGCATGAGCCTTGTCGATACAGGCCTGCATCAGCAGCCTGCCCAGCCCCGCGCCCCTGGCCTGCTCGGTGACCGTCATCTTGGCCACTTCGAAACCGCCGTCCTCCAGCAGGATCAGGCCGACGCAGCCCACGATGTCGCCCGCGTCGGTCTCGGCCATCAGGATGTGGCCGCCCTTGCTCAGGATCTTGCCGACCGGATCGTTCAGCGCCTCGTGGTCCTTGGCCTCCATCGTGAAATGTCTGGAGATCCAGGCGGTGTTGAGGTCGCGCCAGGCGTCGGCATGTCGGGGCTCGAAGGGGATGATGCGCATGGCGTTGATATTGTGCGATCAGGGGATCCTGGCAACTGGGGGCGAGACAGAGGGCGAAACCCAAACGGGGTCCATCCCCTGACCACGACCGCTTCCGCTGAGATGAGCAGTCCGGTCCGGCGGTTGATAGACGCCCCCGCCGCCTCTACCAACAGAGGGGCAAGAGCGCCCCAGAGCGCTCCGGGGAGACAAGGCTGATGGCCGTATCGATGCTGGTGGAAAGAGGCCAGGTCATCGCGCTGATCTGCGCGACGCCCGAGACGTTCGACGCCGAGGACGTCGGGGGACAAGCCATCGCCGAATGCCTGGGCGTCAAGTCGCCGGTCTCCTGGCCGCCGGAACACAATGACCCGGCCACCCGCGACTGGATGCGCGGTCTGCTGGCCGACCATCCCGACGAGCCGGGCTATGTCTGCTGGTACATGATCGCCCAGAACCGGCTGGTCGGCATCTGCGGCTTCAAGGGACCGCCCAATATCTGGGGCGAGGTCGAAATCGGCTATTCGGTGGTCGAGGCTGAGCATCGCAAGGGCTATGGCGTCGAGGCCGCTGGCCTGCTGGTGGCCCGCGCCCTCCGCGATCCCCGGGTGTCTCTGGTCACGGCCGAGACCCAGCCCGCGCGGGTCGCCTCGCAGAAGGTGCTGGCCCGCTGCGGCTTCACCCATGTCGGCGGCTATTTCGACCCCGAGCAGGGTCAGATCATGCGGTTCGAGCTGCGCCGTCCGGGCTAGCGGTTCGCCCCGTCGGGACCCGCGCCGACAGGACCTGGTCCATCGCCGACAGCAGGTCGCGCAGGTCGATGGGCTTGGCGACATGGGCGTCGGCGCCGGCGGCCAGGCAGGTCTTGATCTGGGCCGACATCACGTCGGCGGTCAGGGCGATGACCGGCAGCTTTTCGAAGCGGGGATCGGCGCGCAGCTGGCGGGTGGCCTCCAGCCCGTCCATCACGGGCATGTTGACATCCATCAGCACGATATCGATGGGGCTGGCCTCGAGCGCGTCCAGCGCCTCGCGGCCGTTCTCGGCCTCGATCAGCTCGCACTCGAACGGCGTCAGGAACAGCCGGATCACGCGGCGGTTGACCGGGTGGTCATCGACCACCAGCACGCGGCGGCCCTGCAGGGCGGCGAAGGAGGGCTCGTCCTCGGCGCCATCGGCTTCGTCCGGCGCTTCGTCGGAGGCGGCGCAGGCGTCGACCAGCATCTCGAGGGTGAAGACCGAGCCCTGGCCCTCGCGGCTTTCGACCCGGATATCGCCGCCCATCATCTCGACCAGCCGCCGGGTGATGTTCAGTCCCAACCCGGTGCCGCCGAAGGTGCGGGTGGTCGAGGCGTCGGCCTGGGTGAAGGCGCGGAACAGCTTGGCCAGGGTCGCCTCGCTCATGCCGATGCCGGTGTCCGACACCTTCAGGCGAATGCGCTGGCGCCCGCTGGCCAGGTCGGGACCGCACGACAGGGTCACCTCCACCCGTCCGGCATTGGTGAACTTCAGGGCGTTGGAGACCAGGTTGGTCAGGCACTGGCGCAGGCGCACCGCGTCGAACAGCAGCGGTCCGGGCGGCACGCCCTCGACCCGGAAGATCAGCTCGATGCCCTTGTCGCGGGCGGTGGGTTGATAGCCGCCGATCAGGCGCGCGCAGACCTGCGGCAGATCGCCGGCGGTCGGGGCGATCTCAAGCTTGCCCGCCTCGATCTTCGACAGGTCGAGAATGTCATTGAGCAGCACCAGCAGGGTGTCGCCGGAATCCAGGATCAGGTCGATCTGCTCGCGCTGAGGCTGGCTCAGCGCCTCGGAGCGCAGGGACTGGGCCAGGCCCAGCATGCCGTTCAGCGGCGTGCGCAGTTCGTGGCTCATCACCGCCAGGAAGGCCGACTTGGCCTGGTTGGCGGCCTCGGCCCGGGTCCGCGCGTGGCGCAGCGAGCGGGAGATCCGGCGCTGGTTGAACGCCCAGGTCCCCGCGCCCGCGAACAGCAGGGTCAGCAGCAAGGCGATCACGCCCGAGGCCCGGGCCAGGCGCCGGCTCAGCTCGACTTCGGCCGCCAGCCGGCGGCTTTCGTCGCGCTTGGCGCTGAGTTCGCTCTCCAGCGCCGCCGACATCTCGGCCACGCTGCGCGAATGGGCCTTGTCGGTCTCGGCCCGGTTCAGCCGGCGCCAGATATCCAGCTTCTGGAACGCCTGGTCGCCGCGGCCTTCCGCATGGTCGATATAGGCCTCGACCAGCCGCTCGATCTGCGGATCGCGCGCGCTCAGGGTCGTGGGCGCGGCCTGCAGGCTGGCCAGATCCGCGCGGGCCGCCGCGGCGTTGCCCAGCATGGCCTGAGCCAGGGCTCGCTTGCCCAACATCATGACCTGCAGCCGGCGATCGGGCCTGCGCAGCACGTCGTCCATTTCGGCCAGGCAGGACAGAACGCCGCGCGGCGTCTCGCGCGCCTCGGCGACCAGGACGCACAGGAACCGGTCCCAGGTGCGCAGGGCCGGATCGCCGTTGGTCCGGGTCATCTCGTGATGCAGCCCGGCCAGCCGCGCGCCGGCGTCGATCTCGCCCACTTCCAGGGCCGTGTAGGCGATGTCGTAGACCCGCTCGATCTTGCGCAGGTAGAAGGCGTCGCGCTCGTCCAGCGCCGCGGCCTGGGTCATGTGCTCCAGGGCGCCTTCCTTGTCGCCGATATCGGCCAGCGTGTAGGAATGGACCTGATGAGCCTCGGCCAGCAACGGCCGGGCGATCTCGCCCCGCCGCTCGATCTCCAGCGACAGGGTGGCGGCCAGGCGCGCCGCCTCGGCCCATTGGCCGGTCTGGCCCAGATGTCGCACGCGTTCGACCCCGGCCATCATCCGGATGTCGGGGGTGGGGCTGCTCAGCAGCCGCTTCCAGTCCTGCTCGGAGAAGGCGCGATAACCCTGGGTCTCGTTGCGATAGGCCAGGGTCATCAGGTCGGTCAGGGCCAGCAGCGCGTCGTCGCGGTCCCGGCTGGCGGCCAGGCGGGATCGGGCGATCCAGGTGTCGAAGCGGCCTCGAACCTGATTGCTCTTGTAGGCGTAGAGCACCCGCCACAGGCTGTGGAGACGCTCGGGACCGCTCTGGCGCAGGGCCTCGCGACCGGCCCGCTCGATGTCTTCATTGTCGCGCGGCGGTGACCGGACCTGGTGAGCGCCGATCTGGTCGCTCAACCGCTCGAGACGGACCGCCAGAGGGGTCGGCGCATCGTTCGCCGCCCAGGCGCCGGCGCAGACCGCCAGGCTTCCGATGAGGACGACAGATGCAAGAAATCGCCGCAAGGCCGCTCCTCTGACAAGGGCGCAACCTTGCGGCCAAAGCGGTGTAGGTATTGTTAAGCTTACCCAGGGGGAACCTGGTCAGATCGTCGCGCCGCCGTCCACCACCAGGGCCTGGCCGGTCATGAAGCTGCCGGCCTGAGAGGCCAAATAGATCGCCGCCCCGGCCAGTTCGTCGGGCTCGCCGATCCGCCGCAGCGGCACGCCCTTGGTCGAGCGTTCCAGGGTCTCGGGATTGTCCCACAGGGCCTTGGCGAAATCGGTCTTGATCAGGCCGGGCGCGATGCAGTTGACCCGCACATTGTCGGGCCCGAACTCGTGGGCAAGGTTTCGCGCCAGCTGGAAGTCGGCGGCCTTGGAGATGTTGTAGGCCCCAATGATGGCGTTGCCGCGCAGGCCGCCGATCGACGAGACGATGATGATCGAGCCGTCCCTGCGCTCGCGCATTTCCGGCGCGACCATCGAGATCAGCCAGTGATTGCTGATGATGTTGTTGTCGAGGATCTTGCGGAACTGGTCGTCGGCGATCCCGGCCAGAGGGCCGTAATAGGGATTGCTGGCGGCGTTGCAGACGCAGATGTCGACCTTGCCGAACGCCTTCTTCGTCTCGTCGACCAGACGCTGCAGGTCTTCCTTGGAGGCGATGTTGGCCGGAACGGCGATGGCCGTTCCCTCGCCGTGTTTCGCGTTCAGCTCGGCGGCGACCTCGTCGCAGGGTCCGGCCTTGCGCGAGGAGATCACCACCCTGGCGCCGTGCTCGGCCATCCGCTGGGCGATGGCCTTGCCGATGCCGCGCGAGGATCCGGTGATGATCGCCACCTTGCCGGTGAGGTCGAAGAGGCCCATGGCGCGCTCCCTGAAACGTTTGTTTGAATTTCAGGCACAGTGATCCGCGGACAGGGCGGGGTCAAGGTTTCGGGAAGCCGTCAAATGACAAGGGCGCTTTCGACCGAAATCGAAAGCGCCCTGACGCCGGAAAGGTAGCGCCGCCCGGCTAGGGGCGGCGCTCAGGTCGAGGAACTAGAACGACTTGCGCAGGGTCAGGCCATAGGTGCGCGGCGCGCTGGGATAGCCGCTGTAGCTGCCATCCTGGGCGACGGTGGGGAAGGTGCTGATCAGGGTTTCATCCTTGGTCAGGTTGCGGACCCACAGCATGGCCTCAAGCTGATGGGCCTCGTTGGTCAGACCCAGGCTGGCATTGACGTTTTTCTGACCCCAGGTCGACAGTTCGGGCGGGGTGGTTTCGGTCAGGTGCGTGTCGCTGGTGTAGTCGTACTCGACCCGCAGATAGCCGGCATAGCCGTTACCGAAGTTGTGGTTGGCGGTGGCCGAGGTCGACAGGCTCCACTTGGGAATGCCCGCCGGCTTGTCGCCGGTCAGATCGCGGAAGTTGGGACGTCGGCCTGTCGCCGGATTCACCGGGCAACGAACCGTGTCGTAGCTCACGCAGGCCGCGCCGGTGAAGGAGTCGTACGTCGGATCCAGATAGGTGACCGCGCCGGTCAGGGCCAGCCAGGGCAGCGGACGATAGGCGCTGTCGACCTCGAAGCCGCGCACGGACTCCTTGCCGGCGTTGACCAGGCTGTAGCCCAGGCCCGTGAAGGCGTTGGACTGGAAGCCCTCGATCGCCTGGTCGAAGACCGCCAGGTTGAAATAGCCGCCCGGGAAGTTGGCCTTCAGGCCCGCTTCAAGCACGCTGACATCCTCGGGCGCGGCGCTGCGACCCACGCCATTGGCGTTCGGCGGACGGCTGTCGGAGGACAGGTTGAACGCCCCGGCCTTCCAGCCGGTCGAGTAGCTGACATAGGCGTTGATGGCGCCGAAGTCATAGGCGGCGCGAACCGCATAGGTGACCTTGTCGTCCTTCAGTTTCCCCGACTCGGTGGCGTTGGGGAAATTGACCGGCGCGTGGTTGGTGGTGTTGCCGTAGTAGAATTGCAGGGCGCCCAGGGCGCCGTACAGATTGCCCGGCAGGCCCAGGGCCGCCAGTTGCGGCACGGCCTGCAGGTCCAGGGACGACAGCGGGTCACGCAGCACCACCTGGGATGAGGCGACCTTCTTGTCGCTCAGGAAGGCCAGACCACCGGTCAGGGTCAGGCGCTCGGTAACCTCGTAGTCGGCCTGGCCGAACAGCGAGAACGAGGTCTGCTCCATCGTGTAGTAGTCGTCGATGCCATGGCCAGCCTGGAAATAGGTCTTGCCCGGTACGATCGAGGGCGTGACCAGGCTCTGCAGGAACTCCAGAGCGTACAGGTTGGACCGGCCCGTCAGGGCGGGGCGCAGGGCGGCGGGCAAGGCGCCCAGCAGCGCGGCGGGGACCTGACCGCTCAGACCGTCGCCAAAGCCGCGGATATCGCTGCCGAAGGTGATCGTACGGCCCGTGTCCAGCTTCTCGTTCTGATAGAAGCCGCCCACCAGCCAGTTGAACGGGCCCTGGCTCTTCGACGCCAGGCGCAGTTCCTGGGTGAAGGTCTTGATCTCGTTGCCCAGATCATTGTTGGCCAGGTCGGCGCCGGTGAAGTCGACGTCCTGCAGGGACTCGCTGGTCTGCTCGCGATAGGCGGTGATCGCCGTCAGGGCCGCGAAGCCGAGGTCATGATCAACCTGCGCCGACAGGCCCTTGCCCTCCAGGCGGTTGCTTGGATCGGTGGTGAAAGTGACGTTGCGATCAAACTTGTCAGCGGGATTGCCAACCTGCTTGCCCAGGCCGAACGGCGCGGGGGCGGAGATGAACTGGGTCGCCGGACCATTCAGCAGCGAAACGACGGCGCAGCACACTTCAGTGATCTTGTTGTAGTCGGCGATGACCCGCACCGACGTCTGGTCGGTGGGCAGCCAGAGGGCGTCGCCCCGGATCGACCAGCGATCGCGGTTGTTGACGTCGTTGCCGGTGATCACGTTGGTCGCGAAGCCATCGCGCTTGTTGACGCCGCCCGAAAGCCGCAGGGCCAGGGTGTCGCTGACCGGACCGGTGATGGTGCCCTTGGCCTGGCGCTGGCCGAAATTGCCGACCGTGAACTCAGCCTTGCCGCCGAAATCGAACTGCGGCTTCTTGGTCACGATGCTGATGGCGCCGGCCGAAACGTTCTTGCCGAACAGGGTCGACTGCGGGCCGCGCAGAACCTCGATGCGTTCGATTTCCGGCAGGTCGTCCAGGGCCGACGAGGAGCGCGAGCGATAGACGCCGTCGATAAAGACCGCGACCGAGCTTTCGATGCCGTCGTTGCCATTGCCGTTGCCGAAGCCGCGAATGACAAAGTTGGTCTGGCCGACCGCGTTGAACTGCGAAACCTTCAGCGAAGGCACCAGCGACTGCAGGTCGATCAGGTCGCGCACCTGGGCGCGTTCGACGGCCTGGGCGCCCGTCACCGAGACCGAGACCGGCACGTCCTGCAGGGTCTGCTCGCGCTTGGTCGCCGTGACGATGATCTCTTCGACCGTCGCGGAGGGCGCCTGATTCTGAGCAAAAGCGGGGCTGCTGGCGATAAGCGCGACGAGTGAAACGCCGAGCAAGTGACTCTTCTTCACGGTAACCTCCCTAAGGTCTTTTTTGTGCGGGTCTCCGTCGAGCGTCGACCTCGTTGTCCAATTTTATGGTCACCTAGATATTTTAATGCAAGTTAGACTTTAGGGAACGGCGCTTGCGATCAGGCCTTATCCGTTCAATAGACTCCCAAACGCCAAAATAAGGCGCAAAGCGGGGCGGACATTTTGAAGGGCGAAGACCCTGTCGCGACGACGGGAACCGAGGGTTCCAAGACGTTGTCCCACAGCCGCAAGTCGGCCAAGAAGCGCGATGCGATCCTGCGCGCCGCCACTGAAATCATCAACATCAAGAGCTTCGCCCTGGCGACCATGTCGGAGATCGCCGCCCGGCTCGATCTGCGGGATGCGGCCCTTTACTATTACTTCCCCAACAAGCAGGCCCTGGCCTATGCGTGCCACCTCCAGTCCCTGGAGCGGCTGGAGCACATTCTGGCGGTTACGACTCTTGATGGGGGATCTGGCGCTGAAAAGCTTGAACAATTCTTGCGCGGCCTGCTTTTCGACGCCGCGGAAAACGGCCCGCAGCTCTATTTCGGCGACCTGTCCTATCTGACCGAGGCCCAGCGCACCGAGGTGTCGGACTGGGGGCAAAGGCTGACCGGCGATCTGGAGCGATTGATCGAGGAAGGCATTGTCGACGGATCGATCGTCCCCTGCGAACCCCGGCTGGTGGTGCAGATGCTGCTGGGCATGCTGATCTGGCTGGTCAAATGGGTTCCCACCATTCAGGGCGCGACGCCCGACCGGCTGATGGCGGCGATGGGCGTGGTCAGCCTCAAGGGACTGGCGCCGCGGCGCCCCGCGAAATAAATCCGCCATCCCTGTCGGCGGCTCTGGAGCCTGCGCGTCCTTGAGGCGAAAGCCACGCCGATCCGATGGAGCCGATCATGTCTCTCGACACCGCCAGCACCGACGCCACCCACGCCGATCCGGAGCGCGACCTGGTCCTGACCCGGATCATCGACGTCCCGGCCGACAAGCTGTTCAGGTGCTGGACCACGCCAGACCTGTTGCCCAAGTGGTTCTGTCCCCCGCCCTGGTTCGTCTCCAAGGCGGTGATCGACGTGCGCACCGGCGGCAACAGCCTGATCACCATGAACGGCCCCAACGGCGAGGTCGTCGACAATCCGGGCGTCTATCTGGAGGTGATCGAGAACAGGAAGATCGTGTTCACCGACGCCTTCACCGAGACCTGGAAGCCCTCGGCCAAGCCTTTCATGACCGGGATCATCATCTTCGAGGACCTTGGCGGCGGCAGGACGCGCTACACCGCCATCGCCCGCCACTGGACGGTCGAGGACCGTCAGACCCACGAGCAGATGGGCTTCACCGAGGGCTGGGGCATAGCCGCCGACCAGATGGCGGCCCTGGCGGCGACGCTCTGAGGCCTCAGCGGCCGTGCGCTCACCGGATCACAGGGCGGCGAGGAACGGCGCCAGGGCGGATCCGAAGTTTTCGCCCTGCACGTCCCGCTCGGCGAGGGCGATCTTCGCGGTCAGCGGGCGCCCCGACAGCCGTTCGATCGCGCGGAAAGCGCCGGTATACGGCTGGCCGCTCCCGGACACGCAGAAGGCGGCCAGGGTTTTAAAGCGACCGCGGTTCACCTTCAGATAGGCGCGCGTCGGCGCGGCAGGCTTGCCGGCCCAGATCGGCGAACCCAGGATCACCCGGCTGTAGTCGGCGGGATCCCGATCATGGGCGACCTTGGGCGCGAGGCCCAGCATCGAATGCCAGACGCCGCGCTGAAAGCCTCCGGCTCCAACATAGTCAGCCCGGGGCCGGATGACGTCGAGGTCGGCCGCCAGCGCGCCGGCCAGTTCGCGCGCGACGCGCTCGGTGACGCCGGATCGCGAATAGTAGACCACCAAGGTGTCAGCCATGGCTTGCTCCCCTTCCTGCCGCCCCTTGATCGCACCGGCGAGCACGGTCGGGGTTGACGCGCATCAAGGAGGATGGCGGCGCAGCGCCTGTTTTTCAAAGGGACGAGGCCTCACGCGCACTTGTTCCAGCCGTTCATGTCGAGATGGAAGTGATCGCGGTGCTCGGCGTTGTAGTCGGGGCTCAGCGTGGTCAGGAACACCCGGCAGGCGCCATCGCGCACCCGGCGCAGGAACTGGCCCCTGGGGCCGGGATCGGTCCAGTCGGTCGCCACCATCACCCGGCTGCCGTCGGTCAGCCTGAAACCGGCCAGGTCGATGGCGTCGGCCAGGGCGTGCTCGCTGACCGGGCCCTTGACCTTGCCGTACATGCGCCGGCAGGAATAGGCGCCATAGTGCTCCAGGCCCGTGACGCCCTGGCCCAGCAGCTCATAGGCGGCGGGCTGCACGATTTGACGCTCCCAGATCGACAGGGCCAGCGCTTGCTTGCACACCATCGGCGCGTCGGCGGGGATCAGCGGCGCCATGCCGGATTCGATGCGCAGGGCGTCACGCACCACGCAGAAATCACCCTCGGTCCTGTCAGGCAGATCGATATAGGTGAGGCCGGCCTTGGCCAGGATCGCCCGGCACAGCTTTGGGTCGCGACCGCTGCGGGCGGCCTTGACGCGGGTCGCCATGCCCACCGGGTCGACGACGCTCAGCGTCTTCCACGGCGCATGCTGGACGGGAAGGGTGCGCTCGGCGAGCAGCGCCATGATCGCCACCAGAATCCACAGCAGCGCCAGACCGGTCAGCCGCGCCAGGCGCGTCTGGTGTTTGGCGTGGTGCTCGATGCGCGGATGGCGCGGTACGCGATAGGCCATGGGGCGGGGGAGCGCCTTGCAAAGGTTAACGCCGCACCAAGCACGACCCTGCCCGGCGGTTCAACCGGCAAACCGCTTCATCGGCACAGATGATAGGGACTGTGATCAAGATGCAGGTGGTCGGCGTGGGCGGCGTTGTAGTCCGGCCCCAGCACCGCGCCGAACACCCGGCAGGCGCCATCGCGGGCAGCGCGCAGGAAGCGGCCTTCAGGACCGGGGTCGCGGAAGTCTGCGATGATGCTGAGCTTGCGGCCGTCGGAGAGTTGAAAACCGGCCACGTCGAGGGCGTTGGCGCGCGCATGCTGGCTGGGCCGCTCGCCCGGTCGGCCATAGATCGTGCGGCAGGCATAGGTCCCGTAGTGGTCGACCCGCCTCAGCGGTGAGCCCAGGATCTCGCGCGCGGCCGGCGCCAGCACCTGCCGCTCCCAGAGGACATAGCTAAGGGCCATCGGGCAGGTCATGGTCGGAGCGGCCGGGGCCAGGCGGCTGGCGAAGCGCAGGGTGTCGCGCGTCGAGCAGAACCCCTCCTCCCGCGCCGGCTGGTCGGTGAATGTCACGCCGCCTTCGCTCAGGGCCTCGCGGCAGGCGGCCGGGGCGGCGGCGATCCGCGCCAGCTTGCCGGCCGTCGCCAGACCCAGGGGCTGGTTCAGCGAGAAGGGTTTCCACGGCAGGTCCTGCGGCGGGGCCAGGCGATCGACGAGGGCAAGCAGAAGGGCGCCCGCCAGCGCCATGTCGAGCAGGAACGCGCCCATCCCGGCCAGGGCGACCAGATGCGGCGGAACGCGGGGCGAGGGCGGGAGCGAGAAGCGCATTCGTCGTGAAACGGCTCGGCGCGGCGCGAGGTTCATCGCCTTGACTTGGCGAGGCGGTCGGAAAAGGGCATCACCGCCTGCCCATGTCCTCAAACACCGACCGCCCCGCCCTGCTCGACCCCAAGCTGCTGCCGCGCTTTGCGTTGCTGTGCCTGGGCATCTGGCTGAACGCGGCCGATACGCTGGTGACGGCGACGATCATGCCCAGCGTGGCGCGCGAGATCGGCGGCTATCAGTATTTCGGCTGGTCGGTGGCGGCCTTCCTGATGGGCTCCATCCTTGCCGGGGCCTGCAGCGGCAAGCTGTCGATCGCGCTTGGCCTGCGACGCGCCACCATGCTGGCTGGCTGCGCCTATGCGGTCGGCTGCGCGATGAGCGCCCTGGCGCCCGAATTCGTCACCTTCGTGGTCGGCCGGCTGGTGCAGGGCCTGGGCGCCGGCGCCGTCGTGGCGCTTTGCTATGTGGCCATCACCGCCCTCTTCCCTGAAAGCCTGTGGCCGCGCGTCTATGGCGCGGTGGCCGGCGTCTGGGGCGGCGCCACCCTGCTGGGCCCGCTGGTTGGCGGACTGTTCGCCCAGGCCGGCTTCTGGCGCGGCGCGTTCTGGATGTTCGTCGCCCAGGCCGTGGTCTTCGTGGTCGCCGTGGCGGCCATGCTGCCCTCGGAGAAGCGCGACGAGGGGCGCAACCGCGTTCCGGCCCTGCAACTGACCCTGCTGATCGTCGGGGTCAGCCTGATCGGCCTGGCCGGGATTGTCGCCTCGCCGCTGGCCGCCATCGCCTGCGCCCTGCTGGGTCTGGTTGGCATGGCGGCGATGCTGGCGGCCAACCGTGGAACCCGGGATCGCCTGCTGCCGCGCACGGTCGCCGACCTGACCACCGCCACCGGCCTTGGCCTGCTGATCATGTTCGCCTGCGAGGCCGCCGCCATCGGCTTCACCGTCTACGGCCCCGCCTTCATCCAGGCCCGCCACGCCGCCTCGCCCCTGATGGCCGGCTATGTCACCGGCGCCATCGCGGCCGGCTGGACGGTCTGCGCCCTGCTGGTGGGCGGCCTGCCGCCGGCGCGCGAGGGCCTGGCGATCCGCGCCGGTGTCGGGACCCTGCTGATCGGCGTGGTCTGGGGCGCCTGGGCCGTCACGCGCGGCGGCCTGGTCGAGACGGGCCTGGCCTTCCTGGTGATCGGCTGCGGCTTTGGCCTGAGCTGGGCCTTCCTGGCCCGCCGGGTGATCGCCGCCGCCCCGGCCGACGAGCAGGTCCTGGCCTCCTCCGCCGTGCCGACGGTGCAACTGATCGGCGGCGCGGCCGGCTCGGCGGCCGCCGGGGCCATGGCCAACCTGCTGGGCTTTGGCCACGGGGTCGAGCCCGCGGCGGCCTATGCCGTGGGGCCGTGGCTGTTCGGCGCCTTCACGCCGCTGGCGCTGATCGCCTTCGTGGCCGCCTGGCGGCTGGGGCGGCGCTAGGGGCGGGCGGCGCCCTGCGCCTCGTCCAGCAAGGGCGCGATCACCGCTTCGAGCGCATCGAGGCGCGTTGTGGCGATGTCCCAGACGATGCGATCGTCCAGTTCCGGATAGCCGTGGGCGACCAGATTGCGCAACGCCACCATGCTTTTCCAGGGCAGGCTTGAGAGGCGCGCCTTCGTGGCGTCAGGCAACCGCGAGATGGACTCGCCAATGACCAAGACGTTCAATGACACGGCGTCGAACAGCAGAGTATCGGTCTGGAAACGTTCCAGCGTGACGTCGGCGACATAGCTGCGGATGCGCTCGATGGCCCTGAGGATGTCCGCAAGACGCACGGCGGCATCCCGTTCGGCCTTAGGCATAGGCGACTTCGGCCAGGATACGATCACGCATCAGTCGATGCAGAATGCGGGGCGTCACCAAGTCTACCTCATGGTTGAGTATTTCGGATATGTCATCCTTTAGGTTGAAAAAATCAAGCCCAGGATGACTGTCTCCGATAAACTCCACCAGCACGTCCACATCACTGTCCGGCCCAGCCTCGCCCCGCGCCGTCGAGCCGAACACGCCCACGCGCGCGACACCGTAGCGGTCCAGCAGCGGCTTGGCCGCGCGCAGTCTGGCGAGGGCGTCGTCGAGGGTCATGGCTTCACCCTAGCATAAACCGCCTCAAGCCTCGACCAGCGCCGCGCCCTCCACCAGCTTGACGATGTCGCCCATGATGTCGGTGATCTTGAAGTCCTTGGGCGTGTAGATCCGCGCCACGCCCATCTGTTTCAGGATCAGGGCGTCGGCCTCGGGGATGATGCCGCCCACCACGACGGGGATGTCGCCCAGCCCCTCGACGCGCATGACGCGGACCACTTCCTGAACCAGATCCAGGTGCGAACCCGACAGGATCGACAGGCCCACCACGTGCGCCCGGCTCTCCTTGGCGCGGCGGACGATCTCGTCAGGGGTCGAGCGGATGCCGTCATAGACCACCTCCATGCCGCAGGCGCGGGCCCGGGTGGCGATCTGTTCGGCGCCGTTGGAGTGACCGTCCAGGCCCGGCTTGCCGACCAGATAGGTCAGGGTGCGGCCCAGCACCTGCGAGACCCGCTCGACCTCGCGCTTGACGGACTCGACATCCTCGGCGTCACCGGTCGAGACCACGACGGCCACGCCGGTCGGGCCGCGGTATTCGCCGAACACCTCGCGCAGGGCGCCGGACCATTCGCCGGTGGTGACCCCGGCCTTGGCCGCCACGATCGAGGGCTCCATGATGTTGCGGCCATCCTGGGCGGCGGCCTTCAGGTCGGCGAGAGCCGCCTCGACGGCGCCCGCGTCGCGGGCCGCGCGCCAGGCCTTGATGCGTTCGACGACGCCGGCCTCAAGGCGCGGATCGACGGTCTCGATCGAGCTTTCGCCGGCCGATAGCGGCGAGGCCTCGGTGTCGGTCCAGCGGTTGACGCCGACCACGGTCATGTCGCCGGTCTCGACCGAGCGCACCCGCTTGGCGTTGGACGCCACCAGTTGGGTCTTCATGTAGTCGATGGCGTTCTGGGCCCCGCCCATCTCGTCGATCAGGGCCAGCTGCTCCAGCGCGCCCTTGCTCAGTTCCGCGACCTTGGCCTCGACGACATGCGAGCCGTCGAACAGGTCCTCGTATTCCAGCAGGTCGGTCTCATAGGCCAGCACCTGCTGCAGGCGCAGCGACCATTGCTGGTCGAACGGACGCGGCAGACCCAAGGCCTCGTTCCAGGCCGGCAACTGCAGAGCGCGGCAGCGGGCGTCCTTGGACAGCGTCACCGCCAGGGCCTCGATGAGGATGCGATAGACGTTGTTCTCGGGCTGCTGCTCGGTCAGGCCCAGGCTGTTGACCTGCACGCCATAGCGGAAGCGTCGGGCCTTCTTGTCCTGCACGCCATAGCGCTCCAGCAGGATCTGGTCCCACAGGCGCGTGAAGCTGCGCATCTTGCAGAGCTCGGTGACGAACCGAACCCCGGCGTTGACGAAGAAGCTGATCCGCGAGGCGACGATCTCGAAGTCCTGCTCGGGCACCTGGCCGCCGGCCTTGACGGTGTCGAGCACGGAAATCGCGGTCGCCAGGGCGAAGGCCAGCTCCTGCTCGGGCGTCGCGCCGGCCTCCTGCAGGTGATAGCTGCAGACGTTCATCGGGTTCCACTTGGGAACCTCCAGATAGCACCAGGCGATCATGTCGCCGATCAGCCGCAGGCTTGGGCCCGGCGGGAAGATGTAGGTGCCGCGCGACAGATATTCCTTGATCAGATCATTCTGCGTCGTGCCCTGCAGCAGCTTGCGGTCAGCCCCCTGCTCGTCGGCCAAGGCCACATACATCGCCAGCAGCCAGGCGGCCGGGGCGTTGATGGTCATCGAGGTGTTGGACTGCTCCAGCGGGATCTGGTCGAACAGCTGGCGCATGTCGCCCAGGTGGCTGATCGGCACGCCCACCTTGCCCACTTCGCCGCGCGACAGGATGTGATCGGGGTCATAGCCCGTCTGGGTGGGCAGGTCGAACGCCACCGACAGGCCCGTCTGTCCCTTGGACAGGTTGGCGCGATACAGGCTGTTGGACTTCTCGGCTGTCGAGTGGCCGGCATAGGTGCGGAAGATCCACGGCGCATCTGGCTCGTGTTGATACGGCTTGCCTGACATTCCCGCGCTCCCGACCTATCGTTCTTGATTACCGTCGATAATGAACCCGGTTTTGCTGCGATGCAATATCGCAAAAGCGAAGTGTTGTGGGCGACCCGGCGGCGCATGCGCCGCCGGGTCGATCGAACGCCTCAGGCCAGCTTGGCCAGGGCCGAAGCGATCTTGTCCTTCAGCTCCAGGCGCTGCTTCTTGAAGTCCTCGAGGACGGCGTCGGCCACCGCTTCGATGTTGGTCTCCATCCGGTGAACGGCGCGATTGACCTCGTGATAGCCCTCAACAAGCTTGGCGAAGTGGGCGTCGCTGGTCTTCAGCGTGTGGATGCGGTCGGCGTCCTGGGGAAACTCTTCGTGCAGTTCGTGGGGGGTATTGCTCATGGCTCAGGACTTCCAGGGAAAATGACGCCCAGCTTGGCGCCATTGTCATCCTGCGCGGAGGCGATAGACCTCGGCCTTGCGGTCGATCAATTCGTGCGGGCTTCCGGCTCAGGCCCGGCGAAACACGGCCGGCCGCTTGGCCATGAAGGCTGCGACGGCTTCGGCGTGGTCGGCGCTGGCCACCAGCGACGCCACATCCGCCGCATGGCCCGCCACCGCCCGCTTGGCGGCCTCGACCGCCAGGGGCGCGCGCGAGGCGATGCGTTCGGCCAGCTCCAGGCCGGCGGGCAGCAGCGCCTCGACCGCATGCACCTGGCTCACCACCCCATCGGCCAGGGCCCGCGCGGGATCAAAGCTGGATCCAGTCAGCAGATGCGCCTTGGCCCGCGCCTCGCCGATCAGGCGCGGCAACCGGGCCACGGACGCCATCAGCCCGATATTGACCCCTGAGGCCGCGAAACTGGCCCGGTCGCTGGCGATGCGGATGTCGCACGACAGGGCCAGTTCCAGCCCGCCGCCCAGGCACCAGCCGTCGATGGCCGCGATGATCGGAACGCGGCACGCCTCGACCTTGTCCATCAGCACGTTGAAGCCCAGCACGGCCTCCAGTTGGCCCGCGCCCCGCCCGGCCGCCTCGCGCAGATCGTCCCCCGCGCAGAAGGCGCCGTTGCGTCCCGTCAGCACCACCGCCCGGACGTCGAGGTCGGCGTTGATTGCCGCCAGGGCGTCGGCCAGGCCAAGACGAAGGGCCATGCCCAGTCCGTTGGCCGGAGGGCCGTCCAGTTCCAGCAGGACGATGGCGGTGTGGGGACGGGAGACATGCAGGGTCGGGGTCATGGCCAAGCCTCGCCGATCGCCAGCCTCTTGAACAGCCTTCGCCGCGACAAGGCGACGCTCATGTTGCGTCGCACAAGATTCTGCTTGCCAGTTTCAAACAGTTGTCTCAGCTTAGGCCGCTTCGAGGTCGATTTATCCGCCTCAGGACCAAAAACGACGGGTTGGCGATCGGTTTTTGCCATTTCGACCACCCCGCGCGCAGCCGAGTTGAGCTTTCGGACGTTGTTGCAGCGCCGAAGGAAACGGGGAGTGACATGACGACCACGATGCTTGAGAAGTCGCCTGTGAAGGATCTCTACGAGATCGGCGAGATCCCGCCACCCTTCCATGTGCCCGCCAACATGTATGCCTGGAGCATCCGCAAGGAGCGTCACGGCAAGCCCACCCAGGCCATGCAGGTCGAGGTGGTGCCCACCTGGACCATCGGCGAGGACGAGGTGCTCGTGCTCGTGATGGCCGCCGGGGTCAATTACAACGGCGTCTGGGCCGCGCTCGGCGAGCCGATCAGCCCGCTGGACGGCCACAAGCAGCCCTACCACATCGCCGGATCCGACGCCTCGGGCATCGTCTGGGCGGTGGGCAAGAAGGTCAAGCGCTGGAAGCCGGGCGACGAGGTGGTCATCCACTGTAACCAGGACGACGGCGACGACGAGGAGTGCAACGGCGGCGACCCGATGTTCTCCACCAGCCAGCGCATCTGGGGCTATGAGACCCCGGACGGCAGCTTCTCGCAGTTCTGCCGGGTGCAGTCGCGCCAGCTGATGCAGCGTCCCAAGCACCTAACCTGGGAAGAGAGCGCCTGCTACGTGCTGACCCTGGCGACGGCCTATCGCATGCTGTTTGGCCACAAGCCGCATGAACTGCGGCCCGGCCAGAACGTCCTGGTCTGGGGCGCCTCGGGCGGCCTGGGCGTCTTCGCCACCCAGCTGGCCGCCGTCGCCGGCGCCAACGCCATCGGCGTGGTCAGCTCCGAGGACAAGCGCGAGTTCGTGCTGTCGATGGGCGCCAAGGCGGTGCTGAACCGCAACGAGTTCAACTGCTGGGGCCAGCTGCCCAAGGTCAACGGCCCCGAATTCAATGACTACATGAAGGAAAGCCGCAAGTTCGGTAAGGCGATCTGGCAGATCACCGGCAACAAGGACGTCGACATGGTGTTCGAACACCCTGGCGAGGCGACCTTCCCGGTCTCGGTGTTCGTCGTCAAACGCGGTGGCATGGTCGCCATCTGTGCCGGCACCAGCGGCTTCAACCTGACCATGGACGCCCGCTTCCTGTGGATGCGTCAGAAGCGCGTGCAGGGATCGCACTTCGCCAACCTGATGCAGGCCAGCGCCGCCAACCAGCTGGTCATCGACCGCCGCGTCGACCCGTGCCTGTCGGAAGTGTTCCCCTGGGAAGACATCCCCCTGGCCCACGAGAAGATGCTGGCCAACCAGCATCTGCCCGGCAACATGGGCGTGCTGGTCTGCGCCCAGCGGCCGGGCCTGCGGACGTTCGAGGAAGTGCAGGAGCTGAGCGGGGCGCTTTAGGCCCCGGCCCTCAGCGCATCGTGAACTTCGGCGTGACAATGCAGCGGATCACCCCGTCAAGCACCCCCACCCGCGCCGACCGACCACCGGTCAGATCGTAATAGCGTTCGTGTCCCCCGGCCGAGACGCCGAGATAGTCCGGCCCGGTAAAACGGCACGCGGGGAACTTGTCTTCACGGTCGCGCTGCGCGTAGGGCCGGCGCATGCACAGCATGTGTCCGGCCCTGCGCTGGAAAAGAACCCCCTCATAGACCGCCTGACTCGGCGGCCGCGACGACCGGTAAAACCGCGCCCTGGTCAAAGGCGCGCAGGGCGGTCCCGTCATGCTCCAGGCATTGGCGTCGGCGGCGTTGACCTGCCTTTGCTCGTTGACGACCAAGATCAGCCCGGGAAGGCTGACCATCGCGGCCGTGACCAACCAGACCGCCGTCGCCGCGATCCGCTTTTTCGCATCGGCTTCTACGCGGATCGCCCTCAGGAGCATTGAGTTTCACTCGCGATGGTTGAGCCTCTCCACTCCCATCTTAGTTTACAAATGTCAATCCATTGACACCTCCCTCTGGCCGCCCCTCGGCCAGGCCTGACACCCGCAACGGAAGGATTGGCAAAGCGCCGCGCCCGCCGCACAGTCCCCAACAAATGTTCGGGGAGATGCGTGATGGGACTTGCGGGCAAGGCCGGCCTGACGGCCGTGGGACTGGTGCTGGCCGTGGCCGGCGTGGTGGCGGTGCGGACGGCGACGTTCAAGGCTCCGGCCGCGGTCGACGTGGCGGGCGCTAGGCTGGCCGCCGCCAGGCCGGTGGACATCGCCAGGGCCGCCGCCAACCTGGCCCAGGCCATCCGTTTCCAGACCATCAGCCACCAGGACAGGGCCGACGACCAGCCGGCCGAGTGGGACAGGCTGCACGCGTGGTTACAGGCGAGCTATCCCGCCGCCCACGCCGCCATGACCCGCGAGGTGCTGGCCGAGCATACGCTGGTCTACACCTGGACCGGCTCGAACCCGGCTCTGGCCCCCATCGTCCTGATGGCCCACCAGGACGTGGTGCCGATCACCCCTGGCAGCGAGAAATCCTGGACCCACCCGCCGTTCGACGGCGTGGTGGCCGACAACGCCGTCTGGGGTCGCGGCGCGATCGACGACAAGGGCTCCCTGATCACCCTGTTCGAGGCGCTGGAAGGCCTGGCGGCCGGCGGCTTCAAGCCCGTGCGCACCGTGATCATCGTCAGCGGCCATGACGAGGAGGTGCGCGGCGTCGGCGCGCGGGCGGCGGCGGCCCTGCTGAAGGCGCGCGGCGTCAAGGCCCAGT
The DNA here is from genome assembly GCA_964427205.1 of uncultured Caulobacter sp. Lineage (GTDB taxonomy): Bacteria > Pseudomonadota > Alphaproteobacteria > Caulobacterales > Caulobacteraceae > Caulobacter. The sequence goes on from CAYRTE010000041.1 coordinate 23,606, forward strand.
TCGTGCTCGACGAGGGCATGGCCGTGGTCGCCGACCATCCGGTCACCGGCAAGCCCACCGCGATCATCGGCACGGCCGAGAAGGGCTACGCCACCCTGAAGGTCACGGCCCCGGCTGTCGGCGGCCACTCCTCGGCGCCGCCGGAGGAAACGGGTGTCGCCACGCTGTCGCGGGCCGTGCTGGCCATCACCGACAAGCCCTTCCCGATGAAGTTCGCCGGCCCGGGCGCCGACATGCTGAAGTCGATCGCGCCGCACGCCTCGCTGCCGGTCCGGGTGTTCGCCGCCAACACCTGGCTGTTCTCGCCCCTGCTGGTGCAGGTCACCGCCAAGACCCCGGCCGGCGCGGCCATGCTGCACACCACCATCGCGCCCACCATGCTGAAGGGCTCACCCAAGGAAAACGTCCTGCCCCAGGACGCCACCGCCTGGATCAACTACCGCATCGCGCCGGGCGACACCTCGGCCAAGGTCATGGCCCGGGCGAAAGACGCCGTCGGCAAGCTGCCGGTGGAGCTGGCCTGGACCAAGACGCCCGACGAGCCCTCGCCGATCTCCTCGACCAGCTCCGACGCCTGGAAGACCCTGGCCGGGCTGGCCGCCGACGAAAGCCAGGCGCCGGTGGTGCCGGGCCTGGTCACCGCCGGCACCGACAGCCGCTATCTCGCCCCCGTGGCCGCGGACGTCTACCGCTTCCAGCCGCTGGTGCTGTCGATCGACGAGACCAAGATGATCCACGGCACCGACGAGCATATCAGCGTCGCCAATGTGGAACGGATGGTGCGGTTCTATCAGCGCCTGGTCGAAACGGCGGCGGGGCGGTAAGCGCCGGTCACGCGCCCCTGGCCCAAAGCGTCGTGAAAAGTCAGCAAACTCGGCTATAAGGCCCCCATGCCCGACGACGCTTCGACACCCGCCAAGGCCCTCCCGCCCGCCAGGTTTGGCGAGGGCTTCGTCATGGACGCCTGGTACGTCGCCGCCCTGTCGCCGGACCTTAGGCCCGGCAAGATGGAACACCGCGAACTGCTGGCTGAACCCGTGCTGCTGGGCCGCACGCGCCAGGGGCAGGCCTATGCCATTCGCGACATCTGCCCGCACCGCGCCGCCGCCCTGTCGGCCGGCAAGGTCAGGACCGAGGCCAATGGCGCGCAGAGCATCGAGTGCCCGTATCACGGCTGGCGGTTCGGCACGGACGGCGCCTGCACGGCGATCCCGTCGCTCACCGCCGACAGCGACCTGGACATCAGCAAGGTGCGGGTCCGCCGCTATCCGATCGTCGAGCAGCAGGGCCTGGTCTGGATCTGGATGTCGTCAGACGCCCGCTTTGACGGCGAGCCCCCGGAGGCCCCGCCGGTCATTCCGGGCATTGTCGGCGGCAAGCCCAAGCTGGTCGACCATCTGGACTATGACATCCATATCGACCACGCCGTTCTGGGCCTGATCGACCCGGCCCACGGCCCCTATGTGCACCAGCAATGGTGGTGGCGCACCACCGCCAGCCAGCACGAGAAGAAGAAGCGCTTCGCCCCGTCGCAGGCCGGCTTCACCATGGTGCGACACGAGCCGTCGAAGAACTCCAAGGCCTATGCCATCCTGGGCGGCGAGCCTCTGACCGAGATCACCTTCCGCCTGCCGGGCCTGCGCTGGGAGCATGTGACGGTGGGCAAGAAACAGGTGCTGGCCCTGTCGGCCATGACCCCGATCAACGCCAACAAGACCCGCATGAACCAGATCATGTGGTCCGATCACTGGGCCTTCACGGCCCTCTATCCGATCATCCGCATCGCGGCCCGGGCTTTCCTGCGCCAGGACGGCTTCATCGTCGGCGTCCAGAGCCAGGGTCTGCAGTCCAACCCGCCGCTGATGTGGGTGGGCGACGCCGACCAGCAGGCCCGCTGGTACCAGCAGTGCAAGCGCGAATGGCAGGCCAGCCGCGCCGAGGGCCGGGCCTTCGTCAATCCCGTCAAGGACACCGTGCTGCGCTGGCGGACCTGATCGCCAAACTGGGCCGGCGGCTGGGTCACAGCCTCGTCACCCTGCCCTCGGCCAGCGGCTGGCTGTTCTGCGCCGCCGTCTGCGCGGTGACCCTGCCGGTTATGGCCGCCATCGGCTTTTCCACCGGACTCTATCACCTGACGCCCACCCAGCCGGGTCTGGCGCTGCGGATGTTGACGGTCCTGTTCGTTCCGGCCCTAGGCGAGGAAATCGTCTTTCGGGGCCTGCTGACGCCGGGCCGCCAGGAGTTGCAAAGGCCCGCGCTGCCGATCGCGATCTCGACCAGCCTCTACGCCCTCTGGCACGTGGCCGAGGCCCTGACGTTCCTGCCCGCCGCCGCGACCGTGTTCTTGCGGCCCGACTTCCTGCTGTGCTGCGCGGTGCTGGGCCTGGCGTGCGCGATCCTGCGCTATCGGACCGGCTCGCTGTGGCCGGCCGTCCTGCTGCACTGGGCGCTGGTCGTGGCGTGGCAGACCTGGTGGGGCGGTGTCAGCGCGCTCGGCTGAACCGGGCAAAGTAAAGCCCGCCTGGTCGGGGGAACGACCAGACGGGCTCGTGCTTGGAGCGCGGTGAGGGACGGAAAGCCGCGCTCCAGACCTCTATGACTTAAGCGCGGTAGACATAGGCGCTGGAGACGTAGCCCACGCCGACGCCGTCCTGGCCGACCAGGATCCACTTGCCGTCATCGGTGCGACCCAGGGCCTGGAAGGTCTGGCCAGCGCCGACGCCGCCCACCTTGGCGCCGCGGGTCGAGGCCGAGGCGCGCAGGTTCAGGTTGGAACGGGCGACATACTTGCCCTTGATCCGGGTGACCGGCTGGGCCTGGACCGAGTTGGCGAAGCGCACGCCGTCATACTTGTAGGCGCCGCCGACAGCCTGACGGGCGTCCTTCTTCTGCATCTTGCAGCCGACATAGGAGCCGGCGCCCGCGCCGACCACGGCGCCGATGGCGGTGCCCGTGCCCCGGTCGTTCTTGGCCAGGTTGCTACCGGCCACGGCGCCCAGCAGGGCGCCGATCACGGCGCCGCCTTCCTGCTTCTGGCCCGAGGCGTTGCAGCCGACGACGCCGCCCAGGCGCTGCTCGACGGCGAAGGCCGACGGGGCCGAAACCAGGGTCAGGGCGCTGGCCGAAGCGGCCAGGGTCAGGGCGATGGTCTTGAAAGTCTTGTTGCTGGTCATGGTGAGTATCCTTCGTCCCGTTGAATGTGTCCGGGGTCATCAACCCCGTGAGACAGACCATGACAGGGCCAAGCTGAACGGGGTCGGCGGCGGCTCTGACAGAGTTCGTTCATGTGGAGAAAAATCTCGCGGCGCATCGCGCTCGCGAAACTCACCCCTCGTCGCGCCGGCTTTCCATCGCTAGGCTTTGGGGATGAGGAACCACGCCTTCACCCGCCGCCGCGCGCTCTCTATGCTGTCTCTCGCGGCGGCGACGCCCACCCTGGCGCTCGGCGAGACCCGGGAAAACTGGGCGGCCCTCGCCGCCGACGTGCGGTCGGAGTTCCAGTGGGCCTGGCGCGGCTATGTCGCCAGGGCGTGGGGCAAGGACGAGATCAATCCGGTCAGCGGGACCTCGCGTTCGTTCTTCATCGAGGGCCACGACCTGGGCCTGTCGCTGGTCGAGGCCCTCGACACGCTGTGGATCATGGGTCTGGACGAAGAGTTCCAGGCCGGGGTCGACTGGGTGAAGACCCATCTGGACTTCGAGGTCGACGGGAACGCCCAGGTGTTCGAGACCAATATCCGGCTGGTCGGAGGCCTGATCTCGGCGCACCTGGCCTGCGGCGATCCGGTGCTGCTGGCCAAGGCCCGCGACCTCGCCGACCGCCTGGCCAAGGCCTTCGAGGCCTCGCCGCACGGCCTGCCCTGGCGCTATGTCAACCTGAAGACGGCGGCGGTCAGCGATCCGGAAACCAACCTCGCCGAGATCGGCACCTACATCACCGAGTTCGGGGTCCTGAGCCAGCTGACCGGCGACAGACGCTATTTCGACATGGCCAAGCGGGCCATGAAGCACGCCCTGGACCGCCGCTCGAAGATCGGCCTGATGGCCGCCAATATCGACGCCCGCACCGGGGAATTCATCAGCCGCACGGCCAGCATCGATGTCTATGCCGACAGCTTCTACGAATACCTCTGGGACGCCTGGGAGCTGTTCGGCGACGAGGATTGCCGTCGCTGGGCGCTGGAGACGGTCGACGCCCAGCTGAAGCATCAGGGCAAGCGCTATGAAGGCCGGCTGTGGTTCCCGCAGGTCGATTTCGAGACCGGCGCGGTGCTGGGAACCGCCCAGAGTGAACTGGCCGCCTATTATGCCGGCCTGCTGGGCCAGATGGGCAGGAAGGCGCAGGGCGACGACTACCTGGCTTCGTTCACGGAGATGCAGGCCACCTTCGGCGTCATCCCCGAATCCATCGACGTCGTCACCCGCCAGCCGCGTCGCAAGCACACCGGCCTGCGCCCGGAATATCCCGACGCCTGCCTGAACCTGTGGCTGGTCGACCGCGACGAGCGTTATCGGGCGCTCACCGCCCTCCACTATCGCCAGATGAAGGCCACCAGCCGCGCGGCCTATGGCTATACGGCCCTGGCCGACATCACCACCCGGCCTATGACCCAGGGCGACAACTGCCCCGGCTACTGGTGGTCCGAGCAGATGAAATACTACTACCTGATCTTCTCGGACACGCCGCGCATCGACTACGGCAAGCTGCAGCTGAGCACCGAGGCCAATGTGCTGCGAGGGTTCAGGCGAGCCTAACGCGGATAGGGGGTCATCGAGGTCGGCCGGTCGGCAGGCCGGGTCGCCCAGGTCTTGTTCGGCGTCGCGCTCATCGAGAACACCAGTTCGCCGCCCGCCAGGATCTCGTCATGGCGGATGAAGCCTCGCCTCAGCGGCTTTCCGTTCAGCGTGATCGCTCCGACATAGGGCCTGGCGTCAGACAGACCGTCGGCGCGGATCGTGAAACGCTTGCCGCCCGGCGTGGTCAGGCCGGCCCTGTCCACGAACGGCCGGCCGATCACGTACTCGTTCGAGCCCGGCGTCACCGGATAGAAGCCCAGGGCCGTGAACACCAGCCAGGCCGACATCTGGCCCAGGTCGTCATTGCCCGACAGGCCGTCGGGCGCGGCCTTGTACTGGCTCCTGACGATCTGGCCCAGTCGCGCCTGGGTGCGCCAGGGCGCGCCGGCGAAATTGTACATGTAGGCCACGTGGTGGCTGGGCTCGTTGCCGTGAATGTACTGGCCGATCAGGCCGGCGATGTCCTCGGCGTGGGAGTAGTCGATCCTGGAATTGTCGAAGTCGAACATGGCGTCCAGCTTCTTCACCGTCGCCGCGTCGCCGCCCATGACGTTGACCAGGCCGCCCAGGTCCTGCGGGGCGAACCACGAATATTGCCAGGCGTTGCCCTCGGTATAGTCCGAGCCATAGTTGATGGCGGTGGGGTCGAAGGGCGTGCGGAAATCGCCGTCGGTCTTGCGGGCCCGCAGGAAGCCGGTCTTGACGTCGAAGCTGTTTCGCCAGTTGCCGGCGCGCTTCAAGAAGGTCTCGGCGACGTCGTCGCGGCCCATGTCCTTGGCCATGCGAGCGATGGTCCAGTCGTCATAGGCGTATTCGACGGTCTTGGACGCGGCCTCCGGCTCCTTGTCGATCGGCACATAGCCCAGCGCCATATAGTCGCCCAGGCCGCCATAGGGGGCGTAGGTCGCGCTGCTGACCATGGCCTCCAGCGCCGCCTTTTCATCGAAGCCGCGGATGCCCTTCAGGTAGGCGTCGGCGATGACCGGGACGGCGTGATAGCCGATCATCGTCCAGGTTTCCTGGCCGTGGAACTGCCAGACCGGCAGGATGCCATAGGGGCTGACCTGCCGGGAGGCGATCAGCGAATTGACGATGTCGCTGTTGCGCTGCTCGGGCTGGACCAGGGTCAGCAGCGGATGCTCGGCGCGGAAGGTGTCCCACAGCGAAAAGGTCGAGTGGAAGGTGAAGTCATGCTTTCCGACCTTGCCTTCGTGGACCTGATCGTCGGGACCGCGCCAGCGGCCGTCGGCATCGGCGAAGACGCTGGGGGCGATCAGGGTGTGATAGAGCGCGGTGTAGACGCTCTTGCGCATGTCCGGCGCGGCCTGGATCTCGACCACGCCCAGCGCCGCCTCCCAGGCCCGGCGGGCGCGGGCCCGCTGGGCGTCGAAGTCGAAGCCCTTCTCGTCGCTGGCCAGGTTGGCGACCGCCCCGTCCTCGCTGACCGACGAGATCGCCACCTTGGCCACCAGCGGCCGGTCGATCACCCCGAAATCGAACACGCCGACCAGGGCTCGCCCCTGCATCTGGGCGCGGTCGCTGGCCGTGCGCCCCGGTTGGGTGAAGCCCTTGTAGGGAATGGCCTCTTCGCGGTTATGCAGGGCCTGACCGACCAGGGGCCGGTCGAAGCGGATGGCGAAATAGAGCTTGCGGCCCGGGGCCCAGCCCCGCGTCTCGCGATAGCCGGTCACCGTGCCATCCGCGGAGACGCGAATGCGCGACCAGGTCACCTTGCCCGGATAGTTGTAGATCGAGGTGCGCAGATCCAGCAGCACCTGGGCCCGCGCGCCCGGCTCGAACGCGTAGCGGTGCATCCCCGTGCGCAGGCCGGCCGTCAGCTCGGCCCGGACCCTGGAATCGCTGAGGGTGACGGCGTAGTAGCCCGGCTGGGCGACCTCGGTGGAATGGCTGTAGCGCGAGCGGTAGCCGGAGCCCGGCTTGTCGCTTTCGCCCATGTCCAGCTTGGCCTCGTCCGAGACCGGAGCCAGCAGGATGTCGCCGAGGTCGGAGTGGCCCGAGCCCGAGAAATGGGTGTGCGAGAAGCCGATGATGGTCGGATCGCCGAACCGGTAGCCCGAAGCGCGGGCATAGCTCTGCCTGAACGGCAGGATCTCGGTGTCGGGGCTGAGCTGCACCATGCCGAACGGGACCACCGCCCCGGGAAAGGTATGGCCGTCGCCGCCCGTGCCGATGAACGGATCCACCGCCTCATACGCCGAGGTCTGGGCCACTGCGGGAGCCGCCAGGGACAGGCAGGCGGTCAGGATCAGGGCAAGGCGCATGGGAATCCTCGGCTACTCGCGGCGCACCCTAGCAGGGCGCGCCGCCACGTGAAGCCGGAGCGATCAGGCCCCCAGGGCGTAGGGCCCGCTCTTGTCCAGGGCCGTCTTCCACGCCGGGCGGGCGTGCATGCGTTCGATCCAGGCGGCCATGTGCGGATATTCGGGCAGCTTGCCCATGGCCTTGGCGACCTCGGGCACGAAGCTCATCTGGATGTCGGCGCCGCTCAAGGCGTCGCCGACGAAGAACGAACGGCCCGCCAGGCTGTCATTGACGAACGCCAGGTGGTTGGAAATCTCTGACTGGATGCGCGGCTGCAGGGGCGCGCCGCCCTCGCCCAGCCGGCCGACATACATGTTGAGCATCAGGGGCAGCATGGCCGAGCCCTCGGCATAGTGCAGCCACTGCTGGTAGCGGTCGTAGTCGGCGCCGGCGGGATTGGGGGCCAGGCGGCCTTCACCGTGGCGGCGGATGACATAGTCGATGATCGCGCCGGACTCGATCACCGTCAGGTCGCCCCCAGCGGCGTCATCGACGATCACCGGCGACTTGCCCAGCGGATGCACGTCGGTCAGCGACGCCGGGGCCAGGCGGGTCTTGGGATCGCGGGTGTGGAAAACGATCTCGTAGGGAAGCTTCAGTTCCTCCAGCAACCACAGGATGCGCTGCGAGCGGGATTCATTGAGGTGGTGGACTTTCAGCATGTTTCTTCCCCGTTTTGTGGCTTTATGCTGCACTGCGGCATTGCTCGCAGGTGCGAAAAGCGCCAGAGTGAAAGAAAACAACTGTTTGGCGCAGGGGAGCAAGTCATGACCGCAACGGTCGCTCAGGATACCACCTCGATCATTCTGCCCGGCCTGACGGGCCTGCTGCGCGAGGCCGCGACGGCCGCCCAGGCCTTTGTCGACAAGGTCCACCCGATCGTGAAGGCCAGGATCGCCGGGCCCGGCGGCAAGGTCGATCGCAAGCTGGCCGATCTGGAGCAGCACGTCGTCCATGGCTTTGGCTGGTACGCTTCCTATGCCGAGCTGCTGAACCAGGTGGCCGGCTGGGCCGAGCGCCTGGAGGCCGGCGGCCGCTTCACGCAGATCGAGGCCCTGCTGGCTCAGCTGCTGTTCGCCGAATACGCCACCCAGATGGTCGGCGGCATCGCGATGAACCAGGGCGAGATGATCCGGCCCGTCGACATCACCGACGATCGCGGCGTGATGAACCTGTTGTTCGCCCCGTCTCTGGTGACCCTGATGACCAAGGGCGGCGGCCAGACCGTGAAGACCGCCATCGCCAGGCGCCTGGCCGAGGCGCGGGGCCGTCCGACGCTGGAAAACACCGGCCTGGACGAAACCTTCGAGATGATCCGCGACCAGTTCCACGCGTTCGCCGAGGAAAAGGTCACCCCCTTCGCCCACGAATGGCACCTGAAGGACCAGCTGATCCCGATCGAACTGGTGCAAGAGCTGGGCGATCTGGGCGTGTTCGGCCTGACCATTCCCGAGGAATATGGCGGCAGCGGCATGGGCAAGACCGCCATGTGCGTGGTCTCCGAAGAGCTGTCGCGGGCCTGGATCGGCGTGGGATCGCTGGCCACTCGCTCGGAGATCGCCGGCGAGCTGATCCTGACCGGCGGCACCGAAGCGCAGAAGCAATACTGGCTGCCCCGCATCGCCAGCGCCGAGATCCTGCCCACCGCCGTCTTCACCGAGCCCAATACCGGCTCCGACCTCGGGGCCCTGCGCACCCGCGCGGCGCTGGACGGCGACAGCTATGTGGTGACGGGGAACAAGACCTGGATCACCCACGCGGCCCGCGCCGATGTGATGACCCTGCTGGTCCGCACCGATCCGGCCACCACCGACTATCGCGGCCTGTCGATGCTGCTGGCCCCCAAGCCGCGCGGCGTCGAGGGCGACGACTTCCCCGCCCAAGGCATGAGCGGCGGCGAGATCGGCGTGATCGGCTATCGCGGCATGAAGGAATATGAGCTCGCCTTCGACGGCTTCACCGTCCCGGCCGACAACCTGCTGGGCGGGGTGGAAGGCCAGGGCTTCAAGCAGCTGATGGCCACCTTCGAAAGCGCCCGCATCCAGACCGCCGCCCGCGCCGTCGGCGTGGCCCAGTCGGCGCTGGAGGTGGGCCTGTCCTACGCGATGGACCGCAAGCAGTTTGGCCAGGCGATCTTCGAGTTCCCCCGCGTCGCCAACAAGCTGGCGATGATGGCGGCCGAGATCATGGGCATCCGCCAGCTGACCTATTACGCCGCCGCCCAGAAGGACGAGGACAAGCGCTGCGACATCGAGGCCGGCATGGCCAAGCTGATCGCCGCCCGCGTGGCCTGGGCCGCGGCCGACAACGCCCTGCAGATCCACGGCGGCAACGGCTTCGCGACCGAATACACCATCAGCCGCATCCTGGCCGACGCCCGCATCCTCAACATCTTCGAGGGCGCCGGCGAGATTCAGGCCCAGGTGATCGCGCGGCGCCTGCTGGATGGCGGCAACTAGGCGCCCGGCGCTTGCCGGGCCGACAGGCATCGGCATAGCCTGCGGGTCTGCCTTCCAAGGACGCACCATGATCGCCACGACCCGCCGCGCCGCCCTGCTCTCCGCCCTGGCCACCGGCGGACTCGCCGCGTTCGGCGGGTCCGCCCGGGCGCGGGAAACCGGCTCGGTCGCCGCGGCGGTCGACCAGTACGCCCAGCAGGTCATGGCCGCCTTCCCCGACCAGCCGGGCCTGGGCGTCGCCGTGGTCGAAAACGGCCAGATCACCCTGGCCAAGGGCTATGGCGTCAAGCGCCTTGGCTCGCCGGCCAAGTGCGACGAGAACACCATCTTCGGCATCGCCTCCAACACCAAGGCGATGACGGCGGCGGCCCTGGCCATGCTGGTCGAGGACGGCAAGGTCGCGTGGGACGCGCCGGTCACCCGCTACCTGCCCGACTTCGCGATGAGCGACCCGGTGGTCACCAGGCTGATGACCGTGCGCGACCTGCTGGTCCACCGCAGCGGCCTGACCCTGGGGGCCGGCGACCTGATGATCTGGCCCGCGCCCACCCACACCCGGTCCGAGATCATGGCGGGGCTCAAATACCTGCCGATCGGCAGCCAGTTCCGGGGCGGCTACGCCTATGACAACGTGCTGTACGTGGCCGCCGGTGAAGTCGTGGCCGCCGTCACGGGCAAGCCGTGGGAAGACTTCATCCAGACCCGGCTCCTCGATCCGCTGGGCATGACCGACACGGTCACCACGCCGGCCAAGGTCGACAGAAGCCGCCGGGCCGAGCCGCATTGCCGGCTGGGACCGCCAGTGCGCGGAATGGGGCCCCAGACCGTCCTGCCCTTCGACGACAGCTTCGCCTCGGCCGCCGCCGCGGGCGGGGTCAACACCACGCCGGCCGATATCGGCAAGTGGATGCGGGTCCAGTTGGCGCTGGGCGCCCTGCCCGACGGCGGGCGCCTGTGGAGCGAGGCCACGGCTCGCGAGATGTGGAAGCCGCAGACCATCACCACCTCGGCGGACGGCCCGATGGCGGAAAATCCCGTGCGCCCGTCGATGCAGGCCTACGCCCTGGGCTGGTTCGTCCAGGATCATCGCGGCGAGCGGCTGCTGTGGCACACGGGCGGCCTGGCGGGCTTCATCTCTTATACGGGCCTGCTGCCGGGCCGGAAGTCGGGCATCATGGTGATGACCAATGCCGAGGAAAACCCGGTTTTGCGTTCATTGCGCTTTGGCGGTCCCGACCGTCTGCAGGGCCGCAGCGACTTTGACTGGATCGCCTCCAGCAAACGCGTCCAGGCCGAGGCGGACGCCCAGACGATCAAGGACGCCGCCGCGGCAGAGACCCCGAAAGCCGGCGGCAAACCGCCCAGCCTGCCGCTCGACGCCTATGTCGGCGTCTATCGCGACCCCTGGTACGGCACGGTCACGATCGGCAAGCCGAAAGGCAAGAAGGCCAAGGGACTTACGGTCTCGTTCGACAAGACGCCCGCGCTGCGCGGCAAGCTGGAGCTGTTCGACGGCGAGACCTTCAAGACCGTCTTCGACGACCGCACCCAGGAAGACGCCTTCATCACCTTCGACGTCGCGGGCGGGGCGGTGACCTCGGCCCTGGTCAAGGCGGTCTCGCCCCTGGCCGACTTCTCGTTCGACTATCAGGACCTGAGACTGACGCGACTGCCCTGAAGCGTCACCGGGGCCGCCAGCCCTCGGCGATGGCGAGGATTTGGCGCTCCATCGCCGCCGACATGGCCGAGGCATCGCCCTTGCCGCCGTTGTTGGCGGCCATGCGGTAATTCCAGGCGTAGGCGGCCTTGAGCACGTCTATGGCCACCTGCTGGTCGAGATCGGCCCGAACCTCGCCGCGCCTGACGCCCTCGTCGAGCACGTCGCGCAGCATGTCGGTCAGGCGCTGATTGCGACCATAGGGCGTGACGCCCGGATCGATCCGGGGGCTATAGGACGCGGCGATGTGGGCCAGGAACAGCTTTACTCGCCGGGTCTCGAATTCGTAGTGGATCGCGAAGATCGAGCAGAGACGATCGGCCGTTGCGCCGCGCAGATACGGCAACACCCGGTCGAATTCGACATACAGATCGGTGAGGCGGTGCTCCATCACATGGCTGAGCACCTCGGCCTTCGAGGCGAAGGTCGTGAAGACGCTGCCGACCGAGACTCCCGCCCGCTCCGCGATGGCGCGGATGGTGGTTTCCTCGTAACCGACGTCGTTGAACAGGTCGCGGGCGGCCTCAAGGACCTTCTCGCGCGTCGCCTGCTTCTGGTCGTCTCTTACGCCCAAGCCCGTCCCCCTCGAACACGCTAGCGTCTGATTATGATCGAGGACGCCCCGCCCCAACGGGGCGTCCCCCTATCAGGCGCGAGCGCCCGCGAAAATGACCTTCAGTTGATCTGAAAGTCGCGCGAGCAACGCTTCCACCGTCCAGCCGTCAAAGACGGCTCGGCGATAGTTTGCGACATACACGTCCCAAGTCATTTCAGCCAAGAGCTTTGCGTCGATGCCGCTCTTCAGCTGGCCTTGATCGATGCCGCGCTGGGTGACTTCGCCGATCAGGCGGAAGATGTGCTTGAGATCCGCGCGCGAACGACGCTCGGCGGCCTCGGTGCGGGTCCACGACACGGCGATGCTGGCGCGGAGCAGCGGCAACTGGTCGACATGAAAGTTGTAGGCGACCCCGAACAGACCCAGCAGAGCCTCGTCGACGGTGGCGCCCGCGCGGGCGGCCTGAACCATCTGGGCGTAGATCACTTCGTAGTCGGCGGTCAGGATTTCATCGAACAGCTCGGTCTTGTCGGCGAAGCTGGCGAACACGGCTCCGGTCGACATGCCTGCGGCCTGGGCGATGTCGCGAATGGTCGCGCCTTCATAGCCACGCTCGCTGAACAGACGACGCGCGGCCGACAGGACGCGTTCGCGCGTGCGCTGTTTGGCCAGGGCGCGACGGGTCAGTTTGACCGGGGCGTCGGTCGCCAGGTCGATATTGACGGATACAAAGCTCATGCAGCGGCCTCCAGACGAGCGAGGGCCGCCTCGGCGCGCTTCTCGAACTCAGTGCAATATTCGTCGACGACGTTCTGAAGAACGTCGGTATAGCGGCGCGCCAGGTGGCGACCATCCTGCGCGGCGTCGCGCAGGTCGGTGATCAGCTGGCGGACTTCCGCCATGGCGTCTTCGCGTTCGGACGCGGAGACGGTTAGAGCGGCCTTTGCCATTCTGTTTTCTCCTGCCTCCCCGCTGGGGATGAAGCGTTGAACGATCTGCGGTGAGGGGGCGATCATGTTCAACGAACGCATACTGGGAAAATTAGAGCGGGGGCCATATCGCCGTACTCGAGGGATTGCAACCGCCAGACAAAACTAAAATCACCGAACGTCGGCTGGATTTCTATATATGCGGCAAATTGCACATTACCAGTGCGACAAATGCACTCAACGAACTCGTTCGGCGAATTTGCTCATCGGACAGCGTTCCGCCGCCATGGCGACGCTCTGGTCACGGGCGGGCAGAACGCCTATTCTGCCTCCATGGACAGATTGTTCGATTTCCTCGTGCCCGCGGTTCTGCTGGCTGTGCTTTCCGCCCTCGGCGTAGGGCTTTATGCGCTGTTCAGGGGCGGCGATTTCAACCGCTCCTATTCCAACAAGCTGATGCGGTTACGCGTGGTGCTGCAGTTCGCGGCGATCCTCGTTCTGGTGGCTGCATTCTGGTGGCGCACGCGCTGAAAATCGATAACGGCGGTCTGCGACCCATGGTCACGCTGAACAAGATCTATACCCGCACGGGCGATGACGGCTCGACGCGCCTGGCGACCGGCGCCCCCGTCAGCAAGGCTTCGCTGCGAGTCGACGCCTATGGCGGCGTCGATGAAACCAACGCCTTCCTGGGCGTGGCGCGACAACACACCGCACACGATCCTCAGCTCGACGCCATGCTGGAGCGCATCCAGAATGACCTGTTCGACCTGGGCGCGGATCTGGCCACGCCTGAGCAAGACGAAAAGCCTGCTTGGGAGCCCCTGCGAGTCGTCGAAAGCCAGGTCGAGCGCCTCGAGCAGGAAATCGACCGCCTGAACAGTGAGCTCTCGGCCTTGACCTCGTTCGTGCTGCCAGCCGGATCGCCGGCCTCGGCGGCCTTGCATGTGGCGCGCACCGTGTGCCGCCGCGCCGAGCGCGCGGTGGTGCATTTGTCGGAAATCGAGGGCGAGGTTGTCGGGCAGCCGGCGCTGAAATATCTCAACCGCCTGTCGGACCTGCTGTTCGTCGCGGCCCGCTGGGCCAATGACAAGGGCGCGGCCGACGTGCTCTGGAAGCCTGGCGCGACGCGCTAGGCTCTATTTCTTCTCGGGCGCGGCCGGGGTCGCGGGAGCGGGTCGCTCAGTGTTGATCGGCGGCACGTTGGCGGGACGGCGCGTCAGGGTCTCGATCGAATAGACCGTGCCGCACTTGAGCCAGCGACCGGCCCAGGCCCCGCCGCGCGCCTCGCAGCGATCCTTGGGCCAGACCCAAAGGTAGTGGTAGCCGAAAACCCCGGCGCTGCTGGCCAGGAACAGGCCGACGAAGAGGATCTTCAGGCGATTGATGGTGCGGTTCATGGCCCGGCTGTTTAGTGGCCGCCCGCAAAGCTGACCAGCCCTTTCGCGCGGATGGCGCAGACGCCGGCGGACGCCCCCGGCGAAGTATCGTACAGTTGTTTGAACCCTAAGCGCGGCAAAGCTTTACGCTTACGCGAAGGGAAACTTGCGTTGCGGTGCAAAAAGGGTAATCCCGTGCCCACGCAGGAGAAAACGCAGCCTGGAGGCGTGAAACCCGATGAAGGTCCTAGTCCCGGTTAAACGGGTTATCGATTATAATGTGAAGGTTCGCGTCAAGGCGGACCAGACGGGCGTCGATCTGGCGAACGTCAAGATGTCCATGAACCCCTTCTGCGAGATCGCGGTCGAAGAAGCCGTGCGCCTGAAGGAAAAGGGCGTGGCGACCGAGGTCGTCATCGTCAGCATTGGCCCGGCTCAAGCACAGGAAACCATCCGCACCGCCCTGGCCATGGGCGGCGACCGCGGCATCCTGATCACCACCGACGCCGATCCCGAACCGCTGGCCGTGGCCAAGCTGCTGGCCGCCGTGATCGGCGAAGAGCAACCGGGCCTGGTTCTGATGGGCAAGCAGGCGATCGACGGCGACAACAACGCCGTGGGCCAGATGCTGTCGGCCCTGCTGGGCTGGCCGCAGGCCACCTACGCCTCGGCCATCGAAATCTCGGGCTCGGCCGCCAAGGTCACCCGCGAAGTCGACGGCGGCCTGCAGGTGCTGGACGTGGATCTGCCCGCCGTGATCACGGCCGACCTGCGCCTCAACGAGCCGCGCTACGCCAGCCTGCCCAACATCATGAAGGCCAAGAAGAAGGAGATCGTCAGCAAGACGGTCGCCGACTACGGCGTCGACATCGCGCCGCGCCTCAAGGTCCTCAAGGTCACCGAGCCCGCCAAGCGCTCGGCCGGCATCAAGGTGGAAACCGCCGCCGACCTCGTTTCCAAGCTCAACACCGCGGGAGTGCTCTAGATGGCTGTTCTCGTCGTCGCCGACAATGACAACGCGCATCTGCGCGATGGCACCCACAAGACCGTCACCGCCGCCCTGAAGCTCTCGGGCGACGTGGACGTTCTGGTCCTGGGTCAGGGCGCCAAGGCCGTGGCCGACGCGGCCGCCAAGATCAGCGGCGTCCGCAAGGTGCTGCTGGCCGAAAGCGCCGCCCTGGGTCATGGCGTGGCCGAGGCGCAAGCCGACGCCGTGCTGGCCCTGGCTGGCAACTACGACGCGATCCTCGTGCCGGCTACCTCGGGCGGCAAGAACTTCGCGCCGCGCGTCGCCGCCAAGCTGGACGTCGCCCCGATCAGCGAGATCGTGGAAGTCGTCTCGGCCGACACCTTCGTGCGCCCGATCTATGCCGGCAACGCCCTCGAAACTGTCCAGTCCTCGGACGCCAAGAAGGTGGTCACCGTGCGCCCCACCGCCTTCGCGGCGGCGGAAGAGGGCGGCTCGGCCCCGGTCGAGAACGCCTCCGGCGCGGAAGCCAGCAAGACCCGCTTCGTCAGCGAAGAGATGGTCAAGTCGGACCGTCCGGAACTGGCCGCGGCCAAGATCGTCGTCTCCGGCGGTCGCGCCATGGGTTCGGCCGAAGAGTTCCAGCGGGTCATCGAGCCCCTGGCCGACAAGCTGGGCGCCGCCGTCGGCGCCTCGCGCGCGGCGGTCGACGCGGGCTACGCCCCCAACGACTATCAGGTCGGTCAGACCGGCAAGGTCGTGGCTCCGGCCCTGTATGTCGCCATCGGCATCTCGGGCGCCATCCAGCATCTGGCCGGCATGAAGGACAGCAAGATCATCGTCGCGATCAACAAGGACGCCGACGCCCCGATCTTCCAGGTCGCCGATTTCGGCCTGGTGGCTGACTACAAGACCGCCGTGCCCGAACTGATGGACGCTCTGGCCGCGGCCGGAAAGTAGGCTTCGGCCGAAGACAAACAGGAAAGGGCCCGGAGGCGACTCCGGGCCTTTTCTTTGGGCCGGGCGGGAGGCCGCTGTCATCGGCGCTGCAAGGTCGAGGAGGCCATGGCGATCTGCCGCGGGGTCTCGGGACGGCCGATCTTGGCCGTCGCATAGGGGGCCAGCAGATAGGGCTGATCGCGCTGCCAGCGCAGATCGTCCAGCGGCCGGGCCGGATGGCCGACAGCCAGGAAAACGGCGAGCGCCAGCGCGCCCGCGACAAGCAGGATCTTCATCTCGTCACCTTTCGGGGAGGGGTGTTGGAAAGCGGCGCCGTCGAGACAATCGCTCTGGCCGATCCCGAAAACCAACGATCTCTGTTGGTCCAGCTTGTGAGCCACGCTAACATCTCCGCGCCATGCGCCTGCCCCCCTTCTCGACCCTGACCGCCCTTGAGGCCGCCGCCCGTCATCGCAGCTACAGCCGCGCGGCCGACGAGCTGTTCGTCACCCATGGCGCCGTCAGCCAGCAGATCCGGAAGCTGGAGGACGAGCTGGGCGTCCGCCTGTTCCTGCGCCAGGGCAACCGCATGGAGCCCACCGCCACCGGCGCCGCCCTGGCCGCCAGCGTCACCGAGGCGCTGGCCGGCCTGAAGCGCGGCGTCCAGGCCGCGCGCAACGCCGCCTGCGGGCCCATCGTGCTCAGCACCGGGGCGGCCTTCGCCACCCGCTGGCTGGTCACCCGCCTGGCCCGGGTCTCGGCGGAAACCGGCGAGCTGGACCTAACCGTGCGGGTCGAGGACCGGGTGTCGGACCTCTCCACCGACGGCGCCGACATCGCCCTGCGCTTTGGCGTCGGCCCCTGGCCCGGCCTGGACTCGGTGCGCCTGCTCAGCGAACGCCTATTCCCGGTGTGCAGCCCCGCTCTCCTCCAGCGCCACCCGATCGACAGGCCAGAGGACCTGCTGAACGCCCCGCTGCTGCGCCACACCGCCCTGCCCTGGAGCGCCTGGTTCCAGGCCATGGGCCTGCCCGTGCCCGACCTGCCGCCCAGCCTGGGCTTCGACGACACCTCGATGATGCTGGACGCCGCCGCCCAAGGCCTGGGCGTCGCCCTGGCCCGCAGCGGCCTGTCCGAACGCGACATCCGCGACGGCCGCCTGGTCCGCCCCCTGGCCGGGGCGGTCGAGGTCGACACCGGCCACCACTTCGTTTGGCGGGCCGACAATCCCAAGCTGGCGCGGCTGCTGAAGCTGCGCGACTGGTTCGTGGCCGAGACGGCGGACGGTCGAGGCACGTGAGGGCGCGTCTGGCGGACACGGCTTGGCAGCCTCGCGCTTTCGCTGCGATGGTGATGGGAAGGGTCGCGGAGCGTCCGGGCCTCG
>CAYRTE010000042.1:0-40970 GCA_964427205.1 uncultured Caulobacter sp.
GGTTAGTTCTATTCCAATTCCGGACGTGGTCCGGACGCTCCGCGACCCTTTCCATGCCTTCAGCGGCAGACCGCGTGAAGCGGCGCAGCTGTGTCCCGGCGCCTGCCGCCTCTTCCCCAAACCCCGCCCCACGCCCTAGGCTGATCCCAACGACAATAAAGGGAGCGACGCGCATGTTACCGGGCCTGATGCAGACCACGCCGCTGATGATCAGCGGCATCCTGACCTATGCCGCCCAGGCCCATGGCGCGCGCGAGATCGTCTCCAAGCTGATCGACGAGCCGATCTGGCGCTATGACTATGCCGGCCTGGCCCGCCGCTCCGCCCAGCTGGCCCATGCGCTCAAGCGGCTTGGCGTTCAGCCCGGCGACCGGGTCACCTCCCTGGCCTGGAACACCCATCGGCATCTGGAGCTATTCTATGCCGTTCCCGGGATCGGCGCGGTGCTGCACACCGCCAATCCCCGCCTGTTCGATGACCAGATCATCTACACGATCAATCACGCGGAAAGCGCGGTCCTGTTCTTCGACCGAAATTTCGCCGACCTGATCGACCGCATCGCCCCTTACCTGACCACGGTGAAGACCTTCGTCATGCTGTCGGACGACGCGCGGACGATTCCCGGAGCGGTGGGCGCGATCGCCTACGAGACCCTGATCGCCAGCGAGGCCGAAAGCCTGACCTGGCCCAGCTTCGACGAGAACGCCGGCGCCTTCCTCTGCTACACCTCGGGCACCACCGGCGACCCCAAGGGGGTGCTGTATTCGCATCGGGCCGTGGTGCTGCACGCCATGGCCGGCGGCCTGAACAGCGCCTTTGGCTTCACCGCCTTCGACGTGGTGATGCCGTGTTCCAGCCTCTATCACGCCACCGCCTGGGGCCTGCCCTTCACCGCCCCGCTGTGCGGGACCAAGCTGGTCCTGCCCGGCGACAAGATGGACGGCGCGTCCCTGCACGCCCTGATCCAGGGCGAGGGCGTCACCTTCACCGGCGGCGTGCCCACGATCTGGACCATGTATCTGGCCTGGCTGGAGCAAACCGGCCATCGGCCGGACACCCTCAAAAGGGTGGTGATCGGCGGCAGCGCCGTGCCGCGGGCCATGGCCGAGACCTTCAAGCGTCTCTACGGCGTCAGCGTGCTGCAGATCTGGGGCATGACCGAGACCTGCCCGCTGGGCGTGGTCGCCACCCCCACCCCGGCCCTGGCCGCCCTGGGCGAAGAGGCCATGGACGAGGCGATCTGGACCCGCCAGGGCCGACTGCAGTTCGGCATCGAGCTGAAGGTCGAGGCCGATGACGGAACCGACGCGCCGCGCGACGGCGAGACCTCCGGCGCCCTGAAGGTTCGCGGCCCCTGGGTGGTGAAGCGCTATTTCCGGCAGGACGCCGACGCCGCCCAGGACGACGGCTGGTTCGACACTGGCGACATCGCCACGCTGGACGAATACGGCTTCATGCGCATCACCGACCGTCAGAAGGACGTGATCAAGTCGGGCGGCGAGTGGATCAGCTCGATCGACCTGGAGAATTTCGCCGTCGGCTGTCCGGGTGTGAAGATCGCCGCCGTGATCGGCGTGCCGCATCCCAAGTGGGAGGAACGGCCGCTCCTGATCATCGAGGCCCACGAGGGCTGGGAGCTGACCAAGGCCGAGGTGCTCGACTATCTGGCCCCGCACATCGTCAAATGGTGGACCCCCGATGACGTGGTCTTCGCGCCGGTGCCGCTGACGGCGACAGGCAAGATCGACAAGAAGGTGCTGCGCCAGGCCTGGCGGGCGCATTTGATGGGCTAAGTCCTCCCCCTAGCGGGGGAGGTGTCGGCGCAGCCGACGGTGGGGGAAGTCCTGCTAACTCATTGCAGTCTTCCCCCACCGGCCCCCGATCAAGTCGGGGACCGCCTCCCCCTTCAGGGGGAGGATTTATCTAGGCCAGCATGCGCACCTTCGGCTCGCGGTCCCAGAACCGCTTGGCCGCCGCCGCGATGAAGTCGGCGCCCAGGCCCACCACGCCGTCGTCCGGCTCGACGCCCGCCTTGTCCAGCAACGGCTTGGCGGCGTCGGTGGCGCCGATGGCCTTGAGGTGGCCGAAGGCGTCCATGACGAACTGAACGGCGGCGGCTTCCTTCAGCAGGGCCGCGCAGCCGGTGTCGGACAGCACCAGGGCGATGGCGTCCACCGTCACCGACGGCGTCCCGGCCAGTTGTCCGTCGGCCGGGATCAGGGTCCCGTCCGCGCCCTTGGCGCCGCCGATCTTCGGCGCGATCACCTTGGCCACCGCCCCGGCCTTGCTGATCGCCGCCTTCAGCGTGTCGACCGCCGCCGCGTCGGAGCCGTCGGCCACCAGGATGCCGATCACATGGCCCTTGATGTCGGTCGGGGCGCGCGGGCCGTTGACGATGCGCAGGGCCGGCGACAGGTCCAGATCCTGCACGGGCGCCGCCGTCTTCGAGGCCTTGGGCACGGGCATGTTGAGGCCGGCGCCGACCCGCTTGGCCAGCTCCGGGTCGACATTGACCAGATTGGACATCATCCGGGTCCGCACCGCCTCGATGCCCACCTTGGACAGTTCAAAGACGATGGCCGAGGCCAGGTGCGCCTGCTCGGCCGGATCCAGCGAGCGGAAGAACAGCCGCGCCTGGCTGTAGTGGTCGGCGAAGCTCTCGGGACGGATCCGCAGCTTGTCGCCCTGCTCGTCGGTCACTTCAGCCGACGGGAAGGTGGTGAAGCCGGTCATCGGACATTCGCGGGGGCCGCCGATCTCGCCGGCCGTCTCGGTCAGGCTGTTGGGCTCGTAGTTGGCGCGGCCCTTGGGCACCGCCATCTGCATCTGGCCGTCGCGCTGGAAGTTCATCACCGGGCACTTGGGCGCGTTGATCGGCAGCTGGTGGAAATTGGCCGTGCCCAGGCGGCTCTTCTGGGTGTCGAGATAGCTGAACAGACGGCCCTGCAGCAGCGGGTCATTGGTGAAGTCGACGCCCGGCGGCACATTGGCCGGGCAGAAGGCCACCTGCTCGGTCTCGGCGAAGAAGTTGTCGGGATAGCGGTCCAGCACCATCCGGCCGACGATGCGGACGGGCAGCACCTCTTCCGGAATGATCTTGGTCGGGTCCAGCACGTCGAAGGGCAGGCTGTCGGCGAAGGCCTGGTCGAAGGCCTGGATGCCCAGCTCCCATTCGGGGAAGTCGCCGCGCTGGATGGCCTCGAACATGTCGCGACGCTGGAAGTCGGGATCGGCGCCGGCCAACTTGACCGCCTCGTCCCAGAGGGTCGAGGCCACGCCCTGCTTGGGCTTCCAGTGGAACTTGACGAAGGTCGACTTGCCGGCGGCGTTGACGAACCGGAACGTGTGGACGCCGAAGCCTTCCATGGTCCGCAGGGAGCGCGGGATGGTGCGGTCGCTCATCGCCCACATGATCATGTGGGTCGATTCCGGCATCAGGCTGATGAAGTCCCAGAAGGTGTCATGGGCGCTGGCGGCCTGGGGATAGCCGCGATCGGCCTCCATCTTCACCGAATGGATCAGGTCGGGAAACTTGATGGCGTCCTGGATGAAGAACACCGGGATATTGTTGCCGACGAGGTCCCAGTTGCCTTCCTGGGTGTAGAACTTGACCGCGAAGCCGCGCACGTCGCGGGGCGTGTCGACGCTGCCCGCGCCGCCGGCCACGGTGGAGAAGCGCGCGAACAGCGGCGTCTTCTCGCCGACCCGCTGGAAGAGGTCGGCCTTGGTCAGGTCGGACAGCGATTCATAAAGCTCGAAATAGCCGTGCGCCGCCGTGCCGCGCGCATGGACGATGCGCTCGGGAATGCGCTCGTGGTCGAAGTGGAAGATCTTCTCGCGAAGGACGAAATCCTCCAGCAGCACCGGGCCGCGCTCGCCGGATTTCAGCTGGTTCTGATTGTCGGAGACGCGGATGCCCTGATTGGTGGTCAGGTGGCCTTCGCCGTCGTGGGGGCCCTTTTCGGGAACATGCTGGTGGGTTTCGCCACCCTTGCCGATGTCGGTTTTGAATTCGCTCGCCATGTCCGTCATTCCTCTGCGCCCGGGATGACGGCCAAACCCTTGGCCGGAAGAGATGGTTCCGACCAAGGGCCCGGTCTTCGGCGAAAGGCTCAGCGCTCGCTGTCGAGGTGGGCGATGGACGAGGGGTCTGCGCCGTCGCCGCTCCAGGCCCGCGCCGCGGAGGGCGGTCGTGAATTTCATGAAGGCCGAGCGAGCGCGGCAGAGCTGGTGAAAAATTGCCGCGGGCGGCGGGTTCTATAGGCGCCCCTAGAAACCCTTGCCTTGCTTCCAGCCCCCCCGAGGCGTAACGGGTCGCTTCCCGTCGTTTCAGGGCGGAAAAGTCAGATTGGAGACCGCTATGGGTTACCGGGTCGCCGTGGTCGGCGCCACGGGCAATGTTGGCCGTGAGATGTTCAACATCCTCGAGGAAGTGAAATTCCCCGTCGACAAGATGCACGCCATCGCCAGCCGGAAATCCATCGGCGTCGAGGTCTCGTTCGGCAACCAGATCCTCAAGTGCGAGGACCTGGCCCAGTTCGACTTCAGCACGGTCGATATCGTGCTGATGAGCGCCGGCGGCGCCATCTCCAAGGAATGGGGCGAGAAGATCGGCGCGGCCGGTCCCATCGTGATCGACAATTCCAGCCACTTCCGGATGGATCCGGACGTGCCGCTGGTGGTGCCGGAAGTGAACCCGGAGGCCGTCAACAAGCTGCCCAAGAACATCATCGCCAACCCCAACTGCTCGACCGCGCAGCTGGTGGTGGTGTTGGCCCCCTTGCACGCCGAAGCCAAGATCAAGCGCGTCGTCGTCTCGACCTATCAGTCGGTGTCGGGCGCGGGCAAGGAAGGCATGGACGAGCTGTGGGAGCAGACCAAGGGCGTCTTCGTCCTGGGCGCCCCGCCCCCCAAGAAGTTCACCAAGCAGATCGCCTTCAACGTCATTCCCCACATCGACAGCTTCATGGAGGACGGCTTCACGAAGGAAGAGTGGAAGATGATGGCGGAGACCAAGAAGATCCTGGATCCGTCGATCAAGCTGGTCGCCACCTGCGTGCGGGTGCCGGTCATGGTCGGCCACGCCGAGGCGGTGAACATCGAGTTCGAAACCCCGCTGGACGAGGACGATGTCCGCGAGATCCTGCGCGACGCCGACGGCGTGGAAGTCATCGATAAGCGCGAGGACGGCGGCTACATGACGCCCAAGGAAAGCGCCGGCGAGTTCCCGGTCTATGTGTCGCGCATCCGCACCGACCCCACCGTCGAGAACGGCATCGTTCTGTGGTGCGTGGCCGACAATCTGCGCAAGGGCGCGGCGCTGAACGCCGTGCAGATCGCGCAGCTTCTGCATGAGAAGGGCCTGATCAAGCAGAAACTCCCGGCCTAAGCCGCCTTCCGCAACAAGCGGGTGGACGATTTTGGGGCTCCCGGGACATCAGGTCCCGGGAGCCTTTTCTTTTAGCCAACAGGACGACGCCATGTCGGCGGATGTGAACAAGACCCCTGACGAAGCCCGGACAGCCGTCATCGCAGCGGTGGGCTGCTACATGCTGTGGGGCTTCCTGCCGCTGTATTTCCACCTGCTGTCGACCCTGGGCGTCGGCTCGTGGGAGATGATCGCGCACCGCACCCTGTGGGCTGCGCCCTGGGCCTTCCTGGCCGTGCTGCTGGCCAAGCAGGCGGGACAGGTGGCGGCGGTGCTGCGCCAGCCCAAGACCCTGCTGATCCTGGCCTGCTCGACGGCGGCGATCTTCATCAACTGGTCGATCTATGTGTTCGCGGTCAACGCCGGCCACGTGATCGAGACCAGCCTGGGCTATTACATCAACCCCCTGATGAACATGGCGGCGGGGGCCATCCTGTTTCGCGAACGGATCACCCGCGAGGGCGCCATCGCCATTGGCCTGGCGGCGGTGGGGGTGGCCATCCAGACGGCCGCCCTGGGCCACCTGCCGGTGATCTCGCTGGGCGTCGCGCTCAGCTTCTGCGCCTACGCCATCCTGCGCAAACAGGTGAAGGCCGACGCCCAGACGGGCCTGTTCATCGAGTGCGCCTATCTGGCGATCCCGGGCCTGATCTATGTGCTGCACCTGCAGTCGACCGGCGCGGGCCACCTGGGATCGGGCGCCGGCGTCAGCACCCTGCTGCTGCTGGCCGGCCCCGCCACCGTCGTGCCGCTGGCCCTGTTCGCCTGGTCGGCGCGCCGCATGCCGCTCAGCGCCATGGGCTTCCTGCAGTTCATTGCCCCGACCCTGCAGTTCCTGGTCGGCATGAGCCTGGGCGAGGCCGTGACGCCGATGCGCGCCCTGTCGTTCGTGTTCATCTGGCTGGGCGTGGCGGTGTTCGCCTATGGGGCGTGGAAGCGGACACGGGGGGTATGAAAGGACCTGTCATCCCGGGCGTAGCAAAGCGAAGACCCGGGACCGCGACAGGCTCGGAGCTTCCGGCGGTCCCGGCTCGGCGCGCTACGCGCTTGGCCGGGATGACAGTTTACAAGGAAGCGTAGGCCGCCTCGATCAGCCGCACCGCGCGGGGGTCGCCGATCAGGGCGTTACCCTGCCGGTTCATCACATAGGACCCGGACACGCCCGTGGTCGGATCGGCGAAGGCGCACGAACCACCCCAGCCCGAATGGCCGAACGCCTCGGCGGTCGGGCCGTAATAGAAGTTGGGCGTGTTGCGCATGAAACCCGCGCCCCAGCTGATGTCGTAGGGCAGCACCAAGTCCCGGCCGACGATGCGTTCGGCGGTGGCGGCCTTGATCCCGGCCGGGCTGAGGATGGAGCGGCCGTCCAGTTTGCCGCCATTGGCCAGGGCGCCCATCAGTCGCGCCAGGGCCGGCGCGGTGGCGTGACCATTGGCGGACGGAATCTCGACCCGTCGCCACTCGTCCGTGCCCCGGCCCGAGGGCGCCGCCCACGGGGTCATGAAGGCGGCTTTCACGGCGGCGTTCATCTCGCCGAACTTCGGCAGGGTCGTGGGGCGCATCAGCTCGGCGGTCCGATCATGCTCACTGTCGGGCAGGCCGATCCAGAGGTCGAGGCCGAAAGGCTGGGCGATGTCCTCGCGCAGGGCCGTTCCCATGGTCCGGCCATCGACCCGGCGAAAGATCTCGCCAGCCAGATAGCCGAAGGTCACCGGGTGATAACCGCTGGCCGAGCCGACCGGGAACAGCGGCGCCATGGCCGCCAGCTTGGCGCAGGTGGCGTCCCAGTCGAACCAGATGGCCGGGTCGGTCTCGTCGGGAAAACCCGACAGGCCGGCCTGGTGCGACATGGCCTGCTCGACGGTGACGTCCTGCTTGCCGGCCTGGGCGAACTCGGGCCAGACGTCGGCGACGGGCTGGTCATAGGCCAGGCGGCCTTCATCGACCAGGCGCGCGACCATCAGGGCGGCGACCGCCTTGGTGGTCGAGAACAGCGCCGTCAGGGTGTCGGGACCGAAGGGGATCGTACGCTTGCGGTCGGCGAAGCCGCCCATCAGGTCGACGACGATCTCGCCCTCGACGGCGAAGGCGAACCTCGCGCCCAGCTCGCCGCCGTCCGCGAAATTGGCCTCGAACACGTCGCGCACGGCGGAGAAGCGATCCGGGCAGACGCCGGTGATGTCGATGGTCATGACGGCGATCCCTTAGGCCAGGCGCTCGATGCGGACCGTTGGCGAGGTCTGCTTGATCCGCGCGCCCATCGCCACGATCGGCAGTTCGGGCGCGTTCCAGATATTGGCGGCGGTGACCGTTTCGGCCACGCCGCCGACGGCGCGAGCCAGGCCGTAGGACAGGGTCTGGCCTTCCAGGATGGAAGCAGCATAGAGGGCGGTCAGCAGATCGCCGGTGCCGTTGGGCGAGCGCTCGACCCTGGCGTGGGCGGCGAGCCAGGCTTCCTTGCGGTCGGCCAGCACGACGCCGATCTCGGCGCCCCGTTGGACCGAGGAGACCAGGGTCGGCTTGCCCAGCAGGCGGGCGGCGCGCATGGCCGATTGCGGATCGCGGGCGTCGGCGCCGGTCAGCTTCTGCAGCTCCCAGGCGTTGCAGGCCACCACGTCGGCGCGGGGAATCAGCTCGGCGGCGATGGCCTCGGCCACTTCGGGCAGGACATAGAGGCCCTTGCCGGCGTCACCCATGGTCGGATCGACGATGATCGAGGGCTTGCGGCTGGCGGCGCCTTCGCGCGGCGCTTCTCGAATCGCGTCGATAGCCCGGGCGGCGGCGCGCACCTGGGCGGCGCTGGCGAAATAGCCGGTGATGACGATGTCGGTCAGGCCAAACAGACCATTGGCCTCCATTCCGTCGAGCATGCCTTCCAGCACCTCGATCGGCACGGGCGCCCCGCCGGGCACGCCCCAGCCGGGGTGACGGCCGAACAGGACGGTCGGGACGACCATCGAGTCGATGCGGAACTGGACCAGCGCGGTGGCCTGGGCCGACGCGCCGACGCGGCTGCCGGCGACATGGCTGGAGATGATCAGAGCTAAAGGCATGGCAAGCGGCTTACCGGACCATGACCGGCTTGAACAGGGCGTCGCGGGACGGAAGCGGCGAAGCTTTCAGGAAAGTGGCGCGTCGATCTCGCCCCTGGCGTCGGCCCGCACCGCAGAGGCGGCGCGCTTTGGGCTGACCTGGCCGGCGACGAGAGACGACCAGGCCGCCGGCTCTTCACCGCTGACCGACAGCGGCAGCTGCATCACGCACTGCACGCCCTGCGGCAGATAATCGATCCGCGCCTGGCCGCCGCTTTCCTGGCCGAAGGTTCGCGCGATCAGGCGGGTGCCAAACCCCGTGCGCTCGGGCGGCGTGACCGGCGGCCCGCCCAGCTCGCGCCAGAGCAGGCTGATCTGCCGCGCGCCCATCTGATCGTGCGCCAGGTTCCAGGCGATCTCGACCTGGCCGCTCGTGGTGGAAAGGGCGCCATATTTGAGCGCGTTGGTCGCCAGTTCGTGCAGGGCCAACGCCATGGCCACCGCCTGCTGCGGGCTGAGCCAGACCAGGGGGCCGTCGATCCTGAAGCGGCTGATTTCCTTGTGATCGTGCGGGGCCAGCGCCTGGCGCACGATGGTGCCGAGATCCGCCCCCGCCCAGCTTTCGTCGACCAGCACGTTGTGAGCCTCGGAAACCGCCATCAGGCGATCGGTCAGATCCCTGCGGATATTGGGATCGACCTTGGCGGCGCGCAGGGTCTGCTCGGTGATCGACTGCACCGTAGCCAGGGTGTTCTTGATCCGGTGGTTGAGCTCATTGAGCAGCAGCACCCGCTGGTCCTCGGCCAGCTTGGCCGGGGTCTCGTCGCGCAGGATCTTCATCAGTCCGGTCAGCTCCGGCTCGAAGATCCCCATGGTCATGCCGTTGCCCCAGAAGCGGGCCCCATCCTTGCGCAGGTGCCAGCGAGTGTCCTCGGCCCGGCCCCGGTGCTTGGCGTTTTCCAGCTCCTTGCGGTCCGCGCCGGTTTCGCGATCGGGAATCGTGAAGAGATCGCGGAAGGGCATGCCGATCGCCTCTTCGCGGCTATAGCCCAGGACCGTCTCGGCCCCTCGGCTCCAGCTGGTCACCCGGCCCTCCAGGTCCATCGTGAAGATGGCGTAGCCGAGGGCGTTCTCGATGATCAGGCTGGCGAGGGTAGCGTCGTGTTCAGCGGACATTGGGGGCTCCTGCCCCCTATCAACGCGACGGCGGCGCTTTCGGCGCCGGGCCTACGAAAAAGGCCCGCCGCGTTTCCGCGAGCGGGCCCCGTTCGATCACCGTCAGGCGATCCTAGTAGCGGTAGTGATCCGGCTTGAACGGACCCTTTTCCGGCACGCCGATATAATCGGCCTGATCCTTGCGCAGGGTCGAGAGCTTGGCGCCCAGCTTCTCCAGGTGGAGGAAGGCGACCTTCTCGTCCAGGTGCTTGGGCAGGGTGTAGACCTGATGCTCGTACTGGGCCCGGTTGGTCCACAGCTCGATCTGGGCCAGGGTCTGGTTGGTGAACGAGGCCGACATCACGAACGAGGGGTGACCCGTCGCGTTGCCCAGGTTCACCAGGCGGCCTTCCGACAGCACGATCAGCTTCTTGCCGTCCGGGAACTCCACGTGGTGGACCTGCGGCTTGATCTCGTCCCACTTGTAGTTGCGCAGGGCGGCGATCTGAATTTCGCTGTCGAAGTGGCCGATGTTGCAGACGATGGCGTTGTTTTTCATCATCCGCATGTCGTCCAGCGTGATGACGTCCTTGTTGCCCGTCGCCGTGACGAAGATGTCAGCCTTGGCGGCGACGTCCTGCAGGGTCTGGACCTCATAGCCTTCCATCGCCGCCTGCAGGGCGCAGATCGGATCGACTTCGGTGACGATCACGCGGGCGCCGCCTTGGCGCAGCGAAGCGGCCGAGCCCTTGCCCACGTCGCCATAGCCGCAGACCACCGCGACCTTGCCCGACAGCATCACGTCGGTGCCGCGGCGGATGGCGTCGACTAGGCTTTCGCGGCAGCCATACAGGTTGTCGAACTTGGACTTGGTGACGCTGTCATTGACGTTGATGGCCGGGAACGGCAGGTCGCCCTTGGCGGCCATCTGGTACAGGCGGTGGACGCCCGTGGTGGTTTCTTCCGACACGCCGGTGATGGCGTTGCGGATGGCGGTGTAGAAGCCGGGCTTTTCGGCCAGGTACTTCTTCATCACGGCGTAGAGGGCTTCTTCTTCCTCGTTCTGCGGATTGTTGAGAAGGGTCGGGTCCTTCTCGGCCTTGGGGCCCAGCACGCAGAGCAGGGTGGCGTCGCCGCCGTCGTCGAGGATCAGGTTCGGATAGCCGCCGTCATGCCACTCGAAGATCTTGTGGGCGTATTCCCAGTATTCGACCAGGTTCTCGCCCTTGAAGGCGAAGACCGGCACGCCCGAGGCGGCGATGGCCGCGGCGGCGTGGTCCTGGGTCGAGAAGATGTTGCACGACGCCCAGCGCACTTCGGCGCCGAGGGCGGTGAGGGTCTCGATTAGAACGGCGGTCTGGATGGTCATGTGCAGGCTGCCGGCGATGCGGGCGCCCTTCAGGACCTGGCCCGGGCCATATTCGGCGCGGGTGGCCATCAGACCGGGCATTTCGGTCTCGGCGATGGCGATTTCCTTGCGGCCGTAGTCGGCCAGCGAGATGTCCTTGACGATGTAGTCGGCCACGGTCGGCTCCTGGATCGATGAATGTCTTGCGGGGCTTATACCTCGCCCGACCCTTCCGGGCAATTAACGCATAAAGATATCTTTATATGGATCAGGCCTTCACCAGAAGGTCCTGGCGTCGGCGAAGGCGTCGCGCGCCTTGCGGGCGTCGCGCATCAGGGCGGCCTCGTCATCGCCGCCGGCCAACCTGCCCGCCGCGAGGATCGCCTCGGGCTCGCCGCTGGCCAGGGCCACTTCGCGGGCCAGTTCGGGGCGGACGCGCAGGTCGTTGAGGCGACCCAGGGCGTCCTGCAGCACCTTGGTCGCCGCGATGAAGCGCTCGACCCGCTTGGGATGCTTGGGAAACAGACCGGCCAGGTCGGCGGCGGCATAGCGCAGGGTCTTGCCCTTTAGGCGCAGGCGATGACGGGCCGCCGGGTCCATCTGGTCGAGGCGCGCGCCCTTCTTAAGGATGACGTGGCGACGATGCTTCAGCATCGCGGCGGCGAAGGCGGGCGCCGGATGGTCGCGATCGGCGGCCAGATCCGGGTCGGTGGTCCAGGACCCGGCCTCCAGCCAGGCGGCGGTCTCCAGCGGCAGGGCTCGGCCGCGAGGGCTTTCCAGCGCCGCCTCCATGCGCAGATAGGCGTTGGCCTGGGCCGCCAGCAGCGCGCGCCCGAAGGCGGCCGCGCCTTCGGCCTGGGGATCGCCCGAGGCCTGTCGCCAGACGTCGGCGATGAAGACATCCAGGTCCCGGGCGGTGTCCAGCTCGCCGGCCAGCCAGTCGAGCTCGTGGTCAAGGGCCAGTGCCTCGGGTCCTGTCGAGAGCGGCTTGAAGGCCTTGAGCAGGGCCCGCATGCGGCGAGCGGCGACCCGCACCTGATGCACGCCCTCGGGGCCGGGACGCTCGCGCAGGACCTCGACGCTGGCGCACAGCTGGGACAGGGCCGCGCGGCCCACCGCCTGCAGGGCCTGACCGACCGTCATGTCCGGGGTCAGGCGAGCGGCCGGGCGGCGGGCCAGGGCTTGGTCGGTGGCCGCCAGGCCATAGCCGCGCTCGGCCTTGCTGATCAGCGACAGGCGCAGCGAGACCCGTTCGCCCAGTTCGCGGGCCAGGTCGAACAGCGCCGACGGCGCGCCGGCCTTGAGCTCCAGTTCCAGTTCGCAGACCGGCGCGCTGCGGGTCTCGCCAATCAGTTCGCCGCGATCCACCACCGCCTCGATCACCGTCTCGCCCCGGCGGACCATGCGCACGGCGCGCTCGACGCGGGTGGTGAACACCGGGCGCAGGGCCTCGCCTTTGACGACCGCCGCCGCTGGCGTCGCCGCCAGGGCCGCATCGTCCGGGCCCGGCCCGGCAATCGACGTCTCCCATTCCCCACGCGCGAAGATACCGCCCGCCGAGGCTGATTTCAGGGTCTGTTTTCGGCCGCCTTCGCCGTCGCGAACCCGCAAGCCAAAGCCCGCCTTGCGCAGGGCGTGATCGGCGGTGTCGAAATAGGTGGCGTCCAGCTGGCGCACCGCGCCCTCGCCCTCTCCGTCGAGCAGGGTCAGGATCTCGTCGGCCGCTTCGGGGGCGATCAGGAATTTCAGCTCGATTTCTCGATCCATGATCCCATCCTTAGCCCTTGGCCCGGCGGTTGTCGCCTTGTCTGGCCCAGAAGGCCATCGCGCGTCGGCGGCGACTTGCCAAGCGGCATCGCCCGGTTCAAACGTGCGCGCCATGACGCAGATCAACGCCGCACAACCCCGTCACGACTGGACCCTGGCGCAAGTCGAGGCCCTGTTCGATCAGCCCTTCATGGAGCTGGTGTTCCAGGCCGCCAACGTCCACCGCGCCGGGTTCGATCCCTCCGAGGTCCAGCTTTCGCAGCTGTTGTCGGTCAAGACCGGCGGCTGCGCCGAGAACTGCGGCTATTGCAGCCAAAGCAGCCATTTCAAGACCGGCCTCAAGGCCGAGAAGCTGATGGACGCCGACCTCGTGATCGCCAGGGCCCGCGAGGCTCGCGACGGCGGCGCCCAACGCTTCTGCATGGGGGCGGCCTGGCGCGAACTGAAGGACCGCGACCTGCCCAAGCTGGCCGCCATGATCGGCGGCGTGAAGGCCCTGGGCCTGGAAACCTGCGCCACCCTGGGCATGTTGACCGCCGATCAGGCCAAGTCGCTGAAGGACGCCGGGCTCGACTACTACAATCACAACCTCGACACCGGCCCGGAATATTACGGCGACGTGGTCACCACCCGCACCTATCAGGAGCGCCTCGACACCCTGGCCTATGTCCGCGACGCGGGCATGAGCACCTGCTGCGGCGGCATTGTCGGCATGGGCGAGACGCGCCGTGATCGCGCCAGCCTGCTGCATCAGCTCGCCACCCTGCCCAGCCATCCCGACAGCCTGCCGATCAATGGCCTGGTGCCGGTCAGCGGCACGCCGCTGGGCGACAAGGTGCTGAAGGACGGCGCCAAGGCCATCGATTCCATCGAGTTCGTCCGCACCATCGCCGTCGCTCGCATCGTCTGCCCGCGCTCCATGGTCCGTCTGTCGGCTGGCCGCGACGAGATGAGCCGTGAGCTTCAAGCCCTGTGCTTCCTGGCCGGCGCCAACTCGATCTTCGTCGGCGGCAAGCTTCTGACCACGCCCCTGCCGGGCCAGGACGAGGACAGCGCCCTGTTCCAGGACCTGGACCTGCGCCCGATGGGCGCGCGCCAGGCGGCTGCCGAGACCATCGCCGCCGAATAGGCGCGATTCTGAAGGAAATTTAATCCGGCCGGCGGCGGTCGGACTTGCCCGCCAGAGGTCACAACCTATGGTCTAGGCCTCCGCGTGCTGTGGCGCGGTCCTATCGGGGCTCTTCATGAAACTGTTTGCGTCCGCCGCCGTCGCGGCCCTGCTGATCGCCTCGCCGACGCTCGCACCGGCCCAGACCCAGGCCCCCAAACCCTCGGCGAAGGTCACCGGCCAGTTGGCCGTGCTGCCAACCATCCAGATCCCCCACACCACCTTCAAGTTGGCCAATGGCCTGACGGTGATCGTCCACGAGGATCACAAGGCCCCGATCGTGGCGGTG
Source organism: uncultured Caulobacter sp. (assembly GCA_964427205.1). Lineage (GTDB taxonomy): Bacteria > Pseudomonadota > Alphaproteobacteria > Caulobacterales > Caulobacteraceae > Caulobacter. The sequence goes on from CAYRTE010000042.1 coordinate 14,188, forward strand.
AACATCTGGTACCACGTCGGCTCCAAGAACGAGCCCGTCGGCAAGACCGGCTTCGCCCACCTGTTCGAACACCTGATGTTCAACGGCTCGGAGAACTTCAACGACGACTGGTTCAAGGCGCTGGAAAAGCTGGGCGCCACCGACATGAACGGCACCACCAACGAGGACCGCACCAACTACTTCCAAAACGTGCCCACCGCCGCCCTCGACCAGGTGCTGTGGCTGGAGAGCGACCGCATGGGCCACCTGGTCGGCGCGATCGACAAGGCCAAGCTCGATGAGCAGCGCGGCGTCGTCCAGAACGAGAAGCGCCAGGGCCAGAACCAGCCCTATGGCCAGGTCTGGGACGTCATCACCGAAAGCACCTACGACCGCGACCATCCCTATGGCCACACCGTCATCGGCTCGATGGAGGACCTCGACGCCGCCTCGCTGGACGACGTGAAGACCTGGTTCAAGACCTACTACGGCCCCGCCAACGCCACCCTGGTGCTGGCCGGCGACATCACCCCGGCCGAGGCCCGGGCCAAGGTCGAGAAGTATTTCGGCGACATCCCCTCGGGCCCGCCCCTGACCCGCCAGAAGATCTGGCCGGCCAAGCGCACCGGCCAGCAGCGCGCCGAGATGCAGGACCGCGTGCCCCAGACCCGCATCTACAAGGTCTGGAACGTGCCGGCCTTCGGCGACGCCGACATCGACTATCTGGACCTGCTCAGCGACGTGATGGTCTCCGACAAGACCTCCCGGTTCTACAAGCGCCTGGTCTACACCGACCAGACCGCCACCACGGTCGGCGCCTCGGTGTCGCCCGGCGAGCTGGGCAGCCAGTTCATGGTCACGATCACCGTCAAGCCGGGTGGCGACGCGGCCAAGGTGGAAGCCGCGTTCGAGGAAGAGTTCCAGCGCCTGCTCAAGGACGGCCCGACGCCCGAGGAAGTGGCCAAGGTCCGCACCGGCAACCTGGCCGGCTTCGTGCGCGGGGCCGAGCGGATCGGCGGCTTCGGCGGCAAGTCCGACATCCTGGCGCAGAACCAGGTCTTCCTGGGCGATCCCGACGCCTACAAGACAAAGCTGGACCGGGTGCGCAACGCCAAGGCCGGCGACCTGCTGGCCGCCGGGCGCAAGTGGCTGACCGACGGCGCGTTCACCCTGGCGGTCTCGCCCTTCCCCAACTACGCCACGACGGCGACGGGCGCGGACCGCAAGGCCATGCCGACGGTGGGCGAGACCAAGGCCCCGGCCTTCGTCCCCCTCAAGCGCGCCACGCTGTCGAACGGCGTCAAGGTGATCCTGGCCGAGCGCCACGAGACGCCGATGGTGCAGTTCGACCTGCTGTTCGACGCTGGCGCGGCGGCAGAGGCCGGCGACAAGGCGGGCCTGATGGGCCTGACCATGGGCATGCTCAGCGAGGGCACCACCCATCGCGACGGCCTGACCATCAGCCGCGAACTGGCCCAGCTGGGCGCCGGGATCAGCGGCGGCGGGGCGCTGGACTATTCGAACCTGTCGCTCAACACCCTGACCACCACGGTCGACCCGGCCCTGGCCATCTATGCCGACGTGCTGCGCAATCCGGCCTTCAAGCCCGAGGACCTGGAGCGCCAGAAGCGCCAGCGCATCGCCGCCGTGCAGCAGGCCAAACAGCAGCCCAACGCCATGGCCTCGCGCCTGCTGCCGTCCCTGGCCTATGGCGCGGGCTCGCCCTACGGCCAGCTGACCACCGAGGCCTCGCTGGCCTCGATCACCCGCGACGATCTGGTCCGCTTCCAGAAGACCTGGCTGCAGCCGCAGGGCGCGACCCTGGTGGTGGTCGGCGACACCACCCTGGATGAGATCGTGCCCAAGCTGGAGGCCCAGCTGGGCGGCTGGTCGGGCGCGCCGGCCAAGACCAAGTCCCCGGTCACCGCCCAGGCGACCCAAGGCGCGGTCTATCTGATCGACAAGCCCGGCGCCCAACAGTCGATGATCATGGCCGGCAACCTGCTGGCGCCGCGCAACCCATCGGACGAGGCGGCGATCGACACCGTCAACGCCCTGCTGGGCGGCGACTTCGTCTCGCGCCTGAACATGAACCTGCGCGAGGACAAGCACTGGTCGTATGGCGCGGGCAGCTATGTCCGGGCCGGTCGCGGCACGCGCCTGTTCGTGGCCTATGCTCCGGTGCAGACCGACAAGACCGCCGAGTCGTTCATCGAGGCCCGCAAGGAGCTGGCCGGGATCATCGGCGAAAAGCCAGTGACCGCCGGCGAGCTGGCCAAGGCCCAGAACGGCCTGATCCTGTCGATGCCGGGCACATGGGAGACCTCAGGCGCCGTGGGCGGCTCGATCACCGAGCTGGTCAACTACAACCTGCCCGACAGCTATTTCGACGCCTATCCGGGCCAGGTCCGCGCGGTGACGATCGACACGGCCACGGCGGCGGCCAGGAAGGCCGTGAAGCCAAGCGAAATGATCTGGGTGATCGTCGGCGACCGCGCCGTGATCGAGCCGAATCTCAAAGGTCTGGGACTGGACCTGAAGGTGGTGGACGCGGATGGCAAGGCGGTGAAGTAGCGGGCGATGGATCCTCTCCCCCTCTGGGGGAGAGCGTCTTACTATCGTTCCTCGTCGAACCGGTTCGCCACCAGTTCGCAAAGGGCCTCGAGCGCCGCGTCGGCCTCGGGGCCTTCGGCGGCGATGTCGATGGTGGAGCCGATGCCGGCGGCCAGCATCATCAGACCCATGATCGAGCGGGCGTCGACGCAAGAGCCGTCGCGGCTGACCGTCACCTCGGCGTCGAACGCGGCCGCCATCTTCACGAATTTGGCCGAAGCCCGAGCGTGCAGGCCCCGTTCGTTGACGATCTCGACCGTCCGCTCCGCCATGCGACTCATTTTTCTCCCGCGAGCACGTAGGAGGCCACGGAGATATATTTCCGTCCAGCCTCCTGGGCGTGGGCGACGCAGGACTGCAGGTCCTCGCGCTGACGCACGCTGGCCAGCTTGATCAGCATCGGCAGGTTCAGGCCGGCGATCACCTCGGCCCGGGTCTGCTCCATCACCGAGATGGCCAGATTGCTGGGCGTGCCGCCGAACATGTCGGTCAGCAGGATGACCCCGTCGCCGCTGTCCACGACGGCGCACGCTTTCAGGATGTCTGAGCGGCGACGTTCCATGTCGTCTTCCGGACCGATGCAGATCGCCTTCACGGCGGTCTGTGGCCCGACCACATGTTCCATGGCGGAGACGAACTCCTCCGCCAGACGCCCGTGCGTAACGATCACGAGCCCGATCATGCCAGATGTCTCAACCGGGATCCCCATAACCCGTGGCGGCCGGGAGGAGCCGCGCGGGCGCACTTGATACGCTCGTTAGAGAGGGACTCCAAGATGCTCCAGCATGCGTCTGATTTTCGCGGGCGCGGCGGGTTCTGGCGGCCACAGGTCGAAAACGGGAACGCTCACGCCGCAAAGGGTCTCGAAGCGCGGATCGGGCAGGCGTTCGACGGCGCCGGGCGCGTCGACGCATCGCACGACCAGGGCGATCCGGGCGAAGGCGATCGCGGGGGTCGGGACGACGCCCAGGCCCCGAACCTCGATCAGGCCGGCCAGGGAATCGGGAGCCTTGCCATAGAGCCGGCCGCCCGAGGCGAAGACCGCCGTATAGTCGTCGGACACGAGGCGAAGGCCCGAATCGAGGGCGCGCAGGGCCAGATCGCTCTTGCCGACCCCGGAGGGTCCTTCGATCAAGGCGCCGCGCCAGAGCCCGTCCCGGCGCAGGGCGATCAGGCCGGCGTGACGGATCATTCGCGCGATTCCGGCAGGTCGACCGTGAAGCGCGCCCCCAGCGAGGCGCCGTTGGCGTCCAGACGATTCTCGGCCTTCAGTTCGCCGCCGTGGGCCTCGACGATCTGGCGGGCGATCGACAGACCCAGGCCCGAATTGCCGCCAAACGCCCGGCCCTTGGGCCGCGAAGTGTAGAAGCGCTCGAAAATGGTCTCGAGGTTTTCGGACGGTATGCCAGGGCCGTCGTCATCGATGGTGGTGACCAGCCGGCCGCGCGCCCGGGTCAGGACGACGCGGACCTCGCCATCGGCGGGGCTGAACGAGCGGGCGTTGTCGATCAGGTTGCGGAACACCTGGCCGATCGGCGTCTCGCGGGCCATCAGCCTAGCCGCAGCGCCGGGCTCGCCGGTCTGAACCGTCACGCGCACGCTGCCCGGAGCGTCGCCGGGGCGCAGTTGGGCCTCGTAGAGGCTGGCGACCTCGGCCAGCAGCTTGGCCAGATCCAGCGCCTTGGGAGCCTCGCGCGACAGCTCGGCGTCCAGGCGCGAGGCGTTGGAGATGTCGGTGACCAGTCGGTCCAGCCGGTTGACGTCGTTCTGCAGGATGGCCAGCAGGCGGGCGCGGGCCACGGGGTCGGAGACCAAATCCAGCGTCTCGATCGCGGAGCGGATCGAGGTCAGGGGGTTCTTGATCTCGTGAGCCACGTCGGCGGCGAAGCGTTCGATGCCGTCCATCCGCTCGGACAGCGAATGGGTCATCTCCTCCAGGGCGCGGGACAGGTCGCCGATCTCGTCCTGGCGCTTGGCGATGTCGGGCAGGGAAATGGCGCGCGCGCCCTCCAGCCGCACCCGGTCGGCGGCGCGGGCCAGGCGCATGACCGGCTCGGCGATCAGGCGGTGCAGCAGGATCGACGAGACCAGCGTGGCGCTGATGGCCACCAGGATAAAGGGCAGCAGCGCGCGGCGCTCGGCGGCGATGATCGAATCGACATCGCCGGCCTCAAGCGTCAGGACGCCCAGAACCGCCCGCACGTGCTGGATCGGGATCGACACCGAGACCACCCGGTCGCCGTTCTCGGACATCCGGGTGCCGGCCACCATGGTTCCGCGCAGGGCCTGGGCGACTTCGTTGGTCAGGGCCGCGCTGGCCTTTTCGGCCTTGGCCTCGGCGGCCGGATCCTTGCGCGCCGCGTCGTCGTTCTGGCCGGGCTTGCGGGCCGGGGGCAGCACCTTCCACTCGACGCGGTCGGCGACCACGAAGCTGTCGGCCAGCACATGGCCCTGGGCGTCGAAGAGTCGCGCCCGCTGCGAGCGCGGGATGAACAGCAGCTGAAAGATGGCGCTGGCCGTATAGGCGTCCAGGCCTGGCTCGGGTTCGCCCACCGTCGCCGACTGGTCGATGACGTTGGCGATCAGCTCGCCCTGGGTGGTCAGGCTGTCGATCCGCGCATTGACCAGGCCGCTGCGCAGTTCGTTGAGCACCAGCGCTCCGATCACAAGGATCGCCAGCGCCAGCACGTTCAGGCCAATGATCAGCCGGCCCAGACGCGAGCCGCGCGGCCACGCCCAGCGACGCCGGGGCGCGCCGGCGTCAGGCTTCGCGATAACGGTAGCCAACGCCGTACAGGGTCTCGATGGAGTCGAACTCGGGGTCGACCTGGCGGAACTTCTTGCGCATCCGCTTGATGTGGCTGTCGATCGTCCGGTCATCGACATAGACCTGATCGTCGTAGGCGGCGTCCATCAGGTTGTCGCGGCTCTTCACGAAGCCGGGGCGCTGGGCCAGGGACTGCAGCAGCAGGAACTCGGTGACGGTCAGGCGAACGGGCTTGCCGTCCCACAGGCTGTCGTGGCGGGCCGGATCGAGGGTCAGCTTGCCGCGCTTCATCATCTTGGAGCCGGCCAGGCCCGCGGCGATCGACGGCTCTTCGTCCTCGGGACGGGCGCGGCGCAGCACGGCCTTCACCCGCTCCAGCAGCAGACGCTGGCTGAAGGGCTTGTGCATATAGTCGTCGGCGCCGAGGTTGAAGCCGAGGATCTCGTCGATCTCGTCATCCTTCGAGGTCAGCATGATGACCGGAATCTCGGAGGTCTGGCGCAGGCGGCGCAGCACTTCCATGCCGTCCATGCGCGGCATCTTGACGTCGAGGATGACCAGATCCGGCGCCTGGCTCTCGACGGCTTCAAGGCCCGAAGCGCCGTCATAATAGGCCTTCACCGTGTGGCCGTGGCTTTCGAGGGCCAGAGAGACCGAAGCGACGATGTTCTCGTCGTCGTCTATGAGCGTGATAGCGGCCATGGAGCCCGTCTGATCCCTTATGTCGTCCGTCGAACGATCCTATCGACCGCTCGTCTATGCTTCAACGCGCGGTGCAGCAAAGCTTTCCCGATCGGGTTTCGCCGGCCTTTGCGGCCCCAGCGTGGCGCGATTGCGGCTGGACGGTTCCGGCGGCGCCAAGCTTCACCACAATGGCGGCCTCAACCTCGCTTTAAGGTCTTGTATCCCATAACCGAAGCTCGGGGAGCCCTTAGCCCATGAGCGATGTCCATTACGAACTTTTCGTGCGCCGCAAGGTTGGCGCACAGTGGGTCCTGGAAATGGCCACGGAAGTTCGCACGGCTGCGCTCCAGAACGCCGAAGAATGCCTGACCTCGGGCCGCGCGGTCGCCGTTCGCGTCAGCAAGGAAACCCTGGACCGCGAGTCCGGCGAATACAAATCCATCGCCATCTTCACCAAGGGCATGGTCGACGGCGGCAAGCCCAAGAAGGAGGCCGAGGATCTCGATCCTCTCTGCGTCCAGCCAGCCGATCTCTATACCGCCCACGCCCGCGACCGGATCGGTCGCCTGCTTGAGGGCTGGCTGGCGCGGCATAACGCCACCCCATTCGAACTGCTGCACCGCCCCGACCTGGTCGAGAAGCTGGAAGCCTCCGGCACCGACCTGCAGCACGCCCTGCAGAAGATCGCCATTCCCGAGGCCGAGGCCCGGGGCATGTCGGTCCACGAACTGATCCGCACCTTCCAGGGCCTGGTCGAGCGCTCCGTCGCCAATCTGATGAAGGCCTTCAAGAAGGGCGCGCTGCCGGATCTGGACAAGGAAGGCTTCGCCAAGGCCGCGACCCGCCTGGCGACCGACCCCGACCGCGCCTTCCTGCTGGGGGCCGGCGTCGCCGCCTCGATCGCGCCCGGCATCAGCTGGTCCGACAAGATCGCCCGCCTGCTGGACCTGGCCGACGCCGCCCCGAGCGAGCCCGGTCCGCGCGCCCTGGCCCTGCACGCCATCGAACAGCCCCTGGCCGAGATCATCGGCTCGCGGGCCGGCATGGCCGACCTGCTGGGCACCGCCGACGACCTTGGCTCGACCCTGGCGGCCATGACCCGCCTGACGGGCGGCGCCCAGGTCGAGGCCCTGATCCGCATGCAGGGCCAGGTCCGCGCGTGCATGCCCGAGCTGTCCGGCACCGCCAAGCGGCTCAGCGAGTGGCTGAGCGGCGATCATTTCGCCCCGGTCCGCGCCTCGATCGCCAAGCGGGTGCTGACCGAGCTGAACGGCGTGCGCCGGCTCAAGCCCACCGACGCCGAGGCCGAGATCGAATATCTGCGGGCCCTGGCCATGAGCCTGACTGCCGCCGCCGGCCGCATCCTGCCGCCGGAAGACATCCAGGCGGCCTTCACCGTCCGCTCCAAGACCCTGCTCAACGGCGAGTTCATCGAGGCCCTGCTGGGGCGCGACCGCTCGGCCCGCGAGGAGATCACCATCCTGATCCGCCTGGCCGAAAACGTCATGGGCGCGGTCAACAAGCGCCAGGCCGCCCGCTGGCTCAGCGCCAACATCACCGCCCTGCGGTTCGAAAAGGAACTGCGCCAGGGACCCGACTCGCCCGCCGCCAAGCTCGCGGCGCTGGCCGGCCTGCAAAAGACCGTGGCCCGCTCGGGCCTGGTTCGCGAGGACTATGAGCCCCTGTGCAACAAGCTGGGCGACCTGGGATCCCAGGTCGAGGCCGACAGCCGCCTGCTGACCATGCTGGTCCGCGCCCCGGCGCCCCTGGCCCACCGCCTGGCCCTGCTGATCAAGCTGGCCACGGGCGAGGCTGGCCCCACCGGCCCGGTGGCCGACCGGGCCAAGATGGAAGCCTTCAAGCTGGCGCGCGATCCAGCGGCTCGAGAAGAGCTGGCCGCCTCCCCGGCGACCATGGACCTGCTCAAAGGCCTGATGCAGACCCCCAAAGCCGCCTGAAGCGCTCTTTGAGCCCGCCTTAACCCCACCGGGGCCGGCTTGCGACGCGCGGCGGGACGCCTAAGCTGCGTCCAAAGCCGCGCCATCAGGGCGACGGCGACCCGGGGCGAACAGATGGTGATTTTCAGCGTGCTCTATGCGGCGACCGATGGCGCGCATTTCGACCATGACTATTACAACGCCACCCACATTCCCCTCGTCCAAGAGGCCTTCGCCTCGACCGGCCTGACGGGTGTGCAGGTGTTCAAGGGCCTGTCGGCGGGCGATGGCGGCCCCGCCCCCTTCATCGCCATGGCGCATCTGGCGTTCCGCGACGCCGAGGCTCTGCGGGCCTCGATGGGCGGGCCGCGCGCCGCCGAGGTTCTGGCCGATGTGGCCAAATTCACCAACATCCAGCCGATCGCGCAGGTCAGCGGCCTGGTCTAGGGCGCCAGCACCTTTCCCAGCGCCTCGACCACCCGGTCGACGTCACTGTCGGCCATGGTCGGGTAGAGCGGGAGGGTCAGGCAGCGGTCATACCAGGCTTGCGCCCCCGGCAGGTCGAGCTTGCCGTAGCGCTGCACGTAGTAGGGCTGCTGGTGAACCGGGATGTAGTGGACCTGGCTGCCGATCCCGTGGGCCTTCAGGCCATCGACCACCATCCGGCGCGAGACGCCGATGGCGTCGAAGTCGATCAGCACGGTCAGCAGGTGCAGGGCCGGAGCGGAATAGTCGGGGCTGGTCGCCAGTCGCACGCGCGGCGACAGGGCTTCCAGCCGCTCGACATAGCGGGCGGTCAGGGCGCGGCGACGGGCCACGAAGCGGTCCAGCTTGGACAGTTGCGAGATCCCCAGGGCGCACAGCACGTCGGGGATGCGATAGTTGAAGCCGAGCTCCGGCATCTCGTACCACCAGGGATCGGAGCCCGGCGGCCGCACCATGCCGTGGCCGCGCAGGCTGCGAGCCCGCGCCGCGAGGCCCTCGTCATTGGTGGTCAGCATGCCGCCCTCGCCGGTGGCGAGCGTCTTGACCGGATGGAAGGAGAAGCTGGCGAACGCCGAAAAGGCCCCGTCGCCGACCGGATGCTGCACGCCGTCGAAGGTGGCGATCGAGCCCAGGGCGTGGGGCGCGTCTTCCACCAGCACCGCGCCGGCCGCGCTGGCCATGCCGCGCATCGCCGGCAGGTCGCAGACATCGCCGCGCAGATGCACCGGCAGGATGGCCTTGACCCGGCGATCCCCGGCCCGCGCCAGGGCGTCGGCCAGGGTGTCGGGGGTCATCAGGCCCGAATGGGGATCGACATCGGCGAACACCACCTCGGCCCCCACATAGCGGGCGCAGTTGGCGGTCGCCAGGAAGGTGATCGACGGCGCGATGCAGACATCGCTCCCACTTCCTTCATTGGCGCCGACACCCAGGGCCAGCATCGCCAGGTGCAGGGTGGCGGTGCCGTTGGCGACGGCGATGGCGTGCCGCGCCCCGACCTTTTCCTTGAACGCGGTCTCGAAGGCCTCGACCGTCGGGCCGGTGGTCAGGAAGTCGGCGCGCAAGGCCGCCGCGACGGCGGCGACATCATCGTCCTCGATGGTCTGACGGCCATAGGGAAGGAAGGGCGCGCCTGAGGAAGATGGAGGGGACATCAGCGCGCCTTCTCCTCCAGCATCGCCAGCAGGCCCGGCGCCGACAGCCAGTTGTCATTGTTGTCGCTGCTGTAGCAGAAGCCCTCCGCGGCCGGACTGGCGCCGTCCTCGGGACCAAAACGCTTGCGGGGATATTCGACGAAAGTGGGCTCGATCACATAGCGGTCGGCCAGCTCGACAGTGGCCCGCGCGTCGTCGGCGCTGATCATCATCTCGTGCAGCTTTTCGCCCGGCCGGATGCCGATGACCTTGACACCGGCGGTCGGCGACATGGCCTTGACCAGATCGGGCATGGTCATGGACGGGATCTTGGGCACGAAGATCTCGCCGCCGCGCATCAGTTCAAGCGACGAGAGCACGAAGTTCACGCCCTCGTTCAGGGTGATCCAGAAGCGGGTCATGCGCTCGTCGGTGATCGGCAGTTCGGTGGCGCCATTGGCCAGCAGGCGCTTGAACAGCGGCACGACGCTGCCGCGCGAGCCCACGACATTGCCATAGCGGACCACGGCGAAGCGCGTGCCGATGTCGCCCGACAGGTTGTTGGCGGCCACGAAGGTCTTGTCCGAGGCCAGCTTGGTGGCGCCGTACAGGTTGATCGGGTTGCAGGCCTTGTCGGTCGACAGGGCGACCACCTTTTTTACGCCATTGGTCAGGCTGGCCCAGACCACGTTCTCGGCCCCCAGCACATTGGTGTGGATGCACTCGGACGGATTGTATTCGGCGGCCGGCACCTGTTTCAGGGCGGCGGCGTGGATGACGATATCGACCCCGCGCAGGGCCAGGGTCAGGCGCTCGCGGTCGCGGACGTCACCCAGGAAGAAGCGCATTTTCGCATAGGTCGCGTCATCGAACTGCTCGCGCAGCTCCATCTGCATGTCACTCTGCTTCAATTCGTCGCGGGAATAGACGATGACCTTCCGCGGACTGGAGAGCTTCAGGACCGTTTCGATGAAGCGACGGCCAAAAGAGCCGGTGCCGCCGGTGACCAGGATCACCTTGCCGTCCAGATCGAGCGATTTCGGGGAAAAACGGCCCAAGTTCAGCCTCCTGCCGCGTCCGTCGCGAGAATCCGCGCGGTCGCGTTTCTTGGTTAACGTCCCTTTGTCGCGCGGAGGCGTAAAGACGACGTCAATCCCGTCGCGCTAATTGTACGTCATGCGTCGCGCCCCGCCCCTTCTTCCGTTCGCCCTCGCCAGCGCCCTGATGGTCGCGCCGGCCCCGGCCCTGGCCAATGCCCCCAAGAAGGAGGAGAAGCCGGCGGTCACCTATTTCGCCTTCAAGCCCCTGACGGCGATCGCTCTGCGGCGTGACGGTCGACGCGGCGTGCTGACCCTGGAGGCCGGCATCGAGGCCAAGGATCCCAAGCTGATGGAGCGCGCCCAGCAGTCGGAGCCCCGTCTGCGGGCCGCCTTCGCCCAGGTGCTGATGACCTATGCCTCGGGCATGCGGCGCGGCGATCCGCCGGATGTCGACTATCTGGCCCGCGAAATGCAGAAGACCGCCGACAAGGTGCTGGGCAAGCCCGGCAGCCGGGTTCTGCTGGGTTCGGCCTTGATGAACTAGGGCTTCGCCTTCCGCCGCTCGCGGAAGAACCCCCGCAGCAGGTCGGCGCTCTCCTGCGCCATGACCCCGCCCGTCACCTCTGGCCGCCAGTGGCAGGTGGGTTGCGCAAAGAAGCGCGGTCCATGCACCACGGCGCCCCCCTTGGGATCTTCGGCCCCGAACACAACCCGCCCGATCCGCGCATGGCTGATGGCGCCGGCGCACATGGCGCAAGGCTCCAGCGTCACCACCAGGGTCAGGTCCGTCAGGCGATAGTTTTCCAGCCTCGCCGCCACCTGCCGCATCACGGCGATTTCGGCATGGGCCGTGGGGTCGTGGGCGGCGATCGGGCCATTGCCGGCCACGCCCAGAACCTCGCCGGTCTTCGGATCGAGGATCACCGCCCCGACCGGCGTCTCGCCCCGCGCGGCGGCGGCGCGGGCGGCGTCCAGGGCGATGGCCATGGCGGCTTCGTCGGTCATGGCAGGGCCTCACCGAGCACGGTCAACAAGCTGCCCAGTCCCGCCTGCCGGGCCGATCGCGCCAGTCGCACATCGGCCGTGACCAGCCGACATCCCCGCGCTTCGGCCAGGGCCAGATAGGATCCGTCATAGGCGGATACGCCGTGCAGCATCGCCAGATCGAAGGCGCGCTGGCGTAGCGGCGCCATCGGGGAAATCTCGTGGAGCAGCTTGTCGATCTTCTCGACCGCCGCGCGCGCGAGCTCCCGGTCGAAGCCATCGCGCCGCACGCGCTTGGCCGCGATACTGGCCATTTCCGCGAAGATCAGATCCGGAGCCACGACCCACACGCCGGATGCGACAAGGTCCACGGCCAGAGCGGTGTCGGTCTCAGGAAAGAAGCATTTCGCGGCCACCGAGGCGTCGAGCACGATCTCAACGCGCATCGCGATCCTCGCGGATCAGATCGACGCTATCGACGGTCGAGGGCGGAAAGGCCCTGGCGAACCCGTCCAGCATCGCTCGCAGCCGCTCGACGGCCACCTGGTCGAGAATCGCGATCACCGCGCGAGCCCGATCCACGCCATGGTCGCGGGCATGATCGGCGACCAGCTTCTGGGCGGCGGGCGAAAGGTCGGCGAGGTTCAGGACGACCGTTTCCGCCTTGGCCGGGCCATGACGAAAAGCCGCTCCTTCCTCAGCGACACCGTGTTCGCCCTTCACAAACGTCACGCGCTGGCTCGCCAGATCCAGCATCGCTGTCTTCCAGCCGGCGTCGAGCCACGCCGCCGCGTGGGAGTGGCCAAGGCGGGTGTTCGACCACCATGCCTGATGGTCTCGCGCGGATTTCGGCAGCGGAAAGCCCAGGATCTCGTCGATCTCGGCGAAGGACAGGCGGATCGACTCCGCGTCGAGACGCGCCTGAAGGAAACGAAGCAGGGGCTCGTACTTCATGATCGCCTCCAAAGTTATATACTTTAGTACATCATTTGCGAAAACGTGCAAACGCCCCGCATCTTGATCCCTTCCGCGTTCAGTGCGCATTTGCGGCCCAGCCCATCGAGAGATGCGCCTTGCCCCCTGAAGGAACGACCATGACCGACACGCCCCACGACCCTCTGTATGATCCCGGCCACGACGGCGATCTCGATGATCCCTCGACCGGCGAGCGCGTCGCCAAGGCCCTGGCTCGCGCCGGGGTCGCCTCGCGGCGCGAGGTCGAGCGGCTGATCGAGGCCGGCCGCGTCGCCATCAATGGCAAGGTCCTGACCACCCCGGCGGTCAAGGTTGGCCCCGGCGACTTCCTGACCGTCGACGGCAAGCTGGTGGCCGAGCGCGAGCCGACGCGATTGTTCCGCTACAACAAGCCCACCGGGCTGATGACCACCCACAACGACCCCAAGGAGCGCCCGACGGTGTTCCAGGCCCTGCCGCGCGAGCTGCCGCGGCTGATCTCGGTGGGGCGCCTGGACCTGAACTCCGAAGGCCTGCTGCTGCTGACCAATGACGGCGAGCTGTCGCGCAAGCTGGAAGCGCCCAACAATGGCTGGGTGCGCCGCTATCGCGTCCGAGCCTTTGGCCATACCGACCAGGCGCGCCTGGACCGTCTGAAGGACGGCGTCACCATCGAGGGTGTTCGCTACGGCTCCATCGAGGCCAAGCTCGACAAGGCCCAGGACAAGGCCGGCGGCGGCAAGAACATCTGGATCACCATCTCGCTGACCGAGGGCAAGAACCGCGAAATCCGCCGGGTGCTCGAGCATCTGGACCTGAAGGTCAATCGCCTGATCCGCCTGTCCTACGGCCCGTTCGCCCTGGCCACGCTGATGCCGGGCCAGGTGGAAGAGGTCGGCCCCCGGGTGATCCGCGAGCTGCTGGCCGGTCTGGTGGCTGACGAAGACATGCCCACGGGCGACAGGCCGCAGTTCATCGGTGTCGCCGATCCGCTGCACGCGCCGGGCACCGCCAAGGGCGGCGAGCTGCAACGCCGGGCCATCAAGTCGGCGCCCCTGCCCAAGGTGCTGGAGCCCGGCGAGCGCACGCTGGAAAAGCCGGTCTACAAGCCCGGCTGGGCCAAGCCGAAAAAGAAGGTGGTCATCGCCGGCGTCAAGCCGATCAAGCGCGCGCCCAAGTCGATCGAGACCAAGATGATCGGCCCCAAGCCCGACCATCTGGCGCCGCGCGGCGCCAAGGCGGCGACGGGGCCCAGGTCGTTCGGGGCGAAGGCGGCGGGCGGCGTGGCCGGCGCCCGGTCCTTCGACAAGGCCGGCGGCAAGGCGTCCCCGGCGAGACCGGAAGCCGGCAAGACGGCCGGAAAGCCGTTCGCAGGCAAGCCGGCGGGCGCGGGGAGCAAATCGTTCGCCAAGCCCGGGGTCAAGCCCGCCGCGGGCAAGCCGACGCGCGCGGCTCCGGCCGCGTTTGAGACCAAGCCGGGCGCGCCGCGTCCTTACAAGGGCCCCAAGAAGCCGCGCTAGGCTGCGGCGGGACGTCCGCCGAACCAGCGGGTGACGATCGGCCAGCGCACCACGGCCTCGGCCAGCAGGGCGTAGCCGCCGCCGATCGCCACTAGGCTGACCAGAGACGTCAGCTGGAACGCATGCGGCGTTTCGGGCGTCAGCGACAGCGGACGCAGCAGCAGCAGAATGATGATGTTGTTGGCGGCGTGGGCTCCGATGGCGAGCTCGACGCCGCCGGTGCGCAGCGTCATCCAGGTCAGGCCCGCGCCCATGGCGGCCCGCACCAGGAAGGCGTCCAGATTCGGATCGAAGTGGATCAGCGCGAACAACAGGCCGTTCACCGCCATCAGGAGCGCCGGATTGCGGGTGAAGGCCCCCAGATGCTTGAGCAGCCAGCCGCGAAACACGATCTCCTCGGCGGCGGCGGCGATGACCAGCAGCACGATGGCGAAGCCGGCGTAGGTCGCGCGATCGAAGGTGGTTGTGGCCAGCGTCAGGACCGGCGGCGGCGGCGCGCGCCCCAGGCTGCCCGCGACAAGGATCAGAGACCCCATGATCGCGCCCACCAGAACCAGGCCGGCCAGCAGCAGGCGGGTGCGGAAAGCGCTCTCCACCACCGCATAGCGGCGGATCGGACGGTGGCTGAGGCCGGCTCCAACGGCCACGAAGGCCAGGGCGGCGGCGCCGTTGACCCCGGCCAGGACCGACAGCACGAACAGCGAGGCCAGGCCTTCCGTCTCGGCCCGGGCCGGCTGGTCGAACACCGAGAACAGCGCGGCGGCGGCCGGCGCGCCGTCCAGGCCGCTGACGATCACCATCACCAGCAGGCAGGCCGAGGCCGCGCCCAGCACGGCGGCGGCGACGGCGGCCAGCAGGCCCACCGGGACGGCCACCAGCAGCAACCGGCCGTCGCGATCCCGCGAGGTCAGGTCGGCCAGGAAGCTCGATTGCCGCATCGCCTCGAAGATCGCGCCCGCCGCCATGGTGCCTGCAACATCCCTCTGTTCTTGCAGTGACTAAGAGAGCGGGACTTGAGCCTTGTAAAGCGTCCGACTTGCGGCGGCGCGGCAACAGCGGCACACACGCTGCGCAAGACAGGGATTGCAGCTCGATGCGCATCGTTTCCGGCCAGTATCGCGGCAAGGCCATCGTCGCTCCGCCCGGCGACGCCACCCGTCCGACCTCGGATCGCGCGCGCCAGGCGGTGTTCAACATCCTGGAGCACGCCGCCTGGGCGCCGGAACTGCACGGCGCGCGCGTGGTCGACCTGTTCGCCGGTTCGGGCGCCCTGGGCCTGGAAGCCCTGTCGCGCGGCGCCGCCTTTTGTCTGTTCGTCGAGACCGCCGATCCGGCGCGCGGCGCGATCCGTGAAAATATCGACGCCATGGGCCTGTTTGGCGTCACCCGCGTGCATCGCCGCGACGCGACCGATCTGGGCCTGCCGCCGTCCAGCGTCGGCGCGCCGTTCGACATCGCCTTTCTGGATCCGCCCTACGCCAAGGGCCTGGGCGAGAAGGCCCTGGCCCAGCTGCTGGCCCACGGCTGGCTGAAGCCCGGCGCGATCGTGATGTTCGAGCGCGGCCGCGACGAGCCCGAGCCCGCCACGCCCGGCTTCACGGTGTTGGACACGCGCGACTATGGCGCCGCGCGTGTCCTGTTCCTGAAGGCTACCAGCCCCGCGCCGTGACGCGGTTGTCGAGCTGGGACCTCAGACTGACGGCGCCCTCCCGCGTGATGCGGTAGGGGCCGCCGCCGGTGCTGGCGATCAGCCGCCGCTTCTTCAGCGACTTGAAAACGCAAAGATCGCAGTCGCTCAGGCGCCAGCCCTCGCGGGTGATGCAGTCGACGTCGATGAAGCGGCCGTGGTCGTCGCGTACGGGTTCGATGCGGGCGCCCTGCGCCAGCGCGTGCAGCGTGCGTTGCTGCGCTTTGGAGATGTTCAAGGAAGTATCCGGAGATCGAGGCGTAGGAACGCGCGTCCAGCGGGACACGCGGACGGATCAGGGCCTGATCGACTTACGAACCAGAGGTTCGGAGCCTGTTAGGCCCGGGCCTCGAATACAATCTCGGACATAAAACCACCGTTGGAGTGATGGGGCATTTTACCACTTAAGGGCTGGAGCTCAAGCCCATCCCATCCTCCGCTCTCCCCGGCGAAGGCCGGGGAGAGCGCGGTTTGGTAATCTACTTCGCCGGCGCCGCCGTGGTCTGGCCGACCTTGACCGGCACCCCCTCACCCCGCGCATCGGCGACCAGGCCCTGGCAGTCGGCATTGCTGGCCTCGCCGGTGGTGATGAAGGGCAGCAATGCCGCCAGCGGGTTGACCAGAGCGCCCAGGGCCGCGGCGACGCCGCCCTGGCTGACGGCCTGGGTGGCCTTGAACCCGACCTTGGGGGTCAGGAACGGCCCGGAGATGGTGATCGGCACGAACAGGCGCAGCAGGCGCGGCTTCTTGCTGTCGCCTTCGATGCGGAAGTTCATCCGCTCGGTTTCCAGATTGATCTCGCCCTTGCCGCGCACCAGCACCACGCCGGTGTCGGCCACCAGGTGATTGGTGGTCGCCACGCCATTGCGGACCGTGAAATCGGCCACCGCGCAGCGCACCACGGTTTCGTCGGTGTCCTTGGACAGCAGCATCAGCACGCCCTTGGACAGGTTGACGCCCATCAGCTCGGCGAACGCCTGCCGGATCGTGCCGCGTGGCGAGACGATGGTGAAGGTTCCGTTGGCGCTGGAGGCGGCGCGGTGGATGCTGTTTCCAACGCCCGACAGCTTGGCGCGCGCCATCACCGGTCCCGCGACAATGGGCTTGCCGCCGCTTCGCACCGGGATGAAGTCTTCCAGCTTGGCGTTGCTGAGGCGCAGGTCCAGATCCGTGCGCGGCACGTCCGGACGGGCGTCCAGCCGCACCTTTCCCGACAGGTCGCCGCGAGAGAAGGTGAAGGCGACGGGGTCCATCACCAGCACGCCCTTTTCCAGCGTCAGGTCCACGCGGACCTTCTTGAGCGGAAAGCCCGGGGCGTTCACGGCCAGGGCGCGATACGTGACTTTGGCGTCCATGGCCCGCACGCGCTCGGTCTGCAGGGTGGCGTCGGGAAGCAGGCGTTTGGTCGCCTCGCGCTGGCTGGCCTCGATCTTCTGGCCGGCCGAGGCGGTCTCGCCGCGACCGGTGGCCGGCGCCGCGCCGACCAGGCTGCCCAGGTCGTCGAAGTCGAGGCGACGCGACTGTAGCTTCGCCTCCAGATAGGGCCGCTCGCGCTGCGTCAGCACGAAGAGGTCGCCGGAGATATCGCTGTCGCCGATCTTGCCTGACAGGCCGTTGAAATCGAAGCGTCCGCCCTCGCGGGTCAGCTTGCCGCTGATCTGGTAGGGCGGGGTGTTGGGCAGGGTCAGGCCGGTCAGCGCGTAGAGGCGGTTCAGGTCGGCGCCGGACACCGTGATGTCCGTGACGAAACGGCCCAGGTCGAACGGCCGGGTCACCGAGCCCTTCGCCGTGACTCGGGTCGAGGCGGCGACCACCCTGGCGTCGAACGGATAGGGCCGGTCGGGCGTGATGTTCAGCAGCGGTCCGCCGGTCACCATGGCCGTGAACGGCGAGCGGTTGAGGCGGCCCCTGCCCTCCAGCACGAACCTGCCGCGTCCGTCGCCGCCGGCATGCTCGTTGGAACTGACCGCGCCTTCGAACAAGACGTCGCGCTGGCGGTCATCGATCCGCAGCTGGCCTTCATTGATGATGAAATGCTGGATGGCCGGCAGCTTCAGGGGCTTGGCGTTGGCCTTCCTGGCGCCGAAGGTCCAGTTGGCCTGGCCCTGGGCGTCGCGGATCAGGCGCACATCGGGTCTGTCGATCGCCAGCAGCGGCAGGATCACATCGCCCTTGAACAGCGGCAGCAGCTTGAACTGCACCGCGACGCGCTGAACCCTGGCCATCGGCGGCAGGGTCGGGTCAGCCTTCAGCGCCCAGCCCGGCTGACCAACGCGCAGGTCCAGCGCCTCGACCTTGGGCGACAGCGACCAGGGATGAACACGCAGATCGCCGACGATCTCGACCTTGCGATCCAGCTGGGCCGAGGCGATGCGGCCGATGGGGCCGCGCAGCCAGTTCCAGTCGAAGATCACAAGGAAGGCGATGACCGCCACGAACAGCGCCACGGCACCGATCGCGCCGCGTCGCGCTGACCTCGGCATCAACGCCCAGCGGGCGCGCAGCCGCTCGAGTGGAGCGGGTTTGGGCGCGATATGTTCGGGGTCGGACAGGGCCAGGATCTCCGGTTGCCCCTGCACAACGCGCGGGCGGGGCGATCCTGTTCCATTCCGGCGCCGAGAAGCTTGGCCGGAGGCTCGTCTAGTAGACGAGGCCCAGGCTGCTGACGGCGATGGCGGCCACCACGAAGGCGGCGATGGCGATCAGTTCGTAGCGTTTGAAGAATGGCTTGGTTGGCGTGCGCATGTTCAGGTCCCCCGTCCCAAATTGGTTCGTCGGGAAGGACAGCCCGCAAGGCTCAGGCCAAGGTTGGGGTCAAAGGTCAGGGTCGTTTTCCGGGCCAGACCAGGAAGCCGTCGGCATCGCGGCCGGCGACGCGGTATTCGGTAAACCGCGAGGGGCCGGGGCCGTAGCGGTCTTCCCGCCGGTCATAGGCGCGCGGATCGTAGCCGCCGCCATAGCGGTCGGCGTGATGGGCCGGCAGGGTCTCGACCTCGAGCGGCCGACGGCCATAGCCCCATTGGTCAAAGCCGGTCCAGCCGCGTTCGGCGTCGCACTCCACGCGGTCCCAGCGATAGGCGCCGCCGGGGCCGGTGATCCGCCGGGTCACGCAGTCGCCGGGCCCGGTGTTGGGCGGCAGCAGTTCAGGATCCAGCGGCAATCCGGGTCGCGACACCGGCGGTCCGCCCCTCAGGCCCTGGTCGGAGCCAGCGGCCATGGCGGCGCCGGCCAGCAGGGCGCCGGCCGCGGCGAGACAGAGGGTGAGACGGGACAAGGTCATGGAACGCTCCTGGACCGGCAGCAAAGCATTAACAAAGGTTAACGGCCTGTGGGTTCACCCGGCGCGCGAACGGAGCTTCAGCTTGGCGGCGCTTGCCTCGGCCCCGACGCGCCCCTACCGTTCGCCAAACAACTGTTTGAGGGCGGGCATGGCGATCGAGGCGGTGATCTGGGATTTTGGCGGTGTCTTCACCACCTCGCCCTTCGAGGCCTTCCGCCGCTATGAAGCCGGACGCGGCCTGCCGTCCGACTTCATCCGCACGGTCAATTCCACCGATCCCGACACCAATGCCTGGGCGCGGTTCGAGCGGTCCGAGATCGACGCGGCGGGCTTTGATACGCTGTTTCTGGAGGAGGCCACCCGCCTGGGCCACGCGGTGCGCGGCGCCGACGTGCTGCCGCTGCTGTATGGTGACCTGCGGCCCCGCGTGCTGGCGGCGATGCTGGCCTGCAAGGCGCGGTTCAAGGTCGGCTGCATCACCAACAATGTCACCACCGGCCACGGCGCGGGCATGGCCTCCAGCGCCGAGAAAGCCGCGGCCGTCGGCGAGATCATGAGCCACTTCGCGGTGGTGATCGAAAGCTCCAAGGCCGGGGTCCGCAAGCCCGATCCGCGCATCTATCTGATGATGTGCGAGGCCCTGAGCGTCGCGCCGGAAAACTGCGTCTATCTCGATGACCTGGGGGTCAACTGCAAGCCGGCCGCGGCCCTGGGCATGACGGCGATCAAGGTCTCCAGCGAGGACCAGCTGCTCGCCGACCTTGCGAAGGCCACCGGTTTGGCGTTCTGAAGGCGTCACCGCTTCCACAGGAGTCGCCCATGTCCGCCCCCGCCAAGATCGGCGCCGCCGTCGCGCTGTCACAGCTGCCTGACTGGAGCGCCGCGCCGGACCGGGACGCCATCGTGCGGACCTTCACCTTCGCCGATTTCAACGAGGCCTTCGGCTTCATGACGCGCGTGGCCCTGATGGCCGACAAGCTCGACCACCACCCCGAATGGTCCAATGTCTACAATCGCGTCGAGGTGCTGCTCACCACCCATGACGTCGATGGCGTCAGCGACCGCGACGTCCTGCTTGCGAAGTTCATGGACGCGGCGGCCTGAACCATTCAAACTAATGTTTGAATAATTTGGGAGGACGCCAAATGGCGCAGAACACGGGCCGGGTCGCCGGCAAGAAGGCCTTCATCACCGGCGGGGCCCAGGGTCTGGGCGCGGCGGCCGGTCGAATGCTCGCCAAAGAGGGCGCCAGGGTCAGCCTGGCCGACATCAACCTGGCCGGCGCCCAGGCCGTGGCCGACGAGATCAACGCCGCCCACGGCGCCGGCACGGCCTTCGCCTTCGAACTGGACGTCACCCAGGAAGACGAGTGGATCGCGGTGCTGGAAAAGGCGACGGCGGCCATGGGCGGCCTGTCGGTGCTGGTCAACAACGCCGGCATCGGCGGCGACGGTCCCATCGAAACGCTCGACTTCGCGCTCTGGAAGAAGGTGATGTCGGTCAATGTCGACTCGGTGTTCCTGGGCGCCAAGCACGCCCTGACCCACATGCGCGCCCATCAGCCCGGATCGATCATCAATCTGAGCTCGATCGCCGGCCTGATCGCCAACGGCAATTCACCGGCCTACAACGCCTCCAAGGCGGCGGTCTGGCTGCTGTCCAAGAACATCGCGCTCTACTGCGCCAAGATGAAGCTGGATATCCGCTCCAACTCGATCCACCCGACCTTCATCGACACGCCCATCCTGGACGGCTTCACGGCGCGGTTCGGCAAGGAAGAGGCCCACGCCAAGCTGGCGCGGCAGGTCCCCCTGGGCCGGATCGGCGAGCCCAACGACATCGCCAACGCCGTGCTCTACCTGGCCAGCGACGAGAGCAAGTTCATGACCGGCTCGGAAATCAAGGTCGACGGCGGCATTTCGGCGATGTGATCTTTAAGGCTATCATCCTGGCCAAGCGCGTCAGCGCGCCGAGCCGGGACCACGGCAAGCGCCGGCGTTTCCTGCGGTCCCGGATCGGCCTTTCAGGCCGTCCGGGATGACAATCCCTGGACTACCGCGGCGCCCTCTTGGCCAGAATCCGCTGCAGCGTCCGGCGGTGCATGTTCAGCCGACGCGCCGTCTCCGACACGTTGTGGCCGCACATCTCATAGACTCGCTGGATGTGCTCCCACCGCACACGGTCGGCGCTCATCGGGTTTTCCGGCGGAACGGGGGCGGCGTCCTTGGCGGCCAGCAGGGCGCGAGCCACGTCATCGGCGTCGGCGGGCTTGGAGAGGTAGTCGACCACCCCGGCCTTCACGGCCGCCACGGCGGTGGCGATATTGCCATAGCCGGTGAGCATGATGATCTTGGCGTCGGGCCGCGCGTCGCGCACCGCCTCGACCACCTTCAGCCCCGTGCCGTCTTCCAGCCGCATGTCGAGCACGGCATGGGCCGGAGCGTGGACCCGCAGCAGGGCCAGGGCCTCGGCCACCGAGGCGGCCAGGGTCACCACGAACCCGCGTTGCTCCAGCGCTCGCCCCAGTCGCGTGCGCAGGGGCGCGTCGTCATCGAGAAGCAGAAGCGTCTTGTCGGGCAGGGCCGCGACCAGCTCACTAATATCCGCCATGAATTCAGCGCCTCCCCGCGCCTACACTCAACCGAGTGTAATCATAAACCATCATGTCGCCCTTCCCGTCCACGCTTCAAGCCCCCGCATAGCCAGGGGCTTCAAGCGCCGATCGGGGCCAGCGCGCCGAGACCACCGCCCCGCCGCGCCGACCATTGCGAAAGTCCACCGTGGCCCCTGTCCGTTCCAGCAGGGTCTTGGCGATGAAGAAGCCCAGGCCCATGCCGATATGGCCCGTGCGCGAGCCCTCGGCCCCCGGACGGGTGGTGACATAGGGCTCGCCCAGCTTGGCCAGCACCTCGGCGGAAAAGCCGGGACCGTCGTCGCGCACCTCGATCACCACCGAGCGCTGGTCGAAGCGGGCGATGACCAGCACCTCGGCGCGGGCGAAGTCGACGGCGTTCTCGACGATGGAGGTCATGGCGTGGATCACCTCGGGCCGCCGCCAGATGTCGGGCGCGGTCTCGCCCGACGGGCCGTTGACCACGGCCTCGACGCGCACGCCGTGCACCAGGTGCGGCTCGATGACATCCTGGACCAGCTGCACCAGGCTCATGCGCTCGTGGACCGCATCCTTGGCCTCGGGCATTTCGGTCAGGCGCTGCAGGATCTCGCGACAGCGGGCCGCCTGGCCGATCATCAGTTCAGCGTCCTCGCGGGTCTGATCGTCCGGCGCGTTACGGGCCATTTCGCGGGCCACCACCGAGATGGTGGCCAGGGGCGTGCCCAGCTCGTGGGCGGCGGCGGCGGCCAGGGCGCCCAGGGCGGAGAGTCGTTGCTCGCGGGCCAGCACCGTCTCGGTGACATTGAGAGCCAGCTCCATCCGGGCCGACTCGCTGGCCGCCTGCCAGGCATAGGCGCCGGTGATGACGATCCCCAGGATGCGCGCGACCACCACCGAAGCCAGCGCCACGCCCTGCACCGGCGGTATCGCCGGCGCGCCGGCGACGATGGGCATGGGCATGTGGAAGAAAGCCAGCAGCACGGTCCCGGCGACGGCCAGCAGGCCCAGGCCCAGGGCGAACCGGGCGGGCAGGGTCGCGGCGGCCAGGGTGACCGGCGCGATCATCAGGATCGAGAACGGGTTGACGACTCCGCCCGTCAGATAGAGCAGGCCGGCCAGCTGCAGGATGTCGAAGGCGATCTGGGCCGTGGCCTCGCCCTCGCGGGCCAGTCTCTGACCGGTCGAGGCCAGGCCCAGCAGAACGTTCAGCCAGGCCGACAGCGCTATCAGCGAGAAGCACAGAGCCCAGGGCACCTGAAGCTTGAGCACAAGACCGACGAACAGCAGGGCGGCGGTCTGGCCGGCGACGGCCAGCCAGCGTTGAGCCAGCAGCGAACGAACCCGCAGACGTCCGCGACGCAGCCCGGGCGCGGCCCAGGACCAGTCGTCGTCTTGCGCCGGATCCTCGCCCGGCTTATCGAGCCCATTCGAACGCTGGTCGTTGGGCGCTCTTGCGAACGAAACGTCAGCCATGTCGCAGGATTGTCCAGATTTTCGTATCTGGCGAGCGCCAAAGGAAAAATGCCCATGCCTCGTCATCGCATCATTCTGATTGTGGCCTGCGTGATCGCCGCGATTTTCGCCACGGGCCTGGCCTTCCGCGCGGGCGTCTTCAAGCCAGCGCCGGCCTCCGCGTCGGTTGGCGGACCCTTCCAACTGGTCGACCAGAACGGCGCCCCGACCACGGAAAAGGCCCTGAAAGGCAAGTGGAGCGCGGTGTTCTTCGGCTTTACCTATTGCCCCGACGTCTGCCCGGGCACCCTGCAGGGCCTGGCGGCGGCGACCGACATCCTGGGCCCCCAGAAGGCCGAGAACCTGCGGATCGTCTTCGTCTCGGTCGATCCGGGCCGCGACGACATGAAGCAGATGAAGGCCTATCTGTCGGCCGACTATGTGCCCAAATCGACCCTGGGCCTGACCGGAACGCCGCAGCAGGTGGCGACGGCGGCCAAGGCTTACCGCGTCTACTACGCCAAGGTCGGCGACGGCCCCGGCTATACGATCGACCATTCGACGGCGATCTATCTGATGGACCCCAAGGGCCGCTTCCGCGCCGTGATCCCCTACAACCTGCCGCCGGAAGACATCGCCCGGCGCATCAACGACGCCATGCGCGAGGGCTGATCGGGCGCGGCCCATGCCGAGGTCCATACCGAGGCCCATACCGAGGCATTGAGCCGCACGCATCTTCGTTGGACTTTCTTAGGTTTCGATATGCTATGCTGCGGCGCAACATATTGGATGCGCCATGCTCTACGCCCTTCATGAAGCGGCCTATTACGCCTCCTCCCCCCTGCGCGAAGCCGCCCGCGTCGCGCGCGACTTCTGGGGCTCGCCGCTAAACCCCGCCGCCAACACCGATCTTGGCCGCCGCATGCACGCCGGCGCCGATCTGTTCTCCAACGTCACCCGGCGCTACGGCAAGCCGGCCTGGAACATCGACACCATCAAGGTCGGCCAGGTCGATGTGCGGGTGCGCCCCACCGTGGTCTGGGAAAGCCCCTGGGCCCGGGTCATCCAGTTCGACCGCGACATGGCCGACATGCGCCGGGCCGGCAAGTTCAGCCTCGACCCCGCCGTGCTGATCGTCGCGCCCCTCTCGGGTCACTACGCGACGCTGTTGCGCGGCACGGTCGAGGCCTTCCTGCCCGACCACGCGGTGTTCATCGTCGACTGGGTCAACGCCCGCGAAGTCTCGATGCTGGAAGGCCGCTTCGACTTCCACGACTATATCGACCACATCATCCAGATGCTGGCCGTGCTGGGCCCGCGCCCCAATGTGGTGGCCGTCTGCCAGCCCGGCCCGCCGGTCCTGGCCGCCGCCGCCCTGATGGCGCAGGACAATCATCCCTCGCGCCCGGCCAGCATGACCTTCATGGGCTCGCCCATCGACGCGCGCCTGTCGCCGACCGTGACCAACAACCTGGCCGAGGAAAAGCCCTTCGCCTGGTTCCAGTCCAACATGATCTACACCGTGCCGCCGCCCTATGTGGGCGTGGGCCGGCGCGTCTATCCGGGCTTCGTGCAACTGGCCAGCTTCATGAGCATGAACAAGGCCAAGCACCAGGAAGCCCACCGCCGCTATTTCGGCCACCTGGTGTCGGGCGACGGCGACAGCGCCGACAAGCACCTGGAATTCTACAACGAGTACCTGTCGGTCCTGGACCTGACCGAGGAGTTCTATCTGCAGACCATCGACATCGTCTTCCAGCAGCACCTGCTGCCCAAGGGCGAGCTGATGCATCGCGGCCGCCTGGTGCGTCCCGACCTGATCACCGACATCGGCCTGATGACGGTCGAGGGCGAGAACGACGACATCTCCGGCATCGGCCAGACCCAGGCCGCCCACGGCCTGACCCCCAACCTGCCCGACGACATGAAGACCGACTATGTCCAGCCCGGCGTCGGCCACTATGGCGTCTTCAACGGCCGCCGGTTCCGCGAGGAGATCTATCCCCGCGTTCGGTCGTTCATCCGCAAGAGCGATCCCAACTTCGGCGAAGAGATCTAGCCCGCCGCCCCCGCGCCGACCTTGCGTCGGCGCGACCCAGACGCGATGTAGGGACCATGGGTCTGTTCACCGCTGCTCAGCGCTTCTCCGACGGCGACCGGCTGGACGTGGGCGGCTGCCCGGTTCGGCTGAAGGTCGACGGCCGGGCGCGACGCGTCTCGCTTCGGGTCGACCGGGCCCGCTCGGAAGTGGTCGCTTTGGCACCCAGCCCCCGACGCCTGAACGAGGCCGTCGCCTTCGCCCATGAAAAATCCGCCTGGATCGCCGGCCAGCTGGCCGCCCTGCCGGGGCGGATCAGCGTCGCGCCCGGCGGGGTTCTGCGCCTGTACGACAGGGCCTATCGGCTCGAGGTTGGTCCGGGCCGGGCTCGCCTCGACCACGACCGCATCGTCGCGCCCGACGACGCCAACTGGGGCCTGAAGGTGCTGCGACTGGCAAAGCGCGAAGCCCTGACCGTGCTGACCGACCGCACCGCCGTCCACGCCGCCGCCCTGGGCCGGCCGATGCCGTCGGTGGCGGTGGCCGACCCCAAGGCGCGCTGGGGCTCCTGCCGCCCGGCCCGTCCCGGAACCCCGGCGGCGATCCGCTACAGCTGGCGCCTGATCCTCGCCCCGGCGGCCGTGGCCGACTATGTCGCCGCCCACGAATGCGCCCACCTGATCGAAGCCAATCACGGCCCGAGGTTCTGGGCCCTGTGCGAGAGACTGGCGGGCGATCCGGCGCCGCACCGGGCCTGGCTGCGGGCCCATGCGGCGGAGCTGCACGCGATCTCGGCGTGACAGGGCGCCGCCGCGCGGGCGCGGGCAAAGCCCCGGCCGCTGGCGCTGAAACCGGACAGGCCAATGGGTTGTTCGGGGTGGGTGATGGACGTGCCAATCGCTGCCGGATCGACTAGCCTCCCTTTATGACATCGCCCTTGATACGAAACCTTCGCGGCGCGGCTCTAATGGTCAGTCCCTATGCTGTTATGACCGCGTTTGTCGCGGTGGGCAGCCTTGCAGACACTTGGCCGTCACAGTTAGCATGGTCCGCTCTAGGTTTCGCTGTATTGGCCGGATCGGTTGGCGTTTGGCAATTGACCAGTGGTCGGTGGACCCGTGTCGGAGCAGTGCTGATTTACATCCCGACTGCTTTCACTACGGCTATGTGGTGGACGGTACTGTTTGGTTGCAGTGCGTATGGGCAGTGTCCCTAGTTCACCCCCGGAGCGGTGGCGTTGCGTCCGCATAGGGTCGAATGCACCCTTTGCCCTCCCTCCCGAAAGCCGACGTCCGGCGTCGCGCTCCCAAGTCCTCCCCCTGAAGGGGGAGGCGGCCGGAGGCCGGTGGGGGGAAGACCGCAATGGGTCAGCCGTCACTTCCCCCTCCGCCGGCCCGAAGGGGCCGACACCTCCCCCGCTAGGGGGAGGACTTGAGGGGATAGACCGCGCTCAATCCCCGTAGTTTCCAGAACAAACTTCAGCCTAGTCAACCGCTTGTAAAATAGTTGATCGCGCCAATCCTCGGCGCTGAAACCTCCCGTATTCTTGAGCCTGTCCCTGTCGCGGGGGGAGGCGCCTGGATCCGGCCCAACAGCGGCGATGGGGATGGAGCTG